>NZ_REHL01000012.1:0-1364 GCF_003692845.1 Lactobacillus sp. ESL0263 | reverse complement strand
ATAAACAAGATAGTTGATGACGCTGTGAACAACAAAGAGTCAGCAACTTACATTGAGGGTGCATATGTTGAGGGATCACTTAAAGACTTCAAACAAAGCTATAAGGATTTGCTTGATCAAGCAGTTTCAAGCGTCAAAGATGATATCGCTAAAGATACTACGTTAAATAGCACACTGAGAGCTAAGCAAAGTAAAGCGGCAGAAGATGCTGGAGAAAATGCTAAGGCGGCAATTGATCAAAAAGCAGTAGATACTGCTGATAAAGTAATTGATGCATATAACGAAGGCGTAAAGAACATTGAAGCAGCTCACACGTCAGTTAACTTGGCAGATGCAAAACTGAATGCTAAGGGAAAAATAGATCAGCAGGTTAGAAAAACTCAGAATGAGATTGACAGTGATAGTAATTTAAGTGATTCAAGAAAGACAGAGCAAAAAGCAAATGCAGCAGCAGCTGGGGAAGCGGCTAAGAATAACATTGATTTAGCTACAACTGGTGATGAACTAGAAAAAGCTCTCAGTGATGGTGAAAATGCAGTAGCAGCGGCTCACGAAAAACTTGAACTAGATGATCTAAAGAGCGATGCTAAAGACGCAATTGATGACAAAGTAGCAGCCACTAAGGATAAAATTAATAAGGATACAGCATTAACAACTACTGACAAAGCTACCCAGATAGCAAACGCTGAAGCAGCAGGTGCTGCTGCTAAGGACAAGATCACTGCCGCAACAACTGGAGAAGAAGTAGCTCAAGCTTTAGCAGCTGGTAAAAAAGATGTTGAAAATGCATATATATCAGGTAATATTTCTGATGCCAAGCTGAAAGCTAATGGCGATATTGATGACGCAGTAGCAGCTACAAAAGCTAAGATAAACGCAGATAAGCATCTACCAGCTGCCAAGAAAGCAGCGCAAATAGCAGACGCTGAAAGCAGAGGTGCAGCAGCTAAGAGCAAGATTACTGCCGCAACAACTGGTGATGAAGTAGCTCAAGCTTTAGCAGCTGGTAAAACTGATGTTGAAAATGCATATGTTGATGGTACAGTGGATGATGCAAAGCAGACCGCTAAAGACGCAATTGATACTGCAGTAACTGATTGCAAGAACTTGATTTCAAGCGATAGTGACTTAGATTCAGGTTCCAAGGCTACCCAAACTGCAGCAGCAGTAGCAGCAGGAACGGCAGCTAAGAACGACATCGATAGTGCTACCAGTTTTGAAGAAGTGGACAAGGCCCTTGAAGATGGTAAAGCAGCAATAGCAGCAGCATATCAGTCAGGAAACCTTGATAATGCAAAAGCTACTGCTAAGGGCGATATTGATGCTGAGGTGGCAAGAGTCCAAGGGCTAATTGACGCTGACCC
>NZ_REHL01000011.1:0-1629 GCF_003692845.1 Lactobacillus sp. ESL0263 | reverse complement strand
TATCAACATCTTGCTTCTGCTTGTTCTTTTCAACAGTAGTTAATAAGCTATCGTCATCGATACTATCCTTAACCGATTTTGCTTCATTGGCAATTTCTTGCTTAGCATTGTTCTTTTGACTACTTAAGTCCTTACCTGGTTGGTAAGCACCATTAATCTTATCTTTACCATCTGCTACTGCCTTGGCAATCTCATCTGGCGTGGTTGCGGCATCAATTGCGGCGTTAGCTTCTGCTACAGCGTTATCAACGTCTTGCTTCTGCTTGTTCTTTTCAACAGTAGTTAATAAGCCATCGGCATCAATGTTGCCCTTAACTGTAGTTGCTACATCGGCAATGTCTTGCTTAGCATCATTCTTTTGAGTACTTAAATTCTTGCCTGGTACATATGCCGCATGAATTTTATTTTTACCTTCATTAGTTGCTTGAACAATACCATCTGGTGTGGTTGCGGCATCAATTGCGGCATTGGCTTCTGCTACAGCGTTATCAACGTTCTTCTTTTGCTCTTCTTTTGTAGCAGTAGTCAAGTTTTGATCGGCATCGATACTATTCTTAACATCTGTTGCTTCATTGGCTATGTCTTGCTTAGCATTGTTCTTTTGATTACTTAAGTCCTTGCCCTGCACATATACGGCATTAATCTTGGCCTTACCATCTGCTACTGCCTTGGCAATTTCATCTGGCGTGGTTGCGGCATCAATTGCGGCATTGGCTTCTGCTACAGCGTTATCAACATCTTGCTTCTGCTTGTTCTTTTCGGTAGTTGGTAAGTTATCATCAGCATTGATTCGGTTCTTAACTGTAGTTGCTTCATCGGCAATTTCTTGCTTAGCATTGTTCTTTTGACTACTTAAGTCCTTGCCCGGCACATATGCAGCTTTAATCTTGTCTTTACCATCTGCTTCTGCCTTAGCAATTTCATCTGGTGTGGTTGCGGCATCAATTGCGGCATTGGCTTCTGCTACGGCCTGATCAACGTTCTTCTTTTGTTCTTCTTTTGTAGCAGTAGTCAAGTTTTGATCGGCATCAATGCTGCCCTTAACAACACTTGCTTGACTAGCAATGTTGCCTTTAGCAATTGCCTTTTGATTACTTAAGTCCTTACCTGGTAGATATGCGGCATTAATCTTGGCCTTACCATCTTCGACTGCCTTGGCAATTTCATCTGGTGTGGTTGCTGCATCGATTGCGGCATTGGCTTCTGTTACTGCGTTATCAACGTCTTGCTTCTGCTTTGCCTTGTCTGCTGTTGTTAATAAGCTGTCGGCATCAATCTTATCCTTAACCGATTTTGCTTCATCGGCAATTTCTTGCTTAGCGTTCTCTCTGCCCTCTGGAAGCTCTCCCTGTTCATATGCTGTAATGATAAGTGTCTTACCCATGTTAAGTGCTTGAGCTACACCATCACCACTAGTTGCACTATCAATATTACTCTTGACAGTTTCACCCAAACTCTTTGCACGATTCTTCTGCTTTTCCTTCTTAGCTGTACTCAAGTATGGGTCAGCGTCAATTAGCCCTTGGACTCTTGCCACCTCAGCATCAATATCGCCCTTAGCAGTAGCTTTTGCATTATCAAGGTTTCCTGACTGATATGCTGCTGCTATTGCTGCTTTACCATCTTCAA
>NZ_REHL01000009.1:0-3220 GCF_003692845.1 Lactobacillus sp. ESL0263 | reverse complement strand
TAGTACATTGAAAACTGAATATAATCCAAGAAAAACCGAGAAACAATCAAAGAGAACAGATTGCAAGAGCGACCGAGAGAGTTCGAAAAGAACGAATGACTTAAGGATAGGTCAAGAAAAGAAGGGCGCACGGTGAATGCCTAGGCACAATAAGGCGAAGAAGGACGTGACGAACCACGAAAGGCTTCGGGGAGCAGTAAGTACGCAATGATCCGGAGATTTCCGAATGGGGGAACCCAATGCAGCGATGCATTACTATATACTGAATAGATAGGTATATAGGGCAAGACGCAGTGAACTGAAACATCTAAGTAGCTGCAGGAAGAGAAAGAAAAATCGATTTCCCAAGTAGCGGCGAGCGAAACGGAAAGAGCCCAAACCATATGATTTATCATATGGGGTTGTAGGACTGCAATAAGGTAGTAAGGCGGATAGCAGAATTATCTGGGAAGGTAAGCCAGAGAGGGTGAGAGCCCCGTAAGCGAAATCCAAGAGACGCCGAGCAGAATCCTGAGTAGGTCGGGACACGAGGAATCCCGATTGAAGCAGCGAGGACCATCTCGCAAGGCTAAATACTAAATTGTGACCGATAGTGAACCAGTACCGTGAGGGAAAGGTGAAAAGAACCCCGGAAGGGGAGTGAAAGAGAACCTGAAACCGTGTGCCTACAAGTAGTCAAAGCCCATTAAAGGGTGATGGCGTGCCTTTTGTAGAATGAACCGGCGAGTTACGTTAATTAGCGAGGTTAAGTCAGAAAAGACGGAGCCGGAGCGAAAGCGAGTCTGAAAAGGGCGAGATAGTTAGTTGATGTAGACCCGAAACCAAGTGACCTACCCATGACCAGGTTGAAGGTGCGGTAAAACGCACTGGAGGACCGAACCCACGTAAGTTAAAAATTGCGGGGATGAGTTGTGGGTAGCGGTGAAATTCCAAACGAACTTGGAGATAGCTGGTTCTCTCCGAAATAGCTTTAGGGCTAGCCTGGTGCGAGGATGATAATGGAGGTAGAGCTCTGTTTGGATGAGGGGCCCATCAAGGGTTACTGAGTTCAGATAAACTGCGAATTCCATATATCAAAGCACTGGAGTCAGACTGCGAGTGATAAGATCCGTAGTCGAAAGGGAAACAGCCCAGATCACCAGTTAAGGTCCCAAAATCTATGCTAAGTGGAAAAGGATGTGGAGTTGCGTAGACAACTAGGATGTTGGCTTAGAAGCAGCCATCATTAAAAGAGTGCGTAATAGCTCACTAGTCGAGTGACGCTGCGCCGAAAATTTACCGGGGCTAAGCATAGTACCGAAACTGTGGATGTGTAGTAATACACGTGGTAGGAGAGCGTTCTAAGTGCGGTGAAGCTTAATCGAGAGGATAAGTGGAGCGCTTAGAAGTGAGAATGCCGGTATGAGTAGCGCAAGATAGGTGAGAATCCTATCCGCCGAAAGACTAAGGTTTCCTGGGGCAGGCTCGTCCGCCCAGGGTAAGTCGGGACCTAAGGCGAGGCCGAAAGGCGTAGTCGATGGACAACAGGTAGAAATTCCTGTACTGCGTTAGATCGTTAATAACGAAGGAGGGACGCAGGAGGCAAAGAACGCATGGTGTTGGATATCCATGTTTAAGCAATAAGTGTAGATAAGAGTCAAATGCTTCTATCTAAAAAGCACAAGTTGTGATGAGGAGCGAAATTAAAGTAGCGAAGGTTCAAGAGTCACACTGCCAAGAAAAGCTTCTAGTGAGAGCTAACGTACCCGTACCGCAAACCGACACAGGTAGTCGAGTGGAGAACACTAAGGTGAGCGAGAGAACTCTCGTTAAGGAACTCGGCAAAATAGCCCCGTAACTTCGGGAGAAGGGGTGCTGGTGTAACAGCCAGCCGCAGTGAATAGGCCCAAACAACTGTTTATCAAAAACACAGGTCTCTGCAAAGTCGAAAGACGACGTATAGGGGCTGACACCTGCCCGGTGCTGGAAGGTTAAGGAGAGTTGTAAGCGTAAGCGAAGCAACGAACTGAAGCCCCAGTAAACGGCGGCCGTAACTATAACGGTCCTAAGGTAGCGAAATTCCTTGTCGGGTAAGTTCCGACCTGCACGAAAGGTGTAATGATTTGGGCACTGTCTCAACGAGAGACTCGGTGAAATTATAATACCCGTGAAGATGCGGGTTACCCGCGACAGGACGGAAAGACCCCATGGAGCTTTACTGCAATTTGATATTGAGTAGCTGTTAAACATGTACAGGATAGGTAGGAGCCAGAGAAGATAGCACGCCAGTGTTATCAGAGGCAATGTTGGGATACTACCCTTGTTTGATGGCTGCTCTAACCAGGACCTCTAAGCGAGGTATGGGACAGTGTCTGATGGGCAGTTTGACTGGGGCGGTCGCCTCCTAAAGAGTAACGGAGGCGCCCAAAGGTTCCCTCAGAATGGTTGGAAATCATTCACAGAGTGTAAAGGTATAAGGGAGCTTGACTGCGAGAGCGACAACTCGAGCAGGGACGAAAGTCGGGCTTAGTGATCTGGTGGTACCGCATGGAAGGGCCATCACTCAACGGATAAAAGCTACCCTGGGGATAACAGGCTTATCTCCCCCAAGAGTTCACATCGACGGGGAGGTTTGGCACCTCGATGTCGGCTCGTCGCATCCTGGGGCTGAAGTAGGTCCCAAGGGTTGGGCTGTTCGCCCATTAAAGCGGCACGCGAGCTGGGTTCAGAACGTCGTGAGACAGTTCGGTCCCTATCCGTCGTGGGCGTTGGAAATTTGAGAGGAGCTGTCCTTAGTACGAGAGGACCGGGATGGACATACCGCTGGTGTACCAGTTGTCTTGCCAAAGGCATAGCTGGGTAGCTAAGTATGGAAGGGATAAGCGCTGAAAGCATCTAAGTGCGAAGCCCCCCTCAAGATGAGATTTCCCATACGAAAGTAGTAAGACACCTCAAAGACTAAGAGGTAGATAGGCTAGGAGTGGAAGAGCCGTGAGGTTTGGAGCGGACTAGTACTAATCAGTCGAGGACTTGACCACAAGCTTGAGCGATCTGGGAGAGCGGATTGGTTTTTCAAGAGGATTATATTTAGTTTTGAGTGTAAAAGCTCAAAGGAAAAAAGTACGGTGGCAATAGCAAGAAGGAAACACCTGTAACCATGCCGAACACAGCAGTTAAGCTTCTTCACGCCGAGAGTAGTTGGTGGGAGACTGCCTGCGAGGGTAGGACGCTGCCGTGCTTT
>NZ_REHL01000008.1:0-14907 GCF_003692845.1 Lactobacillus sp. ESL0263 | reverse complement strand
TAGCCAATGAAGCAAAATCGGTTAAGGATAGTATCGATGCCGATAGCTTATTAACTACTGTTGAAAAGAACAAGCAGAAGCAAGATGTTGATAACGCTGTAGCAGAAGCCAATGCCGCAATTGATGCTGCAACTACACCAGATGAAATTGCCAAAGCAGTAGCAGATGGTAAGGCCAAGATTAATGCCGCATACAAGCCAGGTACAACAGATTTAAGTACCCAAAAGAGTAACGGTAAGCAAGAAATTGCCGATGAAGCAAAATCGGTTAAGGATAGTATCGATGCCGATAGCTTATTAACTACTGCTACAAAAGAAGAACAAAAGAAGAATGTTGATCAGGCAGTAACAGAAGCCAATGCCGCAATTGATGCCGCAACCACGCCAGATGAAATTGCCAAGGCAGTAGCAGATGGTAAGGTCAAGATTAATGCCGCATACAAGCCAGGCAAGGACTTAACAGAGCAAAAGGCAGACGCTAACAAGGAAATTGATAAGACTGCTAACGATGTTAAGGACAAGATTGATGCCGACAAGAACCTGACAACTGATGAAAAGAACAAGCAGAAGCAAGATGTCGACAAGGCAGCTTCAGAAGCTAAAGATGCCATTAATGCAGCAACCACACCAGATGAGATTGCTAAGGCAGAACAAGATGGTAAAGATAAGATCAATGGTGCTTATCAACCAGGTAAGGACTTAACAGAGCAAAAGGCAGACGCTAACAAGGAAATTGATAAGACTGCCAACGATGTTAAGGACAAGATTGATGCCGACAAGAATCTGACGACTGACGAAAAGAACAAGCAGAAACAAGATGTCGACAAGGCAGCTTCAGAAGCTAAAGATGCGATTGATAAGGCAAAGACCCCAGATGAGATTGCTAAGGCAGAGCAAGATGGTAAAGACAAGATCAATGGTGCTTACCAACCTGGCAAAGAGTTAACAGAGCAAAAGGCAGACGCTAACAAGGAAATTGATAAGACTGCCAACGATGTTAAGGACAAGATTGATGCCGACAAGAATCTGACAACTGACGAAAAGAACAAGCAGAAGCAAGATGTCGACAAGGCAGCTTCGGAAGCTAAAGATGCCATTAATGCAGCAACCACACCAGATGAGATTGCTAAGGCAGAACAAGATGGTAAAGACAAGATCAATGGTGCTTACCAACCAGGTAAAGAATTAACAGAGCAAAAGGCAGACGCTAACAAGGAAATTGATAAGACTGCCAACGATGTTAAGGACAAGATTGATGCCGACAAGAATCTGACGACTGACGAAAAGAACAAGCAGAAACAAGATGTCGACAAGGCAGCTTCAGAAGCTAAAGATGCGATTGATAAGGCAAAGACCCCAGATGAGATTGCTAAGGCAGAGCAAGATGGTAAAGACAAGATCAATGGTGCTTATCAACCAGGTGCTGAGTTAGCCGGCCAAAGAACTGACGCTAAGTACCAGATTGATGATGAGGCTGAATTAGTTAAAGGCCAAATTGCTCACGATACTTCATTGGATAACAAAGCAAAAGCTGATCAAACTGCAGCTGTTGATGCAGCTGCAACAACAGCTAAGAACCGGATTGACGCTGCTGGCTCAGCTGAAAGTATTCAAAAAGAAGTTGTTAGTGGTATTAAGATAATTGATTCTAAATATGTTACTAATCCAATTACATTAGCTGAGCAAAAGAAATATGCTCAACAACTAATTGATGATGAAGTTGCTATTGTTAAAGAGTTAATCAATAATGATTCAACTCTTAACGATACAGTTAAGGCACAACAGTCTAGAGAAGTTGATACTCAAGCGCAAAAAGCAATTGACAAGATTGCTGCAGCAGCTGATGCTCAAGGTGTTAAGGATGAATACGAAACAGGAATCAATGCAATTCATGCTCAGCACATAGCAGGAATTAATCTGGAAGATTCGAAGTCGGCAGCTAAATCTGACCTTGACCAAGAAGCAAATACGATTAAGAAGGCAATAGCCAATGATGCTTACTTAACTGAAGAAGAAAAGGCTGTTCAAACTGCTAGAGTTGAATTTGAAACTGAGAAGACTCAAAATGCAATTGATCGTGCAGAAACAGTTCAAGAAGTTAAGGAACTAAGAGATGCTGTAATTCCTGTAATTAATGCCCAATATGTACCTGGAGTTAAGGGTAATGGCTCAGAATCAAATGGTTCTGACTCCAACGGTTCAGGAACTAACGGCTCTGACTCCAATGGTTCAGGTTCAAATGGTTCTGACTCCAACGGTTCAGGAACTAACGGCTCTGACTCCAATGGTTCAGGTTCAAATGCCTCTGACTCCAACGGCTCCGGTTCGAACGGCTCAGAATCAAATGGTTCAGGCTCAAATGGCTCCGGTTCGAACGGCTCAGAATCAAATGGTTCTGACTCCAATGGTTCTGGTTCGAACGGCTCAGAATCAAATGGTTCAGGCTCAAATAGTTCAGACTCGAACGGTTCAGGTTCAAATGGCTCAGACTCGAACGGTTCCGGCTCAAACGGCTCTGATTCTAACGGTTCCGGTTCGAACGGCTCAGAATCAAATGGTTCAGGTTCCAACGGTTCAGATGTAAATGGTTCCGACTCTAATGGTTCAAACAATAGCGGTTCTGGTAACAACAGTTCTAGTTCAAATGGAACTGGTACTGGAAACGGTGGTTCTAACAACACTGGTTCCGGCTCAAACAATACAGGAAACACTTCAAATGGTTCCGGTTCAAACGGCTCGGGCTCGAATGGCTCAAGTAGTAATGGCTCGGGCTCAAATGGTTCCGAAACTGGTACAGGAACAGCTGCAGAAACCGCAGGAGTGGACACAGCTAAGGCTGCTGACAGAAAGCTGACGCACAATGCCTACTTCTACAACAAGGATGGCAAGCGTGCTAATTTGTTAGTGGCTAAGAAGGGTTCAACTATAACAACATACGGTACACAAACAATTGGTAATCGTGAATTTTACGAAACTAAGAATGGTTTGTTTGTTGCAGTGAACAACTTTAGAGCGCAAAAGCGGACATTGAAGAAGAACGCATTTGTATACAAGAAGGACGGCACACGTGTTAGCGGCAAGGTACTGAAGAAGAACAGTAAAGTAGCCACATACGGAGATCCAATAGTAATTCGCGGCAAGTCATACTTCATTATTGACAGCAACCGCTACGTAAAGGCGGCAAACTTCGGTGCCGTAACACTAGAAGCAAATAATGTACCTGCAGACGGGGTAACTGCAAATGCTGTATTAGGCCACGATGCCCATGTATATAACAGTGAAGGTCAACAGGTTAACAACGTAGTTTTAAGTGCAGATTCTGAAATTACTACTGGTGAAACTAAGACAATTAATGGTCGTCAGTTTATCCAGATTGGTAAGGACGAATATGTTGACAGTGACAATGTAACGGGAACAGCTCGGACATTGACAGCCAAAGCATACGTTTATAGTCAATACGGTAATCGAATTGGAAAGACTGCGATGAATGCAGGTGAAACAGTTCAGACTTACGGAGACGTTGTAGTTATTAAAGGTAAGACATATTACTCAATTGGAAACAAGCAATTTGTTAAGCAAACTGCATTTGAGTAAAAAACTGGTTATTTAAAAGAAGATAGCTAGACAGACAAAGTAAAGAAGCACCTATCTAATTAGTGATAGGTGCTTTTTTGTACGTTAATTATAGCTTTGAAAAATTGCATTATTGAAGATTTAATAAAACATATATAAGAATATAAAATCATTGGCGGCTGAAAATAAAAAGAACGTTATTTAAAAGTTAACGTTTATGTACATTTATAACCAACAATTAAAGTAATGCCTTTTGTGGATATAACTTAAAAATCCAAATAGATAAAGAGTGTAATTTTACAGTAATTCAATAGTTGTCAGATTATCGTTGCTTTATACAGATAATAACCTTGGCAATTATAGTAAGTTATATACTAAGTTAATATTAGATTAGTTATTTTAAAATTGCACAATTCCCTGCGATAGTGTTATTTTAAATTCTATAATTGCATATAAAAATAATACAAAAATACCTTTATATTTAATGATCAAAATGTTACGATTTATCTTGTATATATAATAAAGTAAAAAGTAATTTAATGAAAAATAATGGTTGAGAGGGAGTCAATGAAGAGTATTAATAAATCCAATCCGACTGAAGAAGTCAAAAATACCAATTATAGAATGCACAAGGGTAAGAAGGGCTGGTTAGTCAGCTATTCACTTTTGTCATTTGTATTGGGTGGGGTCTACATGAACAGTGTAGCAACTACCCCTGTTAAGGCTGCTGAAGTTGAGGCTCAAAGTAGTGCTAAAACTGCCGATAAAGAGGTGCAGAATGAAGTTGATGAACAGTCATTATCGGCTGCACAACAAAATGCCGCTACTGTTCTAGACAAAAAGGCTAATAGTGTTAAAGCTGATATCAATAATGATCAAAAGCTTTCAGCAGATGACAAAGCTGCACAAATAGCAACTGTTGATACTATTGTGAATGATGCAAAAGCTAAGGTTGATGAAGCAACGGATCTTGTAAGTGTTAAAGATATACAAGATACTGCAGTTACAAATATTTCTGCATGCTATCAAGCAGGGAGTGCTAAGTATGAATCTGTAACTGAACCAATTCGCAAGACTACTGAAAAAATTCCGTTGATTGACAAATCACAAAAGCCAATTTCAAAAAAGGTAACAGTATCAACTTATAAAGGTCTTAGCTCATTCTTTAAAACTGTAACGAACTCTGAAGAAAGTAATCAAGCCAAAGTAGCTGCAGCTACAAAAGATTCAAAGAAGGAAGCTACTTCTACTAATGCTGAAGAAAACACTTCATTAGTTGCTACTAATTCGACAACTAGTAAAACTGAATCAGCTAAATTAGCTGGTGTAGCTACTAGAGAAGATGAACCAGCAACTGATACAAGTGAAGCATCTGTTGCTGGCGATAAAGATGAAAGTCGTCCTGCTTTTAATGATCTTCTAGGTCAAGCGAGTGGTAAGACTGAAACTTCAGTTGATGTTGCAGTACCAAAGCAAGTAACTGATCCAGATAAGTCCATGCCAGCAGATGTTGCGACTCTTGCGCAGTTAGCTGCGGCTTGGAATAATCCGGCAATTACTTACGTTAATATTACTGCTGATTTAGCTGCCGATCCTAATGCTATTTTTAAAGCCCGTACAGCTGGTGCCAGCATTGTAATCAATGGTAATGGTCACACTGTTGACATGGGAAGTCAAAAATTTGAATATGCGTCTACGGCAAGATCTTCAGATACTTACCTAACACTAACTAATACAAACTACAAACAAGGATTTGGCGGAAGTTTACAAAGTCAAGCTAGTGCACTTGTATATGTTGGTGGACCGACTGGTGGTAATCACTTAGGTGTTAATATAGATAACATTAGATTAACAAAAGATGATCGGCCAAACTACTATGCAATTCGTGGAATCATGGCCACTGGCTCTAAGGTTACATTCTCTGGGAAAAACGTCTTTGTCATTGCCAATGAAATTGTTCGTGGTGCAGGAAGTATTTTTGTTGCTAACGACAGTTCAATCATTATGGAAAGAACAGAGGGCGCAGTACCTGACGATGGTTCTGATGATCCAGATAATCCAAATGGTTCTGGTACTGCTAGTGGCGGAAAAGATGCCCAAAGTGCTGAGTTTGCATTTAGTAGGTTAGCTGCGACTGGAACTATTGGTGAAGGCAACCAATTTGTAATGGGAGACCGTTCTTCTAATACGGCAGTTACTCTTAATGGGATAGCTTCGAAACTTCCAGCATTGTCACAACTACTTAAAAGTGTACGAGTAGGTGATGATGTTTCATGGACTCAAAAAGGTTTCCCAGCCTTTATTCAAGCACCTACTACTGTAGCATACAAGGATGCCTCTTTTGTATTTGGTCAAAACTTCAAATTAGATTCACCAGAAACAACAGGTGCTGGTGCAATCAAGTTAAGCAGAAATCAGTCAATGGTCTTTAACGCCGGGACTGTGATGGACATTAATCAAGTTAGTGCTAGAGACGGGGGAGTTATTGTACTTGATGGTACATCAAGTTTAACTTTCATTTCACCAAAGCAATTACATTTGTCTGTTGGTACAGATACGTCGGCAACTGCTACTAAAAAAGGTATCATTACTGGAAAGGGTGGTACTTTTAAGATTAATAACTCAAGTATTAGAACTTGGGACGGTCTGAATTCATCTACCAGTACTCCTGCGGGTCAATACACTGGTAAGTTTAAGAATATGACTGTTATAAATGGTAAAACAACAGTTGCAGCATCACCTGGTAGTGTGATTGATCCTAATATCATAACCGCAACCACTCGTGAACTGCAAACAGACGCAATTACACCGGGTAAGGTTAAGATTCAATATATTGACCAATCAGGTAAGCAAGTAGGCCAAGACTATGAACTACCATTTGGCACAAAGGGTACGCCTTATGAAGATACTTATATTGGTGAACAAATTCCATTAGTTAGTCAAGATATTGTTAACCATATTCCAGCTGGCTACATGTGGGCTTTAGACAAGCAAATTTATGCTGGTGCTAAGACTGACAAGCAAAGCGGTGGTGCAGGCTTAGGCGATAAAGGTGACGCTGATGGTCAGGCTAACTTAGCCTATGTCCCAATGGATGATACCTCATACACTTACAAGGTTTATGTTTACGGTGCGAAACAAAATGTGACCTATAAGTATGTAGATGTTAACCATCCAGATAAGGCTTTAGTACCAAAGAATGTAGTTGGAACAGAAGCAGATAATGGTTTGGTTACCGCAAACTATGGTAATACGATTGACTGGACAAACAAGTATTATACAGAAACTAATGTACCAGCAGGTTACCACTACAAGACCGATGCAGCTAACCAACCTGCGACAACAGTAGTTTCGGAAACTAATCCAACAGTAGTACTGTACGTTGAGGGTGACGAACAAGAGATTGTTCCTACATACCTTGACAATACAGGAAACGCTTTGGCACCTACCGATCCAATTGTAATTAAGGGTAGAACTGGAGACATTATCACAATTCCAGAAGGACCTCAAGTACCAGGTTTGATAGCAACTGGAGCTATTTTAAACGGCACGCCTGTTGCTATTGGAACAACTTTTGAGATGCCAAGTCAAAAGGACTTACCAGCAGAGCAAAAGTATACTTTGGTTTATAAATACGGTAACGCTGAAGATCTAAAGCAACCAGCTAGAGATACTGTTAAGAGTGCGGCAGAAATTGCTAAGACTACAATTGATTTAGATAAGACTTTAACAACTGTAGAGAAAAATAAGCAAAAAGATCAAGTAGATACAATTTTAGTTGATGCACTTACTCAAATTAACGCTGCAACTACGCAAAAAGGTGTTAATGATGCTAGGGATACAGGTTGTGACCAAATTGATAAAGTTCACCAGAGCGGTGACAGTCTTGAAAAGCAAAGAGCAGCTGCAATAGAAGCAATTAAGCAACATGCCTCCAGTGTTAAGGATGCGATTGATCAAGACACTACTTTAGCCGCTGACGAAAAGGCAGAGCAAAAGCAAAATGTTGACCAAGTCACAACAGATATTATTACCGATATTAATAACGAAGATAAGTCCTCAAATGCCGACAATATTAATCAGCTAGTCACTGATGGTAAAGCAAAACTGGATGCTGAGCATAAATCACATAAGAGTGGTTTAGAGGGCTTGAAAGATGCTGGTAAGAAAGAAATCAATGACCATGCTGCAATCGTTAAGGATGCGATTGATAAGGATACCAGCTTATCTGCTGATGAAAAGGCACAGCAAAAGCAAAATGTTGACCGAGTAGCCGCTGAAATCAACGCAGAAATTGATAAGGCAGGAGATGCCGATAGCATTAACAAGTTGGTTACTGAAGGTAAACCAAAACTAGACGCTGAACACAAACCAAACAAGAGTGGCTTAGACGGCTTGAAAGATGCCGGTAAGAAAGAAATTAACGATCACGCTACAATTGTCAAGGATGCAATTGACAAGGATGTAACTTTAACTGCCGACGAAAAGACACAGCAAAAGCAAAATGTTGATCGTGTAGCCGCAGAAATCAACGCAGAAATTGATAAGGCTACAGATGCCGACAGCATTAACAAGTTGGTTACTGAAGGTAAACCAAAACTAGACGCTGAACACAAGCCACATACGAATGGTTTAGATGGAGTGAAAGCAGATGGTAAGAAGGAAATCAACGACCATGCTGCAGTTGTTAAGGATGCGATTGACAAGGACGCTAGTTTATCTGATGCTGAAAAGACACAGCAAAAGCAAAATGTTGACCGTGTAGCCGCTGAAATTAACGCAGAAATCGATAAAGCAACAGATGCCGACAGTGTTAACAAGTTGGTTACTGAAGGTAAACCAAAACTAGACGCTGAACATAAACCAAATAAGACAAGCTTAAATGATCTTAAAGAAGACGGTAAGAAGGAAATCAATGATCACGCTACGATTGTTAAGGATGCAATTGATAAAGATGTAACTTTAACTGCCGACGAAAAGACACAGCAAAAGCAAAATGTTGATCGTGTAGCCGCTGAAATTAACGCAGAAATCGATAAAGCAACAGATAACGACAGTATTAACAAGTTGGTCACTGAAGGTAAGCCAAAACTAGATGCTGAACATAAGCCAGGCAAGGCTCTAAATGACCAAAAGGATAATGCAAAGCAAAATATTGATCAGATAGCTGCTACAATTAAAGATAAGATTGATGCTGACAAGAATCTGACTCCTGACGAAAAGAATAAGCAAAAGCAAGATGCTGATAAGGCTGCTTCGGATGCTAAAGATGCTATCGACAAGGCCAAAGACGCTGATGAAGTTAACAAGGCAACTGAAGACGGTAAGAACAAGATTGAAGCTGCATATAAACCAGGTACTGATTTATCAGGTCAAAGAACTGATGCTAAGAATAGAATTGATGATGAAGCTGAATTAGTTAAAGGTCAAATTGCTCACGATGTTTCATTGGATAATAAAGCAAAATCTGATCAAACTGCGGCTGTTGATGCAGCTGCAACAACAGCTAAGAATCGAATTGACTCAGTAAGTTCTTCTGAGAGTATTCAAAAAGCGGTTGATAGTGGCATCAAGATAATTGATTCTAAATACGTTACGAATTCAATGTCACTGGCTGAGCAAAAGAAATATGCTCAACAACTAATTAATGATGAAGCTGCGATTGTTAAGGAATTAATTAACAACGATTCAACTCTTAACGATACAATTAAGGCACAACAGGCTAGAGCAGTTGACACTCAAGCGCAAAAAGCAATTAATAAAATTGAAGCGGCAGCTGATGCTCAAGGCGTTAAGGATGAATACGAAACAGGAATCAATGCAATTCATGCTCAGCACGTAGCAGGAACTAATCTAGAAGAGCAAAAGGCAGCGGCTAAAGCAGATCTTGACCAAGAAGCAAATACTGTTAAGAAGGCAATAGCTAATGATCTGTACTTGACTGAAGAAGAAAAAGTAAACCAAACTGCTGCAGTCGAACATGAAACTGAAAAGGCTCAAAATGCAATTGATCGTGCAGAAACAGTTCAAGAAGTTAAGAGCTTAAGAGATACTGCAATCCATGTAATCGATACACAATATGTACCTGGTGTTAAGGGTAATGGTTCTGGTTCCAACGGCTCAGATGCAAACGGTTCAGGTTCGAACGGCTCAGACTCCAACGGTTCAGATGCAAATGGTTCAGATTCCAACGGCTCAGAATCAAATGGTTCCGGTTCGAATGGCTCAGGATCAAACAGTTCAGATGCAAATAGTTCCGACTCCAATGGCTCAGACTCCAATGGTTCTGGTTCGAATGGCTCAGAATCAAATGGTTCCGGTTCGAATGGCTCAGATGTAAATGGCTCAGGCTCCAACGGTTCTGACTCTAATGGCTCAGGCTCCAACGGTTCAGGTTCCAACGGTTCTGACTCTAATGGCTCAAACAATAGCGGTTCTGGTAACAACAGTTCTAGTTCAAATGGAACTGGTACTGGAAACGGTGGCTCTAGCAACACTGGTTCCGGCTCGAACAATACAGGAAACACTTCAAATGGTTCAGGCTCCAACGGCTCGGGCTCGAATGGTTCAAGTAGTAATGGCTCAGGCTCAAACGGTTCAGACACAGCTTCAGGTACAGCTGCAGAAACTGCAGGAGTAGACACAACTAAGGCTGCTGACAGAAAGCTGACTCACAATGCCTACTTCTACAACAAGGATGGCAAGCGTGCTAACTTGTTAGTGGCTAAGAAGGGTTCAACTATAACAACATACGGTACACAAACAATTGGTAATCGTGAATTTTACGAAACTAAGAATGGTTTGTTTGTTGCAGTGAACAACTTCAGAGCGCAAAAGCGGACTTTGAAGAAGAATGCATTTGTATACAAGAAGGATGGCACACGTGTTGGCGGCAAGGTACTGAAGAAGAACAGTAAAGTAGCTACATACGGTGATCCAATAGTAATTCGTGGCAAGTCATACTTCATTATTGACAACAACCGCTATGTAAAGGCAGCGAATTTTGGTGCTGTAACACTAGAGGCGAATAATGTACCTGCAGATGGAGTAACTGCAAATGCAGTATTAGGTCACGATGCCCATGTATATAATAGTGAAGGTCAACAAGTTAACAATGTAGTTTTAAGTGCAGATTCTGAAATTACTACTGGTGAAACTAAGACAATTAATGGTCGCCAGTTTATCCAGATTGGTAAGGACGAATATGTTGACAGTGATAACGTAACAGGAACAGCTCGTACACTGACAGCCAAAGCATACGTTTATAGTCAATACGGTAATCGAATTGGAAAGACTGCGATGAATGCAGGTGAAACAGTTCAGACTTACGGAGACGTTGTAGTTATTAAAGGTAAGACATATTACTCAATTGGAAACAAGCAATTTGTTAAGCAAACTGCATTTGAGTAAAAAACTGGTTATTTAAAAGATAATAGCTAGACAGACAAAGTAAAGAAGCACCTATCTAATTAATGATAGGTGTTTCTTTTTTTGCGTTGATTTTGTTATTGTTTGTTTTGTATTAACCAAGACCTATCATTTATGGTCTATCAATCATAAAGTGGTAGTAATATTGAAAACTAAGATAGTGCATTAGATCTAAAAAATAATAATTCTGTTATCATTTGATATTTATTTATATATAGCTGTTATAAATAAATAAAGTAATGATTGGTATTGGGTATTATTTTAAATGATGTTCAGTAGTTGCTGTAATATTTTTACGAAAAGTTTAGTCCTGATTGCCACGCTGGTTTAGGAGAGTAATACTTTGGTATTTATAGCGAATATTACTTTTAGTTATCTCTTATAGAGTTATTTTATAATTAATGGGGAATTGATAAAGTCTGTTATTTTTAAATGTGTAATTGCATATAAAAATAATACAAAAACACCTTTATATTTATTAGTTAAAATGTTACGATTTAACTTATATATATAAAGTTAAAGTATTTGTTAGAGAGGGATTCAATGAAGAGTATTAATAAATCCAATCCGACTGAAGAAGTTAAGAATACCAATTATAGAATGCACAAGGGTAAGAAGGGCTGGCTAGTTAGCTATTCTCTTTTGACCTTTATGCTAGGAGGAGTGTTTGTTAACAGCATTTCTACTACACCGGTAAAAGCTTCTGAAATTGGTGATAAGGACAATTCAAGTGCTGGAGATGAAGATGCACAAAAGGAAGCTGACGAGCAGTCAATCACTCTTGCAAAGCAGAATGCTATTACTACATTAAATAATGAAGCTAATAGTGTTAAAGACAAGATTAATGGTGACGTGAATTTGTCAGCTGGTAGTCAAGCTGCTCAAATTGCGATTGTTGACAGTTTAGTTAATGACGCAAAAACAAAAGTTAATGATGCAACTGATTTAGTAAGTATTAAGTCAGCGCTTGATAATGCTGTTTCCAATATTAAGAATAGTTACCAAGCTGGCAATGTTAAGCCAGTTAGTCTAGCTGGTAAGAAAAAAACAACAAAGTCAGTTACTAAGAAAAGACCAACTGTAGACAGGGCAACAACTCCTGCTACTGAAAAACTCAAGGTTTCAACTTATAGTGGTCTTAGTTCTTTCTTTAAAGCACCAGCAGAGCTTGAAAAGAAGGCTGAAGCCGAAACTACAACAACTGTTAAGAATAGTAGTACTGAAGAAAACGAGACATTAGTTGCTTCTTCACAGGCAACTACGGCAACAACCGAGCCGGCTAAATTTGATTCAATTGCAACAAGAGATGACGCTCCTGTTGCTAACACAAATGAGGCATCTGTTGCTGGCGATAAAGATGAAGGTCGTCCTGCTTTTAATGATCTTCTAGGTCAAGCAAGTGGTAAAACAGAAACTTCTGTAAATGTTCCTGTGCCAACCCAAGTAACTAATCCAGATAAATCAAGCTCTGTTGATGTTGCAACGCTTGCACAATTAGCTGCAGCTTGGAATAATGCAGCTGTTACTTACATAAACATTACTAGTGATATTACTTACGATGCTAGTGCGATTTTTGATGCTCGTGCTGCTGGTTCAAGTATTGTAATTAATGGTAACGGACATACAGTTGACTTAGGCAATAAGTGTTTCCGTTATGCATCAACTGCTGCCTCACCTATTACCTACTTTACGTTGATTAATACTAATTATAAGCAAGGCTTTACTGGAACTACCGGAACAAATAAAGCTCTTCTCTATATGACTGGAGTCAATGATGGTAACCATTTAGTTATTAATGTTGATAATATTACTCTCAGTGCATCTAAGACTTTAGGGGCTAACTATAATGCAATTCGAGGTTTTGTCGCAAAAGGTTCGAAAATAACATTTTCAGGCGCAAACAGATTTACGCTTGCTAATGAGATTTATCAAGGAGCATCCGTATATATTGCTAACGATAGTTCGGTAATCATGGAAAGAACTCCTGGTGCAATAACAGATGATCCTGGTGATGATCCAGATGACCCACCTATTCCAGTAGATCCAACAGATCCAAAAAGTGTATCTACTAATGGAGAATTCAGTTTTACTAAGGCTGCTAAGGGTGCAGTGGGTGAAGGTAATCTATTCGTAATGGGTGATCGGTCGTCCAATAGGGCTGCAACGCTTGAAGGTAAGCCAGCTAATTACCCGGCTTTAACTGGTAAAGTTAATGGAATCAAAGTCGGAGATGATGTTTATTGGATGCAAGATGGTTTCCAAAGTTTCATTGCTGGTAATACAGCTGATGCCGCAGCACAATATGTTTTTGGTCAAAACTTCAAATTAGATATACCAAAGGCTACTAAAGGTGCAATTCGGTTAGTTGGAACCCAATCAATGGTCTTCAATGCCGGAACTGAGATGGATATTAACCAAAATATTGCTTCTACGCCGATTATTAACCTATCTGCTAAGGGGGCAAGTTTAACTTTCATTTCACCAAAGCAATTGCACTTGGCAATTGGTACGGAAACAACAGCAGGTGCTACTAGACAAGGGATTGTTAGTGGAGCAGGTACTTTTAGGATTAATAACTCAAGTATTAGAACTTGGGATGGTTTGAATACATCCACTAGTATGCCAGCCGGTCAATATTCTGGTAAGTTTACCAACATGACTGTCACAAATAAAAAAGTGTCAGTCGCAGCAACGCCTGGTAGTGTGATTGATCCAAAAATCATGACTACAACCACTCGTGAATTACAAACAGATGCAATTACACCGGGTAAGGTTAAGATTCAATATATTGATCAATCAGGTAAGCAAGTAGGGCAAGATTACGAATTACCATTTGGCAGCAAGGATACGCCATATGAAGATGCTTATATTGGTAAGCAAATTCCATTAGTTAGTCAAGATATTGTTGATCATATTCCAGCTGGTTACATGTGGGCCCTAGGCAAGCAAATTTATGCTGGTGCTAAGGCTGACAAGCAAAGCGGTGGTGCAGGTTTAGCTGATAAAGGTGACGCCGATGGTCAGGCAAACTTGGCTTATATCCCAATGGACACTGGTTCATACACTTACAAGGTTTATGTTTACGGTGCTAAACAAAATGTGACCTATAAATATGTAGATGTAAATCATCCGGAGAAGGCTTTAGTACCAAAGAATGTAGAGGGAACAGAAGCAGATAACGGCTTAGCTACCGCAAACTACGGTAATACAATTGACTGGACAAACAAGTACTATACAGAAACTAATGTGCCAGTAGGTTACCACTACAAGACTGATGCAGCTAACCAACCAGCAACAACGTTAGTTTCAGAAACTAATCCAACAGTAGTACTGTATGTTGAGGGTGACGAACAAGAAATTGTTCCAACTTATCTTGATGAAAATAGTGCTGCCTTAACTCCAGCAAACCCAGTAGTAATTAAGGGTAGAACTGGAGACACAATCACAATTCCAGAAGGACCTGAAATACCAAACCAAGCGCTCGCAACGGTTACTTTAAACGGGATTCCAGTATCAGTAGGATCAACCTTTGAGATGCCAAGTCAAAAGGACTTACCAGCAGAGCAAAAGTATACTTTGGTTTACAAATACACAGATTTGTCTACTCTAAGAGGTAATGCAATTACAGCTATCAATAATGCATTAGCGAGAGTTAAAAATATACTAATTGCTAATGATCAATTTCTAAGTGAAGCCAAAAAGAAAGAGCAAAATGCAGAGGCAGACAATCGTGCAACAGCAGCAATTGCTGCAATTAATAATGCGACTACTGTCAGCGCAATAAACAAGATAGTTGATGACGCTGTGAACAACAAAGAGTCAGCAACTTACATTGAGGGTGCATATGTTGAGGGATCACTTAAAGACTTCAAACAAAGCTATAAGGATTTGCTTGATCAAGCAGTTT
>NZ_REHL01000007.1:0-17913 GCF_003692845.1 Lactobacillus sp. ESL0263 | reverse complement strand
TTGAAGATGGTAAAGCAGCAATAGCAGCAGCATATCAGTCAGGAAACCTTGATAATGCAAAAGCTACTGCTAAGGGCGATATTGATGCTGAGGTGGCAAGAGTCCAAGGGCTAATTGACGCTGACCCGTACTTAAGTACAGCTAAAAAGGAAGCTCAGAAGAATCGTGCAAAGAGTTTGGGTGAAACTGTCAAGAGTAATATTGATAGTGCAACTAGTGGTGATGGTGTAGCTCAAGCACTTAACATGGGTAAGGCACTTATTATTACAGCATATGAAAAGGGAGAGCTTCCAGAGGGCAGAGAGAACGCTAAGCAAGAAATTGCCGATGAAGCAAAATCGGTTAAGGATAAGATCGATGCCGATAGCTTATTGACTACTACTGAAAAGAACAAACAGAAGCAAGACGTTGATAACGCTGTAGCAGAAGCCAATGCTGCAATTGATGCCGCAACCACGCCAGATGAAATTGCCAAGGCAGTAGCAGATGGTAAGGTCAAGATTAATGCCGCATACAAGCCAGGTACAACAGATTTAAGTACCCAAAAGAACAATGCTAAGCAAGACATAGCCAATGAAGCAAAATCGGTTAAGGATAGTATCGATGCCGATAGCTTATTAACTACTGTTGAAAAGAACAAGCAGAAGCAAGATGTTGATAACGCTGTAGCAGAAGCCAATGCCGCAATTGATGCCGCAACCACGCCAGATGAAATTGCCAAGGCAGTAGCAGATGGTAAGGTCAAGATTAATGCCGCATACAAGCCAGGTACAACAGATTTAAGTACCCAAAAGAACAATGCTAAGCAAGACATAGCCAATGAAGCAAAATCGGTTAAGGATAGTATCGATGCCGATAGCTTATTAACTACTGTTGAAAAGAACAAGCAGAAGCAAGATGTTGATAACGCTGTAGCAGAAGCCAATGCCGCAATTGATGCCGCAACCACGCCAGATGAAATTGCCAAGGCAGTAGCAGATGGTAAGGTCAAGATTAATGCCGCATACAAGCCAGGTACAACAGATTTAAGTACCCAAAAGAACAATGCTAAGCAAGAAATTGCCGATGAAGCAAAATCGGTTAAGGATAGGATTGATGCCGACAGCTTATTAACAACTGCTACAAAAGAAGAACAAAAGAAGAATGTTGATCAGGCAGTAACAGAAGCCAATGCCGCAATCGATGCTGCAACCACGCCAGATGAGATTGCCAAGGCAGTAGCAGATGGTAAGGCCAAGATTAATGCCGCATACAAGCCAGGTACAACAGATTTAAGTACCCAAAAGAGTAACGGTAAGCAAGAAATTGCCGATGAAGCAAAATTGGTTAAGGATAGGATTGATGCCGACAGCTTATTGACTACTGCTACAAAAGAAGAACAAAAGAAGAATGTTGATCAGGCAGTAACAGAAGCCAACGCCGCAATTGATGCCGCAACCACGCCAGATGAAATTGCCAAGGCAGTGGCAGATGGTAAGGCCAAGATTAATGCCGCATACAAGCCAGGTACAACAGATTTAAGTACCCAAAAGAGTGACGGTAAGCAAGAAATTGCCGATGAAGCAAAATTGGTTAAGGGCAGGATTGATGCCGACAGCTTATTAACAACTGCTACAAAAGAAGAACAAAAGAAGAATGTTGATCAGGCAGTAACAGAAGCCAATGCCGCAATCGATGCCGCAAATACGCCAGATGAAATTGCCAAGGCAGTAGCAGATGGTAAGGCCAAGATTAATGCCGCATATAAGCCAGGCAAGAGCTTAACAGATCAAAAGGCAGACTCTAACAAGGAAATTGATAAGACTGCCAACGATGTTAAGGACAAGATTGATGCCGACAAGAATCTGACGACTGACGAAAAGAACAAACAGAAACAGGATGTCGATAAAGCAGCTTCCGAAGCTAAAGATGCCATTGATAAAGCTAAGACCCCAGATGAAATTGCTAAGGCAGAGCAAGATGGTAAAGATAAAATTAATGGTGCTTACCAACCAGGCAAGGACTTAAGCAGTCAAAAGAACAATGCGAAGCAAGATATCGCTAATGAAGCAGATTCAGTTAAAAACCAGATTGATGCCGATCAAAACTTAACTACTGACGAAAAGAACAAACAGAAGCAAGATGTTGATCAGGCAGTAACAGAAGCTAATACAGCAATCGATGCTGCAAATACGCCAGATGAAGTTATTCAAGCAGTCGCAGACGGTAAGAATAAGATCAATGCTGCCCACAAGCCAGGTACGGATTTAAGTAGTCAGAAGACCACTGCAAAAGACCGAATTGATCAAGTTGCAAGTGAAGTTAAGACTGAAATCGATGCCGATATTACATTGACTAATTCTGAAAAGATAGCTCAAAAAGTTAATGTTGATAAAGATGCTGCGGAAGCAAAACAGAATATTAATTTAGCCTCTGACGCACAAGGAATAATCGATTCACGTGATCGCGGAATTGAAAAGATTAGAGCTGATCATCAATCAAATACCCTACCAATAGCAGATCAAAAACAAAGTGCTAAGGATCGGATTGATCAGGTTGCCGTAGAAGTCAAGGGTGAAATCGAAGCTGACGAAGCTTTAACTACAGCTGAAAAGACTGCTCAAAAGCGTAACGTTGATAAAGATGCTACTGATGCTAAAAACAATATTGATGCTGCAACTGATGCACAAGGAATAATCGATGCGCGTGATCAGGGAATTAAAGCAATTAGACGTGATCATGTCCGTAGTGATGTTCCATTATCTGACCAAAAGCAAGATGCTAAGGATCGAATTGATCAGGAAGTTGTTAAAGTTAAGGGTGAAATTGACACTGATACAACTTTATTAAGTTCTGATAAGGCTACGCAGAAGGCCAAGGTTGATATTGACGCTCAAGCAGCCAAAGACAAGATTGATCTTGCTTCTAATGCTCAAGACGTACAAAATGCATTAAAAGAAGGTATTAAAGCAATTAATGCTGATCATGTATCTGGTACTTCTTTAGATGAGCAAAGACAGTCAGCGAAAGCTAGAATTAGTCAGGAAGCTAGAACTGTTAAGTCAGCCATTTCCGCTGATACGACGTTAACTGATACTGAAAAAGCTTCTCAAAAGGCAGCTGTTGATGCAGACGAAATTATTGCGAAAAACAATATTGATAACGCATCTTCTGCCCAAGCTATAATTGCAGCAACTGAAGACGGTATCACCGCTATTAATAATGATCATCAATCAAATACTTCTAGCTTAGATCAACAACGTCAGGAAGCTAAAGACCGAATTGATCTCGAAGCATCAAAGGTAAAAGGTTGGATTAATAAGGATTCTTCATTAGATAGCAAAGCTAAGGCTGAACAGTCTGCTGCTGTTGATGATGCTGCAGCCAAAGCAAAAGATAATATCGATGCAGCAGTAAATGCCCAAGGTATTAAGATTGCTCTCGAAAAAGGTATTGCAGCTATTAACTCCAAGTATGTAACTAATTTGATTTCTTTAGCTGATCAAAAAGAATATGCTAAGCAATTAATTAGAGACGAAGCCGAAATTGTTAAGGAAGAAATTAACAGTGATGAGGTTCTTGAAGACAGTACTAAGGCAGATCAAGTCAAAGCAGTTGAAGCACAAAAGCAAAAGGCTTTAGATAAGATTGATGCTGCAACTGATGCTCAAGCTGTTCAAGATGAGTATGTAAATGGTGTCAACATTCTTCATGCGCAACACCTGTCAGGTAATGATCTTGAAACACAAAAGCAAGCTGCTAAGGATATACTTGCTCAAGAAGCAGCAACTATTAAGAAGATTATTGCTAATGACACTTCCTTGAGTGATACAACTAAAGCAACTCAAACTGCGAAAGTTAACGCAGAGCTTCAAAAGGCTCAAAATGCTGTTGACCGTGCTAAGAATGCTCAAGAAATTAGTGACCGTGAAGTTGCCGGTATTAATGCAATTGACGCTCAACATATCAAGGGTGAGAAATTACAAGTACAAAGAGCTGAAGCAGTCAAGATTATTGATGATACTGTAGCAGCAGCTAAAGCTTCGATTGATCAAGCCAAGAACTTAACTGCTCCAGAAAAGGCTAAAGCAAAACAAGCTGTTGATGATGCAGCTAATGCAGCTAAGGATGCTATTAAGTCAGCAACTAATGCTCAAACTATTAATAAGGCTAAAGTTGCTGGAGTTGATGCAATTAATGCAGTAGTTAAGAACAATAGTGCAGCTGAATTAACAACTGTTAAGCTAAATGCTAAGAACGCAATTAGTGCTGAAGCAACTACGATTAAAGAAGCAATTAGCAGTGATCAAGGATTAACTGCTTCTGCTAAAGCAACTCAATCAGCTAACGTTGACTTGGAAGCTCAGAAAGCACAAAATGCTATCGACCGCGCTGAAAATGCTCAAGAAGTTAAAGATAGACAAGATGCTGGAATTAAGGCAATTGATGCTCAATACATTCCTGGAAAGCCATTAAAAGATCAAAAGTTAGCAGCTAATAAGGTCATTGAGGATGCATTAGCTAGTGCAAATGCTAAGATTGATAGCGATCAAACAAAATCAGCAGCTGAAAAGGCTAAAGAAAAGATGGCTGTTTCTAATGCAGCTAGTGCAGCACAAAAGGCTATTAATCAAGCAAACAATGCTGCAGAGGTAGATAAAGCTAAATCTGATGGATTAACAGCTATTGCATTTGCTCAAAATCCAATGGTTACTATCGACGATCAAAAAGTAGCAGCCAACGAGTCAATTACTAAAGCAGTAAATGATGCAAAAATTAAGGTTGCCCAAGATTCATCTTTAACTACTAGTGAAAAAATTGCAGTTAACCAACTTGTAGATTCCGCTGCTGCAGTAGCTAGAGACAAGGTTGCCCAAGCTACAAGCAGTGAATCAGTTAGCCAAGCATTAGCAGATGGAATAGCTCAGATTAACAATGCAGCAACAAACACTGCCTCACTTAAGCTCAAGACTCAAGCTAAAGGTATTATTAGCAAGAAAGCTGAATCAGCAAAGAAGGAAATTGATCGCTTATCTAACTTGAGTGATGCTGAAAAGCAAAGCGCAAAGGATAAAATCGATCAAGCTGTTCAAAACGGTAATGCCAAGATTGATGCAGCAACTGATTCACAAGTCTTAAAAGTAATAAGTAGCATTCAAGCAGAAATTGATGCAATTGTTACAAATCCAACTGCTTCAAATGGCGCTGGATCTAATGGTTCAAACTCAAACGGATCAGAATCAAATGGCTCAGAGAGCAACTCATCCGAATCAAACGGATCAGAATCAAATGGTTCAGAAAGCAACTCGTCAGAGTCAAACGGATCTGAATCAAATGGTTCAGAGAGCAACTCGTCAGAGTCAAACGGATCAGAATCAAATGGCTCAGAAAGCAACTCATCCGAGTCAAACGGATCAGAATCGAATGGTTCAGAGAGCAACTCATCCGAATCAAACGGATCAGAATCAAATGGCTCAGAGAGCAACTCATCCGAATCAAACGGATCAGAATCAAATGGTTCAGAGAGCAACTCATCCGAATCAAACGGATCAGAATCAAATGGTTCAGAGAGCAACTCGTCAGAGTCAAACGGATCAGAATCAAATGGCTCAGAAAATAACTCATCCGAGTCAAACGGTTCCGAATCAAATGGCTCAGAGAGCAACTCATCCGAATCAAACGGATCTGAATCAAATGGTTCAGAGAGCAACGCGTCAGAGTCAAACGGATCTGAATCAAATGGCTCAGAAAGCAACTCATCCGAATCAAACGGTTCTGAATCAAATGGTTCAGAGAGCAACTCATCAGAGTCAAACGGATCTGAATCAAATGGTTCAGAAAATAACTCATCCGAGTCCAACGGTTCCGAATCAAATGGCTCAGAGAGCAACTCATCCGAATCAAACGGATCTGAATCAAATGGTTCAGAGAGCAACGCGTCAGAGTCAAACGGATCTGAATCAAATGGTTCAGAGAGCAACGCATCCGAATCAAACGGTTCTGAATCAAATGGTTCAGAGAGCAACTCATCAGAGTCAAACGGATCTGAATCAAATGGTTCAGAGAGTAATGCATCAGAGTCAAACGGTTCCGAATCAAATGGCTCAGAAAGCAACTCATCTGAATCAAACGGATCAGAATCAAATGGCTCAGAGAGCAACGCATCCGAGTCAAACGGATCAGAATCAAATGGCTCAGAGAGCAACTCATCCGAATCAAACGGATCTGAATCAAATGGCTCAGAGAGCAACTCATCCGAGTCAAACGGGTCTGAATCAAATGGTTCAGAGAGTAACGCATCAGAGTCAAACGGTTCCGAATCAAATGGCTCAGAAAGCAACTCATCTGAATCAAACGGATCAGAATCAAATGGCTCAGAGAGCAACGCATCCGAATCAAACGGATCTGAATCAAATGGTTCAGAGAGCAACTCATCCGAGTCAAACGGATCCGAATCAAATGGCTCAGAGAGCAATGCATCAGAGTCAAACGGATCCGAATCAAATGGCTCAGAGAGCAACTCATCCGAATCAAACGGATCAGAATCAAATGGTTCAGAGAGCAATTCATCAGAGTCAAACGGATCAGAATCAAATGGCTCAGAGAGCAACTCATCAGAGTCAAATGGCTCTGAATCAAATGGTTCAGAGAGCAACTCGTCAGAGTCAAACGGATCAGAATCAAATGGCTCAGAGAGCAACGCATCCGAGTCAAACGGATCAGAATCGAATGGCTCAGAGAGTAATGCATCCGAGTCAAACGGTTCCGAAGCAAATGGCTCAGAGAGCAACTCATCCGAATCAAACGGATCTGAATCAAATGGCTCAGAAAGCAACTCATCAGAGTCAAACGGCTCCGAATCAAATGGTTCAGAGAGCAACGCATCCGAGTCCAACGGATCAGAATCAAATGGTTCAGAGAGCAACTCGTCAGAGTCAAATGGATCTGAATCGAATGGTTCAGAGAGTAATTCATCAGAGTCCAACGGTTCCGAATCGAATGGTTCAGAGAGCAATTCATCAGAGTCCAACGGCTCAGAAAGTAACTCATCCGAATCCAACGGCTCAGAATCAAATGGTTCAGAGAGCAACTCGTCAGAGTCAAATGGATCTGAATCGAATGGTTCAGAGAGTAATTCATCCGAGTCAAACGGATCTGAGTCGAATGGTTCAGAGAGTAATGCATCCGAGTCAAACGGTTCCGAATCAAATGGCTCAGAGAGCAACTCATCCGAGTCAAACGGTTCTGAATCAAATGGTTCAGAGAGCAACTCATCCGAATCAAACGGTTCTGAATCAAATGGTTCAGAGAGCAACTCATCAGAGTCAAACGGATCTGAATCGAATGGTTCAGAGAGCAACTCATCAGAGTCAAACGGATCTGAATCAAACGGTTCAGAGAGCAACTCATCCGAATCTAACGGATCAGAATCAAATGGCTCAGAAAGCAACGCATCAGAGTCAAACGGTTCCGAATCGAATGGTTCAGAGAGCAACTCATCAGAATCCAATGGTTCTGAATCAAATGGCTCAGAGAGCAACGCGTCAGAGTCAAACGGATCTGAATCAAATGGCTCAGAAAGCAACGCATCAGAGTCAAACGGATCAGAATCGAATGGTTCAGAGAGCAACTCATCCGAATCTAACGGACCTGAATCAAATGGTTTAGAGAGTAACTCGTCAGAATCCAACACATCTGATTCACAAGTTCCTAATGAACAAAACATTGAATCGTCAAATTCAGCAAGTTCTAATACTGAAAATACAGACTTTTCAGGAATTGATACAAGAACATTTGCTGATACAGCAGCTCCAGATACAACTGGAGCAGTTGAAAGAAAGCTTGCTCATAATGCTTACTTCTACAACAAAGAAGGTAAGCGTGCAAACTTATTAGTTGCTCAAAAGGGTTCAATGATTAACACTTACGGAACTGAAATGATTAATGGCCGCGAATTCTATTTGACTGACAATGGTTTATACATCGCTGCTAATAACATCAATGCTCAAAAACGTATCTTATTGAAGAACTCATTTGTTTATAATAAAGATGGCAAGCGTGTAGGCACTCAGTTACTCAGAAGGAATACTGAAGTAGATACTTATGGTGATCCAGTTAAAATTGGTGATAAAGAATTTTACATCATCGATGATGATCGCTATGTAAAAGCAGTTAACTTTGGAACCAATGACAAGGAAGCAAATGAAACATTAGCTGACGGTGTTATTGCAAATGCAGTGTTAAATCACAACGCAAATGTTTATAACAGTGAAGGTCAACAAAATGGTCAAGTTGTTTTATCAGCTGGTTCACGAGTAGCAACTGGTGAAACCAAGACTATCAATGGTCGCAAGTTTATTGAAATTGGTAACGGTCAATATCTTGATAGTGATGAAGTCAACGGTACCTCTCGTGTATTAACTTCAAAAGCCGATGTTTATAATATTGAAGGTAAACGAATTGGTAAAGTAACTATGAATGTTGGCGAGACTATTCGTACTTTTGGTGAAATCGTTGTAATTAAAGGTAAAACTTACTATTCAATTGGTAATGGTCAATTTGTAAAACAGACAGCTTTTGAATAGAAACACTGAAAAATATTTTTGAAGTTAATTTTCAAAAGAATTCATAACAAAAGGCAACAAACTTTAAATAGTTTGTTGCCTTTTTTGTTGGAAATAATCGAGTCTTAGTTAACTAAGTTAGAAATAATAAATAATGTAATGATATCAATTAAGAAACTAACTTCTAATACAGAAATAAACCGAATTTCATGTATGAAGATATAATAATTAATTCCGGGATTTTTTCAAAAAAACCGATACTTGTATTTATTTCTTCGGTTTTAAATAACGTTATTATAAAAACTTTTGCATATTTTTTTGTTAAACGGTCACTAAAATTAAATAACGAATCGGTTATCTAATATTTTGATATATACAAATTCTTTATAAATAAGCTTTATAAAGAAAACACTTTTTCAATATCACGTTTAATTTTTTAAAAAAACATACGTGTTAAAAAACGATTACTGTTCATATAACCGTTGCTGTAATAGCTGTTATAACTGGCTTCATGTTAACAAAATCACTTAAAAAATAACTATTCTAAGTGCTGATGATGTGCTAAACTAGTGGTGTTATATATTAATAGGGAGATTGGAGAGTATAATTTGAAAAAAAATCCAAGGTTAGTCGAAGAGACTAAAAATACAAATTATAAAATGCATAAAAGCAAAAAAGGCTGGCTCGTAAGCTATTCTTTATTGACTTTCATGCTTGGTGGAATATACCTCGGCAGTAGTGCTTCTACTCCGGTAAAAGCCGCTGAAGTCGAATCCCAAAATGATCAAAAGGGAGTAGACCAAGAGTTACAAAAATCAATTGACTCGAAGTCGGTTGATGATGCTAAGCAAAATGCTTTGACTACTATTGATACAACAGCAACCACTGCAAAAGCAAAGATCAACGCTGATCAAAACCTTTCAAGCAGTGCTAAAAGTACTCAACTTAAGAACGTTGATGCTATTGTTGCTGATGCTAAAGATAAAGTAAACAAAGCTGAGGATTTACCTGCTATTAAAGCAATTTTAGATGATGCAAATATTAGCATCACTAATAGCTATAAGCCAGGTACTATTACTGCTTCTAAAAAGAAGACTAGTGCTAAAAAAGAGCCAGTCGTTGATATGTCAAAGAAGCCTGCTACTAACAAAAAAGTAGGTGTTTCTACATATAAAGGACTTAGTTCTTTCTTCAGAACGAGTTCTGATACTGCTGGCATTACTGCAACTTCTGACAAGACTTCAACTACAAAGACTGTCAAATCAGAAGACACTTCTTCATTAGTTGCTGGTAACCAAACTGGTAAAACTGAAGCAAGTAAGTTAGCACCAAGAGCAGCTTCTACTGATTCAGTTACTGGTCAAACTACTGCGAATACTACTGCAGATAAGAAAGATACAAATCAGTATACTTCTCAAGCTGAAGCTACGCCAAGAGTAGATACTGCTGCAGATACCACCGGTGATAATAGTGTTACGGTGGGTTCAGACCAAGATAGTGATCGTCTTGCTTTCCAAGATCAAGTTAATAGAGGTACTACTAATACCCCTACTTCAGTTAACGTTCCAACACCGGATCAAATACTGAACCCAGATAAATATAAGCAAAAGGTGGCCAATGTTTCCACGCTTGCTCAGTTAGCAGCAGCCTGGCAAGATACCACGGTTACTTATATCAATATTACTGCAGATATTGCTGATGATGGATCGACTTTCAATGCGCGTGTAGGTAAAAGTATAGTTGTTAACGGTAACGGTCATACTATCGACTTAGGAGCTGCTACTTCAGTAGCTAAAGCTAAGAGTTTTTATATAACAGGAGTTGGTAGTACCAATCCTACAACTGTTACGATTACTAATGCTACTTTTAAGTCAGGTACTACAAATAACAACGCTACTTATAACTCGTTAGTCTTTACTGATGGTGGGCTTGCAACTGATGCTGCAGGTGGATTGACAATTAATATTGATAATATTAATCTTGGTTCAAATCAGCCTGTAAAAAACTCTAACGGTCCTGCGCACGTAGCATATGCGCCAAGTGCGGCGATTAGATTTTCAGGCGAAAATAATTTTGAATTAAGTAATGAGGCTACTAGGTCTGTTACAAATATTGAATTTGCCAATAATGCTTCTGTTAAAATGGATAGGCTACCAGGTACAGGGGCAGGTTTTGTTTATTCTGAATTTTACATTACACACATGGCTAAGGCAGGCACTACTGGATACGGTAATAAGCTTACTATGGGAGACGGATCTTCAAACTATGCCTCTACATATCAAGGAGTTGCTGCAGACTTCCCTGCTTGGTACTCCAATGTTAACCAAGCCAAAGTTGGTGATAATGTTACATGGACTCAAAAAGGATTCGAATACTTTATTGATGCCACTAAGGGAAACCATGATGATTCTGTCTATGAATTTGGTGAAAACTTCACTTTAAATGCTCCTATCACTGTACAATCTGGTGTTATTCAACTTACAGGAAATCAAAAGGCTACTTTTGCTGCTGGTACTAAATTTGATGTTAATCAAGCAAGTCGTGGAGCAATAATATCTGTAGCTGGTAAATCAAGTGTCACATTTACTTCACCAAAGACACTTCACTTAGCTATTATTGACTCTAACGGAAAACCAGTAAGTGGTACTCAAGGTATTTTTAATGGTACAGGTACTGTTTCATTAAATGACTCAAAAATTAGTACTTGGGATGGAGTTAATTCCGATGACAACTCTGGTACAAATGCTGATCATACTGAAGTATTTTCTTCAATGTCAGTTACAAATGGGGTTGCAACATTACAAAATCTTAACGGTGAAACTGTAACTTCTTCTATTGTTTCCAAAAATACACGTGAGTTAAATACTCTTGCCATTAGTGTTGGTACAATGGATGTACAGTATGTTGACCAAAACAATAAAGTTCTTAAAACTGTTCAAGTTCCTTTAGACGATGCAACTAATTACATTGGTCAATCTATTCCTTTCATTAGTAAAAAATATGTAAACGACAATATGCCTGAGAACTATATGTGGGCACTCGGCAAGCAAGTTTACTCTGGTGCAAAGAAGGATCCAAACAATAAGACAATTGATTCGTATGGTCAAGCTATCATTGGTATTGTTCCAATGGTGAACACACACCGTACATATACAATCTATGTATACGGTGCTCCGCAGAAAGTGCAATATCAATATGTTGACATCAACCATAAAGACAGAGGAGCATTAGCTACAAATCTTTCGGGTCAAACTGGTAATGAAGGATCAAACGGCAAACTACTTCAGTCAGCTAACTATGCTAATACAGTTGATTGGACAGATAGTTACTATACAAAAGATAACGTTCCAGCAGGATATCACTACTATGTTGAAGCAACTGGTCAAGGAGTTCAGCCAAAATCCACTTTAGTTGGAACTGAAAATCCACTTGTTACTATCTATGTAGAAGGTAATCAACAAACAATTACTCCAACATATGTAAACAAAGATGGAATTGCAGTTCAACCAATTCAGCCTATTACAGTTTCTAGTAAAACTGGTGATGTTACGGAAATTCCTAAAGCACCAGATGTTAAAAACTATGCTTTTGATCATGTTGAAGTAAATGGTAAGGAAGTTCCAGCTGGGTCAACATTTATCATGGCCAATGGTACAGACAGCATTAAATATGTTTATCATTCTCTTAAACAGGAAAAAGATACTGCAATTAATAATATCAATTCTCATGCCGATGATGCCATAACAGCTGTTAATGGTAATGTAAATCTGACTACAGATGAAAAGACTAAGCAAAAAGATGCCATAAATGCTGCAAGAAATGAAGCAATTGATAAAATAAATAAGGCTGAGCTTCAAAGTGAAGTTGATAAAGCTTATCAAGATGGTATAGCTAAGATTGATGCTGCTCATAACGATAAGGGTAAGGCATTAGCAGATCAAAAGACTGACGCTATAAAAGATCTACAAGAAGCTGCAGCTACCGCAAAAGATGTGATTGCAAAAGATGAAACCTTAACAGCGGCAGAAAAGGACGAGCAGACTAAGGCAGTAGATCAAGCTTTAGCTACAGCCACTGACAATGTTAATAACGCACCAGATGCCGATGCCGTAAATAAGGCAAAGGCTGATGGAATAGCAGCAATTAATGCAATTCATCAATCAGGTAAGTCATTAGCAGGTCAAAAGGCTGACGCTATAAAAGCACTACAAGAAGCTGCAGCTACCGCAAAAGATGTGATTGCAAAAGATGAAACCTTAACAGCGGCAGAAAAGGACGAGCAGACTAAGGCAGTAGATCAAGCTTTAGCTACAGCCACTGACAATGTTAATAACGCACCAGATGCCGATGCCGTAAATAAGGCAAAGGATGATGGAATAGCAGCAATTAATGCAATTCATCAATCAGGTAAGTCATTAGCAGGTCAAAAGGCTGACGCTATAAAAGCACTACAGAAAGCTGCAACTGACGCAAAAGATGCGATTGCAAAAGATGCAACCTTAACAGCGGCAGAAAAGGACGAGCAGACTAAGGCAGTAGATCAAGCTTTAGCTACAGCCACTGACAATGTTAATAACGCACCAGATGCCGATGCCGTAAATAAGGCAAAGGATGATGGAATAGCAGCAATTAACGCAATTCATCAATCAAATAAAGCTGGTATAACAGGCTTACAAGATGCAGCTAAGCAAAAATTAGATCAGATTGCACAAAGAGTTAAGAATGAGATTGATGGCGATCCAACCCTAACAACTGCTGAGAAGACAAATCAAAAGGGTGATGTCGATAAAGCTCTAGCAGAAGGGAACGCTAATATCGATAAGGCTACAACTGCTGACGATATAAATGCGGCTTTTAACGCAGGAGAAGCAGCAATTGAAGCAGCTCATCAATCAAATAAAGCTGGTATAACAGGCTTACAAGATGCAGCTAAGCAAAGATTAGAACAGATTGCACAAAGAGTTAAGAATGAGATTGATGGCGATCCAACCCTAACAACTGCTGAGAAGACAAATCAAAAGGGTGATGTCGATAAAGCTCTAGCAGAAGGGAACGCTAATATCGATAAGGCTACAACTGCTGACGATATAAATGCGGCTTTTAACGCAGGAGAAGCAGCAATTGAAGCAGCTCATCAATCAAATAAAGCTGGTATAACAGGCTTACAAGATGCAGCTAAGCAAAGATTAGAACAGATTGCACAAAGAGTTAAGAATGAGATTGATGGCGATCCAACCCTAACAACTGCTGAGAAGACAAATCAAAAGGGTGATGTCGATAAAGCTCTAGCAGAAGGGAACGCTAATATCGATAAGGCTACAACTGCTGACGATATAAATGCGGCTTTTAATGCAGGAGAAGCAGCAATTGAAGCAGCTCATCAATCAAATAAGCTGAGTCTGCAGCAACAAAAAGACAATTCCAAGAGTGATATAGACAAGGTTGCACAAGAAGTTAAGAATGAGATTGATGGCGATCCAACTTTAACGAATGCAGAGAAAGCTTCGCAAAAGGCTAAGGTGGATGCTGATGCTCAAAAAGCTAAGGCTGCAATTGATAATGCGACCGATGCTCAAGGTGTAGTTGATGCTCATGATGCTGGTGTAGATCAAATTAGAAAAGACCACCAACCTAACACAACTACTCTGGAAGAGCAAAAGCAGAACGCTAAAGATGCAATCGATGCTGAAGCTGTTAAGATTAAGGATGAAATCGAAAAAGATCCAACTTTAACTAATGCTGAAAAGACTGCTCAAAAGAATAAGGTTGACAGAGATGCCGCCGCAGCTAAAGACAATATTGATGCAGCAACTAACGCACAAGGTATTGTTGATGAACGTGATCAAGGTAAGAAAGTAATTGACGGTGATCACGTAACAAGCGACACCCCATTATCAGATCAAAAGCAGAATGCAAAAGATGCAATCGACAATGAAGCAATTAAGATTAAGGGTGAAATCGATGCAGATCCAACTCTAACTAGTGCTGAAAAGGCTGAGCAAAAGGCCAAGGTAGATGCTGATGCTCAAACTGCAAAAGATAATATCGATGATGCAACTGATGCTCAAGGTGTTAAAGATGCACAAAGAGCTGGTATTAAGGCTATTGATAAGGATCATGTTTCAGGAACATCCTTAGATGATCAGAAGCAAGCAGCTAAAGCCAAGATTGACAAAGAAGCTAAGGACACTAAGTCACTTATTAATTCTGATCCAACCCTAACTGATGCTGAAAAGACTGCCCAAAAGGCTAAGGTAGATGCTGATGCAGTTGCAGCTAAAGACGCAATTGATAAGGCAACAACTGCTCAAGGAGTAATCGGTGTAACTAATGATGGCATTAACACTATTGATGCTGATTACCAACCAAGTGATGCAACTTTAGACCAACAACGCCAAGCAGCTAAAGATCGTATCGATGAGGAAGCTGATAAGATCAAGGGTTGGATTAATAAGGATCCTTCATTAGATAGTAAGGCTAAAGCTGATCAAATTGCTGCAGTTGATGCAGCAGCAACAGCTGCTAAGAATAAGATTGATGCTGCTACAAACGCTCAAGGCATTAAAGCTGCTCGTGATAAAGGTATCATTGATATTGATTCTAAGTACCTAACTAACCCAATGTCACTTGTTGATCAAAAGAAATATGCTCAACAATTAATCAGAGATGAAGCTGAAATTGTTAAGGAAGAAATCAACAGTGATCCAGTTCTTGATGATCAAACGAAGAAAGATCAAATTGCTGCAGTTGAAGCTCAAATGCAGAAGGCTATTGACAAGATTGAAGCTGCTGCAACAGCACAACAAGTTCAAGAAGAATACACTAATGGTGTGAATGTTCTTCATGCTCAACACTTGTCAGGTAATGACTTGGCAACTCAAAAGCAATCTGCTAAGGATGCTCTTGTTCAAGAAGCAAACACAATTAAAGCTATTATTGCAGCTGACACCGCTCTTGATGACGATGAAAAGGCAACACAAACTGCTAATGTTGAAGGTGAACTTGAAAAGGCTGAAAATGCAGTTGACCGTGCGAAGAATTCACAAGAAATTAGTGATCGTGAAGTAGCAGGTATTAATGCAATTGATGCACAATATGTTCCTGGTAAGACTCTTGACGATCAAAAGACTGAAGCTAATAAAGCAATTGATGAAGCTGCAACTGCAGCTAAAGCATCAATTGACGCTGCTAAGAACTTAACTAACCCTGAAAAAGCAAAGGCTAAGCAAGCAGTTGATGATGCAGCTAATGCAGCTAAAGACAATGTAGATGCTGCAACTGATAGTGAAGGCATTGAAAAAGCTCAAACAGATGGTATTGATGCAATTAATGCAGTTGTTAAGGATAGTAGTGCAGTTGAATTAACTGCTGTTAAGGAAAATGCTAAGAAAGCAATTGATGCTGAAGCAGCAGCTATTAACCAAGCTATTACTAATGATCAAAACTTAACTCCATCAGAAAAGGCAAGACAATCATCAAATGTTCAATTGGAAGCTCAAAAGGCTAAGAATGCAATTGATCGTGCTGAAGATGCTCAAGAAGTCAAGGATAAGGAAAATGCAGGAATTGATGCAATTGATGCTCAATACATTCCTGGTAAACCACTTGACCAACAAAAAGCTGATGCTTCATCAGAAATTGATGCAGCTGCAGCAAATGCTAAGGATGCAATTGATAAAGATACTGGTAAGACAGCTGCAGAAAAGGCTAAAGAAAAGCAAGCAGTTGATGATGCAGCCGCAACAGCAAAAGACGCAATTAATAAAGCTGAAAATGCTGGAGATGTGAACAAAGCTAAAGAAGATGGTTTAGCAGGAATTGCTGCCGCTAAGAAACCAAATATTACTTTAGATGATCAAAAGGCAGCAGCTAAGGATGCAATCGATAAGGCTGCTAATGATGCTAAGAACAAGATTAGTCAAGATTTAGAGTTAACTCCTGATGATAAAAAAGCTGCCAATAAAGCAATAGATGATGCAGCTGCAGCAGCTAAGGATAAAGTAGATCAAGCAACTAATGCTGACCAAGTTAGTCAAGTTGTAGCTGATGTTACAAACGAAATTGGCAAAGTTGTTTCTGGCACTGACGACACCAAGAACAAGAATACAGCCAAGGACAGTATCAAAGACCATGGAGATTCAGCCAAGAAAGATGTAGATGCACTGCCAAATCTGAGTGATGCTGATAAACAAGCCATTAAGGATAAGATAGATCAGGCAATTGCAGCAGGAAATGCAAATGTAGACGCTGCTAAGACAATTTCAGAAATGATACAAGCTGCTACTGACGCAATGGCTACAATTGATAGCATTGTTAAGGATAATAGTGGCTCAGGTTCGAATGGTTCAGGTTCAAACGGATCAGACTCAAATGGTTCTGACTCAAATAGTTCAGGATCTAACGGATCAGAATCAAACGGTTCAGACTCAAATGGCTCAGAATCAAATGGTTCAGGCTCAAATGGCTCTGACTCAAACGGCTCAGGTTCAAATGGTTCTGAATCAAATGGCTCCGAATCAAACGGTTCAGGCTCAAACGGCTCAGGTTCGAATGGCTCAGGTTCAAACGGTTCAGACTCAAATGGCTCAGGTTCAAACGGTTCAGACTCAAATGGTTCAGAATCAAACGGTTCAGGTTCAAATGGCTCAGACTCAAATGGTTCAGAATCCAACGGTTCAGGTTCAAATGGCTCTGACTCAAACGGCTCAGGTTCAAATGGTTCAGGTTCAAACGGTTCAGACTCAAATGGCTCAGGCTCAAATGACTCAGAATCAAACGGTTCTGACTCAAACGGTTCAGGTTCAAATGGCTCAAGTTCAAACGGTTCTGACTCAAATGGTTCAGAATCCAATGGTTCAGGTTCAAATGGCTCTGACTCAAACGGCTCAGGCTCAAACGGTTCAGGCTCAAATGGTTCTGACTCAAATGGCTCAGGCTCAAATGGCTCAGAATCAAACGGTTCAGGCTCAAATGGCTCAGGCTCAAATGGCTCTGACTCAAATGGCTCAGGCTCAAATGACTCTGAATCAAATGGATCAGGCTCAAATGGTTCTGAATCAAACGGCTCAGACTCAAATGGCTCAGGTTCAAACGGCTCAGAATCAAATGGCTCTGACTCAAACGGCTCAGAATCAAATGGCTCAGGTTCAAACGGTTCAGACTCAAATGGCTCAAGTTCAAACGGTTCTGAATCAAATGGCTCAGGCTCGAACGGTTCTGACTCAAATGGTTCCGACTCAAATGGCTCAAGCTCGAACGGTTCAGAATCAAATGGCTCAGGTTCAAATGGTTCTGACTCAAATGGCTCAGGCTCAAACGGTTCTGACTCAAATGGCTCAGAATCAAACGGTTCAGACTCAAACGGTTCAGA
>NZ_REHL01000006.1:0-486883 GCF_003692845.1 Lactobacillus sp. ESL0263 | reverse complement strand
AATAAGTCCCCCCGATAACGTTAAGCAAAACCTATTTTACCATCTAATAAAAATGTTTTCCACAAGTGAATAATAATAATCCAAAAGCCACAAGCTGTGGATTATTTTTTAATTGAAATACACAAATTTTAGATGATGGATGCAAAAATTTTAGTAATATACAACAAATTATGTGGATATTTTTTATTGTAGTAGCAGATAATCAAGCGATTTTAGTGGCGAAATATCCACATGCTGTGAATAAGTTTTTAAACAGGTTGGGTACTGTGCATAAAGCTGTGCAAAGTTCTGTGATTGTCTTTCTGTGGATAAAAAACACAGCAAAATTTTAAACAGGTAAAGTTCGTGTTATGAGAAAACTTTACCTCTGAGCAGTGAAACATTTTCACTTTTGTCATGACATATTATTTGTAGCAAAAAGTGCGTATAAAAAGAGCATCCCAAATGAGAGTGAATTGACTTAGGAATGCCACGAGATATAATTTTGGAATTTGGCTAATTAATCATTAATTAGGTTTCTTTGACTTAAATGCAATTATTGAGCGAGTGGTTTTAAGTGCGGAGCATTAAATATTTCTAGTCATTTTACCTTTGGATTGGTATGCTGTTTCTTAAGTAAGTCAATCTATATAAAAGGAGGATTTTTATGAACGATAAAGATTATTTAAAAATGGCATTACAAGATGATGGTAACTTGAAGATTATCCTAAAAGGATATGTAGAAACAGCTGATACTGAAAAAGTAGGAGTGGTCGGCGTAGTTTATATTACTGATGATCCTAAAAAAGCTGAGCAAAAGTATTATGAACTTAATGCTACTAATGCTGATGAAGCCTATTACATGGTATATAGTTGCCCATTGGATACTTTTCTACCGTCTCTTGGCCACTACCCATCACTTGAAATTTCAAAAGAAGATTTAGTGTAAATTTTCCTAAGGTAGGTTAGGTTTAGAACAACTAATAAAGGATAGAAGCAAATAATTTAAGTTTTTAGATGTTTTTACTATAATCATGGTATTCTAGTATTTGAATTTTGTAATTAGCACATATTGGAGTCTAGTTTATAGAAGAGATACCAGATTAAAGTTTAGGAAATGATTTAATCACGAAGCATCCATATCGTAATACCAATATTGTTCTTTCTATTCTTTTTATCTTGTTTGCGGCAATAATTTGGTTTCGAAAGACTGATGGATCAGGACTTGCTCAAACAACAAGCTTGCGTTGGGCAGCTTAAACTATGTAGCAAATTATCCCTAAATTGGTAATTTACGACATCTTTTTTAGTTTTTCCTTGGTTTTTTACTTTAATCATGGTATTCTAGATACTAAATTGTGCAGTTAGCATATTAAAAATGGAGGTGTAGTTTAATGACAACTAAAAGAACTTACCAACCTAAAAAGCGTCACCGTTCACGCGTTCATGGCTTTATGAAGCGTATGAGCACATCAAACGGCCGTAAGGTTTTGGCTAGACGCCGTGCAAAGGGTAGAAAAGTCTTATCTGCTTAAACCACTGAAATCCCAGTGGTTTTTTTAATATCAAAGAGTGGAATGAAGCGTTTTGAGAAAGTCTTATCGAGTTAAAACAGAAAATGATTTTCAACGAGTTTTTAAATCTGGTAATTCAGTAGCAAATCGGGCCTTTGTTATCTATAAAATAGAGAAGCCAGAAAATGCCCACTTTCGCGTAGGTATTTCTGTCGGTAAAAAGGTTGGTCATACCGCTGTGGTCCGGAATCGACTCAAGCGTTATATTCGCGCCGTGCTTACTGAAAACAAAGCAAGAATTGAACCGCAAATCGATTTTTTAGTGATTGCGCGCCCGTATGTCCGTGATTTTAGTATGACTGAAATTCGGAAGAACCTGCTTCATGCACTCATTTTGGCTAATATCATAGAAGAGATACCAGATAAAGTTGAGGAAGATTAGAGTGAAAGACATTTTAACTAAAAAGAATGTCAAGCGAATACTTATTGTGCTTACAGTAATGATGGTCGCTGTCGTCTTAACAGGCTGTGCGACAAGTAACAAGCCTGCACCTATTTCGCATACTAGCGGCAACTGGTGGAATCGTTGGGTTATTTACTACATGTCAACGTTTTTACTATGGCTTGCTAAGATTATTGGCAATAATTATGGTTGGGCAATTATTATCTTTACCATTATTGTACGTATAATTGTGTACCCACTAAGTGCTATTTCAATTAAGAGTACAACTAAGATGCAAGGTATTCAGCCAGAAATTGATGCATTGCGCAAAAAATATCCTGGTAACGATACTGAATCGAGAACTTTGCTTTCACAAGAAACCAACAAGCTTTATAAAGAAGCAGGAATTAATCCTTATGCTGGTTGCTTGCCACTACTAATTCAAATGCCGGTTATGCTTGCATTGTATGGTGCGATTGCGCAAACGCCACAATTGATGACTGGTCACTTTATGTGGATGGACTTAGGTAAACCGGATCAGTACTTTATTATGCCGATTTTATCGATGGTTCTAACTTTCTTGTCGACATATATCAGTCAATTATCAACTCCGAAGGAGTCACAAAACTTCTCGTCGAAGATTATGACTTATGGTATGGCAATTATGGTTGGTGTGATGGGAATCTACTTCCAATCAGCAATTGTTTTATACTGGGTAGTTTCTAACCTCTTCCAAGTAGTACAAACGTTTATTTTACAAAATCCAATTAAATATCGTCGTGAGCAGGAAGCAAAAGCTGAAGCTGAACGTGAGCGTAAGCGTAAACTGCGTAAGACATATAAACGGTTAAAGCGTAATAAAAAGTAAATATTCAATCTAAAGTGATTTAGATAAAGTAGTCAAAGTGCTTTATACATCATGGTTTATTCATGGTGCTATAATGCGCTTTTTTTATTGAAAAGGGGAAAAATATCATGGCGCAAACTTTAACAGAATTTGATACGATTGCAGCGATTTCAACTCCAATTGGTGAAGGTGGAATTTCGATTGTTAGAATGTCTGGTGAAGATGCAGTTAAAATTGCCAATCAAGTATTTAAGGGCGGCAATTTGACTAAGGCGGCAAGTCATACCATTCATTATGGGCACATCATTGATCCCGCAAATAAAGAAGTTATTGATGAAGTAATGGTTTCAGTTATGCTCGCACCTAAAACTTTTACACGTGAAAACATAGTTGAGATCAACTGTCATGGTGGTATTGTCGTTACCAATCGGATTTTGCAGTTACTATTAAAAACTGGTGCACGAATGGCTGATCCTGGTGAATTTACCAAGCGTGCATTTGTTAATGGGCGAATTGATTTAACCCAAGCTGAAAGTGTAATGGATGTTGTCAGAGCTAAGACAGACCGAGCACGCCAAGTTGCAGAAAAACAGCTTGAAGGTGGATTGTTAGAAAGAATCCAGGGGATGCGCCAAGAAATTTTAAACGTCTTAGCAAACGTTGAGGTTAACATTGATTACCCTGAATATGATGCCGATACCGTAACGGCTAAGCAAATGATTGCGACGTCAAAGACTGTCATATCAGAAATAGATGCCCTGCTTAAAACTGCTGCAGAAGGAACGGCGTTACGTAACGGATTAGCAACTGCAATTATTGGTCAGCCTAATGTTGGTAAGTCTTCTTTACTCAACTATCTTACTAAGAGCGATACAGCTATTGTAACGGATGTGGCGGGAACGACTCGTGATACTCTAGAAGAATATGTTTCAGTTGAAGGGGTACCGCTGAAATTAATCGATACAGCTGGTATTCGCGATACCGATAATAAAGTTGAAAAAATTGGTGTTGAACGTTCAAGAAAAGCACTAGCTAAGGCAGATTTGGTATTACTATTATTCGATTCAAGTAAGCCTCTAACTGCTGAAGATCATGCTTTGATTGATGCAACTAATGATAAGAAGCGAATTGTCCTTTTGAATAAAACCGATTTAGGTCAAAAGGTAACGGTAGAAGAAATTAAGCAATTGACTGGTAGTAAAGTAATTGCGATTTCAGTTCTACAGCAAAAGAATCTGGATCAATTGAAGCAAGCAATTAAAGAGCTCTTTTTCAATGGAATTGAAAATTCAAATGACCAAGTCTTGGTTACTAATCAGCGTCAGTCAGGATTACTGGAAAAAGCCAAAACGCAACTCAATGAAGTAATTAAGGCACTAGAAATTGATGTTCCAATTGATATTGCACAAATAGATTTTAATGGTGCTTGGGATACTTTAGGTGAAATTACTGGAGAGAGCAGCCCTGATGAGCTGGTAAACCAGTTATTTAGTCAATTTTGTTTAGGAAAATAGGTGTAAAAATGATTAAAAGCTATGATTCGAATGCTTACGATGTAATTGTTGTTGGTGCAGGTCATGCCGGCTGTGAAGCTGCATTGGCAAGCGCTAGAATGGGCCAAAAAACATTACTATTAACAATCAGCTTAGATATGGTGGCTTTTATGCCATGTAATCCATCTGTTGGTGGTCCTGCAAAAGGAACCGTTGTGCGTGAAATTGACGCACTTGGCGGCCAAATGGGTAAAAATATCGATGCTACTTATATTCAGATGAGAATGCTAAATACGGGTAAGGGGCCTGCAGTTCAGGCGTTACGTGCGCAAGCTGACAAGTGGCAATATCATGAACAAATGAAGCGTGTAATTGAAGAAACACCTAATTTAACTTTGCGTCAGGCAACAGTTGATGAGTTATTGGTTGAAGACGGTGTTTGCCAAGGGGTAGTAACAAATACTGGTGCTAGATATCATGCTAAAAGTGTGGTTCTAACAACCGGAACATCAGCACGTGGACGAATTTATATTGGTGAATTAAATTATTCTTCTGGCCCTAACAACACCATTCCAGCGATTAAATTATCTGAAAATTTGGAAAAATTGGGTTTCAAGTTACGCCGTTTTAAGACTGGTACTCCTCCTAGAGTAAATAGTAATACAATTGATTATTCTAAGACCGAAGAAGAGCCAGGAGATCAGGTTCCGCGTCATTTTTCATATGAAAGTAAGGATGAAGATTACCTCAAAGATCAGGTATCCTGCTGGATGACTTATACCAACCGACACACGCACAAAATTATTAATGATAATCTGACTCGCTCGCCAATGTTTACCGGTGAAATCAAGGGTGTGGGACCACGTTACTGTCCTTCGATTGAAACCAAAGTGGTTCGCTTTGCGGATAAGCCGCGTCATCAAATCTTTTTGGAGCCAGAGGGAAAAAACACCGAAGAAGTCTATGTTGGTGATTTTTCAACTTCAATGCCAGAAGAAGTTCAGCTTGAGATGTTACACACTGTAGCTGGACTTGAAGATGCTGAAATGATGCGCCCAGGCTATGCAATTGAATATGATGTAATTGACCCATGGCAACTGAAGCACACACTAGAAACTAAAAATATCAAGAATCTCTTTACAGCTGGACAAATGAACGGTACCTCTGGTTATGAAGAAGCAGCTGGTCAGGGACTTATTGCTGGAATCAATGCTGCTTTACGAGCATCTGACCAGCCTGGCTTTACCTTAGGCAGGGATGAAGCATATATTGGTGTTTTAATCGATGATTTAGTTACAAAAGGGACCGAGGAACCATACAGACTATTAACTTCCCGGGCTGAATATCGTTTGATTTTACGTCATGATAACGCTGATTTGCGCCTAACCGATTATGGTTTTCGACTAGGATTAATTTCTGAAGAACGATACTCCAAGTTTTTAGCTAAAAAAGAGCAGATTATTCAAGCAGAACATGCAGTTAAATCAATTACAGTTCATCCAAATGAAGAAGTACAAGATTATCTTGCAAGCATTGGGGAGGAAAAGCTAAAGGCTGGGGTTAAAGCAGATGTCTTTTTGCGTAGACCGCAAGTTAAGATTGACGACATTGAAAAATTGACCCATGAGCACATTTCCAATGAGCGCTATGTCAAAGAACAAATTGAAATTAACGTTAAATACGAAGGCTACATTAAAAAGGAACAGCAACAAATTAATCGATTACACCGGCAAGAAGCTAAGAAAATTCCTGTTGATATTGATTATCAGGCAATCGAAGGTTTAGCAACTGAAGCACGAGAAAAGTTTGAGAAAATTAGACCAGAGACTCTCGCACAAGCTGAGCGAATTTCAGGTGTCAATCCAGCTGACCTTGCCATTTTAAGCGTTTACGTGCAAAATGGTCGCTATTCAAAAATTAAATAGTAATTTTTGTAAAAAAATTCAAGAAACAAAAATATTTTTTCGAAAGAGAATAAATCAAAAAAATTCACAAAAAATGGTCGAATGATCAGATAATCACAAATTTAATTATTGCTGTTATCTTAAAATGACAAATTGCAGTGACATCTTTGTGAAATTAATATTTTTGCACAGCGCTTACATCTCACTTACCACGTTGATTTTACTTACTTGAAATTGTGAAATTATATGTTTTAATACAGTATGTAAGTAAATGTATTTAAGGAGATGCACTTTAAAAATGGCAAAAATTAATGGCGCAAATGCTATGCTCCAAGTTTTATTGGACTGGCATATTGATCATATCTATGGTTTCCCAGGTGGTTCATTCGACTCAACTATGAATGCTATCCACGACTTTAAGGGAAAATTAAAGTATATTGAAGTACGGCACGAAGAAGCTGGTGCTCTAGCTGCTGCAGCTGAATATAAATTCACTGGTCAAGCTGGTGTATGTTTTGGTTCAGCCGGTCCTGGTGCCGTTCACTTAATGAACGGTTTATACGATGCTAAGTACGACAAAGTTCCAATGGTAGCTATTATTGCTAACGTTCCTACTAGTCGTCAAGACATGGACTTCTTCCAAGCTTTCGATGAAAAGCCTTGGTTCGATCCCGTTGCTGTTTGGAACCACCAAGTTAAACGCGCAGATCAAATTCCATCAATGATGGATGAAGCTCTTCGTCAAGCTTATGCTAAGAAGGGTCCAGCTGTTTTAATCCTTCCTAAAGACTTTGGTTGGGAAAAGATTAACGATAACTTCCGTGTAACTTACAATTCATTGCAAGCTATCCCTAACTACGCAGCTCCTAAGAAAGAAGAAATCGACGCAGCTGTTAAGATTCTTGAAGAAGCTAAAAACCCAGTTGTATACTACGGTATGGGTATGAAGGGTCACGGCGACGTTTTAAAGAAGTTCGCTGAAAAATTCAAGACTCCATTGATGTCTTCAGTTATAGCTAAGGGTATTGTTGAAGACAAGTTCCCAGCATACATGGGTTCAATTGGTCGTGTTGCTCCTAAGCCAAGTGACGATATTCAAACACACGCAGATGCTGTTATTTGGGTAGGTAACGACTCACCATTCTCAGTATTCTTCTTTGATCCAAAGGCTAAGGTTGTTCAAATTGATGTTGACTCAGAAAAATTGGGTAAGCGTCACGCAGTAGATGTTCCAATTTTGGCTGACGGTGCTAAGACTTTACAAGCTATGATTGATGCTGGTGAAGCTCGTGAAGAATCACCACTTTACAAGGCTGCAATGGCTGACCGTAAGAACTGGGAAGACTGGGAGCACAGCTTTGATGACTCAGACGAAATGCCAGTTCGTCGTGAACCAATTTTTGACATCATTAACAAATATGCTGATGCTGATGCGCAATTCGCTATTGATGTTGGTAATATCAATATTGACTTCCAACGTTTGGTAGACTTACACGATGAACAAACTTGGGCAACCTCAGGTTTGTACGCAACTATGGGCTTTGGCTCTCCAGCTGCAATTGCTGCTGCAACTGCACACCCAGAACGCGAAGTTTGGAACTTGAGTGGTGACGGTGGCTTTGCAATGATGAGTCAAGAATTATTGACTGAAGCTCGTTACAACATGCACATCTTAAACGTTGTCTTCACTAATGATACTTTAGGTTTCATTGAAGCAGAACAAGTTGATCAATCACACCAACCATTATCTGGTGTTATTATGCCTAATAATGAATGGGCACAAGTTGCTGAAGGTATGAATGTTAAGGGTGTAACTGTACGTACTAAGAAGGAATTCGAAGACGCAGTTAAGGAATTCAAGCAAATGGATGGACCAATGTTAATCGACATCAAGTTCACTCATGACATGCCTTACTCAACTGAATTGAACACACTTGACGATCCTGAATTCGTTAAGAAGTATCAAGCAGAAGCATTGAAGCCATTTAGTTACTTTGCTGACAAGTATGGTTTGGTTGAAGACGCTGCTTCCGGCGCTTCCGAAGCTGAAGAGGAAGAACCTGAACCAGAAGAAGAACCTGATACAACTTCAGGTGCTTCTGAACACTAATATTTAATATTAGAACTCAAAAAAGCGAGACTCTTGAAAGTTTCGCTTTTTTGCTTTCTTACAAGTATAATAATAGAGTATGAACTTGAACGATGGAGGAATATATATGCAACAGTTCGGGATTATTGGTTTATCCGTCATGGGTAAAAACCTAGCTTTAAATGTTAGAAATAGTGGCTTCTCCGTTTCAGGCTTTAGTATCGATAAAAAAGAAGTTGATGCTTTTGCAGAATATCAGGATGATAAGCTAAAACCAACTTATTCTTGGGAAGAATTTGTTAATTCGCTTGAAAAACCACGCAAAATTTTGATTCAAATTATGGCTGGTAAGCCAGTAGATGAAACATTGCACAAGTTGTTACCTTTGCTTGATAAAGGCGACATTTTACTTGATGGTGGTAATTCAAACTTCCACGATACTAATCGTCGTTTCCATGAAATGGAAGAACACGGGATTCACTTTATTGGAATGGGTGTTTCCGGTGGTGAAGAAGGTGCTCTAAATGGCCCTGCTTTAATGCCTGGCGGCGACGAGAAAGCATACAAGGAAGTTGCACCAATCTTAGAAGCAATTGCTGCTAAGAACGATGATGGTCATCCTTGTGTTAGCTTTATTGGACCCGAGGGTAGTGGACACTATGTCAAAATGGTTCATAACGGTATCGAATATGGAATTATGCAAGAATTTTCTGAAGTTTATGATATCTTGCGTAAAGTTGCCGGAAAAACTAACGATGAAATGTCAGAAATTTTTGCAGATTGGAATCAAGGACTGGTTCAAGCTTATCTGAGTGAAATCACCTCAGAAGTTTTGAAGCAAGAAGACGATTTGACCCCAGATCATGTCATTGACCATATCTTGAACGTAGCTTCATACAAGGGTACAGGTAACTGGATGCTTGAAGACGGAGTACATTTGGGTGTGCCAATTAGTGTGATTGCAGAAGCTGTTATCAGTAGATTCATGTCTAAGGCAACAACTCGTGAAGGCAAGGAAATTAAGTGGGAAGGCGAAGTTCCTGAAGACTTAATTGATAATCTTGGTAAAGCTTTGCAGTTGAGTCAAGCCGTTGCCTATGCTCAAGGTTTCCAACAATTAAAGATGGCAGCCGATGCGTATAACTGGGAGTTGCGTTATCCAGCTATTGCTCAATCTTGGGAAGCTGGTTGTATCATTCGTTCATCTATGCTAAAGGATATTGAAAAAGCTTTTGCCGAAGGTAAACAACTTGATAATATGTTCCAAGATCCTTACTTTAAAGATTTAATGGAAAAGAACTTACCTGCATTGCGCAAGGTACTTGAATTAGCAACTAAGGCTGGTATTCCTACTCCAACTTTAAGTGCATCCCTTAATTATTTAGAATCCATTTTTAACCCAAGTCTTCCAGCTAACCTGATCCAAGGACAGCGAGATTACTTTGGTGCTCACACTTACTTCAGAAATGACCGTGACGGTGTATATCACACTGAATGGTATGAAGAAAAATAAGCTGTGTTACACGTGTAACAAAAAACCAGTTAAGTTTCGACTTTGACTGGTTTTTTGCTAGGAAAAAGAAGAGTGGGGTTAATGAAAAGGAAAAATCAACAACAAATAAAGTTATTATTTGAAGCAATGCTAGTAGGTCTTTTTAGTGGATTAGTTGTTGGGCTTTTTCGTTTTGGTATCAAAGAGTTAAGTACACTATGGCTGTATTTGTTTCACGTGGCACATTCTAGTGCAATATGGTTTATTCCAATTGTTTTGGGTTTATTACTAGTTGGACTAATAGCAGGCGTATTTGTTAAAGAATATCCTCACGTTGGTGGCTCAGGAATACCAGAAGTAAAGCTTCAGTTAGCAGGAAATCTAACGCTAAAATGGTGGTCAACTTTATGGCGCAAAGTGATTGGTGGCATATTAGTTATTAGTACGGGACTATTTTTAGGTCCTGAAGGTCCATCATTACAAATTGGATCAACGATTGGCCAAGGCGTAGGAGAGATGACAAAAGAGAAGAAAACTAATGCCCGCGTCTTACTAGCTACAGGCGCTGCCAGTGGACTTTCCGCGGCATTTGGTGCCCCACTAAGTGGAGCATTGTTTGTACTTGAAGAAGTTTTTCATAACTTTTCGCCCCGTGTCTGGCTAAATGCGCTGGCGGGTGCATTAGTGTCAGATTTTGTTGTATCTAATCTCTTTGGACAGAGGCCAGCCCTATCACTTACTTATCATAGGACGTTTCCAATTAAATCATATTATCATTTATTAATTCTGGGGCTAATTTTAGGGTTATTTGGTCATCTCTATAAGCTGGGATTATTCAAAACAAAAAAGTTATATGCCAAAATTAATTTTCTACCTAGTTGGTTGTTTGGGCTGATACCTTTAGCCCTATTAATTCCTATTGCTTACTTCTTACCATTAATCACTGGCCCGGGAAATCGTTTGATTTTGGCGCTGCCTAAAATGATTACTGCTGACAGCTGGAAAATGATTTTAGTTTTATTGTTTTTCTTTTTGCTTAGGATCATTTTTTCGATTGTTTCATATGATTCAGGACTCCCAAGTGGAATATTTTTACCAGTTTTAACAATGGGTGCACTCCTTGGCGCAAGTTATGGACTCATAATGGTGCACTTGAATTTGCTTCCAGCCAATTTAGTTATCAACTTAGTAATCTTTTCAATGGCGGGCTTTTTTGCAGCTGTAATTCGTGCACCTTTTACTGCAATAGTGTTAATTACAGAAATGGTAGGATCATTATTACACTTGATGCCACTTGCCGTTGTAGCAATTGTCGCACTTCTTGTTGACCAATTTTTAGGCGGAGAACCAATCTATGGCACATTAGCTAGAATGATGAATAAGCAAACTAACGTCAAACCAGCAAAAATGTCGGGTAAAACAGATCAATTAACCATTCCTGTTTATGAAGAGGGTCAATTAGCAGGAAAGAAGATTGCTGAGATAAAATGGCCTGAGGATACTTTAATTAACGCAATTTATCGTGACGGTAAATATATGATACCGAGTGGAAAAACCGTTATGAAAGCAGGAGATTCGCTTGTGATGACACTCGATGCAAATCGGCGAGGCCAAGTTTTTAGTCAAGTCAAAAAGTTACAAGAAGTCAATTATGATGGCTAGCTAATAGGCCACTAAATTTCAATTTCATTATTAATACTATTTATAATTTAAAAAGGCTGGCAAATCAGTAATTTGCTAGCCTTTTAGCTTTTAAGCTAAATTTTTTGTTCAGTTTTTTTAATAAATTTAGGTGAGGTTTCAGGTGCCCAAATAAGACAAATTATAAAAGCTGCAAGTAAAACACATGCACAGACCAGCATTGCTAAGTTTGCGCCTCCTGCTTTAGTCAAAATAGGTAATAAAAATGTCCCAGCTGCAGCGCCAATTCGGCTAATTGTAATGCAAATCCCGACACCACTGGCTTGAACTTTGGTATCAAATAGTTCTGTCGGATATGGATAGTCTAAAACTAGTCCTGACGAAAGAATGATTGCAAAAATTGAAAAAACCATTAACTTAAAGATTGACGAGGCATGTGGTGTTAAGGCCAAAATACCAATTAACACAGCAGAGAGTAAAAAATTACTAATTAAGAACATCCGTCGACTTATCCGATTGAAAATAAAAATTCCGAGAAATATCCCTAGCAACATACTGACGTTATATAAAGTACCGGACACCTTAGGATTACTAATATTCATTTTTTGAAGAAGAATGGGCAAAAAGATACTAATACCAAAAAATGCAAATGTTTGACATGCATAAAAGATTCCACCTACCAAGGTATGACGTAAGTATTTTTTACTAAATAAAATAGTCCAGGAAGATTGCTTAGTCTGCTTAGGACGCTTGAAGTGACGTGAAATGCCCCATTTATGTCCTAAAATTCGCCCAATAAGTCTGTTTGCGGCCTTGATTTTCCCTTTACTTGCCAACCATCCAGGAGAAGGCGGAAGAGGGAAAATGCTGCGAAATAGGGCTGTAATTAGAGCTGGAATAGCACCAGTTGCGAGAAGAATTTGCCAAGTATGTGAGCCAAAGCCATTAAGGTATGTACCAGTCAAATAAGAGGCGATAAAGCCTAAAACCCAATAAACTAGTAAGTGGCTTTGGCGCTTACTGTCTTCTCCTTTAGGTAACCATTTAGTTAAAAGTGTGTTACCTACGGTATAGTCGATAGCCATCATCAGACCGATTCCAATTCTAATTATAAAAGTTAGAGGTAAACTAGTGGTTAATGGATGTAATAGCGAAAGAATAGCTAATACATACATATTACTCATGAGCAATTCGCGCCGGCCAATTTTATCTGATAAGCGGCCAATAAACACACTGCTTGATAATCCAATTAAGCCGCCTGCACCAATTAACCCAGTCCACATTTCACTAACATGAATGTACTTGGTTGCTATGGTCATTGCTAAACCTGTAATTCCTAGTGAAAAACCACAAGTAAATTGACCTAAACTAACGGCAATCATTATTCGGATATGCACAGGCGAAAGAGGAGCTTTTTTATAATCTCGTGTTTGTCTAACTTTTTTCTTTTTTTCTAGCATAGTAATAGTTCGAGTAAAAAGCTCAAGCTACTTTATAACATCTCCTTTATTAATACATAAACTGTTATATAACATAACAGACTTTGAATAATCATGCAAAGATGCCTGTGTTCCTAAATATCAGAATACCGTAAAGAAAAAAGCCACCTTATAATAAGGTGGCTTTTTGGTTAGATTAATTGAGCTACATATTTGTAATCAAGAAAAAGATGACAAATACTACTAATAGCACGTACATCATCGGTGAAACCTTTTTAGCTTGCTTAGAGGCAATCATAGTGATTGGGTATGCAATCATTCCAAGTGCTAAGCCGTCTGAAATGCTGTAAGTAAGTGGCATACCGATAACTGTTAAAAATGCAGGAAAAGCAATTTCAAACTTATCCCAGTTAATTTTCTTCAAGTTACCAGCCATTAAAACGCCAACAATTATTAAGGCAGGTGCAGTAACAGTGGTTGGAATAACTGCCAGTAATGGACTAAAAATCATTGAGATTAAGAAGAAAATGCCAACAAAAACTGCGGTTAATCCTGTTCGTCCACCCATTGCAATACCGGCACTGGATTCAACTGATGTGCCAAGAGGAGCAGTTCCCAGAACAGCCCCTTCAACCATCGCTAGGGAGTCAGAAACGAAGGCTTTACCAATACGTGGAATTTTGCCATCTTGATCGACCATTCCAGCTTGTTCAGTCATACCGATCAAGGTACCTGCAGTATCAAAGAAAGTAACTAGTAAAAATGTTAGGACGACCATGAACAGCTGAGGTGTATTAATATCTTTTAGATGAAAAACAGCTTGGCCAAAGGTTGGGGCAATGCTTGGAGCAGTTGAAATAATTGCTTTTGGCACTTCGACTTGACCAATAAGAATACCAAAGATAGCCGTCACAACCATCCCGATAAAAATTGAACCTGGAACATTCATTGCCATTAAGATGACAGTTAAGGTCAACCCAAAAAGTGTAATCCAAACAGCTGGTGAGTTAAACTTACCCAAAGTTACTAAGCTAGAATCGCTGTTAACGATGAGTTTGCCGTTTTGCAAGCCAATAAAAGCAATGAATAAACCGATTCCGGCTGAAATAGCATACTTTAAGTCTTGCGGAATTGCATCGACTACTTTTTCACGTAGTTTTAAAACTGTGATTAAGATGAACAAGACAGATGCAACTAAGACAGCAGCTAATGCTGTTTGCCAGTTAATTTTCATTTCACCACAAACATTGTAAGCGAAGAACGCAGCACTACCTAGTGTTGGCGCAAGGGCTATGGGGTAGTTAGCCACAAAGCCCATGATGAAACAACCAATTGCAATTGAAACTGCGGTAACTGTGAACGCAGCACCTTTATCAATCCCAGCTGCATGTAAAATATTAGGGTTAACAAAAAGAATGTAGGAGAGACTAACAAAAGTGGTTAAAGCAGCAATTAACTCACGTTTGATAGTGGTATGAGCATCGTTTAAATGAAAGACGTTATCTAGTGTCGTCATTTTTTCCTCCAAAAAACTATCTTATAAAAGAACCAATAAAACTAGTTTAGCATAAGCAAATGAACTTGGAATAATATTTCCTGGGAAATAAAAAAGCAAGCCCTTTCAAGCTCGCTTTTGAAATTACCACATGCCGATAACTTTCATCCATCCTAGTCCGATTACTCCATAAACTAAGATGTAGAAAATACCGAAAATAAAACTCATCTTCCACCATTCACTTTGTTTAACATAACCAGTTGAAGAAAGTACCGAAGATGCGGTACTAGAATAGTGAGTAGTTGAACCCATGATTGCAGAAAACAGTGCTAAGAATTGTGCAGCCATAACTTTAGGTGCTCCGGCAGCAATTGCTACAGTTAAAAGTGGCAAGAACATTGCAGAGTTATGTGCTGTTGCACTGGCAAACAAGTAGTGGGTGTAGAACAATACGAGGGCTAAGATAATCAAAGTGATTAGCCAGTTGCCGCCCTTCATGCTACTTGAAATAGTAGTTGAAAGCCAGCCGATGAAGCCAAACTGAGTTAATTTTTCAGCCATAAAAACTAGAATTGAAAGCCAGATTAGAATGTTCCAGGCACCAGTTTCACCCAAAATATCTTTAGGTGTAAGAACACCTGTAAGTAAAAGCAACACAACAGAGATGAATGCAATCAAAGTTGCATCTATCCCAAGCGTGCTCGAAAGCATCCAGAGTGCTAAGGTAATCACAAAAATAATTGCCATCATTTTTTCAGGTAGTGTTGCTTTACCTAGTTCTTCAAGTTGCGTATTTGCCCATTCCTTAGCGTTAGGAGTTTCCTTTACTTTTGGTGGGTAGATCTTGTAAACAAAATATGGAATTACAAGTAGACAGATTGCGGCAGGCACAAGTGCAGCCATAAACCACTGCATCCATGTAAGTGTAACGCCTGCTTTACCAGCAAGTGCTACAGCAATTAAGTTAGGTGCACAAGCTGTCATAAAGAGAGACGAAGTAATAATGTTAACCTGAAATTCCGTGAAGATTAGATAGGCTCCCATTTTCTTTCTCGAGGGATCATTTGGCTTAGAGTCGTAAGTTTCAGCTAATGATTCAATTAAAGGATAAACCACACCACCAGCTCTGGCACCATTGGAAGGTGTTGCGGGTGAAACAATTAAATCAATTGCACCGATTGCATAGCCAAGACCCAATGATTTTTGTCCAAACCATTTAATAAAATATAGCGAAATTCTGCGTCCTAAACCAGTTTTTACGATTCCACGTGAAATCATAAATGCCATAACAATTAACCATGCAGAATTGTTAGCAAAAGCGTTAATAGCACCTTTTTCAATTAATTTACCATTAACTACTTTATCGGCCAATGGTACGAGACCAAGGCAGATTGTTAATGTAAAACCGATTAGTGTAACGCCGCTAATTGCAATTGGTAATGTAATACAACCAACAATGGTAGCGATAAAGATTGCGAGCATGTGCCAGGCCTGGACGGTAACCCCAGCAGGTCTGATAGGTGCAGTAAACCAGAAAACTAATCCAAGTAAAACTGGAAAAATAAATTTTTTATAGTCTATTTTTTCTAGTGTCTTCATGACTCCTCTTTTCAAAAAGTTAAAAAAATAAGATGATTGTTTAACACATTCATCTTATCATAGTTTATTTTAGAAGTTCAGCACCCATAGGAAAATGATGAATACTACAAAGAGCACCCACATCATAGGAGTAACTTCCTTACCACGTTTTGCTGCAAGCATGCAGATTGGGTAAGTAATAAGGCCAAGAGCCAAGCCATCTGAAATTGAGTAGGTAAGTGGCATACCGGTTAAAATCAAGAATGATGGCACAGCAATTTCCATTTTATCCCAATGAATGTGAGCTGTGTTTTGTGCCATTAGCACCCCAACGATTATTAATGCAGGTGCCGTAACATGTGTAGTGAACAGACCAAGTAATGGACTGAAAATCATTGAAATTAAAAAGAAAATAGCAACGAAAACTGCAGTTAAACCAGTCCGTCCACCAACAGCAATACCTGCACTTGATTCAACAAATGCGCCAACTGGAGATGTACCTAAGACTGAACCGACCATCATGGCAGTTGAGTCGGAAGCTAAGGCTTTACCTACACGAGGCATTTTATTATCTTTCATAAAGCCAGCTTGTTGGGCTAAGCCAATTAAAGTTCCCGCTGTATCAAAGAAAGTAACAAGTAAAAAGGTTAGAACAACGACCCACATTTGAAGAGTATTGATATCTTTAACATGGAAAATTGCTTGACCAAAGGTTGGTGCGATACTAGGTGCAACTGAAATGATTTTAGTTGGTAGAGCAATTTGACCAGTAACGACACCAAAAAGTGCGGCTAAAATCATACCAATGAAAATTGCACCTGGGACATTCAAGATCATTAGGACAACTGTTACTAAAAGTCCAAAAATTGTAATCCAAACAGCTGGATCATGAAGTGAGCCAAGGCCAACCAATGTAGATTTATTAGCAACAATAAGGCCACCGTCTTGCATTCCTAAGAATGCAATGAAAAGACCGATACCAGATGAAATGGCAAATTTCAAATCAGCTGGGATTGCGTTAATGATCTTTTCACGCAACTTGAACATAGTAATTAAAATAAAAATGATTGAGGCAACGAAAACGGCAGCTAATGCTGTTTCCCATGAAACATGCATACCTACACAAACTGTATAGGCAAAGAAAGCATTGATACCAAGTGCTGGTGCTTCACCAATGGGATAGTTAGCAACAATACCCATTAAAGCTGTACCTAATGCACTTGCCAGTGCTGTTGCAGTAAAGACAGCACCTTTGTCCATTCCACTGGCACCCAAAACGCTTGGATTAACGAATAGGATGTAAGACATACTAATAAAAGTAGTCAGTCCAGCGAGAAACTCAACTTTAACACTGGTTTTATATTTATCGAGCTGAAAGTAGCTCTTAATAAAATTCATTTAATCTCTCCCACTATAATAATGTTCGTGTTTTATTTACATCTAACGACTATTTTAGTGTAGCATGCTGATATATAAATGCAAATACGAATTATATAATGAAAAGCCTTACATTTGAGTGGGATTTACGAATGAACAAGTTTCCTGACAGATTGACCGCAAGATGAAATAGTTTTTAAAATAAACTATCTTAGTAAGCTAATGAGTATAAGAAGGTTGGAGAAAAAATGGCTAAATTGTTGTTTTCAGATATTGATGGAACATTAATAAATACAGATTTAGAAGTAACACCTAAAACAAGAGATGCGATTAGACGGCAAATCATTAATGGCAATGTTTTTATCCCAGTTTCTGCAAGAATGCCGCAAGCAGTGATGACTGCGGCTGGCCAGATAACTAAGAACTGTCCAATGATTGCATACAATGGCGCTTTAGTCTTAGATGAAATGGGAAGACCAATATCTTCGCGCTTCATGAAAGCAGCAGAAGCAGCTGAGATCTGTTCATATATCGAAAAGAAAAATAATCAGACTACTTGGAATGTTTATAGTGGCTATGACTGGTTTTATTACCCAGGAAATAATGTTAAATTGGTAAAAAAAGAGGAGCAGATTGTTCAAGTTAAAGCGACACCAAGTTCAATTGCTGAAGTTAAAAAACTTAAAGGTGTTCACAAGGTCCTTATTATGGGAAATCCAGAACAACTTGATCAAGAGCAAAAAGATCTGACTGCCGAATATCCAGACTTGGTCTTAGTTAAATCGGCTCCCAATTTATTAGAAATAGTTGTAAATGGTGTATCTAAAGGCGAGGGAATTAAAGAACTGGCAGAAGAATTTAATGTGAAGCTGACTGATTGTTGGGCATTTGGTGACAACTACAATGATGTTTCAATGCTACAAACAGTTGGGCATCCATTTTTGATGGGTAACGCTCCAGCAGAATTGAAAAAGCAATTTGTAAATGTGACTTCTGATAACAACCATGATGGCATTGCGCAAGTTCTTGAGAAGCTTAGCTAATTACTTTTTAAGAAGTGGGGACTGTGCCTTATCCCCAAACCACTTATGATTAATTCGGTCTAAGGTTCCATTTTTAGCAAGAATATCTAATCCATGGTTGATCTTTCGCTGTAAAGTTATATCACTTTTTCGCATACCAACGCCAAATTGTTCCTTTGGAAAAGAACTATCAATTTCAGTGAATCGTTCAGGATGCTTTTGACGCGAAATATAGTAATTGGCATAGGAACTATCAATCAACAAGCCATCAATTCGACCTGCGTTTAGATCGATAAAGGCGTTAGTAAAGGAATCGTAGAGAATTGGATAGTGGTCTTTAATTCGGTTAGCAAGTACCTTTGGATAATCCATGATGTCATTGTAACCTGATGAACCAGATTGGGCGCCTAGTGCTTTATTTTGCATGTCTTTAATGCTGTTAATGTGATTTTTCTTCAGTGCAACTATGACCTGTGCTGTATCCAAATAGGTTTTACTAAAGTTGACTTTTGCCTCTCTAGCGGGAGTTTTACTGAAACCATTCCAAATTACATCAATTGTCCCATTTCTTAATTCAGTTGTATTCATTGACCAATCAATTGTTTGGAAGCTGACCTTGATACCATATAATTTAAAAACTGCATTAGCTAAGTCAACGTCATAACCGATTAGTTTTCCATTTTTTTGTTGAAAATCCATTGGAACAAATGTGTCGTCAACACCAACAACTACGTAGCCTCGAGCCTTAATATGGGTCCAATTGTCAACTTTGCTAGCTTGTCTGTTAACGGAAATACCGCTACAGGCAGACAGAGTAAGAATAAAAAAGATGGTGGCAAATAATGCCATTAGACGTTTGCATTTCACTTAATCCACCTTCTTAAAATCTAACGCTTTAACCGTGAAAATTTGATCAGCTACTTGATAAGCAAAATCCATATCGTGTGTAACAATAATTTGTGTCATCTTATTATTGTTTTTCAGTTGTAAAATAATTTCGCCGACTTTGGTACGTAATGCAGGATCCAGTGCAGAGGTTGGCTCATCATAGCATAGAATTTGTGGTTTCATTGCTAATGCTCGCGCAATCGCAACTCTTTGCTTTTGTCCACCAGACAGCTGATATGGATACAGTTCTTCTTTGCCCGTTAAGTCTAGATTGTGAAGCAATTGCTTGGCTGTTTGTAGAGCCTGGCTATTATCTTCTTTTAAAACCAATTTTGGTGCGAGTGTGATATTGTCAATGATGGTCAAATTAGGAAACAATTCGTAACTTTGAAAAACAACACCAGTAATTTGATTATCTTTACTTGGTTCAGTTGGGTCAAATTCTTGATTGTTCCAGAGAAATTGACCAGAATCGACTTTTTCTAAGCCACTAAGGCAACGTAGAAGAGTGGTTTTGCCGGCACCCGAAGGCCCGACTATTGCTAATATCTCTTGATCGGGAATTGTTAAGTTTAGCTTATTTAAAATTGTTCGAGAGCCAAATTTTTTAGTAATATTCTTTAATTCAAGCATGAATCATTCCCCTTGTTATTTCCACTTAGAGTAACTGTGTTCGATTTTCTTTAAAATAAATGATGCAATACCGGTCATTAGTAGATAAATAATACCAACTAGAACTAATGGCACAAGCGTAACGTCTCGCGCAGTTGCAACGTTTCCTGCACGTAGGAGTTCACCTAAGCCAATAACATAAACAAGGGAAGTGTCCTTGACTAAGTTGATTACTTCATTGCCAATTGACGGTATAACAATTTTGCTTACTTGGGGGATAATAATATGTCGCAAAGTTTGCCATTTTGTGAGCTGCAGAACGTGTGCACTTTCATATTGGCCGACTGGCACAGACTGAAAACCGCCACGGAAAATTTCTGCAAAATAAGCAGTATAATTTAGAATAAAAGCGAATAAGGCAGCATTGTATCGTTGAAAGATGATGCCAATAATGGGTAATCCATAAAAAATAAAGATTAGCTGTAGTAACAATGGTGTACCACGCATAATCCAGATATAAAATTTTAAAATAGCGCGTAAAATTTTAAAATGCGAAATCAATCCCAAACTAACAATAATTCCAAGTGGGATAGAAATGATCAAGGTCCATAAGAATAGAATCAGGGTCATTTTAGCTCCAGAAAGTAGAGAAGGCATGATTGAGATAATATAATTCATCTTATTCTCCTTTAAAGCGTAAACTAAAATAATGAGCAAAAAATTACATTTATGACAGAATAGCACATATTTTTTTAATAATAAAATGGTAACAGTGTAAAAAAACTATTTTGGACTGCTTAGTAAGAATATTTAACAAAACAAAAAGCCGGTTTTTAGACTAAATATCTAAAAACGGCTTTTTTACTACTATATGCAAGTTGATTGGTTTACTGATTAAGCATCAAGTTCGACCTTGGTTGGTTTATCCCATGATTCAGGTAATTTACCAATCTCTTTTAATTTATCGACAATTTGATTTAAAACAATCTCACGGTCATGTTCATTGGTCATAAAATCAAGCTCATCACCATTAATTTCCATTTTAGGTGAATAATCATATTTTTCATACCAAGGCTTGTAATAACGTAATAGTCGTTTGTAATAATCTTCAAGCGTTGAATCATAGCTAAGTTGTTCATACGGGCGGCCACGTTTCTGAATACGTTTAAGCATCGTCTCGTATGAAACATTGATATGGACGAGCAAATCAGGGCTCTTTTTTGGCATATTTTTGAGCTCATTCATCATATTGTTTAAAAGCTCATAGTATGTGTCAACTTCTTCTTTAGTTGCACGTCCAATATCGGCATTCATTTGGAAAAAGAGTGCATCTTCATAGATAGAACGATCAAGTACGTTATTATCGTCGGTTAATGCATCCTTAATGCTGCGAAAACGTGTATTAAGGAAAAATACCTGAAGCAGAAACGCATATTTTTTAGGATCAGCGTAAAAAAGTGGTAAGACTGGATTATCGTCAACACTTTCGTAAAATGGCTTAGTTCCTAAATATTTGGCTAAAATACTGGTTAAACTGGATTTACCGGCTCCAATAGGGCCACTTAAAACAATAACTGTCATCACGTTCCTTCTTATTCTAGACTGCCAATTTCACGCAGCTTGCTATCTATCTGGCTTAAAACTTCCTTTTTAGCATCTTCATCACCGATAAAGTCATACTTGTCACCGTCAATTACAATCTTAGGTGAGGCATCATACTCTTCGTACCAAGGCTCATAATAGCGAATTAAGCGTGCATAGTAATCTTTCAGACTGGGATCAGTCGAGATTTGCTCATAAGACCGACCACGCTTCTCGATTCGTTTTAGCATGGTATCTAGTGACACACGGATATAGATCAAGAGATCCGGCTTTTTACTAGGATTTCCTGGGGTGTCTTCCATCATGTTTTCAAGTAAACTGTCGTAAATCTTAAATTCGGTAGGATCAGCGACATTGCTTTCCGCATTCATTTGGAAAAAGAGGGCATCTTCGTAAATAGAACGGTCAGAGACACTGTTTTTCTCTTTAACTGCTTGATTGATTTGTGCTAACCGGTGGTTAAGCAGATAAATGTTAAGTAAAAAAGTGTACCGTTTCATGTCCTGGTAATATAAAGGAAGAACTGGATTACTATCAACGCCTTCATAAAAGGCTTGAGTTCCTAAATGTTCAGCTAAAATACTGGTTAAACTGGATTTACCGGCTCCAATAGGCCCGCTTAAAACAATAACTTGAATCACGCTCTTTCTTAAATACAATATATAGATTAATATCTAGTTTAATACGAGATATAGTGGTAAACAAGAAGAAATTTAATTTGCATTGGGGCAAAAATGTCAAGTGATTTTGCATAGTGCAGACCAAAAAAACTGCTTATAGTTTGATAATTATATGTAAATATATATTTTTATGATAAAAAATTAAGGAGTGTTACACGTGAAACTAACGGAAAACAAAAAGAGAAGTGCATTGCTTGAAGCACTTCTCTTTTTGAATAGATTGGTTAAGATGAGTTACTTAACGCGCTCTTCTTTCTTTTCTTCTTTTTTATCTTCAACCTTGTCTTTTTGTTCGTCAATCTTTTCTTTGGCGTCTTGAGTGGCACCAGTTAGACGATCTTGCAAGCTGACAGAGTCTTTTTCATGCTCTTCCTTAGTCTTGATATCAACCACTGTGACGTTAACTTCAACGGTATCCAAGCCTGTCATTTCTTTAACCTTGTCATAAATCTTTTGTCTAATTTCATCATAAAGTTTAGGAATGTCAGTACCGTATTCTGCAACGATTTCAATATCGACAGCGACTTGTTTTTTACCCACTTCGACGTTAACACCATTAGTTACATCATCACTGTTAACAATCTTATCAGCTAAGTTAGAGAAGAAACCGCCATTAACAGTTAATAGTCCTTTAACGTCTGCCAAAGCAATGCCGACAATCTTTTGGATTACTTTAGAGTCATAAGATAAGTCGCCTTTAACTTCTTGTTTTGAGTTGTTGTTATTTTGTACCATAATAATTAAATTCCTTTCATTTAGTGTTGTTGTTGTTTACTTACCAAGCTTTTTAGCAATGGCCAATAATGCCCAGCTAGAAAGCCTAACACTAGTAGCACAATGACAAAAATAGTTTTAAAAAAGCCTAATCCCAAAAAACAAAATGCTAGTAACAAGCCGATTGCTGCACCGCATATTTCTGGGAGGTGTTCCTGCAAAATTTTATTCATTTTTGCCTCCTTTATTGAACGCGTGTCTCGGGCTTATCAGAGTTTTGATAGTTAACAAACTTAATTTTGATTTTTGGTTTCTGCTCGATTCCCAAAAGTTGACTAAGATTACCTTTAAGCTCTTCAAGGTATTGCTCAAGAACAGCGTTAACGTTGTCACCATGTCCTAAATTGCCACTAATCCTGATTTTGATTTTATGATTAGTAAGCTTAGAATCAACTTTTGCCTTATTGATAAAAGGCAATTCAGATAAGGAATTCATGACATAACCGTTAATCGCCTTACTATTAACTCTAACTTGTCCATCGCGCTTATGAATTAAGGTGAAGTAGCGCTGAACTGGCCAGAATAGAATGATTAATAAACTAATGATTAAAGCCAAAAGAATAATGGCACTAGCACCGATTAGATACCATTCGAAAATAGGATTTAATGTACCCATTTTGGGGATGCTAAGCCTTAAATACTTTTGCCAAAAACCGCTAGTTTCCCATAAGAGATAAATTGGCAGAGGCAGTAGTAAAAGCAGAAAAACTACCAGTAACCATTTTTTACTTCGTTTCAATTTATCACATCCTCTCATGCTCTAATCTAATCATAATACGGATTATTTTGTTAGCGTTAGTGATATGCACCTGTTAATAGAGAGCATTAATGTTAAAAGCTATTTGTAATAAAAAAGGCGATGCTTTCCTTGCATCGCCTTTTTTATTAATCAAATTATCTAATTAGTTCTTTGATTTTTCACTGAGCTTACTTGCAGCAGCATCGTCAATAATTAATGTGACATTAGAGTGGTTTTGTAAAACGGAAGCAGGAACGTCTTCAGTTACAGGACCTTCGACCATTTTTTTAACGGCATCAGCTTTATTTTCACCAAAAGCCATAATAACGATTTCCTTTGCACTCATGATGTTAGCAATTCCCATACAAATTGCTGATTTTGGCACATCATCAATATTGCTGAAAAAGCGGGAATTAGCTTGAATAGTACTCTCAGTTAACTTGACTTCGTGAGTAACAGAATCAAAAGAAGTGCCTGGTTCATTAAAAGCAATATGACCATTTTGACCAAGACCTAATAATTGAATATCAATTGGGTTTTCATCAATGATCTTGTTGTAGTCATCAGAAGCACCTTGAGGGTCATTAATGGCTTTAATACCATCTGGAATATATGATTTCTTGAATGGCTTCTTGTCAAAAAGATTTTTTTGCATAAAGTAATGGTAACTTTGATCATTATCAGGAGTTAAACCAGTATATTCATCAAGGTTGATACTAATAAGATTGCTATTATCAAGATCACTTTGAGTCCATTCGTTGTATAGAGCTACAGGGGTAGAGCCAGTTGCTAAGCCGATTACCTTAGCACCATTTTCAATGCTCTTTTTAAATAGCTTAAAGCCTTCAGTACTACCGTTTTCTTTGTTGTTTGTAATGATAATTTTCATAGTTGAGCCTCCAATTAAGTTAAATTCATTATAAATTGGTATATGCCAATTTGTCAATTAGCTTTGTTAAAATTTTTTTCACTACTGACGCGCTTTTAACTAAGGCCAATTTTGATAACAAAAAAGTCTCAAATAATGTTTGTTTCACATGTAACATTATTTGAGACTAATTAAATGAAATTAGCGACTATTCACTTCTTAGTGCAATTGCGGCATCTTTCTTAGCTGCCATTCTTGCAGGAAGATGTCCACCTAGCATCGTTAAGATAGTAGAAATAACAATTAAAATCAAGGCGTGTACAGGATTTAATTGAGCAACATTTGCTAAGTCAGTCATTGAATATAAAATGCTGTTGATAGGGAAGACGAGTAGTTGAGCAATTACTACACCTAAGACACCTGAGAATATGCCAAGGATAAATGTTTCTGCATCAAAGACGCGTGTGATGTCTTTCTTACGAGCACCTAAGGCCTTTAAAATACCAATTTCTTTTGTTCGCTCCAAAACTGAAGTGTAAGTTAAGATACCAATCATAATCATTGAAGTGACAAGTGAGATTGCTGCAAAGGCAATTAACACAGCCGTGATACCACTTAACAAACCACCTGTCATAGAGGTAACGGCACTCGACATGTCAGTGTAGATGATTTTATCTTGTTTCTTTTTACCCTTATTCCATTGATCAAGGTAATCTAAGACTTTGTCTTTCGAATCAAAGTCATTTGGATAAATCATGATACCAGCAGGAAGAGAAGAACCGCCAATCGATTGCATCATCAGCTTTTTAGCACTGGCATTCATGTTTTGACCAGTCATTACATTACGGTCAGATTTCTTTTGTGCCTTTACAATAGCTGAATTTTGGTTCTGCTTGATAACCTTAACAGCTAAACGATCACTATATGCGATTCCGCTTGATAATAGAGCCATTGAATCCTTATTCTTTGGTCTTATTACACTAACAATGCGTAACTTGATTTTACTATTCTTGTACATCGTCTGGTTAGGTTTTTGTGGCACAAACATACCAGTAGGTAGTTCTTGATAATAGTCATTATTGTCGACTACTTTGAATTCTTTACCAATTAACTTATTAAAATCAAGTTTTTCATCTGCCTTAACTTTAATGCCCAGGTTCTTCAGAATGTTAATGTTAAGGGAATTCTTGTTATCAATGACCATAACTAAATCAGTTGGTTTGGATGGCCAAGCGCCAGATAGTAATTGGTAGTTATCCTTTAAAAAGTTACCCTTTTTCTTATCTAATGAGGTTGGAAAGACAGTTGAACCCATAAAGGACATACTTGCTGCTTGAGACTGCATTTGCTCGTACGCTTGAGAAGCAGCCGTGCCAGCAGGTAGCGGTGAAAATTGAACGGGCTTAACCTTACCATTTTCCTTACCAATTAAATTGAGGTTAACACCAACTTGATAAGAAATATTGTTAGCATATTCAGGATTAATCTTCTTTACGTAATCGACGTATTTTTGCGTAATTTTATTTTTATGTGCCGATTGCTGTAACTTGTCCTTTTTAGCAGTTAAATAGCCACGATTTTTAACGTTCTTTTCTGAATCATCACGGTCACTGATACTATTAACGTCCGTGGCCGTTTGCGAGATTGTAACAGGATATTTGGCAAGTGCCTTACTCATCGTAGTATCAATTTGCTTCTGAAAACCATTGGATAGCGATAAAACGATAGCAATGGAAATGATACCGATACTTGAAGCAAAAGCTGTTAAAGTTGTACGACCCTTTTTGGTCATAATATTGGTAAAACTTAACTTAATAGCATTCCAATAAGACATTTTAGTACGCTTCAAGTTGAAAGTGTCTTTCTCATCTTTTGGTGTGAATGGATTTGAATCGTCTAAAATCTTACCGTCTTGGAAGTTAACAATCCTGGTTGCGTACTCCTTTGCTAGTTCTGGGTTGTGTGTGACCATGACTACTAAACGATCTTTTGACAAGTTCTGAATTAGCTTCATGATTTGTTCAGAAGTCTCGGTATCGAGAGCACCAGTTGGCTCGTCACAAAGTAAAATATCAGGATCATTTGCTAAGGCACGAGCAATTGCAACACGCTGCATTTGCCCACCAGATAGTTGGTTAGGATTCTTCGAAATGTGATCTTTTAAGCCGACTTGTGTTAAAGCATCAACTGCACGTTGGTGTCTTTCTGAAGCAGGAACACCAGATAAGTTCATTCCTAATTCAACGTTGGCGATGATTGATAGGTGTGAGATTAGATTGTAATTTTGAAAAACAAAACCAACCGAGTTATTACGATATGCGTCCCAATCAGTTTCTTTGAAATTCTTAGTGGATTTACCATTAATAATCAAATCGCCGTTATCGTAACGATCGAGTCCACCAATAACGTTTAACATTGTCGTTTTACCAGAACCGCTGGGACCTAGAATTGCGACAAATTCTTGATTGCGAAACGAAATTGAGACATCGTCCAACGCCTTAGTCGTAGTATCACCAACGTGGTAAGACTTACGCAAGTTTTTTAATTGAAGCATGAGTTATTTCTCTTTTCCTTTTTATTAATTCATAAAAAATAATTTAGCACTTATAAATAAGTAACACTAAAATTCTTATTATATTAAGCCAATTAGTTAAAAAAAGCCATCCTCATTTTGAAAATTTTTAATTTAGCAATTAAAAAAGTCTCTTAAACAAATTAGAGCCTTTTTATCTGAGTTATTGTGCGATTTTAGTATATTGCAATAGTGCATATACTAGGAAGAAAAGAATTATTAAGCTAATCACTATGATATGACGTTTTTTATTGGTAACCAAAATAGCTGCAAATTCACGAACGATTGCATTGGGCAAGAAATAAAATCTTGTGTATGAACCAACTCCGTTTGCATTCAGCCCAGCCGCTTTGGCAAATAAAGCGGCACGAAAAATATGGTAGTTATTACTGAAAAATTTGGCACGATATTTTTCGCCGCCAAAGTCTTTTGCTGCTACTTTGGCTGAAAATTGCATATTTTGGTAAGTGTTTTTTGATCTATCCTCTAATAAGATAGATTCAGGACTAATACCACGACCAATTGCGTATTCGGCCATTGCTTTGGCTTCCGGAATTTTTTCATCTCTTCCTTGACCACCAGACATAATTAATTTTGGCATTTTTCTTCCTTTGTCGACCTGTTTTTGCGCATATTGAATTGCTCGATTAATGCGACTAGCAAGAAGTGGAGTAACAGTCTCACCTTTTGCTAAGCCAGCCCCTAAAACAATGAGGTAGTCTTGATTATATTGACGTGGTACAAATTGGTAAAGTGCTAGGTTAATAAGAAAGTTATAAGCGACTAATAATAGGTAGTTTACTACTGCAGAAGGTGTATATATTAAAGTCTTTTGCCAGGAAGGCAGTTTGCTAAATGGTGCAATAAAAATAATTAACCATGAAACAAGCAGTGCAATACCGATAAAGAGTGTCAGTAAATTTGATAGCGTATGTGCTTCTCTTTTCCAGACAAAGTAAGCATTCCACAAAAAGAAAAGCCAGGAAAAGGTGGTTACTAACGTAATTATGGCAATTATCAACACAACAATGACTTCATAGGTTAGAATCAACGGTCGCAAACTGGTCGAAAGAACGGCAACAGTTAACCAGACACCAAGCAAGAGAAGAAAAATTGTGAATAATATGCCATTAAGCAAACGGCGTGGTTCTTTAAGCCATGAAAGTAAAAAAATGGCTAAAGAAGCCAAAACAATTAGTGACAAATAAATAAAAGGCTTGTTTTGAGTAAAAAATTGAACAAAGTTAGACATATTTTCCTCCTACAAGAGATATTCTAACCTTATTATAGATTAGCTAGGTTAAAAGTCATAGTAATTGACTAGAGCAAAATACACGTTGTGTTCACTTTAAAAAAATATTCCCTAGGAAATATTTTGGTATACAAAAAACTGCATGGAATCTATCTAAGGTGACCTAATGATAAGATATTAACGTCAGTATATGATAATATTAGTAGTTAAAGTCTGAAAATCACCACCACTTAATGTATGAAGGAAGAAAATACTAATGAAGAGATTTTTTTATTTCCTGGGTAATATTGTGACAATTATTGTGTCATTTTTTATCTATTCACTCATTCAACTGCTTTATTTTTATCCATTTAAACTGCAACGAAAATATCATTTGGATAGTAAGCTCTTTATTGCCATAACTATCTTATTCACTATTATTGGCATATTAATTGTTTATGGAATGTATCGCAGACAATTAAAAAACGAAAATGATTGGAGGTTTAATAGGAAACCTCATTGGGATTGGCATCGCCTTTTGCTTTCTTTTATCGGTGCCATCTTGCTGGTACTGGTTAACATAGCTGTTCAGGCTGCATTGGGACTCAGCACTAAGACAACATCAGCTAACCAGTCAGCTCTAGATGCATTGGCGCGACAGGCAGGAGATTTTTATAAGCCAATGATTGTTTTGATAGCACCAATTTTTGAAGAGACCATTTTTCGGGGTATGGTGTTCAACACTTTTTTTGCAAAGGAGACTCCTTTAAATAGATGGGTAGGAATAGTATTTAGTGGTTTTCTATTTGCCGTCCTTCACGATTCGGGCTTTACGAAGTATATTTTTGTTTATTGGGCGCTTGGGTGTGTACTTGCATGGATTTATACCCAGACAAAGGATTTGCGTTACTCAATTATTGCCCATATGCTGTATAATTCACTAGGTTTTCTATAATTAATGGAAGAAATAAAAAAGAAAGGTTAAAAACCTTTCTTTTTTGCTTTAGTAGTAAGTATGTATTAGTTTTTAGTCAAACTATTCTTTAGCAACAAGACCTGTTTGTTTAGGATTTTTAGGCTTAGTTTTGGCTAAAAGAGCTAAACTAATTGAAATCATGTCAACAACTTCTTGTAAGATGGCGCCCCAGAATGCTGGAATAACACCAGTGAATGCGACTAACTCGATAAGAATAACAATCGTGATAGCAGTCAAAACATCAACGTTTGCTACCTTCATTGTATGTTTCGAAATTGCAACGGCGTCATTAATTTTGGATAAATCATTAACCATAATAATGGCATCTGCACTTTCACTTGCTGCAGATGCGCCTTTGGCACCCATCGCAATCCCAACATCAGCAGCTGTTAGACTAGGAGCGTCGTTAATTCCATCACCGGTCATAACTACAGGGCGATTATCCTTAGTTACATCTTTAATTGCTTCTATTTTTTGTGCTGGCAACAAATTAGAGCGAATATCTTTAATACCAACTGTTTGACCAATTTGATTGGCAACATCTTCATGGTCACCAGTTAGCATAATCATGTGTGCATCACTTTGACGTCTTAAACGAGCAACTGTTTCAGCACTTTCAGGACGTACCTGATCTTTAAAAGTAATGTAGCCAGCGTATTGTCCATCAATTGAGATATAAATCGCAGTAGAGTTAACCGATTTTGCGTGTTTTTCAGAAGTGACAAAACCTAATTTACCAACTTTGACTTCATGACCATCAACTGTTCCACTAACCCCTTGACTTGTTGTTTCTTTAATATTAGTAGCCGGTTTTAGCATCTTCTTGTCTGTTACACTAACGAGTGAATCAGCAATGATATGGCTGGATTGTTGTTCAACACTTGTAGCATAGCTTTGTAAAGTTTCAGCTGAAAAATCACTATTCTCTGCGGGTACGATTTGGTCGATTACAAGTTTGTTTTCTGTTAATGTACCAGTTTTGTCAAATGCAAAGGTTTTTGCAGTTGCAAGCTTTTCAATTGTCGGACCAGATTTAACAATAATATGATGCTTTGACATTGAACTCATCCCTGAGACGAGTGCAACGGGAGCGGAAATTAAGAGTGGGCAAGGGGAGGCAACAACCATTACTTCCGCAAAATTAATTGGGTTTCCTGAGTGAATCCAAGCAGCAATACCGATAGCCAAAGAGATAGCTGTAAATGGGACGGCATAGCGATCGGCCATTTTAACGAATTTAGCTGGTTTAGCTTGTGAAGATTCAACAAGTGAAACAATTGTTTGATATTCTGAGTCACTCGCTTTTTTAGTAACAACCATTTTAACGGCAACATCGCCATTGATTGAACCAGACATTAAGTCGTCTCCAACATTTTTTTGAACTGGGACTGACTCTCCTGTAAGTGAGGATTGATCAAAGCTTGATGCACCGTCAATCACTTTACCATCAACAGGAACCTGCTCACCAGGTTTGATTAAAACTTGATCGTTGATTTCTAACTGATCAACGTTAACTGAAATCAGTTCATCACCAACAATTTTGTTAGCAGTGGTTGGAGAATTACTTAGTAATGAGCGGAGCTCTTTGTCAGCTTGACCTGTAGCGTAATTTTCAAGTGTTTCACCACCAGTCATCATTACCAAAATCATCCATTCCGCCCAGATGTCACCAATTAAAATGGTTGAAACAACGGCAATAACAGCTAAAATATCGACACCATATCGTCCAGACCTAAAATCATTAATGATTTCAAGAAGTAAGGAAAGCGCCATTGCTATTCCGACCACGTCTATCAGAATTGCTTCGAAGGGAAATTGTAAATTACCGATTTGAAAAAGGCTTTTAGTATGAATACCAAATTGACAGATAAGCCCAATTAAACCGATAAAAAGGACAAGGATAAATTTCCATTGTTGCTTAAAACTCATAGTTTGTTCCTCTCAATATAAAAATATAACTTTACGTCTTTAGATTTTAACACTAATTTTTTTAAATTAGAATAAGTCTAAACAACTTTGTTTAAAAATTTTTATTTGGCAAAGAAAAAAGCTAAATCTATTTCGTAATTCATGGCAAATAGTAGAGAAGTCTACTTATGTCAACGCATTAAAGCGAAATAGTTTAGCTTTAAACTAATAGTCCTTTAAATTAATGATATTGTCATTAGGATCTTCAGTTTTATCATCTTGATCTGATGTATGAACATTTTTTCTTTTCGGCTTTTCTTCAAGCGTAAAAGATTCAGTACGCTCAATCGAATCGATTACATCTGTCGATGAGAGAGTAACGAAATTATCGTTATCACCGTGATCAGTCGATTCCTCAAAGTATTGATTGATTTTCTTAATACCATTTTCTGAAAAATGCTCTTCGTGTGCCAAATCAAGTAATAGTTTCTTTAAACGGCTTGCAGAAACAAGTTCATGTTCCAAAATTTCTAACACCCAAGAGAAATTAGTATCCATTGACCGAAAGTGTTTAACCACTCGATCTTTATAGAAGGCATCGGTAATCACTCTGGCGTCTTTTAGATCACTTGAATTTTCTGCCATTTTTTTCAATTGTTCGGCTAGGTCGTGTCGCTCTTTTTCTGATAGTTCTAAGCCCCCTGGGTAGGTACCATTTTCGATAATAGCCTTGACTAAAAATGCTAATTGCTCAGAAATAGTTTTATTTGTCATTTTAGTATCTTCCATTCTGATTAATAAAAGAATAATTGCGCAAATCGCATTTATATAATTAATAAATTGTTATTAAATAAAATAACTAGTGAAAGCAACAATTATAGTTGTAAATATGTATATAAATACACAAATAAGCGTATAGATAACATAAAATGTACTAACTTTTTATAGCATATAGACAAGCAGTGATAATAATATATTCTCAATAAGATAATTATATTACAGTTTAAATAAAAATGGTAAAAAAAGCTTAAAATAATTTCAATAAATAAAATAACGATGGTAACTTAATTCTTGTCATCAATTTGTTTGACTTGATATTTCTTTTCAAAATTATGAGCAACGTAATTAAATGCCTTAATCCATTCGCGGCGTGTTAATAAACCTTGGAAAACGCCATAATCGTCTACTACTGGCAAGAAGGCATTATCAACTAGTAGATGTAACTGAGTTTCAAGTGTTGTTTGAGCAAAATTAATTTTGTCAAAATTTGTTTGCATGACGTCTTTTACCTTTAATTCTGTTAAAGGATCAAGTGTAATTTTGTCAGTTACCATCATTTTATCGGTAATCATAGCGAGACTTAATAGACCGACAACCCGATTCTTACTGTCAAGTACAGGAATTTTTGAGTATTTGACGCGGGTCAAAATCATAAAGGCGTGGTACAGAGGATTATCATCTTCCACGAATGCAATACGTGATGCAGGAATAATGAATGAGCCGGACTTATCTTCTAATAAACGTTGAATAGATGGTGAAAACATATAGTGTGCCTTTCATTAGTATGTAATTGTCTCAATAAAACCATCCTACAGCAAAGGAAAAAGGCCCGCAAATTATGCGAGCCTGTTAGTTTTCATCTACTTTGAAGGAGTAAGAATGAATGAAATAAAAAAGTGGGAGTATGTAGTAAGCTGCTATTACTTACTACATTTAGAATACTAACCCATAAATATGAAGTAAAGTTACAAAATATCTTATGAAATAGTAAAGAATTCCTTTAGAAGTTTTAAAGGCATAGAAAAACTCACGTAATGCACGTGAGTCGAAAGGGATAGATATGAAAACGACCGTAAAGGTCATTTCAAGTTTTTTCATTATTTATACTTGGAGGAGTATGAATGAAAAACAAAAAGTTGAGTATGATATGAGATGGAATCTCTTCTATCTCATATCACAGCTTTAGTATAGCTAGTAAATGTGAAAAAAGTATGACGAAAGCAAAAAATAGCATAAAATTTCTGATTTGCAAAAAATTGTTTGTCAAAAGGCGCATTGCTATAATTAGAAAAAGTTTTATTAATTAGTCAGATTTAACTAGAATTCAAGGGGAAATATGAAAGAACAATCAGCTCGTAAAAAAATCGTTTTTTGGCTTCGTGTATCAGGTTGGCTTTGCCTATTACCAGCAGCCGCATGGCTTTATCTATTTAGAATAATGATCGGCCGCCAGTATCTATTTTTAATAGAAGTCTTTTTAATCGTCATCTTTGCAGTTTATATTTTGACTACTGCTGATAGCGAGCGCTGGCAGAATCCAGACAACATTTTCAAATTAATGATGTTTGCAATTATTTTTGTCAGTGTAATTGACTTTTTTACTTTATGGTTTGCATACAATGCTAGCCGGAAGCTGAATAAGCACTAGCATCTGTAAAATTTATTTAAATTTTGTAAAAAACTTCTTAATGGTGTATTATCCTTTTAAAACAGTAGTACTATATTTGATATAGTATTGTAAAACTGAAATAATAACTGTTGAAAGAGAATGAAGATATATGGTTAAAAAAGAAAGAAAAACTTCGCGGGCGCAACAAATTGGCAAATTTGTTTTAACGACAATCATTTATTGTGCTATCTTAATGGTATTAATTTATTTATATCAATATAGCGGCCTAACTTCGGTTCACTTTATTTACAACGAATTTTAAGGTGGTAAACAATGATTAAAGATGTAATAAAAAAGATTGATGAAATTGCCTTAAACGAACCGAATCGTATTGCGTATGACTATCTTGGTCAAACCAATACTTACGGTGATCTGAAAAAACGCTCGGATGCATGGGCATATCAAATTAACCAACTAGGTCTTTCTCCGGGTAGTCCAATAATGATCTGGGGTGGCCAAACATTTGAAATGATTGCTAGCTTTTTAGGCTGCGTTAAAGCAGGACATGCTTATATTCCAATTGCCAGCTATTCTAATGCAGATCGAATCTTAACAATCCAGGAAGTCTCTGAAGCAGAAGCAATTATTGCGATTGATCAGCTTCCTGATATCACTCTTCCACCAATGCAAGTTATCAAGCCAGATGAAGTCAAAAATGGTGACTTTACCGTTGATGTCGAGCAATTCGTTGAAGGAGACGATAATTTTTATATCATCTTTACATCGGGAACCAGTGGAAAGCCAAAAGGTGTTCAAATTAGTCATAATAACTTGCTCAGTTTTATCAACTGGGAAATGACTGACTTTGATTTGCCGGACCATCCAAGCTTCTTATCACAGGCACCATATTCCTTTGATCTTTCTGTCATGAGCCTCTACCCAGCACTAGTTGGTGCTGGTAAGTTAGTGGTTCTGCCACATGATGTTACAGAAAACTTTGCCCAACTATTTGCGACAATGCCTAAATTGCAATTTAATGTTTGGGTCTCAACGCCTTCATTTGCTCAGATGTGCTTTTTGGACAAAACATTTGATGGTGAACATCATCCAGATCTTACGCATTTTCTGTTCTGTGGGGAAGAATTGCCACATACAGAAGCTAAGTTGCTAAAACAGAAGTTTCCAAATGCAAAAGTTTTCAATACCTACGGTCCAACTGAAACAACAGTTGCAGTAACGCAAGTGGAAATTACCGATGAAATTTTGGCTAAATATGATCGTTTGCCAATTGGTAAAGTCAAGGAAGATACCAGAATTACCATTGACAAGTCAAAGGGCGATCAGCCTAACCAAGGCGAAATTGTCATCGAAGGGCCAAGCACATCAAAGGGTTATCTAAATAATCCTGAAAAAACGGCAAAGGCATTCTTTAAAGATCCTGCCGATCAATATGCAAGTCACCGTTCAGGTGATGAGGGTTTCTTTGACGGCGAAATGCTATTTTACCGTGGCAGAATTGATTTTCAAATCAAATTTAACGGTTACCGAATTGAACTTGAGGAAATTAACTTTTATTTGGGTAAAAACAAGTTAGTGAGCCATGGTGTTGCTGCGCCGAAATATGGCAAAGATCACACTGTTAAACAAATTGTGGCTGAAGTTGAACTAAAAGATGGCGTCAAAGAGCAGTACTCAGAAGAAGAAATCACCAAAATGATTCGCGCTGATTTAGCTGAGAACTTGATGCCTTACATGATTCCGCAGCGCTACGTTTACCGGGAAAAATTGCCGGTATCACAAAACGGTAAGGTTGACATTAAAGCTGTGATTGAGGAGGTTAATAAGTAGTGAATTTTAACTTCATTAATTTACAGCCTTACGGAAATCCCCACTACTTTATTTACCTAATGATTGGACTAATTCCAATTATTTTAGGTCTATATCATGGACATCGTTTTAAGATCTATGAATGCATCTTTTCAGTTGTTTTCTTATTTCTTGTCTTTGATGCAGATAAATGGCAACAAGGTGTTAGTTTAATTATCTACCTGTTAATCGAGCTAGTAATTACATATTGTTATCTCTATTATCGTAAAAAGGGTAAAAATAAAACGTGGGTCTTTTACCTGGCTGTTTTCCTATCAATTGTTCCCTTAATAATGGTAAAAGTACAAACGGCTTTTCCAAAAGCAAAAATACCGGGTGTATTAGCATTTTTAGGGATTTCGTACATTACATTTAAAACCGTTCAGGTTATTATGGAAATACGTGACGGTGCCATTAAAGAGGTAAATCTTGGTACCTATCTACGTTTTCTACTATTCTTTCCAACGTTTTCATCAGGTCCAATTGACCGTTACCGGCGCTTTGCTAAAGAATGTGATATTGCTCCTAAGCGTGATCAATATGTGAATGATTTGGGCTTGGCAACACGTTATCTGTTCCAAGGATTTCTATATAAGTTTGTCTTAGGCTGGTTCTTTGGCACTTACTGGTTACCGCGCATTTCGCGGATGGCACTAATTGCTGGTACTGCGAATGGTGGGCTGAAGCTGTCATGGTGGCTACTAGCTTACATGTACTGCTACAGCATGTATTTGTTCTTTGACTTTGCGGGCTATTCACTATTTGCTGTGTCAATTTCCTATTTTATGGGCATTCACACACCAATGAACTTTAACAAGCCGTTTCTGTCACAGAACATTAAAGAATTCTGGAACCGTTGGCACATGACGCTATCATTTTGGTTCCGTGACTACATTTACATGCGCTTCACTTTCTTTGCAATGAAGAAAAAATTGTTCAAAAATCCAGTTAGACTTTCACAAGTAGCCTATTTACTTCTATTTTTGGTAATGGGCTTCTGGCATGGACTGACTTGGTACTACATTGTTTATGGTTTGTTCCATGCGATTGCAATCATTATTAATGATTACTGGATTAGATATAAAAAGAAGCATAAAGACAAACTACCATCAAACAAATTTACCAAGTGCTTGTCAATTTTTGTTACATTTAACGTTGTTTGTTTCAGCTTTTTGATCTTTTCCGGCTTCCTTAGCCAGTTATGGTTTGGCTGGATGTAGAAAAAAGTTATTTAAGGAGATTTAATTATGAATACCAAAGAAGAAGTTTTAGCAATTTTACAAGATTTAACTGGTGAAGACTTATCAGATAAAATGGACGAAAACATTTTTGCCAATGGCCTAATGGATTCAATGGCTAGTGTACAAATGCTGTTAAACTTACAGGAAAAATTTGAAATTGATGTACCTGTTTCTGAATTTGATCGTGAAGAATGGGATACACCAAGCAAAATTGTTGCAAAGGTGGAAAGTTTAGAAAATGAGTAACAAACGCCGACTGTGGCAGATTTTTGGCCCAGTTCTTTGCGCTTTTATCTTGTTACTGGTTATCTTCCTATTACCTTGGGAACGTACTTTTTCACGGGACTCGATTTACCAGGCCGCCAATTCACAAACAACGACGGTTTTTAAGGGCTCGTTAATGAAGCAGGATGCATTTGAAAATGGTTATGTACCATTTTATGGTTCTAGTGAATTATCGCGTCTTGATCCACTTCACCCTAGTGTAATTGCCCAAAAGTACCAGCGAAACTATCGTCCTTTCCTATTAGGGGGACCTGGTAGTCAGTCACTGGCTCAATTTTTAGGGATGCAAGGAACAGCAGACGAGCTCAAGGACAAAAAAGCGGTAGTGATTATTTCACCGCAATGGTTTACCAAAATGGGGCAAAACCCCGATGCCTTTGCGCTTTACTATTCGCCTTTACAAGCCTGCAATTTTTTACTAGGTATTAAGAAAGATAGCGTTTCGAACCGTTACGCTGCCAAGCGCTTTTTGGCAATGCCTGAAGTTAAGGGCACCATTAAGCGAGGGATGAAGCGAGTAGCAGCTGGTGAAGAATTGACTGATGCGCAACGTTTTATCCTTGAAAATCAGCGGCGCGTACTTAATAACGAAGATAAGTTTTTCAGTACATTCCAGTTACGTGACCGGATTAAAAAGATTAATACGCGGGCCAAACTATTACCAGACACATATTCAGTTAAAGGATTGAATGAGGTAGCAGACCAAGAAGCTGCTAAGAATACTAATTCAAATTCGTTTGGAATCAATAATCGTTTCTTTAAAACGCGCTTAAACAAGCGGAACTTAATGAAGTTGAAGGATAGTCAGCGTGACTTTGACTATACCAAGTCAGTTGAATACAGTGACTTTGAGTTAATGCTGCAGCAATTTGCTAAGCAGCATACTAATGTGCTATTTATCATTCCGCCAATTAATCAAAAGTGGTCAGAATATACCGGTTTATCAGAAGAGATGTACCAAAAATCTGTATCAAAAATTAAGTATCAATTGGCAAGTCAAGGCTTCAATAATGTAGAAGACCTCTCAAGGCATGGTGGTGAAAAGTACTTCATGGAAGATACCATTCACCTTGGCTGGCGCGGTTGGGTTGCAGTTGATCAAGCGGTCAAGCCGTTCATGCAACGCCCTAATGGCCGTTATAACTACAACATTCATGATTATTTCTACACTAAAAAGTGGCAAAAGGAACCGCACAAGATTGGTTCAACGGATAAGAGTCCAGTAAACTACAGCTTAAAAGGAAAATAGTGCGCCAGCAAATTGATGCTTTAGGCATCAAGGGTTCAGTTTTGGTCATCAGAAAGGGTAAGATTTTACTCAATTATGCTGATAGCAATACTACTGACACTAGTTACTTAATTAATTCAGCACAAAAGTCGCTAACTGCGGCTATGGTGATGAGATTGGTTCAAGATGGTAAGCTAAGCTTACAAGACCGATTGAGCAAGTTTTATCCGGAGATTCCAGGTGCGAAAAAAATCAAAATTGAGCACTTGTTGGCAATGCGAGCAGGTTTGAACCTCAAACCGGGTGCCAAGCTTGGTAGAAAACACTTTGTTTCAGACCAAGATAATATTGCCCGCGATGTGAAAAAGACTGTTTTTGACCCTAAGTTGTTAGGGAAATGGCATTATAGTTCACTTAATTATGTCTATCTATGTGGAATTATTACTAAGGTGACCAATAAGAGTTATGAACAGTTATTCCGTGAAACTTACGTTGAGCCGCTAAAACTGAAGCATACAGAATTCTTGTGGTCAAAGCCACATCGTATTTTGAAAAGCGGACTAGTACCCGGGTTCTTTTATCGTAATGGGCATTATGATATTATCAAGCATGAAGCAGCTCTGCGGGATGCTCATAATGAACTTGGTGCGGGCTCAGTTGTAATGTCAAATCAAGATTTGGCAAAGGCAATTCGCTACGTCTTAACAGGTAACTTGTTAACTAAGAAGAGTCGTAAGCTTCTCTATGATGCGCAACCACCGAGTTACTATAATGGTGGTTTATATCACAATGACGAGCAGAAGACCAAACTGGCCAATGGTGCAGGTGAAGGTTATTATACTTTTATGCGTACCACAAATGATGCCAAAACAATGATCATTATTCAGTCGAATCGCACACGCAAAAACGAGTTCGATAAGTTGAAAAAGGCAGTCAATCAAGTCATGCGCCAACTGCTTGAAAGCAAGTAAGGCTGTGAAAATATAATCTGCCGTATCTTGTTTTTTAGTTAATTGCATGCTAAAATTTTGTTGTGTCGCCAGAGAAGAAGTACGAGTTTTCTCCGGTAGCGAAAATATAATATTTCTATATGTGGTCAGTAATGGCGGCACAAACACTGTGTGAGCTTAGTTCCGATGTTGGTGGAACTAGGCTTTTTTGATGTCTTTTGCTAACAGATGAAAAAAAGAGTAGAGTATAATTAAATATGTCAATAACAGTAAATCATAAAGGGGATAAGATAATGACTAGAGCAGAACTAAAAACGGAGGCCAAAAATCAGCTTCGACACAATTGGGGTTGGGCTGTTTTAGTGATGCTTATTTTTACCGTCGTTTATACCATCTTTTTAGTGCCTAGTGTTAACCGATCGCTTCAAACTACCAATGGCGTTAATGATGTTATGGGAGGCGCATCCATTGTTTCTATTCTTGCTCCTAATGGCTGGGCTCGCGCGCTTGGCGAAGATGCCCTAGACATTTTAAGTGGGTTCTTTTTTGTTAGTTTTCCACTTGTGTTTCTCCACTTCATTCATGGCGAAAAAATGGGCTATATTAAGGGGCTTTTCGCTGTTTTCACTGATGGCCGCTTTATTCCTGAGTTTCTTAATTACTTTTTAAGCTACATTTTTCAATGGCTTTGGACGCTGTTGTTAATCATCCCTGGTATTGTTAAATCATACTCTTACGCATTAACACCATACATTGTTAATGATATGGTGGCCAGTGGAAAAGAAGTACACGCTACTACTGCTATTACTGCAAGTCGCCAGTTGATGAAAGGTCATAAGTGGGAACTGTTTGTCTTAGACTTAAGTTTCATTCCTTGGTACCTGCTCGGTATCATTACGCTTGGAATTGGCTATCTCTGGTTAGTTCCCTATGTTTCAACGACTAAAGCCAATTTTTATCGCAACTTAGCAGGTGATCAATTCAGTAATTAAGGCTAAAAATTAGGCACTTAATGCAGGAATAACTATATTAGTTAGAATAAGCCGCGGATAATAATAGAGTATCTACTAAGAAAGCCACTTAAGTAATTTTACTTAGGTGGTTTTTTAAGGAAAAAAAGAGTAGTAATGCAAAGTATCATAATCATCTTTTGAATATCTTGATCATTTAGGATAAAATGATCAAGATATTAATGGGATGAGCAAGATAAAGTGGGTGATGGCGATTAAGAAGTTTGATTATCAAAAACTCAATAATTTTAAATATACAAACACATTAATAAACAAACTAACGCAGATCTACAACCTTAGTGGAAAAACAGACAGTTATGAAACTAATTATCGCGATACTTTAAATAGATTAGTTGAAGTTGCTAAAGTTCAGAGTACTAGTGCATCTAATAGAATTGAAGGAATCTATACCACTAATGAGCGACTTAACAAAATTATGGAAAAAAAGACCGATCCCAGGAATAGAAGTGAGCAAGAAATCTCAGGCTATCGTAATGTATTGGAACTAATTCATGAGCAATATGATTATATACCGATAAATTCTAATTCAATTTTAGATCTACATAAAAGATTATTCGCTTATACTGATAGCACTTGGGGCGGACAATTTAAAGATAGTGATAACCAAATTATTACTGAATATTCTGACGGACGGCGAGAAGCTAGATTTAATCCACCATCTGCACTTCTTACACCGCAGCTGGTACAGGAGCTGTGTGATACTTATAATCAAGCTTTACAAGCTAATACTAATAGATTTTCTCCATTGATTTTATCGGGAGCATTTGTTTTTGATTTCGTGTCGATACATCCATTTCGAGATGGTAATGGCCGAATGTCTCGCTTGTTGATGTTGCTGACAATGTATAAAGCAGGCTTTGACGTAGGAAAATATGTTAGTATTGAAAAATCTATAGAAGATACTAAGTCAGAGTACTATCGAGTTTTAAAAGAGAGCTCGGTCGGTTGGATGGATAATACCAATGATTATTTACCATTCTTGGATTATTTTTTAAGTGTAGTTTTGGAAGACTATCGTGAATTTAATGAGCGAATGAGTATTATTAATCAATCAGATTTACCTGTCGATAAACTTGTTTTGAAGACTTTGAGAAAGGCCTTGCAGCCATTATCTATCAAGGAAATTAATAATAGCATTCCCCAGTACAGTGAGATAACAATTCGTCGCGCGCTTAAAAAATTGCGAGAAGATGGCAAAATTGAGAAATTTGGTAACGCACGTGCAACGAAATATGGTTTGAAGATTAATAAGTATTGAGATAGTAGAACAATGTAGTCTTAGAATGGACATCTTCAAGCATGACTTTATTCATAATAAAAGACAACTAAGTTGATTATTTACAGCTTAGTTGTCTTTTAGTTTATAGATATTAATTAGAATCTGTTTAAATCGTCAAGATTAAACAATTTTCCCGCATATTCTGAACTGATATCATCAGAGTCCTTTAGTGCTTCCTTAATTTGATTGGAATTTAAATGATCAATGAGATAAGCCTTTAAAGCAGCGTTGGTCAGGTCATCTAAGTCAGTTCCGGTAATCTGAAGATACTTTTCTGCCAGTTTTTCTACTTTTCCATTTAATTCAATTTTTTTCCTACTCATTTTTCCACCTTCTAGTAATCGTTTCTATTATAACATTTTCGCTAGGTTGCAAGACGGCAAATTAATCATTTGCTGCCACACTTAAAAAATTGAAGCCCTTAGACAATTGGAGTAATATTTTAATTCAAAGAGATACAACAAAGTAGGACTTGCTCAATGATTAACTTATCTACTAAAACTATATTAAAAATCAGGCAGTGGTCATTTTTCCGCGCCGCGCAAAGAACTCTGGTGATGTTAATGCCAATTGCTGTGATTGGAACATATTTTAATCTTTTTAATGATTTAATTTTTTCACCGGATGGCCTAATTTATAATATCTTTGGCCTAGATAAGATCATGACAGACCATTTTTGGTATGCAGGCTCGTTTGTTTGTCGTGGCATGATTGAAGTAACCTTTGGCGTTTTTGGTATTTACGCCAGCTTTTTTATGGCGCGATACACGGCGCGAATCTACCACAAAGATTCTACAATGTCGGGAATCGCTGCGGTTTTAATCATGCTTTTTTGCTCATATGCAACAAGCAATAGTCGGCCAAGACATGGCTCTTTTACAGGTGGTTTTTTACAAATAAATGCACTTTTTATTGCGTTGCTTGTTGGATTTGGTGTAGGGCAAATTTTTCATTTATGCGGTAAAAATTATCAGCAAGTGGAAAATGAGGACACGAAGTGGCTACGAAGGCGAGTTTGGAACGCGGCCTTGCCATTTATGATATCCATTGCTTTTGGAATTTTGCTCGGGATTGCTCGCTATGAGTTACAAATAAAGGTGCTTGATACGGCAAGCTTTAGTGAATTAGTTGGTCGAATGCAAACAACTAATAATTTGGCAGAAGTTTTGTTTTTGTCGGCAATAACGACACTCTTGAACTGGATGGGCATCGGCTATCCACTTCACGCACTTTCCGGTACGACGAGCAATGCATATACAGCCGAAAACTTGACCTATGCTTTTCAGAACGGTAGCTCTTGGAATGTGCCTTACAAATTTCTAGGTAGTTCTCTAATCAGAACATATGGCACGATGGGCGGTGCCAGTGTGATTTTAGCAATTATTGTTGTTTTGCTTATGCGGCGCACGCAAGAAAACAATAAAACCAGTGTTGCCATTGCAAAAATCAATTTGTTACCGGTAGCGTTTGGCTCAAGCTTAGGTTTTTCGGCAGGCTTACCGGTAATGCTTAATCCGCTCTTTGTTCTACCTAGTGTCATTATTCCATTGGTTAATATGGCGTTGGCTGGACTAGCGATTAGTCTACATATGATTCCAGTGTGCGTTTATCCAATATTGAAAGGAACGCCTGGAGTGTTGCTTTCCTTTTTTGGCACTAATGGCAATTGGGGGACTTTATGGTTTACTATTGCGCTTTTTGTACTCGATGTTTGTATTATGTGGCCGATTATGAAAATTAATGAACAGGTTGAGGAAATGTTAAAAGCTGGGAAAGGAAGTCAGTTCTAATGCAGGTACGAAAGAACCCTAATTTTAAATGGCTGCTGATGCTAGTGGCGTTGTTAGTAGTGATTGCTATTCCCAGTTATTATTGGATGAAAAAGGAGAATAATGCGCACGCAGAGCGGAGTCGCTCGATGATGTCCCCAGTCATCATGGTACCCGGCTCAAGTGCCACAACTGAGCGCTTTAATGAACTAATTGATCAGCTGAACAAAACGACAATGAATGAGCATAGCGTTCTCAAAGTTACTGTTTCACGTGAAGCAAAATTATCGTATAGTGGGTCGATTAATAAGAATGATCAGGAACCGATAATCATTATTGGCTTTGCGAATAATAAAGACGGTTATGCCAATATTAAAAAACAGGCTTTTTGGCTAGACGTTGCCTTTACGTCTTTGATGCAAAATTATAAATTTAATAATTTTAAGGCGTTTGGACATTCAAATGGTGGTCTTATTTGGACATACTGGTTAGAACATTACTATGCACAGTATTCTGATGATGTAAGGATTAAGCGGTTGATGACGTTGGGAACGCCTTACAATTTTACTGAAAATAACATCAATAACCGTACACAGATGCTAGCTGATTTTATTAAAAACCGTACAGCACTTCCGGAAAACTTGAAAGTCTACTCGTTATCTGGTGGCAAAAGCTATGAATCAGATGGAATTGTGCCAGAAACTAGTGTTGCCGCAGGTAAGTTTATTTTTCAAAAACAGGTCAAATCTTACACGGCAATGACGGTCACTGGCGAAAAGGCAGACCACTCGGATTTGCCACAAAATAAACAGGTAATACAAGCCATTCGGGAGTATTTGCTAAAAAAACCTGATCGACCTGGGAGACCAGAAAAAAATTTAAAGCCAAGAAGAAGGAGAAGTAATCGATGAAATATCATGAACAGCCAACTAAGATTGAAGTTATCGGTGGCAAAGTTAATAACTTAAAGAATATTAATGTTGATATCCCACTACATAAATTCGTGGCAATCTCAGGCTTGAGCGGTTCGGGGAAATCGAGTCTCGCAATGGGGATTCTTTACTCAGAGGGGGCACGACGTTATCTCGATTCACTTGCAGCTTATACTAAAAGGCGGATTAGTCAGGTCGGTAGGGCACAGGTTGATGAAGTGCGTCATATTCCTTCTGCACTTGCTTTGCGCCAGCGCCCAACTGTTCCTGGTGTTCGGTCAACCGTGGGCACAGTAACAGAGGTTTTTAACGTCCTACGTTTGATTTTTTCACGCTTGGGCTCACCTGTATGTCCTAATGGGCATAGATTAGCGCCAACCATTAAAATTGCTGAAGCGATGGACTTAACTGGAGAGGCAATGGGACGTGTTACTTGTCCAACCTGCGGTGTTCAGTTTTATGCTTTTAGTGCTGAAGACTTTGCTTTTAACTCAGATGGTGCATGTCAAAAGTGTCAGGGGTTAGGAACCGTTGAACAAATTGACGATGATAAGATTATTGCAGATGAAAATCTATCATTGGAAAATGGCGCAGTTGCCACATGGCAAATCCCCGGAAGAAATTGGATGTGGCGCATTGCCCGTGAGCTAGGTGTTCGGACAGATGTTCCATATAAAGAATTGTCCGAGGATGAAAAAGAAATTGTTTTACACGGTGAGGAACGGAAAATACCAGTTGATATTCCAACTTCGACTGGGCGAGTTTATCACCTCGACGCACTTTATGAAAATGCCTATAACGCTGTCGCGAATTCACGCAAAACGACTAAGTCTGAACGCGGCTTAGAAAGAATCAACTCTTTTTATCGTTTCAAGCCTTGTCCACGCTGTCACGGCTATCGGGTTGATCCAAGTCGCTGGAATCAGTTGGTGGCAGGGAAGAACATTATCGAGGCCGAACAACTTACGCTGGGTGAGTTAGCAGACTATTTAAAGAAAATTATGGCATGGCTTCCAGCAGACATGCATGATTTAGCTGAAAACTTAACTGGTGAACTGATGCATCAGGTTAAACCATTACTAAAATTGGGTCTAGACTACTTAAGCTTAGATCGTCAAGCTAATAGCTTATCTACTGGTGAATTGCAACGGATTCAGCTTGGTCGGACCTTGAGGACAGAGACGACAGGAGTGCTCTATGTTTTGGACGAGCCATCTGTCGGACTGCATCCAGATAATGTTGCTGGCTTAATTGAGGTCTTCCATGAGCTCGTCAACCAAGGTAATTCGCTTGTTGTTGTTGACCATGAAACTTCTATTATTGAGGCAGCTGATTGGATAATTGAAATTGGTCCTGGTTCGGGTTCAGAAGGTGGTCAAATAATTGCGCAAGGAACCCCGAAAGAAATTGAGCAAACTAATGCTTCATTAATAGGGCAATATTTAACTGGGGATGCACCGTTATATGTAAGAAAAAGTGCTAAACCTGATGATCTTTTTAAAGATGGCACAATTGCTTTAACTGTTAATAAGCGCTTCAACTTGAAAGATGTCCATGCTGAGATACCAGTTGGACGCCTTACTTCTGTTACAGGTTTTTCCGGTGCTGGAAAAACGACTTTGATTCTAGACTCACTTTTACCCGCTCTAAAGGCTGAAAAAGAAGGTAGTGTTAAGCCTGAGTGGGTGACTAGGCTTACAAGCAATGGCATCAAAAATGTGATCAGCGTCGACTCGTCACCTGTTGGTAAAAACCAACGTTCCACGGTAGCAACATACACAGACATTATGGATAACTTACGTAAGTTATTTGCCCAGCAGCCGCTCGCTAAAAAGTTGAAATATCGTGCCTCCCATTTTTCATATAATAATAAAGAAGGAGCATGTCCGTCATGTGGAGGAACTGGGGTAATTTCACTTGATATTCAGTATTTACCGGACATGGTGGAGACATGTTCTGTATGCGGTGGCCACCGTTTTAATCAGGACGTTTTAAGGGTTAAATGGCATGATTTAAGTATTGCGGACGTGCTGGACTATTCAGTTGATGATGCATTGAAAGAAAATCTTTTTGGGGATGAACCAAAAATTGCTAAGACAATTGAAACTCTGCATGATATGGGCTTAGGATACCTTCACTTAGGAGAATCAACGCCAGCATTATCAGGTGGAGAAGCGCAACGATTGAAATTAACCAGCCATATTCACCACCAACAAAAAGGCAGCCTCTTTGTTTTCGATGAGCCAACCGTGGGCTTGCATCCAAGTGACGTTAGAACGTTGCTGCAGGTTTTTCAAAAATTGTTAGACCAGCATGCAACAATCATTACAATTACACATGACCTCGATATTATGGCTAATAGTGATTATATGATTGACATGGGTCCGCGTGGCGGATTGAACGGTGGAAAGATAATTGCCTGTGGGACACCTGTGGATATTTCACACCAGAAAGATAGTTTAACGGCAAAATATTTGCGTGAGCACATAAATTTATATCAAAAATAACCCAAAATCTATGCCTTGTAGTAGTCGAAAAAGCGATTATTGCAAGGTTTTTTGCTACAAAATAAATTTCACAAATAAAATGTGGAAAAGTTTTGCAAAAAGGTTGCATTCTGTGGATAACCTGTTAGAATATTATATGTAAGCAATTAGCAGTCGAAGACGTCGAGTGCTAATTACAAATTTTATCCTATAAAGGGGTGCATATTTATGGCATATTTTGACAACGAATTTGATAATTTATTTAACGAACTTAACAACTCTTTCTTTAACGATGATAATAATGGCTCTATCCCAGTTCACTATTCAAGCATGAACATTTCTCCACAAGGAATTAATCAGAGCGAACAAATGCCTGGTCAACCAAAAAAGGAGAAACCAATTGGTATTGACTTGGTTGAACAAGCTAAAAACAATAAATACGATCCGGTAATCGGTCGTGATGAGCAAATCCAAGAAGTAATAGAAATTTTGAGTAGACGTAAGAAGAACAATCCAGTTTTGGTAGGTCCTGCGGGAGTTGGTAAAACTGCAATTGTTGAAGGTCTAGCTCAAAAGATTGCTCAAGGTGATGTTCCTGACAAGATGAAGGACAAGCACATTATTGCAATTAATATTAATGACATGGTTGCAGGCTCAAGTCTACGTGGTAGTTTTGAAGAGCGCCTGAAGAAAGTCATTGACGAAGCAAAGAAGAATCCTAACATCATCTTGTTTATCGATGAAATTCATAACATTGTTGGTGCTGGTTCAACAGATTCTGAAAACAATAGTGGTGATGCCGCAAACATTTTGAAACCTGCTTTGGCAAGTGGCGACTTAAACTTAATCGGTGCAACTACAACAGGGGAATACCGCAGAATCGAAAACGATGCTGCTCTAGCACGTCGTTTCCAACCAGTTCAAGTTCCAGAACCTTCAACTGATGTAACTGTTAAAATCCTGGAAGGGTTAAAGAAGAAATATGAAGACTATCACCACGTTAAATACAGTGACAGTGCTTTGCGTTTAGCAGTTGAATTGTCACAACGGTATATTCAGGGACGTTATTTACCTGACAAAGCAATCGACTTAATGGATGAAGCCGGTGCTAAAAAAGGTCTCGACAGCGTTCCAAGTGATGAAGCCACTCTGAAAAAGAGAATTAGCAGTCTTGAAAGAGAGAAAGCAGAAGCAGCTAAAAATGAAGACTATGCAAAGGCAAGCGACTTGAAGAAGAGAATTGAAAAACTTCAAGAACAGGCCGAGCATATTGATGAAACTGCAACACCAAAGGTAACTGATCAAGATATCTACGCTTTAATTGAAGCTAAGACCAAGATTCCAATGAGCGAATTGCATGCTAACGAAAGTCAAAAGAATCTCAACTTGGCTGAAAAATTGAAGAAAGCTGTTATTGATCAGGACAATGCTGTTGATGTTATTACTGATGCAATTGCTCGTAAGCAAGTCTTCAAAGATAACAATCGTCCTACTGGTTCATTCTTACTAACTGGACCAACTGGAGTGGGCAAGACAGAACTGGCTAAGCAACTTGCTATTCAATTATTTGGTGGTGAAGATCATCTAATTCGACTTGATATGTCAGAATATCAAGATCAAATGGCAGTTAACAAGTTAATTGGTTCTGCACCTGGCTACGTTGGTTACGGTGAAGGCGGTCAATTAACTGAAAAAGTTCGCCACCAACCTTACAGCTTAATTCTGTTCGATGAAATAGAGAAAGCTAACCCACAAGTCTTCAACGCATTATTGCAGATTATGGATGATGGACGTTTAACAGATGCTCAAGGCAGAACTGTTTCCTTCAAGGACACAATTCTAATCATGACCTCAAACGCTGGTTACTCTGACAACTTGTTAAAAGATGGCAAAGTGGATCACGATAAGATGATTAAGGCCTTAGAAGCATACTTCAGACCAGAATTTTTGAACAGATTAGACGCAATTGTGCCATTTAATTCATTGACTGAAGCTGACATGACTAAGATCATCGACATTTACCTAAAGAAGATGTCACATGTTTTGGCAAAGAAAGATGTCAAAGTTGAAGTTTCTGATGATGCTAAAGCTTACTTCGCTGAAAAAGGGTATGACAAGAAATTTGGTGCACGTCCTCTTCGTCGAGTAGTTGAACAAGACATGGAGACGCCAATCGCTAAATTATTGCTAAAAGAGCCTGATACCAAAGAAGTTAAATTTACTGCTGATGATAAGCATGTTTATCTCAATGATGAAGTAATTTTAGATATTGAGCCAAAAGCTGATTCAAAAGATGAGCAAGCTGAAGCTGAAGAAACAAAAGAATAATCGTTGCTTAAAAGTCATTCCGAAAGGAATGGCTTTTTTGCTATATAAACTTTTTTACAAGTAAATAGGGTGGTGTTTCACGTGTGACATTTTTGACGAAGAGACTCTTAGAATTAATCCTTGGAAAGCTGTTGACAGTAGCAAAATTATGGTTTACATTAGTTAACAATTAAATAATAATTAAAAGTTAAAAAGAAATTTTTAACTGAAGTTTTTAAGGAAAAAGTAGGAGCATTGCTATGAAACAAAAAGTAGAAGACCTTGACTGGAAAAATTTAGGCTTTGTTTATCGCGATTTACCATATCGTTATGAAGCTAAATATAAAGACGGCGAGTGGCAAGAGGGAAAATTGATTGAAGATTCTACTCTTGCTCTTTCCGAAGGTGCAGAAATTTTGCACTACGGTCAAGAAATTTTTGAAGGACTGAAGGCTTATCGTAGAGAAGACGGTAAGATTAACTTGTTTCGTCCCGATGAAAATGCGCATCGATTTGCATTATCTGCTGAGCGTTTGGCAATGCCACCATTTCCAGAAGATCGTTTTGTTGAAGCTGTTAAGCAAGTAGTTTTGGCAAACAAGGAGTATGTGCCACCTTATGATAGTGGCGCAACACTTTATTTACGTCCCTTTATGATTGGGACATCCAATGTTTTGGGTGTTCAGGCAGCCAATGAATATACCTTCCGCATTTTTGCTGTTCCGGTTGGCGCTTATATTAAGGGGCTTAACCCAGCAGATTATATTGTTAGTGAATATGACCGTGCTGCTTATGCTGGTACGGGTCAAGCAAAGACCTCTGGTAACTATGCCAGCAGTTTGCTGCCATCAGTTGAGGCTCATAAAAATGGCTTTGCGGATTGTTTATACCTTGATCCACGAGAGCACAAATATGTTGATGAATTTGGTGGCGCTAATTTTTACGGTATTACCCAAGAAGGTCAATTTGTTACACCAAAATCTAAATCAATCTTGATCTCAATTACCAAGAGGTCACTGCTGGAACTAGCTAAAAAGCAGGGCTTAAATCCAGTGGAAAGACAAATCACTTTGGAAGAAGCCTTTAACATGAAAGAAGCTGGAGCTATGGGTACTGCTGCAGTTATTTCACCAGTGGGTTCGATCACTTATGAAGGTAAAAAACATGTCATTTATAGTGAAACAGAAACAGGTCCAGTAACAACTAAACTCTATAATGAGCTAGTTGATATTCAATATGGAAAGCAAGAAGGTCCAGAGGGTTGGGTCCAAACAATTGATTAATTAAAAATAGAAAAGGTGACGAGATATTAAATCTCGTCACCTTTTTAATTGGCAATGTTCTTTAGAACTTGTTCTAACATTTTTGGAAAACTCTTGTCAGCTGGTAGTGATTTATCCGCAAACCAACCAGTTCCAACATTTACAATATCGCCGATTGTTAAATCACGAAGATAGCGACTAGCAATCAACTGCTGCTTTGGTTCTGAATATTCAGTAGCCAATAGTTGATTTATCAAAGAGCGTAGCTCCTCAAAGGCTGCAGTTACTTCGGGATAAGCATTAGTCCGAGGCATTTTTAGAACTAGCTGAGTTAGTTTGAAATGCTTGAGTGCAAGTGTGCGGAACTCTGTAGCCAAAGCGATAATGCCCTTGATTCCTGTTTGCCCAAAGATTTTTTGTTGAAGTTGCTGACTTACTTGGTTGATGGCCCAAGCAACGACACAATAGCTTAATTCTTGTTGATTAGAGAAATAACTATAAAGTGCTTGTGAGCGTGTACCTAATTGTTGGGCAACTAGCGAAAAGCTTAGTTCACTACCTGATTCGATTAAAGAAACGCTAGTTTCAATGATTTTTTGTTTGGATAAAATTTGACGTGGCATTATTAACCTCGAATAGACTTGACTGTTACAGCATGTAAACTATAATTACATATTGTAAATATAGTTTAGCTTTTAATATTTAAGAAGGCAAAATATAATGAAAATTTTTCTATTATTGCTAATCGGTTTGGTGATAGGCACTCTTGTTATCCTGTTTGGTGGCGGTGGTGCTGCAATCTATTTAGGAATATTAACAGGTTTATTTGGCTTAAAGGCTGCAAGTGCTTCGGCAACTTCATTAATGACTGTTTTACCTTCATTAATTATTGGCGCATGGAGCTATTATCGTCAAGGAAAAATTAACACTAAAATTGGTAATCAAATGTTATTGGCAGCAATTCCTGCCGTAATAGTTGGTGCACTCTTATCAAAATATATTCCTGCTAATTTGTACAAATGGTTGATAGGTGTGGTCTTAATTTTACTTGGCATCAATATGCTCATCCAAAAGAAAAATAAGACTTCGGATTCAATACATAAGCAAGGCCATGCCAGATTGCAGGCAAGTTTATTCGGGATTTTTGGTGGACTAATGGTCGGTGTTGCAGGAATGAGCGGAGGAGCTGTAATTATTGCTGGACTGTTTTTGCTTGGCTTAAAGGACTTTCAGGCAACGGCTACCTCAACCTATGTTTTAGTATTTATGACCGCTACAGGTTCACTGTTCCACATTGCAGGAGGCCAAGTAGATTGGGCAGCCGGATTACCGTTAATGATTGGTGCATTAGTAGGAGCAATAATTGCCCCCAAATTGGCACAATTACTGGCAAAAACAAAGATCACAAAGTATATGAAGCCAACTACTGGGGTGTTATTAATACTGCTAGGTGCTAAGTCTTTACTATAAAAGCGCAAAATAAAAATTACTAATTGTAGGGTTACTTAGCAAGAATATTTCCTGGGAAATATTTTATAACTATTTTTTATAGCACTTTTTTAAAAAGTAATATAATAGGGTTAGGTTAATGAAACTAAGAATGATTTATTTTGAAAAGAGTGCAAAATGAAAAAATTAGTTAGAGATAAGATACCGGAATTTGCCACAGAGGCTACATATCGAGAGCTGCCTAAAGAAGAAATTGAGCCAGCCCTTAAAAATAAGTTGATTGAAGAGACGCAGGAAGTTGTTGAAGCTAAGACAGAAGACAATCTGATTGAAGAATTAGGTGATGTCTATGAAGTCTTAACAGCATATTTGAAATTTAAAGGCGTCAGTCAGGAAGAATTTTTAAAACTAGTTGCGACAAAACGTGATTATAAAGGTGGCTTTACTAAGTTCTTAGAAATGACAACTGAGGATTAATTATTGAAAAAGTGGACTTTAGAGATGACATAATCTCTGAGGCCCACTTTTTACATACGCGTAGTAACAAAATAACTAATAGTAATTAAGTAAGCTTAATAATATGTATTTTTAATTTCATACTTTTTGTTAAATAATTGAGTGTATAAAAGATATAGATATTGTGATTTAGAGAAAGAAAATAAATGAAAAGTATTAAAAATCATTTTTTTGAAGGCGAAAGGATCCTTTTTGGACTTAATGATGCAGAATTAGACGGAGTCACTTTTGGTCAAGGGGAGTCTCCACTCAAAGAAGCAAACAATATTAAAGTGAAAGATTCAATTTTTAAATGGAAGTATCCACTCTGGTACGATCAAAATGTTGATGTGGAAGATTCTGTCTTTGAAACGATGGCTCGCAGTGGCATTTGGTACACAAAAAATATTTCTATTAAGAACTCTTCTTTACAAGCTCCTAAATTATTTAGACGTGCACAAAAAATTACGTTGGACAATGTTCATTTTGCTAATGCGGAAGAGACTATGTGGTCCTGTGAAGATCTTAAAATTACTAATAGTCAAATTAGCGGCGATTATTTTGGCAAAGACAGCAAAAACATTTACTTAGATCATGTCAGTATAATTGGCAATTACGCTTTTGATGGTGCAGAAAACATTGAAGTACATAATTCAACTTTTGTTGCTAAAGACGCTTTTTGGAACTGTAAAAACGTAAAAGTTTATGATTCAACTATTGATGGAGAGTACTTAGCATGGAACAGTGAGAATATTGAGTTTATTAACTGCAAAGTCATTAGCAGTCAGGGCCTTAATTATATTAACAATTTAAAGTTAAGAGATACTCAGCTACTGCATACAGATTTAGCTTTTGAATATGTTTCAAATATAGATGCTGAAGTGACTTCGAAAATTGATAGTGTTAAAAACCCAATTTCTGGAAAAATTTCTGCTCATGTAATCGGCGAATTAATTATGGATAAGTCAAAAATAGATCCTGCTGATACAAAGATAGATTGTGATAAGATTGAATTGAATACAAATCAGTCAGATCAGAATCAGGAACCAAAGGATTAATAATGAAAGCTAATTACGATTTTGTTAATGTGCCAGATAGAAGAAAAACAGACTCTGTTAAGTGGGACGTTGCACCAAACGAACTACCAATGTCAATTGCTGACATGGATTTTAAAACAGCACCAGAAATCATTGATGCAATGAAGAAGAAAATTGAACTAGGTGTATTCGGTTATGAATGGCCTAAAGATGATTATTTTAATGCTGTGGCCAATTGGTATGCAGAAGAGCATGGGCACCGTCCACAACAAGAATGGATGATTTTCACTACTGGTGTAGTGCCAGCAATTTCATCGATTGTTCGGCGAGTTTCACATATCGGTGATAACGTTTTAGTTCAAGCACCCGTTTATAATATTTTTTACAATTCAATTGAAAATAATGGGCGACATGTTTTGTCCAGTGACTTGGAATTTGATGATGAAAACTATGAAATTAACTGGGAAGACCTTGAACAAAAATTAGCTTTGCCACTTACCACTTTAATGATTTTTTGTAATCCTCATAATCCAATTGGTAAAGTATGGAGCCAAAAAGAAGTTCAGAAAGTTGCAGACTTATGCTTTAAACATCACGTAGTGCTCCTATCTGATGAAATTCATGGTGACTTGGTACGCAAGGGACCAGGGTATACGCCTGCTTTTTCGGTTGAGGGTGCTTCACGTGAGGGTGTTATTTCGCTAGTCTCACCAAGTAAGACCTTTAATGTTGCGGCTTTACATGCGGCAACTGCAGTGGTGCCAAATGATAACTTACGTGAGATTGTCAATCGAGGTCTGAACAGTGAAGAACTTGCAGAGCCTAATTTACTGGCTATTCCAGGGACAATTGCTGCATATGAGCATGGTCATGATTGGTTACAAGCATTACTGAAGCAATTAAACACTAATTTTTCTTATACTGAGAAATTTATTAGTGAGAATATTCCAGAAATTAAGGTGGTATCAGGTAATGCAACATATTTAATTTGGCTTGATGTGCGTCAAATCACTTCGAATTCGCAAAGGCTAGCAGAATATTTAGATAAGGAAACAGGACTAGTTTTATCGCCAGGAAGTATTTATCGTGGCAATGGTAATGATTTTCTACGCATGAATCTCGCTTATCCTTTAGCCATGGTTAAAGATGGTTTAGGGAGACTAAAAGAGGGAATAGCAAAATATTCTAACAAAGCATAACAAAGCGACTATAGCGTTAGCTGTAGTCGCCTTTTTGGTAGGTCTTAATATATTCTTGGGAGTGTAACAAGTCTTTTAGTAAGATTAAAAGCTCTTAAAGGAGATGCTGTTTCATGTGAAACATGGAATCACTTTTAAATATCGAATTGCTAATAAAACTGAATAATCTAGTATTAGTTTTTATACTTTTTGTGTGAAAATGCTTGAGCAAGCTGAATGGCAGTTGTAACGTAATCTAACACAGTAGTTATTGCTAATGCTATGCTCTTAAAGTTGACGGAATCTTCCAAAACTAGTGGCACTTTAACACCTAACGCAATAAACAAAATAATTATCAATAACTTGGTAGGTTCAATCTTACTGTTATTGCCAGCAAATCTATCTAATAAAGTATGAATTTTTTGAGTTGTTTGAGGTGAAAGCTGCATTTTACTAGTAAGTAGCTTTAAAAAAGTTGGATCTTTAAATATTGGAATTAATCTTTTACTGGATACTTGACCAAGCTTCTTTAGCTGGATTGCAATTTTTTCATTATGTTTAGCACAGAATTGTAAAAAGCTTTGAACTTGCTCAAGGCCAGAAAGGCTCCATGAATAATTAGTAGAATGCAAAGTATGCCAAAACTGTGAAATTTGATCAGTCGATTGATCAAATAGTTTAAACAATTGCTGTGTCGGTTTTTTATGCAATAAGTTTTGTGACCAGTTTAATAGTTGAGTTTTTAGATGCATAAAAATCGCTTCCTTTTCCTAATTATAGCAAGGGAAGAAGGTGGAATGGATTTAGATGCTTTGGTAAAAGTACTTATAGCCAAAAGTTCAAGTTAGTTTGAGGTGGTATCGTCAACTAATAATAGGGACTTGATTGCTTCACGGCGGTCCATTGCCTCATAAGCCTCTTGAATTTGATCAAGCTTAAAGCTTTTGGTAAAGACTCTACCTGGATGAATTTTTCCATTTAGGACAGCATCTAGTAATATTTTACGGTCGTAGGTGGTAACCGAAGCTGTACCCCCGCGAATACCAATGTTTTTCCAGAACATTGCGGAAGTATCAATATCGGAATTATGTGGTACACCGACACGACCAACAATTGCGCCTGGGCGGCCGATTGCTAAAGCCGTTTGAATTGACTGATTTGTTCCAACGCATTCTAAGACTGCGTCTACACCGTTGTGATTAGTGAGTGACATTACTCGTTGGACAGCTTCTTTCCCACGCTCAGGGACAATATCAGTTGCTCCAAATTCAATTGCTAACTTTTGGCGATCACGATGGCGGCTCATTGCAATAATCCTCTTTGCACCACGCAATTTAGCAGCAATGATTCCACATAAACCAACTGCGCCATCTCCTAAAACTGCAACAGTATCGTCTGGTGTCACTTCAGCGCTAGCAGCTGCATGGTATCCAGTTGCCATTACATCAGCTAAAGTTAAAAAGTCATTTAGATGATCATCACTATAATCAGTTGGCTTACCAGGAATTTTGACTAATGCCCAATCTACATTATGAAAGTTAAGGTATTCCGCCTGATAACCGCCATTTTTAAAATTGCCTTTGTTAAGGCAATTACCATCAAATCCAGCTAGGCAAGCAGCGCATTTGCCACAGCCATGTGTAAATGGGGCAATGACAAAGTCACCAGGGTGAATTTTACTAACGTTTTTACCAGTTTTTTCAACAATACCAAGTGCCTCATGCCCAGTGAGTGAATTCGCATCAAGCTGTGTTATTCCTCGGAACCACCATAGGTCTGAACCACATACAGATGAACGAACAATTTTTAATATTGCATCATTTTCTGATTCTAGTTTAGGCATAGGGTAATCTTCTAGCACTATTTTTCCAGGTTCAATAAATGTTCCTGCTTTCATATTAATATCTCCTTAATAAACTGGTCGATCTGCGCCTTGAGTTTCTGGATCGGCAATTCCAATGCTATCTTTAACATATAAATTAGGGTTGCTAATAATTTTTAAAATGGCATCTGCAATACTTTTCCGTGATGCTGAAACACCGACATAGGGTTCGTTATGAGTGGTAATAGTATACTTGACCTCATCACGATCGTTTAACCAAGGCAAGCGCAAAGTAGTGTATTGTAATCCCGAAGAATTAAGAAGTTTGTCAGAGTTAATTGCAGTGTCCAGTCCTGGTAATACAAATTCGTGATTCCAACGGCCAAATTCACCGCCGACTTCATCATATATTCCTAATATATTAGCGAATAGTACACGAAAAACATGATTGATCTGCATTGCTTTAATTACGTTTTTTGTGATGATATTATTTTTGGTATGATCTACAACAGCAACCAAAACAATATCTTGCATATACATTGCTTTTGTGACAGCATCTTCGTCAGTTAAATCAACTTCTAGTATTTTAGCTTTGGGGCTCAAAGAAGCTAAACGCTGAGAATTACGGAGCCCAAGGGTTAAGTTGATATCTTGAAATTCACTTTCAGTAAGTATTCGCTTTTCAATAATTCGAGCTATTTGACCATTAGCTGCTAAAATCAAAAAATTCATAAGTACACCTCTTTCTGTTGTTAGCTGTAAGTATAGTGGGTTCGAGTAGCTCTAAGTCAAATCTTTTTTGAAAATTACTTTTTGACTGAAAGTGTTAGTATTAGTACAACTTAGATTATTGAACCGCTTTAACTGAAAGGAAATAATATAATGAAAAAATATCGGATAAAGGATGTTAGTGATCTACTGGGAATTAGTACATATACTTTGCGCTATTATGAAAAAATAGGTTTATTAAAGTTTGTTAAGCGTGATGAAAATGGTGTTAGAGAATTTGAACCTGACGACCTTATGACACTCTGCACTATTATTTACTTGAGAAAAACAGGGATGCCACTTAAAGACATTAAAGATTATCTGCATTTGGCTGAAAAGGGCATTGATACGATTGATCAACGAAAAGAAATGTTCTTAAAGCAAAAGCAAAAAGTGCAAGAAGAAATGACGACTTTAGAAAAATCTATGGAAGTAATTGATCGAAAACTAAACTTTTATGGTGAAGCCAGCAAAAAGCATAGTATGAATGTTTGCCAAGATGAGCGTGAAAAATGGTTGAAGGATATACTAGCAGGTAAAGAAAAAGTGCAGTAATACATTAATGAAGTAACTTCTAAATGTAGTGGTTATTTTTATGGTTAAATTGTCAAACAAAAAAAGTGAGTAAACATTTTTATTCACTTTTCTTTTGATTTGTTAATAAGTCACCCGAATACTTACCAATAAGAAGTATAGATGTTTCTGATATATTACCGTACTTTAAAAAAGTTTTAATTGTTTTGCTTGTTTTTACCATCCTTAGAAACCACCAGGAACGCAGTTTTTAATGATTAACGGCTTTTTGACCTTAAATAGTGTGGTTCTTAACAAGTTTCTTTAATACCTTTTAGCTGTATGGTTTACCGCCGAAAAGTACTTGAATAAATAAAAATTAAACCGGAAGCAACATAATACCTCTTTATTTTGGCATGCATAGTCTTGCTTGAAAGATTTGCATTTTTCTTCTAGTTCTATGGCCCAATTAACTTTATTAAACTAAGTGCGCTTTTGTAGTACTGAATTTAACCATAGTAAAACCCTCTAGATGGATTTTTGCTCCAATCTAGAGGGTTGAATTCATGCGTTAAAAGCAGTTCTGCACTATTTATCTCGCTATCGCGAAATGAGATGCTAATTATTCATAGTTATTAGCTTTTGAAGGTAGAAGCATTAAGATGATAAACCATAGCTGGCCGATGAAAGGAAGGATATTAATCAAAATCCACCAACCAGAGTGGTTAGAGTCGTGTAAACGTCTGAAGCGTAGTGAAAGTGTGGCTAGCCAGACAATAAATGAAATGATTAGAGAACCAGTTTTGGCACTCCAGTCACCCCAAGTATAGATATCTTCAATGGAGTGACCCAAAATTTGTTGTACCAGTGCCATCAAAATAAACCCTAAAATATAGTTAATAATAACTGGAATCCAATATTCGCCTCGACTAGCAACGCCAGAAAAGTTAAAAATGTTACTCCAGAATTTTTTGTAAGCTTTAATCATTAAGCTCAGCCTCCTTGATTACAGTACTTTACACCATCATTGTAAAACCAAACCAATCTCCGTAGCAAAGAATATGATTTGCTTTACTTTATAAGCATATGTTTTGTTTTAAAAAATGAATCGCTGTAAATTGAAGGTGGATTCTAAAGAAGGGAGATCTTTACAATGGACAATAGTTTATCTGATCCACTAAAGCGTTATCATTCCGGTGATTTTTCTAAGCAATCGCAGGAATATCCAGGTGTACAAAGTAAAATGGATCCAGCACCTGCTGGTGATATGGCTGATTACGAAGGACATGGCTTACTTGAAGGACGCCATGCCATTGTCACTGGTGGTGACTCGGGAATTGGTCGTGCTGTTGCAATTGGCTTTGCTAAAGAAGGTGCCGATGTCGCAATTCAGTATTTGCCTGAAGAAGAAGCTGATGCTAAAGAAGTGGCAGAGTTAATTGAAAAAGCAGGCCAAAAGGCTGTTCTTTTACCGGCTGACTTCCGTAAGAGTGGTGAAGCAGAACAAGTAGTTCAAAAAGCTGTTGATGAATTTGGTAGCTTAGAATTATTGGTAATGAATTCCGCAATTCAGCAACATATTTCGAGCTTGGATGAATTGACAATGGATCAAGTCCATGACACTTTTGAGGTTAATATTATTTCAATGTTTGAAATGGCTAAAGCTGCAGTACCACATATGAAACCAGGCAGTGTAATCTTAACTTCTACCTCTGTACAGGGCTTTAGTCCAACACCAATTTTGCTCGACTATGCCTCTACGAAGGCTGCGATTGTTAACTTTTCAATTAACTTGGCGCAAGAATTAGCGCCAAAAGGAATTCGCGTTAATAGTGTAGCTCCTGGTCCAGTTTGGACACCGTTACAAGCATGTGGCGGTCAACCAACAGATGCGCTTTCAACTTTTGGTCAGGAAGAGCCATTGAAGCGTGCAGGTCAACCCGATGAAGTAGCCCATGTTTACATTTTCCTAGCTTCTAATTTGGCTAGTTATGTTACAGGTCAAGTTTACGGTGTAACTGGTGGACAACCGATTAATTAAAAATATAGCTAAAAAACGTTTCTACATAGCTTAGTGCTTATGTAGAAACGTTTTTGTGTGGTTTGCTTTTTGAATTATCTTTGGGTATATTGGGTAATAATATAATGTAATAAGTTAATAAGGAAAACTCAAATGATTAACAATATTTTTAAAAAAATTGGCCAATTATCGCAGGCTAATGCAGAAATAATTGCCAATGATTGGCATTACGAGGGTGAATATTCTTTTTATGATATGAAAAATGATCAAGAAGATTATGACGAAATAATGTCTCAAGAATTAAGAAGCGATCACTATTATCAGGTTTTAGACGGTGACAATAAATTAGTTGCATTCTTTTGTTTAGAGCCAGATGATCAAGATTCAATGAAAGCTGAGATAGGACTTGGTTTGGCGCCTTCTCTAACAGGTCATGGTTTAGGAAAAGAGTTTATAAAGGTTATTGAGGACTATGTGAAGCAAAACTTTGCTTTTAAAACTTATATTTTGTCCGTTGCGGAATTTAATAAGCGTGCAATTAAGGTTTATCAAAAAGCTGGTTATCAAGAAACTGGTTCGGAAAACGTTCATACCAACGGTGGTATTTACAAATTTATTATTATGACTAAAAGCGTTTAGCTTTTCTCAATTTATTTAGCTAAAAAGAGAGTATGATAATGGAGAAAAAAGTAGAACAATTTTGGCGTACCTTTTGCAAGAAGCATAACTTGGGAGAGGATACTAAAGTAGATGCGTGGGCATTTGGAGCAAGTAAGGAAGAAGCGAATGAATTAGCAGACTTAGTAAAAAGAGGTATTAAGACTGCAACAACTGCAGCATTTTTCCGAGAAAATGAGATGCCAAGTGTTGGCGACTGGAATATTATCCTTGATTGGAATGATAATCCCGTTTGCGTGATTCAGGACAAGGTAGTTGAAGTTATTCCATACAATCAGATATCTGCAGAGCATGCATATCATGAAGGTGAAGGAGATCGTAGCTACCAGTATTGGCGTGAAGTTCATGATCAATTTTTTGAAGCGGAATTTGCAGAAAGTGGACAGAAGTTTTATCCTCAGGCACCAATGATCTGTGAGGTCTTTGAAAAAGTTGATTAAATTATAGCAAGCTTTAAGTAGCGTATATTCAGCTGCTTTTACACACCACTAGTCGATTAGACTAGTGGTTTTTGTTTTAAATGGGAAACCACATTATTTCCCGGGGAATAATGTGGGCAAGATAATTTTGAAGTTACTAGATGAATTTCATTAATTGCGGCAGTGCGACTCCAACAATTACGCCTAAGACAAGTAAGAAAAGGAAATTAATTGCAACAAAGCCTAAGACTACTTTTTTACTGTGAACGTTAGCTTGTTTCAAGGCCAGTAAATTTGCAAAAGAAGCTAGGGGAGTGCCAAGACCACCAACATTAACTCCTAAAAAAATTGCAACGATATTTGAGCTAAAGCGGGCAATGATAAAAGTTGCAGGAACATTACTAATAATTTGACTCAATAAAATGCCTGTCAGATAAGTCATTATGGATCCCTTATTTAAAAAGAAAGAGACTGTGTTAATGACTGGACCTTGTCGCCCTAAAATACCAACTATTAAGAAAAAGCCAATAAAGGTAATCAAGGTGCCGTAATCTACTTTGGTAAAAAGAGAATAATTCAAAAATAAAGCTATCACCGCTACAACGATAGTTGTGAAATTAAGTGGTATAACATGTAATACGCCCATCAGCGTAACGATTAACAATAAAAAAGCTATAGCTAGAGAAAAAGGCTTTAGTTGATATTTTTGCTGTGTTAATGATGGCAAAGGAGTTGCTGGTATTATAAACGTCGATAGTAAAAGCAGAAATAAGCTAATTAACAATAAGGGTAGAGAAATTTTGAAAAAGTTGGCGGTTGATAACTGGTAATGGTTAAACAAATAAAGATTTTGGGGATTACCAAAAGGAGTCAGTGCACTGCCTAGATTGGCTGAAATTGTGATTAAAGTTAGAGGAAAAATAAACGGACCATCAACTTGCTTATGAATCACTAAAAATAATGGAACTAAACTTAAGATAGCAACATCATTGGTCAAAAACATAGCTAAAAAGCCTGCTAATAAAACTAATAATTGAGTAATTTGTCGGTGTGTATGAGCCAAATCAATTATTTTTTGACTCAAATAGTCTAGCGCATTAATTTGAATGAAATATTGGGTTACAAGCATCAGACTAAAAAGAGAAAGAATAGTTTGCCAGTTAATATCAGAAGCTTTAGGAAAAGAATGACAAATTAGACAGACAACTAGCAAAATTAGCAGTGTTATCCACATGATTTTTTGTTTTTTGTAAACTTTTTCAACGATTTTCATTTTACCCACCCTTAAAAATAATAGACTATTCTTAAAATAATAAACCATTTTGAGCGTAATGAGAGTAAAAAAGAATATTATTACTACTTTTTCGTGATTATTAGTGCAATCAAATAACAACATAGTTCAGCTTTGTGCATGTATAATATATTAAAAGTAGGTTAATTTTTGATTGGGGGAAAAAGATGAGTAAACCAATTATCGGCATTGCTGGTTCAGAAATAAGAGATGCAGAAGGGCCTTTTTATGGATATAGACGTAGTTATGTTAATGAGGACTATGTTGATTCTGTCGTTCAAAATGGTGGAATTCCTTACATTATCCCCTTTACTGCAAATGATGAGGTTGTTATAGGCCAAGTAGAACATGTTCAAGGACTTATTTTATCTGGTGGACATGATATTGATCCACATTTATATGGTGAAGAACTGCAACCAAATATAGGTGAAATTTGGCCAGCACGTGACCATTTTGATATGTTATTGTTAAAAATTGCGGAAGAAAAAGGACTCCCAATTCTTGGGGTTTGCCGTGGTGCTCAACTAATTAACGTTGCTCACGGTGGTAACTTATATCAAGATGCTGGTTATCGCAAAGAAAAAACTTTAAAGCATAATCAAGGACATACACCTGATTTACCAACGCATGGCGTTAAGCTTAAAGAAGGTAGTTTACTTGCACGGACAATAGGTAAAACTGAGTTCTTAGTTAATTCATTCCATCATCAGTTGATTAAAGATGTTGCACCGGATTTGCGCGAAGTTGCGACTGCAACTGACGGTGTTCCAGAGGGCTTAGAAAACGAGCAGGGCAATATTTTGGCAGTTCAGTGGCACCCTGAGATGCTGCATAAAAATCCCAACACGCCTTATATGAATAATCTATTTAAATTTGTTGTTGAAAATGCTAAGTAAGAAAGGCTAACTATCGTGAATACAAGTAAGGATACAGAACGAGCAAATGACAAGCTAGGCTTCTGGTCAATTGTTCTTTTAGCAATCAACTCTATTATTGGTTCAGGTATTTTCTTAACACCGGGAAGCGTAGTCAGCCAAGCTGGTAGTAAATCTCTAGTTGTTTATTTGATTGCTGCAATTTTTGCCGCAATTCTGGCGATTTCTTTTTCAGCAGCAGCTAAATACGTGACAAAATCGGGCGCTTCGTATGCCTACTCCAAGGCTGCTTTTGGTGATAACGTTGGCTTTTATGTCGGCATCTTGCGTTACTTTTCTGCCAGCGTGGCGTGGGGCGTAATGGCTGTCGGTGTAATTAAGTCAACCATTTCGATTTTTGGCGGCAATCCCGATAGCGTTATGAACGTTACAATTGGGTTTCTAGTTTTGATGCTGCTAATAACAATTATTAACTTGTTTGGACAAAAATTTGTTAAGTTGGTAATGAATATTGCTACTGCAGGTAAGTTATTCGCTTTGGTTTTAATCATTGTTGCTGGAGTTGTTCTATTACTTACAACAGGGGCCTCACATAATTTGGCGATGGTTGATCAAATTACGCAGAATGGCCATAAAATTGTTCCTACATTGACAACTACAGGTTTTGTAATGGCTATTGTGTCAGCTTTTTACGCTTTTACAGGCTTTGAATCTGTACCTTCAGGTTCGGATGATATGCAAGAGCCCGAAAAAAATCTACCAAGAGCAATACCATTAGCAATTTTTGTTATTGCTGCAATTTATATTGGGGTTGTTGCAGTTGGACTTGTCCTCAATCCGAAAGCTTTGATGACAACTAAACAGGTTGTGGCAATTAGTGCAATTTTTGACAATGAGATCTTACGAGACGTGATTTTAGTTGGTGCCTTGGTATCGATGCTTGGCATCAATGTTGCTTCCAGCTTCAATGCGCCGCGAATTTTAGAGGCAATGGCACGTGAAAAGCAGTTGCCGTCATCATTAACTAAGAGAACGAAAAACAATTTTCCAATTAGGACATTCTTTATTTCTGAAGCGCTAGCGATTTTGGTACCACTGGCATTCCAATATAATATGGTTAACCTAATTACATTAAGTGCAATGGTTAGGTTCTTAGGCTTTATTATTGTGCCACTAGCAGTCATTTGCTTCTATTTTGGCAAAAATAAAGAGCAGGTTTTACCAGCACCAAAAAATGTTTGGACTGATATCGTAATCCCAATATTATCAATTATTGTCGTTATTTTCTTACTAGTTAAATATAATTGGCAAGCACAATTTGGCATTATTAAAAATGGCCAAGTTGTTGGTGTTAACTGGTATGCGATTTTGATGATGGTTTTTGGCTTTATCGTCTTGCCACTTTTAATGTTTTTATTCACAAAGAAAAAGAGAAAATAGTTTTATCAACAATTTTAAATTTGGGGTTAGGACGGTTGGTCTCACTTTTATAGGTGTAAATAATTAAGCGAATTTAAATTAGGTAAATATAGTGTTGATATTAAAATATTAACTAAATGTAATATAATATTATAATAATGTTTCAATATATGCCTATAGGAGAATTGATTATGAAATTTAAGTACATTGTTGGATTAAGTGCTGTTGCTGCAACCTTTGCGACAGTTGCAGCTCCATTAGCGGTAACAAATGTCAAAGCAGCCGACGTAAGCGATACAAACACTGTAGTCAATAATCAGGATGTGTCTGATAAAACATGGTCTAACAAATTAGCCAAGGCTGGCTATGTTTTTAAGTTAACTAAAGATGTAGCTACTGATGATGGTGGATTATTTCAAAGAAAAAACGGTTTACTTAAAGAATATAGCTTGAAGTATGCTAAAAAGGTTTTTGCTAAAAACATGTTATTCAAAATAGATCGCGCTATATCAATAGAAAATGGTTCCTTAATTCATATTGTGTCGCAAAATGGCAAATATAAGTTTTGGACTAACTTTTTAACTGGGACATACAATGTAAATGGTCATAGAGAATCACTTAAGCCATTAATAAAAATCGAAGCAGAAATAGTCACTAATACTTCTAAAGAGAAAATAGCAAAGAAGCTAGTCACTGCTGAAAAACTGGCTAATAAATTAAAGGGTTCAGATAAAAAACTAGCTCAAGAATCAATTTCCCAATTGAAGCAATGGATTGATAACAAAGTTTATGCTAATATTCCTACTCTTTTAATCGGTAATTTTTAATTTAATGCTGCTATCAAAGTGACTCTCTTATTAATTTACAAAACACATGGAACAGCTTAAATTGAAGATTGAAATTTTTAAATAAGCTGAAATGAAGTAATTGGGCTAATTGTGAAATTACCTGATAATGAAAAAGGAAAGACTGTTAAACCCGTCTTCCTTTTTGCTGTAGGGTTGTGGCATTATAGCTGTGAGCTTTGTAGAAATTTTATTTAATCTACACTATATTAAGTTTTTGTTATAGTTTAAATCTAAAACACATTTTTATTTTAAATGTTTTATTTTTTTAATATTTTAATATATACTAAGGCATAACCGAATAGACAGGAACAACTAGTGCCATTGGCTCAGCCTGTTTTATGAAAGTCAGAAATGATTTGGACTATATGAATAATACACATCCACACAATTATCTTTATATGGATGTCAGCCTTACAGGAATTTATACCATAGCAGCTCTTTAATCATAATTAACAGAAAGTGTGTTGAGCTTATGTTTGAATCAATAGGATACATAGCTTTTATAATCGCAATGTTTCGCCTTTCGCAAATTTATAAAGATAAGCCCTTCTTTAAATTTATGAAACAAAATCGGGGTACACTCCTGCTTTCCTGCTCGTTACTAATCCTTTTCGGATTTGGAATGGTGCAGGGATTTAGCAACTTATTCCCGCCATTTACCACAATATTATTAGTGTTCATGCTGGTTGGCGCGTTCTATATTTTTAAAGACCGCAAAATAAGCTAGATTAAATTATAATTACTAATTCTATAGCAGTCTTCTCTAACTCAATTAGGGATGATTGCTATTTTTGATATGAAAGAAGACTAGTTTGCAGCTATCAAATCAAGTAGGGGGTTCAACTTAAAATTTAATTCTTTTTGTTTAGATAATTTAGTCATAAAAAAGCCCCAAAAGTTGTTCAACTTTTGGGGCTCAGTATATTTTTACTTATTTAATTAATTATGCTTTTTCTTTAATTGGAAGTAATGAACAATGCTGTAGCAGAACAGAACTGCCATACCAATTCCAGCCATTGTCATGTCAGAACGAGGAGTTCCACCGCCAAAAGTTGTACCTAACCAGTTAACGATTGTTGGTGAAGCGGCACAGCCAATATTAACTAGGATTAAGGTAATGGTTGTTGCGAAGTTGACGGAGTTCTTTGGAGCTGCTTCATCAAGCCAGTTAAAGATATAAGGTACGGACAAACCGAATCCAGCACCTAAAACAATAACGGCTACAACTAACATTGGTAAGTTAACTGCGTAAGCAATTGCCAATAAACCAGCAACTTGTAAGAATAAACCAATTGGTAAAATTAAATCCTTTAATTTTTTCTTTAAAAGACCGTAGCACATTCCAACAGGAATACCGATTAAAGTAACTACACTCGAAACAAAGGCAATTTGACTAACACTAGCAAGTTTTTGGCTTGTAGCAAGTTGTGGCAACTTGAATGACATTGGCATAAAGAAGACATACATAAAGAACATGATAATTGCTATTTCAATTACAGCACCATTAATCTTGTTTTCTTCTTTAGTAGCAGGTTGTGCTTCTGTATCGACTGTTTGTGATTGACTAGGTAATTTAACTACGAAGCCAAATAGCAATAGAATTGGCAAAGCAGCAAAGTAAATTGCAAAAGTAGCGTGCCAACCATTAACAGCTAATAAGCCAACACAGAATGAAAAGATTGCTGCACCGACACTACCCATTGAGTTTTGGAAACCAAGCATTGATGATAGTTCATCGCCTTGGTAAAACTTCGATAATAAACTAACGGCTAATGAGTTAAATAAACCAATACCAGCTCCCAATAAGAAACGAGAGATTAAAATTGTTGTGTATCCCGTTGCATACATTGGGTATGTTCCAGCTAATAGCGCAATTACTAACCCAGTGATAACAGTATTTTTAGTACCGATTAGCTTAATTAAAAATGGACTTATGATTAGTCCGATAACTATTCCGATGTTTGGAATTGTACTTAATGTTTCAACAGCAGCCCGTGAAACGCCAGGAAATGACGAGTACATTAAGGGCAATACTGAGGAAATTTGCGGCGCAATCATCAATAATAAGGATATTGATAATAAGGCGACTTTGAACAACCCAGATTTTGGATTAACTTTTTTCATGTTAAGTTCCTCTATTCTCTAACTTTTATTGTATTCGCTAATATTATACTTGCTTTTTGATTAACAAATAGCGCTTTCAGTCACCTTAATCTGGCGCTGAGGAACCTTCGCGTATTTGTCTGCTGGTTTGTCCGTAATTGTTAACCATTGCACGGTTAAGCGATCTAACACCACTGAAACCATTATTCATGGCAACTGCAGTAAAGGTATTTGTGGTCGTAGTAAGTTCTTGGTAGGCTTTTTGTGCACGATAATTTTTGATGTATTCTCCTAAAGTACACCCCATATTTTCGCGAAAAATTCGTTGGAGATATTGACGTGCCAAATGACAAGAATCCGCGATCTCTTGAAGAGAAAAGGGTTCTTGATAGTGCCCTTGGATATAGTCAAGCGCGTTACGCAAATGTCCAGTGATGACTAAATTGTGTGACAACTGGCTGTTATTTTTACGAGGTTTCAAAAAGTACTTAAGTAGTGTTTCAAGAACTTGATAGCTAAGGATAGTTAACTCAATATTTTTAAAATCACTCTCTTTACCTAGCTTAATATCAGTAATTTGCGTAAGAAGATCTTGTAAATGGTGATATTGAGCTACTTGCTGAAGTGATAACTTGCTTAGTGAACCAAGTTCAAAAAAATATTGATCAATTTTAGGAAACACTTGTAAGACCAGTGGATAGGGGAAGAGAAGCGTCAACATTAAATCGTCCTTAGTGTGGATACGATTACGTACACTATGCACAATCTGAGTATTAACAATTAAAATCTCTCCAGGATGTGTTTGATGATCGACACCACCAATTATAAAATGGTCAATTTGTCCCCGAATGGTAAAACTCAATTCAATGCTTTGATGCCAGTGAGCCGGCACCTCGGAATCATTGCGATGGTGGTGGATTTTAATGTGTAACGGTAATTCATCTAGTTGAATTAGCTCGTGTTTGTCGCCTGCCATAAGTTCCTCCTAGAAAAAAAGGTTGAACTATTTAGTTCAACCTTTATTTTACAATGAACCGAGCACTAATTGATGTACTTACGGAAAAAGTTAAGTTCATCCAAATTACACTGCTTGGCTAAATCATCTTTTTGATTAACGTTAAAGACGTGTCCACGACGATTATCTGGATCACCATAAAAATGAATTTCGTGGTAAATTCCTTTGGCGTGTAAGTAACCAGAAAGCATGTATGCATTGTCACGTAAGAAATCATCTGTACAAGTCATTAAGAAAAGTGGTGGCAAATCTGTAGTTAAAAATTGTTCAGCGTTTAATTGATCATGTTCTGTTAAACGAATTTCTGGACGGAAATATGCCTCTGGTGCGCCCGCAATTGAATTAATTTCAGTTAAGAAATATGCACCGCAATTTAATGCTGCAGCCTTAATTGTTAGGTCAGGAACAGAGTAACCAAAGTATTTACGATAGTCAGCGTTAGTATAAGCAGCTAAAATTTGCTCACCCATTTGACCACCGGCACTGTCCCCAACGATAAAGACATTGTCTAGGTCTAATTGATATTTAGCTGCGTTAGTTGGATCTGCTACCCAATGGAAGACGCGGTTGACGTCATCTAATTCACCTGGGTAAACAACATCTGGTGCTAGGCGATAATTTGCATTTACTACTGCAAAACCCTCTTTAGCAAGTGCCATGCAGTAAAATTGGTAGGTTTCTTTTGTACCGTATACCCAGCCGCCGCCGTGAATGTTAACAATTACTGGTAGTTTAGCGTCTGTGCGTTTGCTTGGTAAATAGACATCAAGTAATTGATATTTAGGATCTTTACCGTAAGCAATGTCATCAAAGCGCTCTACTTCAGGGATGCTGGTAGGTAAGCCTTCATCACGCTTATCATCACCATCTTTAAAAGCTTTGCGCATCTCATCGACTAATTTTTGATAATTTACTTCTGCCATTTTAATGACTCCTTTTTGTGAAATCGCTTTATTAAAAACATTGTACTTCATTGAAAGGAAAAAGAAAGACCAAAAAAGCACCTCAAACTGGCAAACAAGGCTTTTTGCTGAAGTGCTTTCAAACATAAATTTAGGTAGAACGTAATTTTTATTAAAAAGTTTATATATAAACAGTAAATACAAAATAACTTGGAAGGCTAGTTAGCTTTTTTCGTAATAAAAGCTTGATAAGCTTCATCTTCTTGGGTTGGAGTAACTGAAAAATCAGAAAAACGTGGAAATGTCTGGTGTAATTCACCTTCATCAACTTCAATTTCTGCCATTACAGTTGCATTACCAATTAATTCAACCCAATAGCTGTCATCTGTTTGATGAACCTTAGTTTGAACAAAGCCACCAGGATTAGTAACAGTGAGCAAGCGTTCAAAAGCGTGTTCTTGCGGTTGAGTTAGGGCAAATACGAGACTTGCAGCGGACATCCCAGTACCACAGGCATTAGTAAAACCGACGCCGCGCTCATAAGTACGGACAAAAAGATGATCAGAGTCTATTACTTGTACCAGACTAACATTAACACCGTCAGGAAAGTAGGGGTTAGGTCGGTTTAACGCTGCACCCAAAGTTTTTAGAAAATCACTGTGTAACACATCAGCTGAAACTAAGCTGATAAGGTGAGGATTAGGTACAGCTACTGCTGTAAAAGTCAAATCATCATCAAAGGCGGGAACATTTTGGTCGATTAATTCATCAGTACCTAAATTGTTAAATGGTAAGTCTTTTGCTTTAAAACTGATAGGACTAATTTCTACCCCGACTGCCTTAACATTTTCTGCCCAATCTGGCTGACATGTTACAGCAAGGTCGGCTTGATCTGTTTCCACTTTAAAAGATGTTTTGTGGTATTTTTCCGCTAAATAACGACCAACAGTGCGCAAACCATTACCACACATTGATGCAAACGAACCGTCTGCATTAATTACTTGCATCCTCCCTAGAGCGTCGGGATGACTGGATTCGCTAATGACAAGCAAACCATCTGCTCCGTTCAAAAAGCTAGTTCGTCTATCCGTTAATTGACGTGCTAAGTTAACTAATTCGGGATCGGTAAGTGGCTTTTCTAATTGAGTCTGATCTAATAAGAAAAATTGATTTTGCGAACCATGCACTTTTTGCATTTGAATCATGATTTTGCTACTCCTTTAAAAAATTGTTGATAAATTTGGCTAACAGCATTTGCTGCGTCTTCTTTCTTGGTGCCTAACATAATAGAAATACGCGATGCACCCTGATTGATCATGTGAATGGCAATATGCTCTTTGGCTAAAGGGGTAGTGATGTTCTTCATTGCACCGATTTTATTCCGCATCCCTTCACCAACTACCATAATGATAGCATAATCATCAATCCATTCTAATTGGTCGGGATGAATCACTTTTTGAATTTCACTACACATTTGCGCGCGCAGTTCTTCAGTAAACTGCCGTTTATCAAAGATAACCGTCAAATCATCTATACCTGAGGGCATGTGTTCGTATGAAATATTAAACTTGTAAAATATTTCTAGTAATTTAAGTGTAAAACCAGTTTCTTTATTAAGTAGATATTTGTGTAAATATAAAGCGGAAAAGTGATTTGAGCTGGCAACACCTGTAATCGTACTTTTAGGATGAAAATCTTTTTCAGGTACAATCATCGTTCCTGGTAATTCAGGGTGATTAGTATTTTTAACATTGATGAAAACCTGGCCTTGAATTGCCGGAATCAACGCTTCGTCATGGAAAACTGAAAAACCAGCATAAGATAGTTCCCGTAATTCCCGGTAAGTCATAATTTTAATTGGATGAGGGTTAGCAACAATTCTAGGATCCGCGGCATAAATTGCATTTACGTCAGTAAAGTTTTCGTACAAGTCTGCTTTAATTCCTCTTGCCCAGATTGAACCGGTGATATCCGATCCACCACGTGAGAAAGTGGCAATTTTGCCCTGAGTTGTAACACCATAAAATCCCGGAACTACTAGTATTTCTGGCGCTTCACGCCATTTAAGTAAATTTTGATAAGTTTCAGGTAAGACTTGAGCGTCGCTGGCAGCACTGCTTACCAAAAAACCAGCGTCCTGTGGGTCTAGAAAGCGTGCTGGTAAACCTTGCTCTTGCAAAATTAATGCTAGTAACTGTGCGCAGAGTTTTTCTCCATGTGCTTTGAAAGCTGCCATTAGGTATTCTGGCTCGTCATTAAAAGCTATTGGTAAGTCAACCAACTCTTGGTGCAAGAATGCAAATTTTTGGGGCTCAAGTGCAAAAAAAGCGGCAATTTCTTGATATCTCGTCCAAATTTGCTGAATAATTCCAGTAGTGTCTTGCTGTTTCAGTGTTTTTTGGGCATATTCAATTAACAGATCTGTAACTTTTACATCTTCCGCAAATCTTTTTCCTGGTGCGGAAGTGACGATTACTTTTCTGGTTGGGTCAGCATTAATAATATTTAGCACTTTTTGAAATTGTTCACCGCTTGCAAGTGAACTACCACCAAATTTAACAACTTTCATTTTTGCAACACCTACTTGATTAAAATAATTTAAATTCGATAGTAACGCATTTTAACATTTTAATTTTTATCTGCAACTAAAACATAACTGCAGTCATGTTTGCAAAAATAAAGTTAATTAATTATGAAAAAGCCGTTGACAAGTAATATTAATAATAATAATATTTTTATAAATCAAACGAAGAGGTCGCAACTAACAAAAGTACCTAGTGGAGTTTCTGCAAAAACGGTGAAGCTAGCGAAAGGGGCAGTTGCCGAAGCGTTAATTATTGCGGTAGTTAATCGGCTGGGACGTAATCTAATAAATTACGGACTGTCGCAAATTTAAATTTGCGGAGCGCTATCGCCAAAACTGAATCAGATCAAGGTTTAATCTGAAAGACTCTTTTGTACGCTATGCGCGTATTAAAGGGTCTTTTTCTTTACCAAAAAACGGGGGTTATTAGATGTCAACGAATGATTATTACCAGACGAATGATCAAGGTCACTTAGTGATTGGAGGTGTAGATGCACTTAAGCTAGCCGAAAACTTTGGCACGCCATTGGTGGTTTATGATGTTGCCCAAATTAGAAAACAGTTCAATGCACTTAAACAAGCTTTTGTTGCTGGACAGGTTGATTATGCCATCAGCTATGCTAGTAAAGCTTTTACCTCGATTGCAATCTATCAAGTAATCAACGAATTGGGTGGCCACATTGATGTTGTTTCAGGTGGAGAACTGTATACAGCGTTGAAAGCCGGCTTTCCAACGGAAAAAATCAGTTTTCACGGTAATAATAAAACAAAAGATGAACTCTTAATGGCCGTTGAAAATAATGTTGGGGTAATCATTTTAGATAACTTTCATGAAATTGAACTCCTGAAGCAAGTATTGCATGAAACAAACAAGAAAGTGCAAGTAATGCTCCGCATCACTCCTGGTGTGAGTGCACATACGCACGAATATGATCAAACCGGTCAAGAAGACAGTAAATTTGGGTTTGATGTTCGTTCGGGTCAAGCAGAAAAAGCCTTTTTGCAAGTTGAAGCGGAAGAGCAAATGGAGTTGATTGGACTTCACGCTCACATTGGTTCACAAATCCTTGAAACTGAAGGCTTTAATCTTGAAGTGGAAAAATTGATGCAGCTAGTTCACGAATGGAAGCAAAAATATGATTATCAGCCGCAGGTTCTAAATTTAGGCGGCGGTTTTGGTATAAGATATACCGCTAAAGATCGCGTAATTGGGCTAGGTACATTTGTTGAACAAATCATTGCCAGTGTCCGTACATTAGCTGAACAGTATCAGTTAAACGTACCAGCAATCTGGGTAGAACCTGGACGCTCAATTGTTGGTGAAGCAGGCTATAGCCTTTATACCGTTGGCTCCAGAAAGGATGTGCCAGGTTTAACTCCTTATGTGACTGTTGATGGCGGCATGGGTGATAACATTCGACCTGCGCTTTATCAAGCAGAATATGAAGCATTGGTTGCCCAGCGACCAGCGGCTGAACCAGTTGAAAAGGTCCATTTAGCAGGACGCTATTGTGAATCTGGTGACATTTTGATTGATCAGGCGTATTTACCAAAAACTAAGCCTGGGGATGTAATTGCTGTTCTTGCAACTGGAGCATATGGTTACAGCATGGCTTCTAACTATAACCGTGTTCCAAGACCAGCAGTTGTTTTTGCAGAAAATGGACAAGCACAAGAAGTTGTTACACGTGAAACCTATGACGATTTAATTAAGAATGACCGTTTTTATCAAGAAAAGTGAGGATATCAAATGAAAAATATGTCAGCGACAGAAATTATTGATTTTATTGCCAATGCGCCTAAGAAAACCCCAGTTAAGATTTATGTTAAGGGCGACTTGGAGGACTTGAAATGGCCTGTAGAAGTAAGAACATTTATCGAGGGTAATTGCGGTGTTGTTTTTGGTGACTGGGATGATCTCGTACCATTTTTACGAACTAATGCGGCAAAGATCAATGACTATCAAGTTGAAAACTGCAGCCGTAACTCTGCAGTACCACTCTTAGATCTGAAAAACATTCAAGCAAGAATTGAACCTGGTGCCTTGATCCGTGAACAAGTAAGTATCGGTAAAAATGCAGTCATTATGATGGGAGCGGTAATTAATATTGGTGCTGAAATTGGTGATGGGGCAATGATTGATATGAACGCTGTTTTGGGCGGACGTGCAATTGTTGGAGCTAACAGCCATATTGGCGCTGGTGCCGTTGTAGCGGGTGTAGTCGAGCCTGCTTCTGCCGAACCGGTCAGAATTGGACAAAATGTTTTAGTTGGTGCTAACGCAGTGATTTTAGAAGGCGTTCAAGTTGGTGATAATGCTGTGGTTGCCGCAGGTGCGGTCGTGACAAAAGATGTTCCGGCTAACACTGTTGTTGCAGGTGTTCCAGCCAAAGTTGTTAAAAAAAGAGACGAACAAACTACTGATAAAACTAAGATTGAGCAAGATTTAAGAAAGCTGTGAGTTAATGTTAACTACTAGTCAACTGATTCAAATTCGTCGTGACTTACATCAAATTCCCGAAGTGGCATTGCAAGAGCATGACACCAAGCAGTATTTATTAAAGGTCATTCAACAATTTGATCAGCAATTTTTACAGATTAAAACTGTTCCTGAATTGCCAACTGCCTTACTGGTAAGAGTGCAAGGAAAGCAACCTAAAAAAACGATTGGGTACCGAGCTGATATTGATGGACTACCAGTAAAAGAAAAAACTGGGTTAGCATTTTCTTCAAAAAATGAGGGAAAAATGCATGCGTGTGGTCACGATATTCATATGACAGTTGCATTAGGAATTTTGAATTACTTTAGTGAACATCAACCACAAGATAATTTACTTTTCTTCTTCCAACCAGCTGAAGAAAGCAAAAACGGTGGCAAACTAGCATATGAACAGGGCGTTTTTACTGGTGAATGGCGTCCTGATGAATTTTTTGCATTACATGTTACGCCTGACTTACCAGCAGGAACAATTGGGTGCCGCAACGGAACACTATTTGCTGGCGCTGCAGAAATTAATATTGATCTGTATGGTCAAGATGGTCACGCTGCATATCCACAGCGTGCAAATGATATGGTTGTAGCAGCAGCTGCACTAATTAGTCAGATTCAGACAATTGTGGCGCGCAGCATCGATCCAATTGAAAGCGGCGTGATAACAATTGGGAAGGTTCGCGCGGGCACAATCAGAAATGCAATTGCTGGTCATGCGCACCTAGAAGGTACGCTTCGCGGCTTGACTCAAACGATGATTGAACAAATTGAGAAGCGTTTGCGTGAAGTAACAGCTGGTATCGGTCAAAGTTTTGCGGCTAGAGCAGAAATTGAAATTAACCAAGGAGGCTATTGGCCTGTCGAAAATGATCCTAAGATTACCGCTGAATTTATTGACTACATGAAAAATAACCCAGCAGTTAAGTATCAAGAAACTGAGCCGGCAATGACAGGTGAAGACTTTGGCTATTTACTTGCCCAAATTCCTGGAACAATGTGCTGGCTTGGTGTGCAAGATGACTCTCAGCTTCATTCCGCTACTTTCAGTCCACAAGAAAGTGCAATTGAGGCAGGGATTAAAGCAATAGTCGGCTTTTTCGAAGAGCACATGTAAATGACTAATAATGAAAGGAAAAACTATGACAGATTTTACTAACGCTGATTTATTAACTGCGTTGATCACACCATTTAATGAGCAAGGCGAAGTTGATTATCCCGGTTTAAAAGAATTAACAGAACTTTTGCTTGCCACAGGAAGTCGCGGTTTTGTAATTGGTGGTACGACTGGTGAAACGGCTACGATGAACCATGATGAAAAAATCGAGCTTTATACCCGCTTTGCAGAAATAGTTGCAGGTCGAGTACCAGTGATTGCAGGTACAGGTAGCAATAACACTGCTCAAACGGTGGATTTCACAGAAGAAGTTAGTCAAATTTCAGGCATTGATATGGCTTTGGTTGTTACGCCATACTACAACAAGCCCAATCAACTTGGAATTAAAGCGCATTTTGAAGCTGTTGCCAAAAAATCAAAGATTCCACTAATGATTTATAACATTCCTGGTCGTACAGGTGTAAAAATCACTAAGGAAACTGTTGTTGAATTGGCTGCTAATCCTAATATTGCCGGCGTGAAGCAATGTACAGAAATAGAAGACTTGGAATATATCGTTGAGCATGCACCAAGTGACTTTTTAGTTTATACCGGTGAGGATGCACAGGCACTCAGCGCTAAAGCTTTAGGGGCAAGAGGTGTAATTTCTGTTGCTTCACATATTTATGGCAAAGCAATGCGCCAAATGTATGATGAACTGGAAGCTGGCAATGTTGAAAAAGCTGGAGCACTTCAGCGAAAACTGACACCAAAAATGGCTGCATTATTTATGTACCCGTCACCATCTCCAGTTAAGGCGGTTTTAAATGCACAAAACTTACCAGCAGGGGGATGCCGCTTGCCAATGATTACTTTAAATGAAGAAGAGAAAAAGCAATTGGCACTACATTTGGGCTTAAGTGAAACGGCATTACTGCATGAGTTACCAGTAGAACTAGGAGTAGATTAATGAAACGAGTTTTTATTGCTGGCGCGACTGGATCAATGGGAAAGCAAGTTGTGCAGCTAGTTGAAAAACAAGCAGATTGTGAACTGGTTGGTGTATTAGCACCTCATGCTAAGAAAGATGGGGATTTTGCTAATACTGTCCAGTGCTTTGACCAACTTGATGAGATTGACATTAGTGCAGATATTTGGATTGACTTTACAACTCCTCAGGCTGTTTTTGAAAACGTCAAGTTTGCTTTAAACCACCAAATGAGACCGATTGTCGGTACAAGTGGGCTGACAACTGAGCAAACAGAAGAACTGCAAAAAATTGCAGAAGACCAACAGCTAGGCGGGGTTATTGCGCCAAACTTCGGGCTGTCTGCTGTCTTACTAATGAAATTTGCCCAAGAGGCTGCACGTTACTTTCCAGATGCAGAAATTATCGAAATGCACCATGCTGATAAGCTTGATGCACCTTCGGGAACGGCGATTAACACCGCAAAGATGATTGCCGAAGGTCGAAGCGGATCAGGTTCAATAGATACTAACAATGATGCAAGAGCTCGCGGAGATCTTTATGATGGTGTTCCCATCCATGCTGTCCGCTTGCCAGGTTATGTTGCCCACGAACAGGTTCTTTTTGGCGGACCTGGTGAGGCCTTGACCATTAGACAAGATTCATTTGATCGATCATCTTTTATGCAAGGTGTAAAAGTTGCACTCGATCAAGTGATGAGCTTATCCAAACTGGTTGTTGGTTTGGAAAAAATTCTATCAATATAAGGAGGAAAAAATGCCACATTTAGCTTCAGATTTAACCCCAACTACAAGTGTTCCGCTGACTCAAATTCCAGCTTCAGGTATCCGTGCATTTGCGCAAAAGGTTGATGATATACCAGATTTAATTAAGTTGACATTAGGAGAGCCAGATTTAAATACGCCAGAGCACGTCAAAAAAGCGGCAGCTCAGAGCATTTTAGACAATGACTCCCATTATTCAGCACAAAAAGGAACTTTGAGACTTCGCCAAGCGATTAGTGACTTTCTAAAGCGGAAGCAAAATATTTCATATGATCCGGAAAATGAGATCGTTGTAACGGTAGGGGCGACTGAAGCAATTGCTGCAGCAATGTTGTCGTTAATTCAGCCAGGAGACCAAATTATTGTTCCTACGCCTTCATATGCATTGTACTTCCCACTGCTTCAATATGTAAAAGCAGATTTAGTTGCAATTAATACAGCGGATACGGACTTTGTCCTGACTCCTGAGGCCTTAGAACAGACTTTACAAAGTCATCCGCAGGCGAAGGCAATTATTCTCAATTATCCGACTAATCCAACTGGTCGTGAATGTTCAGAAGAAGTGTTAAAGCAGTTAGCACAAATCATTGAAAAACATCACTTATACGTAATTTCTGATGAAATATACGGCGAATTGACTTATGACTTTGAACACATCTCAATTGCGCGCTATATTCCTGAACGGACCCTAGTAATCAATGGTTTGTCAAAGTCACACGCAATGACTGGCTACCGAATTGGATACATTGTAGGGCCAACAGAATATATTAGCTTGATTGCCAAAATGCATGCCTTTTTGGTTACTGCACCATCTAATCCAGCTCAGGCAGCTGCCTGTGAAGCATTAGAAAACGGTGATGAAGACCCAATTGAATCACGTCAAATTTATCATAAAAGGCGTGACTATATCGTTGATGCACTTAACGAAATGGGATTAAAGACGATGGTTAGTGAAGGGGCATTTTACGTTTTTGCCAAAATTCCTGAAGAATATGGAACAGATGATGAAGCCTTTGCATTAGATTTAGCGCATGAGGCGAAAGTTGGTGGTACACCAGGAAGTGCTTTTGGAGATGGTGGACAGGGCTATATTCGCTTTTCATATGCTGCTAGTGATGAGGACTTGCATGAAGCAATGGCACGAATAAAACGATTTTTGGCAGAAAAGGATGATCATCAATGAGAGAATATGTTGTTGCAATACTGGGTGCAACCGGTGCAGTTGGTCAGCGGCTGATTAGTGAGCTTGAACAATCCAGTATACCGGTTAAAAAACTAAAACTATTAGCGTCAAAACGTTCAGCAGGTAAAAAGTTAAAATTCAAAAATCAAGAAATTACAGTTGAAGAAGCCCAACCGGATTCATTTAATGGTGTAGATCTTGTTTTATCGTCTGCTGGTGGCGCAGTTTCAAAAAAGCTGCTACCAGAGGCCGTTAAACGTGGTGCAGTTTGCGTTGATAACACGAGTGCTTATAGAATGGAAGATGGCGTGCCACTAGTTGTTCCTGGAGTTAATGACAAGGAACTAGTTAATCATCATGGCATTATTGCCAATCCGAACTGTTCAACCATTCAGATGGTTGCAGCTCTTTATCCGATTTATCAGCGGTGGGGAATTAAGCAGATTATTGTTTCAACCTATCAAGCAGTTTCAGGTGCTGGAAAAGCGGCGTGGGATGAAATGCTGAACCAAGCTCAGGCAAGACTGAATCACCAAGACTTGAAAGCTAAAATTTTGCCGACTGCAGCGGATAAGCGCCATTATCCGATGGCATTTAATTTGCTGCCGCAGATTGATGTGTTTGAAGATGATGGTTACACGCATGAAGAGTGGAAAATGATTCATGAAACTAAAAAGATTTTGCTTAATGATCAAAATGCGGGTGAAATTAAAGTAACCGCAACTTGTGTGAGAGTTCCAATTGAAATTGGTCACGGTGAAACAGTTTATTTTGTTGTAAAAGATTCGTCGGCAACTACTGCTGAAATACAGGAAGAGATTGCTAAAACATCCGGTTTAGTTTTGCAAGATGATCCTAGCAAACAAGTTTACCCGCAGCCACTTTTAGCAGCTGGTAAACGAGAAACCTTTGTTGGGCGTATTCGCCAAGATCAAGAAAATGATGGTGCCTTTCAGATGTGGGTTGTTGCGGACAACCTATTGCGTGGTGCAGCTAGCAATACAGTCGAAATTGCAGAGTGTCTTGTACGCGATGACCTAGTACATCAAACAAATTAAACATTTATCAAAAAGCCACAGAAAAACCTGTGGCTTTTATTGTTCGCTTTTAATGGTTATACACATATATTTTTAGCTTATATAAAAACTTGCAGAAATAAAAGACAAACTTTTAAAAGCTATATAAATAAATATATTCGGATTTTGCCTTGACAGATTGTTAAAAAATAGATAATCTAGAATCAATCGGAGGTAATATATGAATCGGAAAACCGCAGTTTGGTTACTAATACCTGCATTCTTTGGCGTCTTGGTTTTTACCTTTTTTCCATTAATTGAAATCGCAATTCCAACGTTCCAGAGTAAAGCAGGTTTTTTTGCGCTTTATACACAGTTTCTAAAAAGCTCTTATAACTGGACAGTAATTGGAAGAACATTTTTGATAGCAGTTTTAACAGTGATTATTGTTTTGATTCTTGGATTACCTATCTCGTTATGGATTGGAAGACAAAAAAAGACCGTTAGACAGGTGCTGAACTTACTAATTCTCTTTCCAATGTTAACTAACGCTGTTGTTAGAAACTTTGCTTGGATTATTATCTTGGGTCGTGATGGCATAATTAACAAATTATTGCTCTCACTCCACTTAATAAAAGCACCGCTAAACATTCTATATACCGATACGTCGATTATTATTGGCTCGGTTTATCTGTTTTTGCCAATCATGATTAATACTTTGATTGGTAGTGTTGCAGAATTAAACATCGAAATTGAAGAGGCTGCTGCTGTTTTGGGCTCTAGCCCATGGCACACTTTATTCAAGGTTATTATTCCTCAACTTGCTACAAGCATTTTAACGGGATGTATCCTGGTTTTTGCCGGAACAATGACAGCATATACTACACCACAAATCCTTGGTGGTAATCGTCATTTGGTGATGGCTACTTTAATTTATCAACAGGCCATGACATTAGGAAATTGGCAAAATGCCAGTGTAATTGCCTTGATCTTAATCGTTATCTCAGCTCTTTCGATGTGGCTTATGAAGCGATTAAGCTATCGCCTAGATCGGAGGATGACTAATGCTTAATCGTAAAAATAAAACGTTAACCATTATTTCACTAATTATTCTGGCGCTGATTATGTTGCCACTAGTCCTAGTGGTTATAACTTCATTTAATAATCAAAGCTCGATTTCCTTACCAATCACAGGTTTTACCCTTTCGTGGTATAGCAATATTTTTCAGCAACCTGACTTTATTACCGGCTTTGAGTCAAGCCTATTGGTGGCACTAATCGCCAGCTTTTTAGCCTTAATTATTGGCATTCCTGCTGTTTATGCTTTAACACGTTATAATCTGCAACATGCGGCTTGGTTCCAATCATTTTTTCTAAGTCCGACTTTAATTCCTGAAATTGTAATTGGCTTTGCACTATATCAAACGGCTGTTATTACCTTTAAAATGCCAGTTTTTATCAGCTTAATTATTGGTCACTTTCTCCTGTGCTTACCGTATGTCATTCGGTTAATCACAGCCAGTATGTTGATGATGGACAGTCATATTGAGGAAGCAAGTTGGGTCTGCGGCTGTTCACCTAAAAAAGCATTCTTTTTGATTGTTTTACCTAATATTAAGTCTAGTATCATTGCGGCCTTTATGATGTGCTTCATCAATTCGTTCAATAATATTCCAATTTCATTATTCATGAATGGGCCATCGCTTACGATGTTGCCACCAGCAATTCTAAACTATTTGCAAAACAATTATGATCCAACTGTTTCTGCAATTTCAGTTGTTTTAATGGTCTTTACAGCGCTAATGATGTTTTTAGTTGAAAAAGTAATTGGCATTAGCAATATTACTAAATAGGGGTTTTGAGTGTGGCAAATTTAGAAGTAAAAAATTTAGCAAAATCATATGATGGTAAAACTAAAGTTTTGCAGGATATATCTTTTACAATTGAAAATGGTGAATTAGTTTCAATTCTAGGACCTTCGGGTTGTGGAAAAACTACAACTTTAAGAATAATTGCGGGTCTAATTCAAGAAACTGCAGGACAAATTTTAGTTAATGGTAAAGACATTACCAAAACACCTGTGTATAAACGCAACTTTGGGATGGTGTTCCAAAGTTACGCCTTATTTCCACATTTAAGTGTTTTCGATAATGTGGCGTTTGGCTTAAAAATGCACAAATTACCAAAGCAGGAAATCAACGAAAAAGTGACCGGAATACTTGAAATGACGGGTTTAAGCGACCTAGCAAGTCAATTTCCGGCACAACTTTCTGGAGGACAGCAACAACGAGTTTCCTTGGCAAGGGCGCTAGTTACTAATCCAGAGATGCTATTGATGGATGAGCCATTAAGCAACCTTGATGCTAAATTGCGTTTAAAAATGCGTGAAGAGATTCGTAAATTACAGCAAGAAATGAAGATGACAGTTCTTTTTGTCACACATGATCAACAAGAATGTTTTGCAATTTCTGACAAAGTTTTAATTATGAATCAAGGACGGATTGAACAATTTGACCGTCCCGAAAATATTTTTCATCATCCACGTACTGAGTATGTGGCTCGGTTTATTGGTTACGACAACTTTATTCCAGTTAATGCAGACAATCGTGAGGATAGTTATCATATTGCAGTCAAGGGTACGAGATTAACAACTGAAGAAAATAATGAGAATGCAAAAGTTCTTACCATTCGCCCCGAAAACATTCAATTGAACGCAGATAGTACTGAAAACACTTTGACTGGTACGATTACTGGTCGTGAATATTTGGGACAAAGTTTTAAATACACTATTCATTCAGAATTGGGTGACTTCCAAGTTGAGGAAGCAAGACAGAAGATGCGCAGTTCAGGGGATGAGGTCAAACTTACACTCCCAGCTAAACATCTTCATCCATTGTCAGAGTAAATATTCAGGAAGGTTTTTTATTATTATGAAATTCAAAAAAGCTTGCTTGGCAGCTGCCAGCTTTATCGTTGCCGGAACTGCTATTGCAACCACGGCTTGTTCATCTAGTACAAATAGTGGTAAATTGGTTGTATCAACCTTTGGTTTATCAACAAAGCAAATGCGTTCAGATGTCCTTGATCCTTACGCTAAGAAAAATAATGTGAAAGTTTCTACGCAATTTGGTGATAGTTCAACTCGTTTAACGCAGATAGAACACAACCCTAATTCAACAGTTGATGTGATTGAGTTAGCACAAAATAATGCGATTACAGGTTCTAAAAAGAAACTGTTTAAAAAGTTAGATTTTTCAAAAATTAAGAACTTTAAGTATTTATCGAGCGATCAACAAAAGCTAGCTAAACAGACTAATACTGTGCCATACACTGTTAATAGTTTAGGGATCATTTACAATCCAAAGAAAGTTCAAATCAAAGATTGGAATGACTTATGGTCAAAGAAATTAAAGGGTAAGATTGCCGTACCAGATTTTGCAACAACTTTTGGTCCTGCAATGCTCTATGTTGCAGGTGACCATGCTAATGTTGATGTGACTAAGGATGATGGTAAGGCAGCGTTTCAGGCAATGAAACAGTTGAAACCAAATGTTGTAAAAACTTATGCACAAAGTTCAGATTTGAGTAATATGTTTAAGACAGGGGAAATCACTGTTGCAGTTGTTGGTGACTACGCCGTTGGAATGTTGAAAGCGACAAATCCAAGTTTGAAGTACATGGTGCCAGCTTCAGGTACTTATGCAAACTATGACAATATTGCGATTTTAAAGAATAGCAAAAATGCAGACGCTGCTTACAAGTACATTGATTTTAGACTAAGTAAAGAAAACCAGAAAAAAGTTGCTGGTGCTAAATCACTTAATAATGCACCAGTTAACTCACAAGTTGAATTGTCACCTGCAGAGGCAACAAATAAGACTTACGGTGACATTGCTAAAAGAGCAAAGACAATTGATTTCTTCTATGTGAATAGTCATATGTCTTCGTGGATAAGTCAGTGGAACAAGATAATGAATCAGTAATAAGGAAAAATAAAAGAGTTGGCTAAAACCAGCTCTTTATTTATGGGAGGAAAAATGACACAAGTTGATCTGTTGATTAAAAACGGCCATATTTTTAATGTATTTCTGCGTAAATTTGTTGACACACAGGTAACGGTCAAAGATGGTAAGTTCTATTGGATTAATACAGATTTGCCAGGAATTGAAGCAAAGAAAACACTTGATTTAAAAGGTAAGTACTTAATTCCGGGATTTGTTGATGCCCACATGCACATTGACTCTTCAATGACTACGCCAGCAATTATGGGTCAAACGATTTTAAAATACGGTACAACGACAATTGTGGCGGATGACCATGAAATAACTAATGTTGCTGGTATTGAGGGACTCAAAAACTTTATTGATGAACCAGCACCAATTGATATTTTCTTTGGTATTCCTTCGTCTGTTCCTTCGACTAATCCAGATATGGAAACAACTGGTGGCCAGATAGGTGTAAAAGAGGTTCAGGAGCTACTTAAAGATCCCCGGTTTATTTGCTTGGGTGAGGTGATGAACTTTAAAGGAATGACATCACCACGTGAAACATTAATCAAAGATATTATCAAAACTTGCCGTCAAGAAAAGCCTACATTGCCATTAGAAGGACATGTTCCAGCATATGCTGGTGAAGATTTGGCTAAAGTTTTGTATGCAGGTATCACTACTGATCACACTCAACAAACGGCAGATTTAGTTAATGAAAAAATTCGTAACGGGATGTTTGTTGAAGTACAGCTGAAGTCAATGCACCAAGAAGTAATTGACACAATTATTGAGCAGAAGTATTTTGAGCACGTGGCCCTAGTGACAGATGACTCAATGCCAGACACTTTACTGCACAGTCATTTGAACCATTTGGTTAAAAAAGCAATCGAAATGGGGATGACACCAGAAGAAGCAATTTATATTTCAACATACACACCAGCTCGTCATATGGGATTATGGGATCGCGGTGCAATTGCTCCTGGTAGAGTAGCCGACTTTGTTATTTTGGATGATCCAAGTACTTTGTCAATTGAAGCAGTTTACAAAAACGGGATAAATGCTGAAGATATTGAAACAAAAACTGATTACCAGTTTTTACCAGCGTTACGTCATTCAATCAATGCTCCGAAATTAACGAGTGAAGACTTTGTGCTAAAAACAGACTTGGTAAGTAATGGCGACGTATTAGCTAATGTCATTCAAGTTAACCCAGTTGGTACTTTCACAAATCATATTCAAGTTAAATTAGAAGTAGAAAATAATATTGTTCAATGGCAAAAAGCAGGCCTAGCTATGATCCTTGTACAAGACCGTTATAACGGTGGAAAAGGTCGCTATAGTGTTGGCCTGGTTGATCGCGGCATCCTCAAGGACGGTGCAGTAGGCGCCACCTGGGCACATGATCACCATAACTTGATGGTAATGGGAACCAACACAAAGGCAATGCTTAAAATTCAACATCAATTAATTGAGCAGCAGGGGGGCTATATTGCCGCTAAAGGTGAAGAAATAGTTGCTAATGCTGAGCTACCAATTGGTGGAGTTGCTAGTGACCAACCAATGCAAGTGCTCGGTAGTGAAATAGGTAAAATCCGCAAGACAATGCAAGAACTAGGATATAAAAATACTAACGAGATTATGTCCTTCTCAACACTGTCTCTGCTTGTTTCACCAAGCTTCAAAATTTCAGATAAGGGTTTATTTGATGTCAAAAGTCAGCAAAAGTGCCCTTTATTTGAAGAAGTTAAATAAGCGTAGTTACTTAGAATTATAATTTGAGTGATTAAATTTTACAAAAATTAAAGTGCTCCATGATAGTTAGACACACAAGCTAATTATTATGAAGCACTTTTTTAATGATTATAAATTCCAGCTATAGCAATAGTAGCTTAAAGAACTAAGCCAAAAGTCTTAATCAATCCACTTTTTCTTTTCTTCTAGTTCCGCATTTTTCAAAGCTGTAAAAATTTTTTGAAAATAGGGCTTTTGCTCGTAACCCTTTCGATAAGCAATACCATTTTCAAACGATAACTTATAATTTAACAAAATAAAATCAAGTTTTTCATTAACTTTATCGTAAAGAATACTTGGAACAATCCCTAAGCAACGATTACTGGCACAAAAAATTTCGAGTACCACTTCATCACTAATACTCTTGAAATTGAATTCCGGATATTTTAATGATAGTTCAAATTTAAAATGATTAATGAGAGGCAAAGGTGGAACTGAATTCCAGATATAAACATCTTGCTTAAATAAGTCTTTGATACCTATGGTTTTTTTCTTACTTAAAGGATTTTTCTTTGAGGCAATAACAGAAAGGCCAGACGAAAAAACAGGTTTAAAAGTAATTTCTTTTTTATCAATAAAAAAGTCGTTTTGATATAGGACAAAATCATATTTACCCTGAATTAATGAGGTTGATATGCCGTTACCATCATTAGGATCAAAAATTTCAAGATTAATTCGTGGTTGCAAACTATTATCTAGATCTTGAATAAATTTTGAAAGAAATTCTATTTCAAACAGTGATCCAGTAAAGGCTATAGTAATAGGTTCAAGTGCTTTTAAATTGCTATTTTTAATATCCGTAACAGTATCATCGATATCTTTATATATTCTTTTGGCTTTAACGTAAAAAAATTCTCCACTAGTTGTTAGCTCTATTCCACGTCGACCAGGCTTGATTAATTTTGTACCCAAAAAGGTTTCTAACTTATGTATATTTTTAGAAACTGTTGATGGAGAAACAAATAGTTGATTAGCAGTTTGTGTAATATTTCGAGTTCTGACTAATGATAAAAAGTATTTGATTTGATTAGTATTCATAATTTACCTGAAGATAATTAGCAGCTTTTCCAAAATGGAAAAGCTGCTTTCTGTAATGTCTGATGAAAGTGCTTAACTCAATGCTAACATAAATGTGATAAAAGTAATTAACAAAGGAGAAAGGATAAATGAGTAATAAACAGAAAATATATCCATGGCTAATGATAGTCACTACAGGACTACTCTGTGGTATCGTGGCGGGTGTCTTTACACAAGTTATGGGCCTATTTTTAACACCACTAGCTAACTCAATTGGCGGTGGAAAATTGGGCTCAGTTTCTTACTATTATACCGTATTAATTTTGGCAACAGCCGTTGGTACAACGCTAGTTGGTAAGTTTATTCACAAAGTTAATGTTTCAATGATTCTTTTAGGATCCATTGTAGTTGCAGCAGTTTCAACATGGCTATTTTCAATGGCTAATAGTGTTATTGCATTTTATATTTTAGCTGCGATTGTTGGTATTTGCTGTGGTTTCAGTGGTTATGTTGTCCAAGGTGTAGTAATAAATAATTGGTTTGTTAAAAGAAAAAACTTTGCTTTTACAGCAGGTGCTTTCTTTAACACAATTTTTTTAGCAGTTATTACTCCAGTTGCTTCACAAATAATTCAAAGTAACGGTTGGCGGAGAGCTTTCATCATTTTGGCAATTATAATGCTGGTTATCGGAATACCATGTTCTTTGTTTACTAAAGTTGAGCCAGCTAAATTAGGTCTGTTGCCTTATGGTGTCTCCTCACAGGCTGAGTTGGACCAAATTAACGATGATGCCGATGCAGAAGCTGGAAATAACTCGAATACAAGCAAGGTACTCTTCTCTTTATCATTCGTCTTAGTTCTAATTTTCTTCTGCTTCAATGAATTCGCGGGTAACATGACATCACTTTGGCCATCATTTGCTGAAGGAATCGGCTTTGGTGCAAATGTTGGTGGCTTAATTGCAACCATCATTACTGTAGCTGATTTAGCTATGACCCCATTATTTGGTGTAACAACTGACCACTTTGGCGGAAGAAAGGCACTTCCATGGTGGCTATTTCTAACTATTTTGGCACCAATTTTGATGATTATTGCTAACCAAACCAGAATGATTCCTTTGGCTTTAGCCGCAGCCATTCCAGCAGATGCAATTTCAGTTGTAATGGGCTCAGGTGAACAAGTTTTTGCCAAAGATATCTTAGGTAAAGACTTTGATGCAGGCTATTCATACGCTAGTTCTATTACTTATGTTGTTAGTGCGTTTGCTACACCAGTTTTAAGTAATATTGCAGATGCAACACACAATTGGAACATTGTAGTTGGAATTGTTGCGCTTTGTGAGTTAGTCGTTTTGTTAGCAGTAATTTATGGCGAAAATAGAGCAAAAAGATTAGCAGATTAGGAGAAATAAAATGAACACAAACGAATATGATGTAATTGTAGTTGGTGCCAGCAATGCTGGCGGCATGGCAGCATGCGCAGCTGCTGAAAAGGGTGCTAGGGTTTTAGTAATTGATAAAATGAAAAGTACTAACTTTTTATATCGCTTATCACTTGCTGCGGTCGGGACAAAAGCACAGAAAAAGGCAGGAATTGAAATTGATAAGTATCAATTAATTAATTACTTATCTGCTTTTGCCCAAGATAACGTTGACCAAAAGTTACTTTGGACATGGGTTAATAATAGTGCTTCTACAGTTGATTGGCTTGAAGACAATGTTTTAAAGCCTCATGGTGCTCACTTATATCCTGAAACAGACGCACATTATCAGACCTTAATTAATACAGCTTTTCCTACAGAACACGATGTTACCAATGATAAGCATGAGGATGTCTTTTATGGAGACTGGGTCGTAGAAAAAGCTAAAGAGCTTGGTGCAGAATTTTTGTGGCAAACTAAATTAGAACATCTAATCACAGAAGACGGTACTGTAACTGGTGTATTAACAAAAAACACTAAGACATCAGAATTAAAAGAGTTCAAAGCTAAGAAGGGTGTCATTATTTGTTCTGGAGGATATGGCTCAAACGAGGCCTTAATGCAAAAATGGAATCCACTTGGCTTGAAGAAAAATGTTTACTCCGATAGTCCACGTGATGATGGATCTGGTCAATTAGCGGCTGTTGAAGTCGGTGCTTGGCGTGATGAAGAACCAGCTGAAATCATTTTTGATCGCGGGTCCGTGCCAGTAGGAACTAATACAAACGAATATTACATTAAGTCTTGGGAAGATATTGGTTATTTCTGGATGGGAAGCTACCCACTTTTGAAATTGAACTTAAATGGTGACCGCGTAGGTAACGAAAGTGCTCCTTATGAATTTGATATGAATAGAGCAACTAAGCAACCAGGCTATTTGCAAGTAGCGATTTGGAATGATGCAACAATGGATAATTTAGAGCAGTTCCATACTTTAGGCTGTGCACGATTGAATTGGCCAGGTTTTTATAATACCGATGAAAACAAAGAAGAAATAAACACTAGAATAAAAGAAGGATTTATTCAAAAAGCAGATACAGTTGAAGAACTGGCTAAAAAGTTAAACTTACCAGTTGAAAATCTAAAAAACAGTGTAGATAACTATAATAAGATGTGTGCTCAGGGTAAGGATACAGAGTTTGGTAAAGAGAGCTTTAGACTTCTGCCACTTACAGAAGGTTCATATTATGGTGCTGTGTATGGTGGACGCTTATTAGCGACATTGGATGGTCTTAGAGTAAACACAAAAATGCAAGTACTTAATACACAAGGAAACGCAATTCCACATTTGTACGCTGCAGGTAATGCTAGTGGTGGATTTTTCTGGGGGTCATATCCAGATCATGTTCCAGGCTTAACTGCTAGTCATGCTCAGACTTTTGGCAGACTAGCTGGACAACAAGCCGCTTTATAATTAGTTGTTTATTTTTAAACAATGTTTATTGGAAAAAACATTAGGGAGTCCAAATTAGCTAGGATTTATCCGTGGTTAATTGTCTTGGCATCTGGACTGCTGATGAGCTTACTTGAGTATACTTACACTTTACTATTTAGTTTATTTTTAAATCCGTTAGTAGAATCTTTGAATAGCAGAATGTCAATAGTAGCGCTGTATTACACATTAATTAGCTTTTCAATTTCAGCAATGCTACCAATAATTAATCGAGTAATTGACCGAATTAGTTTGAGTAAAATCACTCTTACTGCCGTTATAGTTGGCACTATAAGCATATGGCTCTTTTCAAAAATTAATCGAATTTGGGAGTTATACTTCCTTGCTATTGTTGTAGGAATTTGTAGTGCTACTTGTGGAACTGTAGTCCAAGGTATAGTTCTTAATAATTGGTTTACTAAAAGAAAAAATTTTGCTTTTACAATGGGGTCATTTGTTTCGACCATTTATTTGTTGATTATGACACCACTGATAACTTATCTCATCAATATTTGTGGTTGGAGACAAACAATGCTAATTCTTGCGTGGATGACGCTAATACTAGGAGTGCCATGTGCACTATTAATGAAAGCAAGTCCACAAATGATTGGATTGAAGCCTTATGGGATAAGTGATGATGAAACAGGGAAAACAGATAAGGGGTATCTGGCCAAAAAAGTAAATCCAAAAAAGATAATTTTTTCACGACCGTTTATAATTACACTAATCTTTTTCATAGCAATTACTTTTGCTTCTAATATGAGTCAACTTTTTCCAACCTATGCAGTTAAAGTCGGTTTTGGAGCTACAGTAGGCGGATTAATGGAAACAATTATGACAGGTGTTGATATTTTAATTACCCCCTTGTTTGCAATAACTACTGAAAAATTTGGTGGTAAGAAAGCTCTCCCAGTATGGACTTTTTTAGGGTTATGCACTTTTCCTCTTTTAATCTTGGCAACAAATAAGCATATAGAAGCCTTTGCACTTATTAGTGCAATCGGTGCGGATATTCTAACAGATATTTATGGACCCGGTGAGCAGATTTTTGCTAAGGACATTCTAGGAACAAATTTTGCTAAGGGCTATTCGTATATTAATTCGATTACTTATTTGGTGGGTGCATTTGCAGTGCCTGCAGTTAGTCTAGTTTATGAATTATCATTGAATTGGAATTTTGTCTTTATGTTAGGAATAGGCTTATTAGTATTAATGCTAATAATGCTAGCATATGGTTATTGCAAAGTTAAAAATAAATAGAAGAAAAGGGGCTGCCCAGCTAATTACTGAGTACCCCTTTTTGTTAATGGTAAAGTTAAAGCTCCTGCTACGCCTTTACTATATTATCAACAGCATTTCTAGCTGAGTAGATACAGTAGCCTGCATGAGTTCCACTAACTTCAACACCATATGTGTCGCCATAGATGACTCCAGAGCCGTCACTTCCAATTGCATATAAATGCTTTATTTCATGTCCATCGTTGTCAATAACTTCATTGTTGACATTAACTTTCAGCCCATCACCCGTAGTGAAAGCACCAACTTCCATTTCTAATGCATAGAATGGCCCCTGAGTAATTGGTAATAAGTATTTTGCAGGTTTACCAAAATCAGTGTCTAACTCAGTAGCTGCCATCTTATTGTACTTATTAATGCTTTCAACAAGATTAGGAGCTGAAATCTTTTCAGCAAGGTCTGCTAGAGAATCACTTACAGTAATGAAACTAAGCTTCTTGTCCAAGGCAACCTTAATTTCTTTTTTCAAATTAGGGTAATTAGGTAATTCATAAAAGGGATGTAAATCTAACGGAAAACTCTTTTCAGTGAAGTCATCAATCGTTTTTTGATCAAAAATAGCAAAAACCCGATCTTGACGTAGCATTGAGTTCCCTTCATTGGCCCAATTGGTCACGCAGTCATATTCATTAACAAAACGATCACCGTTTTCATTAATCCATAAAACTGGCTCATCACACACTGCACTACCAAGATTCCAGTCAGAGAGTTCGTAGGCTGGTACCTGATTAGTTTTATCATAAATTTGGCCACCAAAGTTCATTGTCATTCCGGTAAAGAACTTTCGTGCACCCACTGACCAGGCCATTTGTAAGCCGTCGCCAGTGCTTTTTCCAGAGTTTACGGCCACAATTTTTTGAGGATTATACTTATGCGCATTGGCCATTAACTCAGGGTTGTTTAGATAACCTCCTGTTGCCAAAATGATGTCTTTAGCACTAATCGTCTGAGTCGAATTGTCGGTAACATTAATTAAATTAAGCTGAAAGCTTCCAGAAGAAGTAGTAGTTAGTCCTTCTGCACGTGTGAGCGTCTTAATTTCCACTCCTTTAGATTTAATATAAGGTTCCAAACCATCATGGATAGCTTTATCACCATATCCCTCAAAAAGATGCCAAGTCGAAAAACCGGTCCCCATATTAACGACGTCTTTAAATTTTACTCCATGCTTTTCCAGCCACTCGATATTTTCTGCTGAATGTTCAATGTACTTTTTCCAAATTAAGCCGTTGGCTTCATAATGTGAATAATCTAATTCAGCTTGGAGAATACTTTCTGGTGTGATATCGATCCCTGCCTGCTTTTGCATTTTGGATTGAACTGCAAAAACACCTTCAACATAATTGCCAGTTCCACCGGTAGTGCGACCTTTTTCGACAAGTAATGTTTTAAGGTTTTTATCTGCTGCCTCTGTTGCTGCTGCAAAGCCTGATAAACCTCCACCAATAACTACAACATCATAATTATCTGTCATTTTGCTTTTTTCCTTTCTACTATTACACATTAATAGTATTCCCTGGGAAATAAGCTGGTTTTTAAAAATTGGAATATGTTATTACTAAAAGGAATAATAAAATGAATTTCACACAACTTCGCTGTTTTATTTACGTTGCTGATAACCTAAGTTTTACGACAGCAGCACGTAAACTTAATTTCTCACAATCAGCAATTTCCAAAAACCTTAACGATTTGGAAAAAGAACTTAAGACCCGTTTACTTGTCAGAAATCCTCATAAGATTGCTTTAACTTTAGATGGTGAGTATTTTTATCAAGTTGCAGTTAATATTCTTAAAGAAAAGGATAATGCAATTTTAAATATCACTAAATCGCATCAAAAGGAATTGTTTGGCAACGTGAATATAGGTCTGGATTATTCGCCTTTTGAGCGTTCCTTTCTGCCTACTTTGATAAGGCAATGTAAACCAACCAGTTTTGACTTTACAGTTAATTACTTAGGTGATTATGTTTCTCAACTAACAGATGGCAAGGTTGATATTGCTATTCTTTCCGATGATATTATTAAGAGTGCTTCAGGACTGAATTTTGTTTCTCTAATTTCTGGTAAGTTTGTCTTAATGTATAACGCAAATGCTAATTTTGATTTTGGCAAAAAGGTGAGTATTACTGAACTGAAAAACACTTGTGTATTAGTTCCTTTTACTGATCGCTCATATCCAAGTATTTACCACCTTAATCAAGTGCTATGCCAAAAACTTAATGCAGAAAATATTAAAACAGTTGATAATTATTTTTTGATGTACGATTATATTTCAGCTACAGTAAATCAAGTTGCAATTATGCCTAATTTTGTAGTTGACCTTAATAAAAAGGGATTTAAATATTCTTATTTAAACTATAGTGATCCTTTTTCCTATGGAGTGGCATATCCGATGCATAAAGAGAATGATACGTTATTTCAAAGAATCATAGCCATACTAAAAGAAATAGTTCCCACTAATATACTGCCTAAATAAAGCTGTTTAGGTATTGGTGACTTTGATATTCTAACTTGAACAGTTTCTATAAAACCGCTAACATGGTGATAAGATTATGTAATGGGGAAATTAGCATGAATGTAAAAGAACAACTGCTAGAAATAATTAAGAACGAACAGCAAGATGAAGATCATTATTTAACGACGAATCAATTAGCTGAAAAAATTGATATTAAGCGTAATACTGTCAGCCATTATTTAAATCAATTAGTTAAAGAAAATAAATTAATTAAAATAAATACTCGTCCAGCTATCTTTATTGATAAGGAGACTGCTGAGAAAAAAGCAAAAAGTGAGTTAGAAAATGAATATGATAGTATTCAAAGCTTACATAGCGAATATCAGCATCAAGATGTTTTTGCTAGTGTAATTGGGAATGATAAATCTCTTTATAGTCAAATAAAGAAATTGAAGGCAGCGGCCTCATATCCGGGAAGTTTGCCTGTACTAATAAATGGTCAAACAGGAACGGGTAAAAGCTATATTGCTAGAAAGTACTTTGATTATTGTGTAGCAGAAGGATATATTCCTGCGGATGGTAAATTTGTTAGCTTTAACTGTGCAGAATATGCTGATAATCCTGAATTACTAACTAGCACGCTTTTTGGCTATGTCAAAGGAGCCTTTACTGGTGCCGATGATGACCATCCTGGTCTTTTCGATGATGCAGATGGAGGTATGCTGTTTTTAGATGAAGTGCACCGACTTGATCCTAAAGGGCAAGAGAAATTGTTTTCTTATCTTGATACGGGAATGATTTCGCCGTTAGGTGATGCTGGTAAAAATAAAAAGGTTAACGTTAGACTAATATGTGCTACAACGGAAAATGTTGAAAGTAATTTTTTAGCGACTTTTATCCGTCGAATACCAGTACAAATTACTATGCCACCGTTAAATGAACGGACAATAAATGAAATTAGTGCTTTAATTATTTATTTTTATATAGAACATGCGAAAAAAATAAATAAAGCAATCAAAATTAATAATCAAGTCTTTTCTACGTTAACCAATACAAGTTTCACAAATAATATTGGCCAATTGAAAAATGATGTGCTTTTGTCAGTAGCCAGTGCTCTTGAGAAGAATCCTCAAGCAGATACTGTAAGTATAAAACTTGCCGATTTACCGCAATCTATTTTGCTTACAAGTGCTAATGAAGAAGAAGTGCTAACGCCTAGCAAGGCTGACCTGATTATCAGACCCAAGAGCAATGTTGCAGACTTTTTAGAAAATCAACAGCGTGATAGCTACATCAAAAAGACAATTGAAAAAATCTTTCTGCTATATAAGCAGGAAGATTTTACAAATTTTAAAACCAAGGCCTTTGAGGCAATCAACTCATTATGTGATTATTTGATTTTTAAAAAAGATGATTTGAATATAGGTGAGTTACCGCTTGAATTAATCAAGAATATGCTTAACCGCAAGGTTGGGTATCTTCAAGATAACCTTAATAATGATTTCAATGGGAATATTATAGTTGCTATTTCTTATTATTTTTATTTCCGTCAGGAAAACCATTGGCAGGTTACTATTGAGGATAGTAAGTTAGTTGATGAAATAATCGGTAAAATGAATGAGGCGAATTATATTAAACCAGTTGTGCAGCTGATTATAGACACGATTGGTAACACTTTGAATTTATATACTGATGAAATTGATCAATTATTTTTGACCATATACCTTGAAAGCGTCCAACGCGAAAAGAATTCAGATCTAATTCACTGTATATTACTAGCACATGGATATTCAACGGCAAGTAGTATTGCGGACACGGTTAATAAAATAATTGGTGAGCCGCTACTTGATTCATTTGATATGCCTATTGATATTAAACCTGAAGACATTGCACAAAAAGTGTCAGATTACATTCATGTTCGTCATGTAAAAGATGGCATAATTTTAATGGCTGATATGGGTTCATTAGAAAAAATTCCTGAATTGTTAAAAACAGAAATAAATTTTCCAATTGTAATATTTAATAATGTTTCAACACAGTTAGCATTATTTGCGGCTGACTATATCAAAAAGAAAAAGCCAATTGAAGCAATGATTAAAAATATGAACGATAGTATTCATAATGACTATCGAATTATTTATCCTAAAATGATTAAGCAGGATGTAATTATTGTTTGTTGCACAACTGGTGTGGGTACAGCAATCAAAATCAAAGATATGATAAAAGAAAGTTTGCCAAGCAAAACAAAAGTTGTAGTTAAAGCTTATTCCTATGATTCATTAAAAATTGAAGATCAAGAAAATGCAATTAAGCGTAAATACAACATCTTGACAGTTATTGGAACAGCTAACCCTGAATATCAAAACATTCCATTTATATCGATTGATCAGCTAGTGAACGGTTCTAAACTAAACGTACTAAAAGACGTACTAAAGGGCGACTTAAACAGTCAAGATTTATATGAGTTTAACGATTCTATACTTAGGAACTTTAGTATTGAACGAGTTATTAACTCACTAACAATTTTAGACACCAAGGCAGTAATTAAAAATATTGGAACATGCATTGACCGACTAAACAAGTGCTTGGATAAGAGATTATCTAATCAAACTGTAATGTCTCTATATGTTCATATTAGTTGCATGATTGAACGAATTATTCGCAATCAGTCATTAGAAAATGGTCCACGTGATTTTCAGGAAGACCAAAATAACAAAAAGGGGATGGCTGATATTCGCATGGCATTAAAGCCGCTTGAAGAGATTTATAATATAAAGATACCTTTAACCGAGATTCAATATATCTATGAATTAGTATTTAATTCTGGAAATCAATAGAAATAACTTTTGACACTATAGCTTTGTTTAATGAGACAGTGTCAAATCAGTAAACAAAAAAAGAGAAACCAGCAGTATATAGTACTGCTGGTTTTTTAGACACTAACTTGGCACGATAATTGCTAATAAAATGGTGAAAGCAATAAACATTATTCTTAAGGAGGAATAAGCATGAGTGTTGTATTAGCAAGAATAGATAATCGGTTGTTACATGGAATCATTGTAACGCAATGGGCGCCACAGTCAGGATCCAATCGTGTAATGGTAATTGATGATGATACGGCAAACAATGCGGTTAGCAAGGCAACTATGAAAATGGCTCGCCCAGCTGGTAATGCAATTTCAATCATTACAGAAGAAAAAGCACTAACTAATTTTAAGAGTGGAAAATATGATCCAGAGAAATTACTTATTTTGGCTAAGGAGCCTAAAACTTTTCTCGATTTAGTTAATAGTGGGGTCAAAATTGACAAACTAATTATTGGTGGAACGACTGCACGTGAAAACGGCATTGAAATTTCAAAAAGGGCATTTGCAGATGATGCTGAAATTGCAGATTATGAAAAATTACTAGAAAAGGGTGTTGAACTAATTTCACAGTATGTTCCTGCTGATAAAGAAGTTGTTGTGACCAAAGAGTTTTTAGAAGATAGGAAGAATAAATAATATGCACTTTACAGTTTTACAAATAATTCTTTTAACGCTTTTAGCTTTTATTAAGCATATTGATTACTACGGTATACCGATGCTATTTGTCAATTATCCTGTATTTTGGGGTTTATTTACAGGTATCATCATGGGCGATGTTCAAACAGGTTTATTAGTTGGTGGTACAGTTCAACTAATGTCATTGGGTGTAGCTGGCTTTGGTGGTTCATCAGTACCAGACTACGGAACGACTGCAATTATCGCAACTGCCTTTGGTGTTTCGATGGGTAAGAGTGCTGGTTTAGCAATCGGATTACCCGTTGGGATGTTAGGTGTTCAATTAGATGTTATCGTTAAGATTTTGAACGGTTTCGTTGCTAAAAAAGCTAAAAGCTATGCTGATGCGCGTGAATTTAAAAAGATGAACGCCGTAACATGGTTAGGACCAATCTTCTTTGGTTTGTCTGCAGCTATCCCTGTTTTCATTTCAGTTACTTTAGGCCAATCAGCTGTTAACTTTATACTACAAGTTATGCCGAAATGGTTCATGAGTGGTTTAACAATTGCTGGTGAAATGTTACCTGCTGTCGGAATTGCAATGTTACTTAACTATATGCCTACCGGTAAATTAGTTAATTACTTATTAATTGGGTTCTTCTTGGCAGCCTTCTTAAAAGTTCCAATTATCGGTGCTGCAATTATTGGTTTTGCCGCTGCATTTTCAACTTACAAACAAGCTGAAAAAGAAGGTCAGGCTAGAGCAGCTGCTGATGCTGCAAATGTAACTTCTGGTATTGGAGAGGATGAATAGAATGAATAAGAAAAATCAAAAAGATGTTTATGGTCCAATTGTAACCAAGAAAGACTTACACAAGGCTAATTATCGTTGGCTGATGAGTGTTGAGACATACAATTACGAAACTCAACAAGGTGCTTCTGTAGCCTATGCATTGTCTCCAATTTTGCGTAAAATATATAAGAATGATGATGATTATGTAGAAGCTTTGGACAATCATTTCCAATACTACAATACTCAACCTTGGCTTGCTGCTATTGTTTTGGGTGCTTGTGTGGCAATGGAAGAAAAGCAAGGTTTAGCTGCTAAGACGGCAATTAACGATTTTAAAGTTGGTACAATGGGACCATTAGCTGGAATCGGAGACTCATTATTAATGACAATGATTCCAACGATTATGGGTTCAATTGCTGCCTATATGGCTTTACAAAATAATCCATTTGGAATTTTGCTTTGGGGAGTTCTAATTGCAATTATCTTTTTCCTTCGTATGCATTGTTTCGAGTTTGGTTATCGTCAAGGGTCAAAAATTATTACCGAATACGGTGATAAAATTAATTATTTAACAGAAGCTGCTTCTGTTTTGGGAATTACAGTTGTTGGTTCATTAATTGGTTCAGTTATCTCAGTTACTTCACCATTAAAATTTCAGTTTGGTAAAGTTTCAATGCAGATTCAACCAATGTTAGACAAAATATTGCCACAAATGATTCCGGCATTACTTGTTTTGCTAGCTTATAAGCTATTGAAGTCAAAGAAACTAAGTATGACTTGGGTTATTTTGTTATTTATTGTAATCGCAATGTTTGGAGCAGCCTTTGGATTTTTAAAGTAAGGAATACCTATGAAGAAAATAATTGTTATTACTCATTACACGCTGGCAAAAGGCTATCAAGAAACGTTAACTGGTTTAACAAGCGATCAAAAAATTGTCTCTTCGATTTGTGCTTACATGGATAATGAAGGAACAGATGAATTGAAGGATAGAATTAGCAAATTGCTTAATCCAGATGATGAGTTTTATTTGCTGACAGATTTGGGTTTTGGTAGCGTTAATCAAGTTGTTAGTCAATTCATGTCTGACAATGTTCACGTGATTACGGGTGTTAATTTACCCTTCACACTTGAACTCGCTTTAGCAGTAAAAAATAACCAACCAATCAATATTGCTAATATGGTTGATGAAGCAAGACAACAATTATTTCAGGTATCAACGATTGATTCAACTGGCGATGACGATGATGAATAGGTGAGATGATGAGCACTTTAGATGACGTATTACACTTCAAAAATGAAAAAAGCAGAACGATTTCTGCTGAGAATAAAACGGGTGCACCTGGTCAAGCTGCAATGGCAACTGGTAAGTTAGGGCCACAAAGAAAGGGTAGTGCTGATATTTCGCTAGAAGAAGGCGAAACGGTCACTTTAGCTGATATTGATGGTCCAGGTGAGATTCGTCATATGTGGTTTACCGTTACAGATAAAACAACTATGGGTAGCTTTGTACTGAGGGATTTAGTCTTAAGAATGTACTGGGATGATGAGGAAACTCCTTCCGTTGAAGTTCCACTAGGCGATTTCTTTTGTAATGGTTTTGGAACACGCTGTATTGTGAATTCTGTGCCAATTGTTGTTAATCCAATTGGCGGCATGAACTCCTACTTTAAAATGCCTTTCAACAAGCACGCTAAAATTACTATTACTAATGAGCATCCAGCATTTATAAAGCATTTTTTCTACACTATTAATTATGTAGAAAAACCTGAACCAGAGGATGATTTATTGTATTTCCATGCTTATTGGAATCGTGAGGATCCAGTTAAAAAAGGCCAAGATTACACTTTGATTGATGGTGTTAAAGGTAAAGGCTACTATGTTGGAACCTACATGGCACTTTGTGCACTGCAAAGGTATTGGTGGGGTGAAGGCGAATTTAAATTCTATATTGATAACGATGAGCAATATCCAACGGTAACTTCAACTGGTGCTGAAGACTACTTTGGAGGTGCATGGGCCTTTCAAAAGCAAGAGTATGGTCATCTACCGGAGACTTATACTTATTCAACACCATATCAAGGTTATCCATTCCATGAAACTCAAGACCATACTAGAGATATGTTCAGTGCAGGTAAGCCTGATCCTAACTCAGTTCACGCTTGCGGAAATGATGGACTACCACAGCACGGTTTGTATAGATGGCATTTGCCTGACCCAATTGCTTTTTCTGAAAGCTTAAAAGTTACTTTCCAGGATATCGGTAATAACGACATTACTTTGTATGAACGTTCTGATGACGTTTCAACTGTTGCATATTGGTATCAGAGCGAGCCGCACAATCCTTTCCGAAAATTTTTATCAAGAGAAGAACGGTTACCTAGATAAGATGTATTTATTAAGGCACTGATATTATCGCAAGATAATGTCAGTGCTTTTTTATTGGAAAAATGTGCACAAAAAAATCCCAGTACTGACTACCTAACAATACTGAGATAAATACCATTTTAACGGAAATACTTATTTAATGCCACTGCAAATTAATAATAACAATAAAAAATTATTATAATTATTTATCACCACTCATAATAGTGTTTTTAACAATAACGTAATCAACTAATTTAATAGAACTGAGGTTTTTTCCACCTGCGTAGGAGATAGAAGACTGTAGATCTTCTTCCATTTCTGTCAACGTATCAGCAATTGAACCACGGTATGGCACTAGCATTTGCTTACCTTCAACGTTACGATAAGCGCCCTTTTGGACTTCTGAAGCAGATCCCCAGTATTGCTTATATGTTTTGCCATTGATTTTGATGACATTACCAGGAGATTCTTCATGACCAGCAAGCATTGAGCCAATCATTACCATTGTTGCACCGAATCGAACAGATTTAGCAATATCGCCGTTATAACGAATACCACCGTCAGCAATCACAGGTTTACTTGCAACTTTACTACACATTCTTAAAGCAGCTAATTGCCAGCCACCTGTACCAAAGCCAGTTTTTAGTTTGGTAATGCATGCACGACCAGGACCAACACCGACTTTAGTCGCATCTGCTCCTGCATTCTCCAATTCGCGGACTGCTTCTGGGGTAGCAATGTTTCCAGCAGTTAAAAAAGTGTCAGGCAATTTTTCTTTGATGTACTTAATCATGTCGATAACATAAACCGAATGACCATGTGCAACGTCAATCGTGATGTATTCTGGAACAATGTTCTCTTTAGCTAGTTGATCGATAAAGTTGTATTCACCCTGTTTAATTCCTACTGAAATTGATGCAAATAGCCCTTTTTCGTGCATCATTTTAATGAAGTCAAGGCGCTTTTCAGGCTGAAAGCGATGCATTACATAGTAATAACCATTTTTGGCTAACCAGACAGCAAGTTCATCATTAATAACACTTTCCATGTTAGCCGGCACAACTGGAATTTTAAATGTTCGGTTTCCAAACTTAACACTTGTGTCTGCATCGTGTCTACTTTTGATGATTCCCTTATTGGGAACAAGCTGAATGTCATCATAGTCAAAAGCTTCCACACTAAAATAATTACTCATGAGTAAATTAACTCCTATATAAATCTTGGTTTTGAACCAAATTACTATAATCAAAAAGCCTTTTTTTGTCAATATAAAAATCGAACTATTTAAAATAACCTTGTGGTTATAATTCGCATTTAAATTTGACTACATAGCTATAAATTGCTAGACTATTCACGTGATATTTGTAGATTTTGATGAGGTGAATGAAAATGACAGCAGTTGCAGTTGTTGGAAGCCAATGGGGCGATGAAGGAAAGGGTAAAATTACCGATTTCCTTAGTAAGGAAGCTGCTTATGCAGTTCGCTCGAATGGTGGTAATAACGCTGGACACACAATTGAAATTGATGACCAAACTTTTAAGATGCGCTTGATTCCATCCGGAATTTTTGCATCAGCTAAGGGTGCGGTTATTGGTAATGGTGTAGTAATTAATCCAGAAGTATTACTAGGTGAAGTAAAAAGCCTAGAAGAAAGTGGAATTGACACCAGTAAACTAAAGATTTCAAACCGTGCGCATATTATTATGCCATACCATATTTTGCAAGATGAGTACCAAGAAGAAGCCAAGGGTGCAAACAAGATTGGTACTACCAAAAACGGAATTGGCCCGGCATATATGGATAAGGCATCTAGAATTGGTATCAGAGTTTGTGACTTGCTTGAAAAAGACACCTTTGAAGAAAAACTACGAGCTAATTTAAAAGAGAAAAATGAACTCTTTACCAAAGTCTATGGTAAAGATGCACTTAAATTTGACGACATTTTTGACCAATACTATGAATATGGTCAAAAAATAAAGAAATACGTTACTGATACCTCAGTTTTGGTTAACGATGCGCTTGATAACAACGAAAAAGTTTTGTTTGAAGGTGCTCAAGGAATTATGCTTGATATTGATGAGGGAACATACCCATTTGTCACTTCATCAAACTCAATTTCAGGTGGAATTGCCAGTGGAATGGGAGTCGGCGCTAATCGCTTAAACACAGTAATCGGTGTCTGCAAGGCTTACACAACTCGTGTAGGTGCTGGCCCATTCCCAACTGAACTTAATGATGAAACTGGGGATTTAATTCGTGAAACTGCACATGAGTATGGAACAGTTACAGGACGGCCACGTCGTGTGGGTTGGTTCGATTCAGTTGCTTTGCGTCACGCTAAACGTGTTTCTGGAATTAATGGACTTAGCCTTAACTTGCTAGATATTTTTAGTGGTTTTGATACAGTAAAAATTGCTACAGCATATGAACTTGACGGTCAAGAAATCGATTATTACCCAGCAAGCTTAAAGGAATTAGACCGTTGCAAGCCAGTTTATGAAGAACTTCCTGCTTGGCAAGAAGATATAACTGGTGCAAAATCTTGGGATGATTTACCAGAAAATGCCCAAAAGTTTTTAAACCGCATTTCTGAATTAGTTGATATTCCACTAGTAACAGTTTCGGTTGGTCCTGAACGTGAACAAACGATTGTTTTACGAAATCCATGGGAAATATAATTTATGCTAGAACGTTACACACGCCCAGAGATGGGCAAAATTTGGTCAGATGAAAACAAGTATGCTGCTTGGTTAAAAGTTGAAATTGCGGCTACTAACGCTTGGTGTGAAGCAGGAGAAGTTCCAAAAGAAGATGCGGAAAAGATAGCTAAGAATGCTAGCTTTACTGCTGAAAGAGTAGCAGAGTTGGAGCAGGTGACGCATCATGACGTTGTTGCTTTTACAAGAACGGTATCTGAAAGCCTTGGACCTGAGAAAAAGTGGGTTCATTTCGGTTTGACCTCAACTGATGTTGTTGATACTGCACAAGGATATATTTTAAAGCAGGCAGATGAGATCATTCGTCAAGATCTGCATGAATTGAAAAAGACGATTGCTGAAAAGGCGCGTAAATATAAGAATACTGTAGAAATGGGCCGGACACATGGTGTCCAAGCAGAGCCAACAACTTTCGGCTTGAAACTTGCACGTTGGTATGCGGAAATTAATCGTGATATCGAACGTTTCGAGCATGCAGCCAAAGGTGTTGAATCAGGTAAAATTTCGGGTGCAGTTGGTACTTTTGCTAATGTTCCACCAGAGATTGAAACGAGTGTTTTAAAGCAGTTAGGATTAACGCAACAACCAATCACGAGTCAAGTTTTACCACGTGATTTGCACGCTGAGTATATTGCTACTTTAGCATTGATTGCTACTAGTATTGAAAATTGGGCAACTGAAATTCGCGGTTTGCAACGCTCAGAGATTCATGAAGTTGAAGAGCATTTCCGTGCTGGGCAAAAAGGTTCATCTGCGATGCCACATAAGCGTAATCCAATTGGTTCAGAGAATCTTTGTGGAATGGCACGAGTACTGCGTGGACATATCGTAACGGCATATGAAGATGTAACGCTATGGCATGAGCGGGATATTTCTCATTCAAGTGCTGAGCGTATCATTTTACCTGACAGCACTATTGCAATTGATTATATGTTAGATAGGTTTAATCGAATTTTGACTAACCTTGATGTCTTCCCAGAAACAATGCTCAAAAACATGGATAAGACATATGGCCTAATCTATTCGCAACGCTTACTGCTGAAACTAATTGATGAAGCAGGTCTTTCTCGTGAAGATGCTTATGATATGGTTCAAAAGCTAACAACTAAATCATGGAATGAAGGAATTTCATTTAGAAAACTAGTTGAAGAAAGTAAAATAATGGATTATTTGTCAGAAGCTGATGTAGCGGATGCATTTGATTATCATTATCATTTACGTCATGTTGATGAGATCTTCAAAAAAGTTGGATTAGAATAATTAAAAAGCAGTTCATATCACAATGAACTGCTTTTTGTTTGTCTATAATTGTCCACTTAGTTCGAGATAATTGCCACTTGGACAAAAAGGCTAGATTTAAAATAAAAATAATAGTTTAATTAAATCATTAAGTAATGAAGGGCAGGTGAGAATTGTGAAAATAAAAATAGAACTAAATCCTGATTTAGATGATGAAGATACATGTGTAACTATTAATGCTAAAGCTGTTACTCCAGAAGTTGAACAGATATATCAGCAATTACAGGGGATTAATAGTCATCCTGATCAAATTGAAGGCAAAAAAGAGAATGTTTCTTATTATCTGAGCTTGAACGAGATTTTATTTTTTGAAACTGAAGATAAGCAGGTAATTGCACACACGTGCAGGGATGCATTTATTGTTGATTATAAACTATACGAACTGGAGAAGTTATTAAGTAATCAGTTTATGCGTGTTTCAAAATCAACCATCTTAAATTTAAATCAAATTTATTCATTAACACGTTCAATTTCGAACTGCAAAATTAATTTTCGCGATTCTTATAAAACTGTCTATGTTTCGCGGCACTACTATCGTAATCTAAATGATCGACTCAATGAAAGAAGGTCTTAATAATGAGAAAGCATAAAATTAGAGAACTATTTTGGGGGTTGGCATTCGTTGCTGCAGCTGTTTTCTTAGTTCTTAACCAATTACATTTATTAACATTTCATTTGGGAATAGGCACAATTATCTGGACAATAGTCTTTGGTGTTTGCTTAATTGAAAGTGCCGTAAATAAGAGCTTGTTTGGGACAATTTTCTCAATTGCTTTTCTATTAATTGTTTATGCAAAGCCACTACATATCGTGAAGCTCGTTCCATGGACAATTTTAATCGCAGCACTGTTACTTTACATTGGTTTCACAATGATCTTCAAAAAAAGCTTCTGGCCTAAATTTTATTTTGGCTACAAAAAAGATGATTCTGATCAAGGCGATTTTACTGAATCTAGCACCAGTACGATTGAGGGAGAGGACATAGTAATTAATCAGCATTTATCATCCGTTTCGCGTTATGTTCATTCACAAAGCTTACGTAGAGTTACGGTTAACTCATCTTTAGGCGAAGCCGAGATATACCTTGATCAAGCTAAACCTGCAGGCGCATTTATCACTATGGATATTAATGCTTCGTTAGGAGAAGTAGAGATTTACATTCCTAAATCATGGAAAATTGATAGCAGGAGACTAGATGTGACTTTGGGCGAACTAGAGATTAATGGGGAGTCAACTGGTGGAGGACCCACTTTAGTTCTAACTGGTCAGAGCAGGTTAGGAGAGTTAGAAATTTACTATGTATGATGAATTATTAGCTGACGTTATTGAAGATAGGGAAATCAAAACTGCAATAAAGCAATATCCTCAAAACGTGAGAACTTATTGCCTGGGAAATAAAATAGTGGGTATAAGTACTTACTGGAAAAATGGATTTCATCCTTATTCTTTAAGTTTTGCGGCTTATCTCAGCCCTAACTTTTCCGCAGCAGAGTTAGAACGAGTTTATCTTCAAATTGTTGCAGACTTAACTAAGAAGGCGCAGCAGGAGAACTGCCAGGCTTTGATTACTTTTGACTACGCGCCACAGTTACTTTTCAATTTTTTAGCGCAAGATGATGGCTTCAACTTAATTCGGAAAACGGTTGAACCCAAAATTTCATTGCAAAGTGCTATGGAGGACTTAACACCGATAAAGAAGAGTAACTTAAAAGCTATTACTTTACGCCAAGTACAACTTGATTCTGAGATGCGTGAAAAAATAGCGCAAATTTCTTTTAGGGATTATCAGAGAAACCACTTAGCCAATCCAGTAGCTGAAATACCTCTAGCTGAATGGGATAACATGGTTTTTGCAGATCAGTTAGAAGATGCACCATTAGCATTGGTTTCTATGAATCAAATTGAGGCGTATTGTTTTTCTTTTGAAGATAATCCAAAAGAACTAACATTAGGTTGGATGGGAGCCGTTCAGCCTAGTTTATTAGATCAATTGCAACAGCAGTTACTAATTTGGGCACAAGAAGAGTATCAAACTTTAAGTGGTGAATTTGATTCCACAGACCCATTAGCAATGCGAACTTACAGAAAATATGCGTTTAATCTATGCCCAGTTTATGAAACGTACTTAAAGAAACTCTTTTAAACAAGTGAAGAACGACAAGCTTTTAATAGTTTGTCGTTCTTCACTTTATAATTACAAATAGTTTTTGTTGACTTCAAGTACTACCATATAAAAATAGTTATTGAGTGAACTAGTTCATATAGTATTTAAAAGTAATGGAGAAAAGAGTGGTACGCTTATGAAACGTAGTAAAGTTATTGTTCACATGTATGTTTCAATTGATGGAAAGATTGATGGCGAATATGGTAGTAATATTTCTAGTCAATATTATTCAGATGAATTATTTAAATTAAGCAATGCCGATGCTAATGGCCGTGAAACGATTCAGATGTATGCTGCGCCAGACAATTCAAATATTGACCTAAGTAAATACCCTACAGATAAAATTGAATATACAGATTGGCTACCAGATATTAATTCACAAACCTGGTCGGTTTCTTTTGATCGTAAGGGTAAATGCAACTGGACAAAAAACTATTTCGAATATAATGGTCATAAGATGCATGCAGTTGAAATAGTTACTAAGCAGGCAAGTAAAAATTATTTAGCCTACTTACGTTCCTTACGAATCCCTTATATTATTAGTGGTGAGCAGGAATTTGACTTAACAGAAGTTTTGACTAAGTTAAAACAAAACTTTAATATCACAACGCTTGCTGTTTGTGGCGGCTCAATTATTGACGGCGTCTTTTTAAAGGCGCACTTAGTCGATGAAATATCTTTAGTAGTTGCACCACATGTAAATGGTGACTCTAAGCAAAAATCTGCATTTGATACTTTAGGTAAATATGTCGAAGACTCATTTGTTTTTAAAAGTTCTAAAAAGTTAGCAGATGGCGGTGTGCATTTGTTGTTTAAGAAGCAAAATTAATTCGTCTTATTATTAAAAAATTGATTAATACAGAGTATCAAACTGAGGTAGTTTGGTGCTTTTTAGTTTTGCCAAAATCTGAGCTAAAAATAATCTAGCATTTTATCTACTAAAATTGATAGCGATATGAATAATAAGGAATTTCCCAAGTTTGCTTATTTGCTGGGACCAAATCATCACTGATTAAGTATTTTGGCAGAAGTGCTGTTGCTTTGCCTTGCTTCACTAGTTGCAAGATCATCTCGAGTGAATCAATTTCGATAATTTCGCTTTTATTTGATGCCAGCTGTAAAGTTAAATCTCGAAACGGACAATTGAAATCAGCGTTGATTGCGACAGGTATTTTCTTGTTCTCAGTGCCTTTTCCAGTTAAAAAGCAGGACTGCAAACTACTTTTTTCTGTTAATAGGTAGTTAGAGGAGCTGATTGGAACGAAAGTCATTACAATATCATAGGTCTTTTTAGTCAGCATTTCCTGAATCGCATCAGTATTTTTAATAATCACTTCGTAGCGATCAATTAAGAACTTGGGCTTCTTAGTAATCAGATAGCCAAAAAGAAGTTCAGCAATCAAGATTTGTGGTTTGCTGGTTGTTAAGCTCGCTTTTAAGTCCTGATAATTTTGTAAGGTTGTAGTTGCAAATTTATACATTTTTTCTCCACTGCTAGTTGGTCTAACACCTAAATTAGAACGAACAAAAAGTGGAGCATTAACTTCTTTTTCAAGGGCTTTAAGTCGTGCGGTAATATTTGATTGGGTATAGCCAAGCTTTAATGCAGCTTTGTTGATTGATTTTAGCTCATAAATTGTTTTAAAAATAGATAAATCGTTAAAGTTCATGTTACACCATATCATTAAAAGTGATAGCCCTATTATAATCTCGGATTATGCAGAGCGATTTTTGTCTAATATACTAATTTTGTAATCAAAGGGGGAACTTAATATGACTACAAAAATTGGTATTAATGGTTTTGGCCGCATTGGCCGATTAGCTTTACGTCGGATATATGACATCGATAGTAAAGATTTGGAAATCGTTGCAATTAACGATTTAACCTCACCAGCTATGTTAGCACACTTGCTAAAATATGATACAGCACATGGAAATTTTAAGCACGATGTTTCTGCAACTGATAATAGTATCGTAATTGATGGCAAGAGTATTCCAGTCTACGCTGAAAAAGATGCAGCTAAAATACCATGGGTTAAAAATAACGGAATCGAAATTGTACTTGAATGTACAGGTTTCTATACTTCTACTGAAAAGGCTCAAGCTCATTTAGCTGCAGGAGTAAAGAAAGTTTTAATTTCTGCTCCAGCTGGTAACATGAAGACAATTGTCTATAATGTTAATGATGACCAGATAAAGCCAGAAGATAAAATTCTTTCAGCAGGTTCATGTACAACTAACTGTTTAGCACCACTTGCTAAAGCTATGAATGATGAATTTGGCATTAAAGAAGGAATCATGACCACGCTTCATGCTTATACCGCTACACAAATGCTACAAGATGGTCCAGATCGCGGAGGCAATGTACGTAATGCTCGTGCTGCGGCTGCTAATATTATTCCACATTCAACTGGAGCTGCCAAGGCAATTGGCTTAGTTATTCCTGAACTAGAGGGCAGACTAACAGGTATTGCTGAACGTGTTCCGGTAATTACTGGTTCATTAACTGAGTTAGTAGCAGTTGTGGAAGAAAAAGTAACAGTTGAAGAATTCAATAGAAGAGTTAAAAAGCATACTGAGAACAGTGTAACTTTTGGCTGTAATGAAGACCAGATTGTTTCTTCTGATATTATTGGGACAGAATATGGTTCTGTCTTTGACCCAACTTTGACTCAGGTTGTTTCAGGTAAAGACGGTGATCAAATAGTTAAAGGTTATGCTTGGTATGATAACGAATCAGGCTTTGTAGCACAAATGATTCGTACCTTGGAAAAAGTCGCAAAAACAAACTAAACTAATTTTAAAATCATATTCTAAATAAAAGTAAACTCCAAAACTGAGACCAACAGTTTTGGAGTTTTTTTGATAGTTAAATTATATCAACCAAGCTATTAGCGTTGAACATAAAATATGTGTTAAGAGCTTATATATTTTATTTATGCCATGGTGCTTGCAACATCTCAGTGACTGTTTGCTTTATATCATTACTTTGGGTAATCATAGAAATAACTGAAGCACCAGATGCTTTGGTCTGTGCAATTGCAGGTAAATCTTTTTCTTCGATTCCACCAATTGCAACAATAGGTCTTGAAGAGTGTTTTACTAGTTTGCTTAGCCCTGCAAGACCAATTATTGGGTCGGCGTCATCTTTTGACTGAGTTGCAAAAACTGGACCACTACCATAGTAATCAATTCCTTCAATTTGATTAGCAGTTTCAATTTCGGCTAATGTTGAGCATGAATAGCCGACAAACATTGTATTTTTAGCTTCTTTTATTACCTGGGAAATATTTTCATCATCTTGACCTACGTGAATTCCTTCGGCATGGACACTTTTAGCAAGTTGAACATCATCATCGATGATAAATGGGACATTATATTTTTGACAAAGATGGTGTAATTCTTGTGCCATAGTTAGTCGTGCTGATTTGTCTGAAATTGAATTTACGCCTTTTTCGCGAAATTGATATGCAGTAATTCCAGCTTCTAGAGCTTGCTCGAGAAGACCTGGCAATGTTTGATTTTGTTGTAAATCTTGAGTACCACAAATAAAATATGCCTGTAGAAATTTGGAATCAAATTTTTTCATTTTTACCTCACTCATTTTGCCCAGTGGTTAAGAGGGCCATGACCATGACCAACTTGAATAGTCTGCTCAATTGTTTTAGTAACATATTTTTTAGCAAGTTGCACAGCTTCAAGTAGCGAGTGACCAAGCGCTAGCTGTGCAGTGATAGCGGCAGCGAGAGTATCCCCAGTGCCATGTGTACGTTTGGTATAAGTACGTTCACCGCTGAGCCAACAATCACTATTATCTTCAAGCAGAAGATAGTCGCGAACTATTTTGCTATTGGAATGGCCACCTTTAATTAAAACATTTTTAACCCCTAAATCACGTAAAATTTTTGCCAGCTTAGGATAGTCTTCCTCATTTTTAGCATGAATTCCGGTTAGAACTTCTGCTTCTGGTAAATTGGGAGTAATTAAATTAGCTAGTGGCAGAAGCTCACTCTTAACGGTTTCAACCGCATCTTCACTTAGAAGGGGTGCCCCACCTTTAGCCACCATTACAGGATCGACCGTAATAGGTCCAAAATCATATTTTTGTAGGTTAAGTGCTACTTGATGAACATGTGCAGCATCACCGAGCATACCAGTTTTACAAGCTCTAATTTTAAAATCAGAAGCTAAAGAGCTGAATTGTGCATCAATCATATCTAGTGGCATTAAAAATGAGTCTTGTACACCAAGTGTGTTTTGAGCAGTCACTGCCACAACTACAGCAGTACCAAATACATTTTGCATTTGAAATGTTTTAAGATCGGCCATGATTCCAGCACCACCACCTGAATCGGTACCTGCAATAGTTAAAACTTGTGGGAAAGAATTAATTTCTTCTGTCATTAAGAAGCCTCCTAATCAAACTTAGCGACATTTTCAATTTGAGAAATGCTTATTTTAGCTAGATAATCCATGAGATACATACTGAAGGTACCAGGACCAACCTCAGGATGTTCTTGTGCTAATAATTCACCTGTTGCTGAAAAAACAAGAGTTGCTGTTTGAGCAGCTTCAAATGAATCGGGACAAATTGCTGCAAAAGCGGCAACGATACTGGACAGCATATCACCCGATCCTACATGTGCCTGAAATAGTGGCGTGCCATTATAGATGTGAGCTGTTTTTTGCCCATCACTAATGGTGTCTGTCGCACCACTTGCAATAACTACACAGTGAAATTTTTTAGCAGTTTCTTGGGCGATTTGATCAACGTTTTCATCTCCGGTACCTGCATCAATTCCTTTGGCGTTCCAATCAAAGCCGCCCAAAGCTGCAATTTCACCAACATTTCCGCGAATAATACTGACAGGGAAATTAGCTAATAGATTATTAGCTGTATCTAGGCGATATTTGACGGCCCCTACGGCAACTGGGTCTAATACGATAGGTTTTTGGTAACGAACAGCTAGCTGCATTAATCTGCTTATTTGTTCAATCTGCAATTTAGTCAAGGTTCCTAAATTAATAGCCAGACTTGAGGCCATTTGGACCATCTCATCAGCTTCAGCGATTTCTTTACTCATAATTGGTGATGCACCAAGCGCATTTAATCCATTAGCCACATCCTGAACGGTGACAAAATTTGCAGCGTTAAGTACAACAGGGTTGGTTTCACGTAATTTAGTTAAAAGGTCAAGTTTCATTTATGTCTCCTAAAAATGCTTGCCTCGTTTTAAAGCTATGAAAAAAGCTTTGACACGATTTTAGGAGTGTCAAAGCAATTAAAAAGCCTATTTGACACGTTCCTACGCAAGAATTAGCTTACAGGTTCAAAGGGTTCAAAATATAAATTTTATCTCAGCCAAAGGCACCCCTCGTGTTATCGCTTCCAATTATACCTGCTTTTAAAAACCAAGACAATAAGTATTTATCTGAATTTGCTGATAAAAAAATACTAAGGTAAACTAAGAGAAATTTAAACACTATATTATTATTTATTAGGGAGAACAAAGATGGTTGAGTTTACGGATCAACTGCATCAATTAGTTAGTGACTTGTGGATTAAAAGTGAAAAACAGCCATTCATCATCGAATTGCAAAGTGGGGAATTACCACTTGCTAAATTTCGCTTTTATTTGCTCCAGGATCGATACTATTTATCTGAGTTTGCCAAAATTCATCAATTAATTGCAGAGCAAACTACAGATTTAAATATTAAAAACTTTGTGCTGGCAAGCGCAGAGGATCTTCAAGAATCCGAAGTAGAGGTGCGCAAGCAGTTTTTCAAAGAACTTAACATTACAGATGATGAAGTTGATACTACAATAGTTGCGCCAACAGCATATGCGTACGTTAATCATCTCTACCTAACATTACAAAGAGATGGCTTAGCTGGAGCTTTGTGTGCAATTGCACCATGTTATTGGCTTTATCAAGAAATTGGTCATAAAATGGCCAAAGTAGGATCCCCAGTGAAGTATTATCAAGAATGGATTGATACATACGACGGTGACTGGTATGCAGTTAATGTAAAAAAACTATTAGCATTGATTAACCAGCTCGCAACCAATGTCCCCAAAAAAGAACTTGCTAAAATGAAGGATGCATTTTTAAGAAGCAGCTATTATGAACTAAAATTTTGGCAAATGGCATATAATCAGGAAGAATGGAAGTAATTGATACTTATCAGTTGTATGATTTTTTAATAAGCAAAAATAGCTCCGAAAATAATTCGGAGCTATTTGTTTTCATTATATTTATGCGCTAACTCGTTCATCGTGCCAAGATAAAATCATTTTGACAATGGCATTAGCAACATTGAGATTTTTTAAGAGCGGACCATGTGAATAGGTTCCGATGAAATTGCGGTAGCGTAGTCCCTCAACGTGATCTTGAGGATTATTGCCGTAACCTTCAATCATTTCACCCAAGGGATGTAACTTATCTGAATCGTCAAAATAAGTCTGACCGGAGTGATTTTCAAAGGCTCTAACTTCGCCCCATTCACTCATATAGCGGGTATCGCCAATCATTCGCTTATCTGCTTTAAAAACGGTATGAAACGGTAAAATGTCTAGGCCCTTAATTGTGACACCAGAGTTAGTTTTGTAATAGGTGCCAACAAGCTGATAGCCACCACAAACACCTAGCATCGGTTTACCGTCATTGATGTATTTAGTTAAAGTTTCCTTGTGTCTTGGCAAGTCCTTAGCAATGACAGTTTGCTCAAAGTCCTGACCACCACCAAAAAAGACGAAGTCGTAGTCAAAGGCATTAAATTCATCACCTAAAGAGACGTTATCAATTTGAGTTGAATAGCCCTGCTTTTTTAACAAGTAGCGAATGATTTTGACATCCCCAGAATCACCGTAGGTATTCATCAAATCTTCGTATAAATATGCAATTTTAATTGTTTTGTTTGCCATAAAAACCACTCCAACTATTACTATCTCGTTAAAGTATATCTTAAAGGAGCAGGAGGGGCAAAAGATAATTACTTCGTATCTTCTTGTGCTGCGAAATGATTAATTGGACCATATTTTGAGCCGACTTCAATTGGGTGGGCGATTGCTTCATAAGTAAATTCCTTGGCAATCTTGACACTATCAAGAATAGAATTGCCTTTAGCTAATTCGGCGGCAATAACGGCGGATAGAGTATCTCCTGTACCGTTAATTCTTTCAGTATTGATGAAAGGCTTGGTGAATTCGTAGAACTTACCATCTTCAGCTAGTAACACGTCAGTTACCTTAGACTGACTAGTATCGTCATGGCGGCCCTTCATTAAGACATTCTTAGCACCCATTGCTTGCAGTTTCTTAGCACCTTGACGTACTTCATCTGGCGTAGCTAATTCAAGTCCGGTTAACTTTTTCTGTTCATAAAAATTAGGCGTAATGATGTCAGCTAGTGGCATCAGGTTGTCTAAGAAGGCCTGATAAGCATCATCATCTAAGAGGGTGTCACCATGTTTGGTCATAATAACGGGATCAAGAACAATTCTACCCATGTCATATTTACGCAAATTTTCAGCAACACAGCCAATAACTTCTTTGTTGGCTAGCATACCAGTCTTTAATGCATCAATTTTGAAGTCGTCATTTAAGACCTCAAATTGCTTTTGGATAAATGGAATGGGCATAACTTCTTGTGCAAAAATACCAGTAGTGTTCCCAGCAACTGCTGCAGTTAGTAATCCCATTCCGTACACTCCACGTGCGTAAAACGAGTGGAGATCGGCAGTCATGCCTGCGCTACCGTCGCTATCGTTTCCCGCAATGGTTAGAGCAATAATTTCTTTTTTCATTATTATGTATCCTCTTTTTAATCAAAACTTTATGTCCCAAGTATAACGTAAAACAGGTGTAATGTTATAATTATTTCTTGTAAAAAAAGCGGCAAATAGTAGAATTGTAGTAAATCGCTTTCTTCTAGGAAGGAAACACAACACAATATGTTAAAAGAATACATTATGGCAATTGATGAAGGTACAACATCAACTAGAGCAATGATCTTTGATCATGAGGGCCACAAAGTTTCTGCTTCACAAAAGGAATTTTCACAGTACTTTCCGCAACCAGGTTGGGTTGAACATAAGGCCGAAGAAATCTGGCACGCTGTTCAAACTACCATTGCTAATACCATTATAAATTCAGGAATTCGCCCAGAACAAATTAAGGGAATTGGGATTACAAATCAGCGTGAAACGACTGTTATTTGGGATCGAAAAACTGGTAAGCCAATTTATAATGCAATTGTTTGGCAGTCAAGACAGACCACAGAATTGGCGGAAAAGCTCAAGGCTGATGGTTATGGTGAAATGATTCATAAGAAAACTGGTTTAATCATTGACCCGTATTTCAGTGCAACTAAAATTCGTTGGATTTTGGATCACGTTGAGGGCGCACAAGAAAAAGCCGAAAAGGGAGATCTTCTATTTGGCACCATCGATAGCTGGTTATTATGGAAGTTAACTGATGGTGAAGCTCACATTACGGATTACACCAATGCATCAAGGACAATGCTTTTTAATATCCACGACTTAAAGTGGGATGATGACATTCTTGAATTACTCAACATTCCTAAGAAAATGTTGCCGGAAGTTAGATCAAACTCTGAAATTTATGGCTATACAAAGTCTTACCGCTTTTTTGGTGGGGAAGTACCAATTTGTGGTATTGCAGGTGACCAACAAGCAGCACTAGTTGGCCAGTTGGCATTTAAGAAGGGTATGGTTAAAAACACATACGGCACCGGATCTTTTATCGTTATGAACACTGGTGAAGAACCAACCGAGTCGGATAATAACTTATTAACTACGATTGCGTATGGTTTAGATGGTAAAATTAACTATGCACTTGAAGGCTCGATTTTTGTTTCTGGTAGTGCTATTCAGTGGTTGCGCGACTCGATGAAGATGGTTAAAACGGCTGAAGAGTCTGAAAAAGCCGCTTTAGCATCCAAGTCAGAGGATGAAGTTTATGTTGTTCCGGCCTTTACTGGCCTTGGCGCACCTTACTGGGATTCAGAAGCTCGAGGAGCAGTGTTTGGTGTTACACGTGGAACCAATAAAAATGACTTTATTAAAGCAACGCTGCAATCCTTGGCATATCAAACCCGAGACGTTGTTGACACAATGCAAATTGATTCAGGAATCGAAATCCCAACTTTACGTGTTGACGGTGGCGCTTCAAATAATGACTATCTACTACAATTCCAATCAGATATTTTAGGAATAAAGATTGAACGTTCTCAGACTTTAGAGACAACTTCGATGGGAGCTGCATTTTTAGCAGGCTTAGCAGTTGGTTATTGGAAAGATGTTGATGAACTAAAAGACGTTTTTGTTGTCGGTAAGACGTTTGAAAGTAAGATGGAAGAGTCAAAACGTAAGAAGTTATACCAAGGCTGGAAGAGGGCTGTTAAGGCAACTCAAGTTTTTGCTCACGGTGAATAAGTGCGATAATTAAGTAAAAAGGAGTTGAGCAAATTGGCACATGATCGAATTGTAAAATTAGACGGACCATTAAACTTTAGGGACGTTGGTGGCTATCAAAATAAGGCAGGGCAAGCTGTTAAGTGGAACAAAATCTATCGTTCAGATTCCCTTAGTTCTCTATCAAATGAGGATAAAGAGAGCCTTACAGATTTACATGTGACAATCGACTGTGATTTGCGTTCGCAATACGAAAAGCAGTCTTCTCCTGATAAAGCTTGGCCAAATGTTCACTATGTTGACTTGCCTGTTTATTCTGAAAATCCAGAAGATCGTCCCAACGGACACAAAATGTTTCGCTTACTTCACCATATCCCAGATTTGAGCAATAATTTCATTGGTCGGATTTATCAGCAAACTTTATTAAGCGAGCACAGTCGGAAAATGTTTGCGCGCATTTTTACCGAATTATTGGAATTGCCAGAAGGGGATGCGCTTGTCTACCATTGCAGTGCTGGGAAAGACCGTACTGGAATGGTATCAGCTTTAATCTTGATGGCACTTGATGTTGATGATGATACAATTGCACGGGACTATTTACTGACCAATAAGTTATATGACTTTGCAGTTTCACGTCAGTTGCCAAGTAACGATGAGATAGCGCAAATGGTTGCAAAAATGAATGTCACCAAAGGAGAAGGGACAGCCATTATGGGCATCACGGAAACCATCCGTGGTGGCTGGGGCGATTTTGCAACATTCTTTAAAAAAGAGCTTGGCTTTACAGATGCTGATTTAAGCCAATTAAAGGAAATGTATTTAGAATAAAGAATATTAATCAAAAAGCTGCTAGCCAATTTACTATGAAGAAGGCTAACAGTTTTTTAGTTTAAAGTACTGTTACGAAAGAAGACACTATAATGTCCAATTTAAAAGTTATCCAAGCAGATATTACAACCTTAAAAGTAGATGCCGTCGTAAATGCTGCTAACAAGACATTGCTAGGCGGGCTAGGAGTTGATGGGGCAATTCACCAAGCAGCAGGTCCTCAGCTATTAGAAGAATGTCGTCAGCTTCATGGCTGTGAAACGGGCCAAGCCAAACTTACTAAAGGATATAATTTGCCTGCTAAATTTGTTATTCACACTGTAGGACCAATATACTCGGGAGCAACCAATGATAATAATCTATTAAATGATTGTTACATTAACTCACTTGAATTAGCTAAAAAGAATGGGTTGCATAGTATCGCCTTTCCCGCAATATCAACGGGAGCATATGGCTTTCCAATGGAGAAAGCAGCAAAGATTGCTTTTGCTACGGTTAGAAAATGGTTAGAGTCAAATAGCTCTTATGATATTGAAGTTCTAATGTGTGCATTTGATAAGAAAACACTTGAACTATATCATAATGAATTGATTAAGTAGACTAATTTGAAATAATATAATATATATTCCTGCATTAACATTTTAGTTAATGCTTGAGTATACTAGCTATACAAAGGACAGCCCCCTCGTTACCGTTTAGGACAGATTTTATCTGACACGAGGGGGTCTTTTTCTACTTTTTTGAGGGAGTGGGAAATGGACAAACAAAGTGGTTCATCTTTTCGTTTAAGTAACGCTACATGCCTTCTAGTAACATATTTATATAAAACTATAAAACACGAACTTTATAAGCGAAAATCAATATTATTGTTCTTGCATAATTCCTAATTTTATTCTATTCTTATTATTATCACATACTATAATAATAAAGCAAAAAGTGAGGATCTAATGTCAAGTTTTCAAAAATACTACGCAAAATTAACTGAAATTGCTGATTTTTTACTTCATAATCCAGAACTTGGTTATAAAGAATTTAAAACATCTAGAAAGATTGAAGATGAAATTAACAAAATTAGTCCCGAGTTAAAAGCCGAACATTATCTCGATACAGGTTTAAAAGTAACGTTAACTAATGGTAGCCAGAAAACCTTGGGAATTATCGCTGAAATAGATTCACTATATCAGCCTAATCACAAATTAGCAGATGCGAATACCGGTGCCGCTCAAGCTTGTGGCCATTACACACAGGTCACTACCGCACTAGCAATTATGAATGAAATAATTACCAATCACCGACTTAAAGATTTTGGTACTAATCTAGCATTTATCTTCACTCCATCCGAAGAATTTGTTGATCTTGCTTGGAGAAAACAGCAAAAAGAAGCAGGAAAAATAGATTACTTTGGTGGCAAACAAGAAGCTATTAAACTTGGTATTTTTGACGATATCGACTATTGTGTCTCAGTTCATGCGATAGGTGAAGATTTTGATGAACGAACTATCGAAATTAATTGTGATCTTGCTGGCTTTAATTTTGAATATTTTGATTTTTATGGCAAGGCCAGTCACGCGGCTTTCGCCCCAGACGCAGGTATTAATGCTCAAAGCATAGCAACATTATTTAATACCGCTTTAGCCTTGCAGCGTCAGCAAATCAAGGACCCTAATCGTATAAGATTTAATCCAGTAATAGTTGGCGAAAATCATGAATCAATTAACGTCATTCCTGATCACATCAAGATGGGGACAGATTTAAGATTTTTCGATATAGACAATGCACAAAAACTAATGAACCGGTTTAAGCAGGCAGCAGAAGGCTGTGCATCAGCACTTGGTGGCTCAGTTGAGTCCGAAAGACAAGTTGGCTATCTACCTTTGAATTCCAGTAAAAGTATGAGCGCTATTGTAAAAGACGTTTTCTCAACAGATGAAAAAATTCCCGGTTTAATCGAAAATCGGGGCTACACAATGGCCGCAGGTGATATTGGAGATGTTAGTTTCTTAATACCAACCATCCAAATCGGTTATGGTGGTTGGAACGGAACAATTCATGGTGATGATTTTACCCTAGTTGATCCTGAATTTGTTCTAGGAATTTTTCCTGAATTTGTCTTTAACAGTATTCTTAAGATTTCAAATAACTTAGATCAGGTAAAAACCTATAAGAAAACAAAGGAAGAATATCTAACTGAATTAGAAAAGATGGCAAAATAAAATGAAATATTTAAAAGCATACGGTCCGTTAATCATTTTAGTGTTGTTAATAGATACAGTTTCTGAAATGATTAGTACTCAAGTATTTAAAATCGGCAAAATTGAAATCTCTATCTTACCTCTAGTATTTGCGGTAATTATTGCTATTTTAGTTTATTTAATTCCAGCAAAACCTATTAAAAAACTCTACAATGATAAACGAGTGAAATTTGCCGGCAAATACATGATTCTTATCATGTTGCCTTTAATGGCACGTTATGGGGCGAATGTGGCTCCTAAAATCAATGAAATTATTTCTGTTGGTTGGGTTTTTCTAGTCCACGAACTAGGTAATTTAGGCACGATTATCTTTGGGTTACCTGTGGCACTATTACTTGGCTTAAGGGAAGAAGCTATAGGTTCAACCTTAGGCTTAGGTCGTGAAGGTGAATTAGCATATATCAGTGAAAAATACACACTGAATTCGCCTGAAGGTCGAGGCGTACTCGGAATTTATTTAATTGGTACCATTTTTGGTTCAATTATCTTTTCAATCCTTGCTCCACTTCTTCTGGGAATGGGCTTTAACTATAAAGCTGTCGCAATGAGTGCTGGTGTTGGTTCTAGTTCAATGATGACTGCAGCCTCAACGTCGTTAGCAGCTTTGGTACCAAAACACAGTGACACTATTTTGTCTTTTGCCGCGGCCAGTCAGTTGCTAACTAGTTTTATTGGCACTTATATCATGTACTTCCTAGCAGTACCTCTCCAAAGATTCATGTACACACACATTACCAGCCTGCTAGACAGAAAAAAAGAAGTTTATCCAGATCATGACTAAAGAAAACAACTTATATGAATTATTTAAAGATGCTATCATCCTTTTACTCAGCATTAGCTTAGTATTATTTGTTCAGTGGATTAAATTAATTAGAAATCCCAAAAGCACACCAATTACCACTGACACATTCATTGGTCTGGGAATGTTATGGCTTTTTTCACTACTAGGCATAGTTATCAGTATGCTGATGAAAAAAGTACCTTGGAAAATCATTCAGGGCTTCCCCATCTTAGGCTGGGTCTCAATCGTTTCTCTAATTTTTTGTTTGATTAGTCCCTACTGCGTTCGAGTTATCAATGCTGTAGACTTTCTCTCACTAACAACTTCTGTCCTAGCATTTGCTGGAATATCAGTTACCCACCGTTTGAAAGAACTGACTAAAATATCCTGGAAGATTTTAATTGTAGCAATTTTTGTTTTCTTTGGTATGTACTTTATGGACACCTTAATCTCACAAATTGCCCTTAATCTTAGCTAAAAGTATTTTTTTAAAAGTTAAAAGTCGCGCTAGCTTTAGCCAATTGCGCAACATGCCACAGCTTTTTAGACTACCTAAATTTAGTGCTACATGATAAAGAAATTCATGTTCAACTATGAATCCGTTTAAAAGCCAGCTCCATAAAATCATTTGTATAAATAGTTTAGGGCTGACCTAAAATAGCCAGACCATGAACGGTCAATAAAGCCAACAGGTAATTAATGTTAGCTCTGCTAATTCCATAGCGCCGATAGAGTTTAGTCGAACCAACGCCATAACTATGCCAAAGCTGTTATATTTCAATTTTATCTTGCTTAGATGATAATTTAGCCATAAAAATAACCCCTAAATTTGGGGGTTATTTCAAATATTAGAGTTCAGTTTTTGCTAGATTCCTAAAACTTTTCGTAATTGTAATGCTTCTTCGTCATTGCCTAGTTGAATTAAAGCGTCCTTTAAACCTAGAATTGGTTTGCCATCACGATCTGGAGTTGTTTGACCATGGGCCAGGGAGCTGAGGATTGCTTCGTTGACGATATCAACAGTAATTCTGAAGTAACGATCAATCTTATCATCAGTGATTGCCTGAATGGTACTTAATTCATGCTCAGGGAAATGGCTGACGCGATTAGCGGTCGAAAAGGCAAGGGTGATTTCACCGCTGCCGTTACCGCTGAATGAGCCGCTACGTGTAATTCCGATACTAGAGCGTTTTGCAATTCGTTTTAATTGACGTGAATTAAACGGAATGTCAGTAGCAATTATAGTAATGATACTACCTTTCTCTTTGCTATCTTTATTTTCAACAAACTTTTTACCAATTGCATGACCATAAATGTTTAAGTCAGTGCTGAGGCCAAAATTAGACATGACAAGTGCGCCCATAGTAAAAGATTTACCGTCGATTTCTACCTGTCTTGAAGCAGAGCCAATACCGCCTTTGAGTTCATAGCAACGCATGCCTGTACCACCACCAACGCCGCCTTCTGCAAAGTCAGTAGTTGCAGCATCAAATGCAGCGGTAACATCGCCCTCGGTAACACCTAAATCGCGGATATGGTTAATTGAGCTGTCATTGCATTCCATAATAATTGGATTAACGCTACCAGTCGAAAGACCAATTTCAGGATTATCGGCAAGCATCCTTTTAACAAGAGCCATTGAAGCAGTCCCAACGCTTAAGGTGTTGGTTAAAACGAGTGGTGTTTCAATTGTTCCTAATTCTTCTACTTGTACGAGGCCAGTGCTTTTACCGAAGCCGTTAATGACATGAGCGGCTGCTGGCATTTTTTCTCGGAAGATATTGTCCTGACAAGGTTTAACTACTGTTACGCCTGTTCTAAGACGGTCAGTGACAATGGTTTTATGGCCGACTGTAATGCCAGCAACATCTGTAATTAGATTTTTTGGTCCGGGCTTAGTATCACTAAGCGCAAATAAAAGTGGTTTGTTAAGTCCCATTTTTGCTCCTTTTAATTAAAAATTGTCTTCTTTTATTAAAACTGGTCAAGTGCTTTTGTGCAAGATAAAAACCACTTAGCTTTATAACGCTAAGTGGTTTTTAATTTGCTAATTGCTATTTAGGGTATATTAGTTCTTTTTACGCTTAATCCAAGCCAGAGCGCTTGCACTAGTGGCACTAATTAAGCCTAAAGCAGTAGTAAGAAGCTGCGAAACACCATTTTTCCCAGTTTTTGGTAGTTCTGGCTCAGCTGCCTTACTTTTTGGCATATCATGTTCAAGCTTATTAGTCTTATGGTAACTAGTTTCTGTAATTTTAGGTTGCTTAGTCTTATGATGCTGGTAATTGCTCTTATCAGGTGCCGCAAGTTCTGGAATGTCTGGGATTGAACCTGTTGATCCATTCGAGTCATTAGATCCATTAGAACCATCAGAAGTGTTAGAACCATTAGATCCGTTAGAGCTGTCCGAGCCGTTCGAGCTATCAGAGGTGTTAGAGCCATTCGAGCCGTTAGAACTGTCTGAGCTATCAGAAGTGTTAGATCCATTTGAGCCGTTAGAGCTGTCCGAGCCATTCGAACTATCAGAGGTATTTGAACCATTCGAGCCGTTAGAACTGTCTGAGCTATCAGAAGTGTTAGATCCATTTGAGCCGTTCGAGCTATCCGAGCCATTTGAGCCATCAGAAGTGTTAGGACTGTTTAGTGGGGTATAGACAAATGTTATTGTCTGTTCATTATTAGCATCATACAGTCCAGTAACGGTTTCTAGGCAGTTAGCTTTTAGCTCATAGCCGGAAATTTTAGCAGCTGAGAAAGAGTAGTTGGTGCCAATACGACCATGGTGAATTTCATTGTCCTTAAGTGAATTGCCACTTTCGTCTTGATACTGAATAGTTACAGGCTGTCCCATTCGAACATAGGTTTCGGCAATTAGATTAGGGTTGCGGGGTGACTTTTTCAAAGCAGCTGTCCTAGTAAAGTCAGGATTTCCAACCCCATCATCGGCCAGGTCACCATTCCATTCGTCATTCCAGTCATCAATGCCACCATTTATGTCTTCTTCATACCAGGCACGGTTTTTCATAAGTTCATAGGAAGTCCAGCGAGTAGATGCTTCGGGATTGTCAATTGTCCCTTTACCGACATTAACCCAGATGCCAGGAACGTTCAATCCAACTGTTCCATACAAGTAGCTGTCCGAGTCATCAGGATCCCAGGCTAATTCTTCGATATTAGCTAGAGCTGTTCTAGGTCCAAGAACAATGAGATCTAGGTTAGTAGCACCTTCTAGCATCTCCTCAAAACTGAGGCAGCCTAGGTCAAAGTTCTTAATATTCAGAGATCTTAAACTTGTGCAGTTTTTAAACATCTCAGAAACTTCAGCTGATTTATGTGTAGTAAAGCCACTCAAGTCTAAATCTACTAAGCTGCTACAGTCTGCAAACATTCGCTCGAAAGTCATGAAGTTCTTGCGGTTAATTTTAAAACTTGAGAGGTTTACGTCAACTAGGCTCCGCGCACCCTCAAACATACAGGACATGTCTTCTACTTGGCTTACGTCAAAGCCCGACAAGTCTACATGCGTTAGGTTCACACATTCAGCAAACATGCTACTCATAGATACAACTTTAGAAGTATTAAATTTTGAAGTTTTGGATGCACTTAAGTTGATACTAGTTAGATTCTGGCAACCGTAAAACATCTCGGACATGTCATCTATATTTGATGTATCCAGATTAGTAAGACCTTCAACACTAGTCAAATTGGAACAACCGTTAAACAGTCCAGAAATATTTGTTACTTTTGATGTATCAAGATCACCAAAATCCTTAATTTTTGTCAAACTATAACACCCATAAAACAGTCCGGATATGTCTGTTACATTTGATGTATCAAGATTACCAAGGCCTTCAATTTCTGTTAGGTTATTGAATCCACTGAACATGTAATCCGGATTCCCTACAATAGAGACTTTACCTATTATCTTGATTTTTTGGGGTTTGGGAGAATTATAAATTTGTCCATCATCAGCATAAAGTTTGCATGTGCTTAACGGCTGTGTTTTACTAATCGCTCCATCATATGTACCACCCAAAACGGTTAGCTCACTAGTTCCAGAATTATATGAAACTTGAAGACCGCCAAGGGTCCCTGTAATTGCATTAGTTTCATCAGAATCTGTTGCGCGTGTAGTATTAGACTCAGTTGAATCGGCTTGTGGCTCTGTATTATTAACGGGGCTAGTTTCCTCGCCATCATTAGAATTGGTCGAAGAAGCCAGTTGGTCACTTTGATCAGTATCTGTTCCAGAAGTGGTCACTTGATCAGCAGGTAGACTATCTGCTTTAACTAACTTTGGATTAGCAACAATTAATCCGAGTAGGATAGATGCTGAGCAGCTCAGCAAAGTTTTACTTTTAAAATCACTAGTTTTTTTCATAATTATCCCTTTCTGTACTATTGATTTTCAGTAATTGTTGTACGCGCAGTTTAAATAACTATGTTGAACATGTAACCAAACACAATTATCCCTCACTAAAATTGAAGGAATTTTTTGAAATATACTAAATTTTATTGCTTATGTTATTAAAATAACAAATATAAATCAAAAGATATATTATAGATGTGTAATTATAATTAACTATGCTCTATGCATACTTTTGAAGTATAACATTCGAATATAGTATTAACCAGCGATTTTAAAATTTCGTGTGTTATTAAAACTTGTTGAAGATATTTAATATTATATGTTATTTTATTTGTGCTTGATTTTCAGCTGTAATTGATTAACCCAAGTACCTTTTCATTAAATGCATACATTGCGACTACAGTGCCGTAAGAGATATCTGACTATAGGTAGTTTTTGACCGCAACAAAAGTGAACTTTGTCTACTTCATTGAACCGATTCAGCTATTTCTGTGTAAATTAAAAACCACTTAACCATATGAAAGGTAAGTGGTTTTTCTAATTTATCAATGGCTATCAAACTATATTAGCTTTTCTTACGTTTAGTCCAAGCAAGTACTAAAGCACTAGTCAAAGTGATTGATCCAAGTGCAATGGTTGTTAATTGTGACTTTTTCTCAGAGCCTGTTTTTGGCAGTTGGTCGTCGATAGAGGAGTTAGCTGAATTTAGGTTATCAGCATGGTTACTTGGACCAGAAGTAGAAGCAGCTGCTTGATTATTATTTGCTTCGTTAGCTATTTGACTATTGCCTTGATGGATATTGCCTATTTCTTTGTCCGTGTTGGTAGGCTTTGCTGGGTTAACAGTAGTTTCGCCTTCAGTTAGAGAAACGGTTTTACTATAAATATAAATAATGCTTTGTTTAGTGTTACTAAAGAACCCTGTAGCATTTTTAGGCTTACTCTTTAAAGTATAACCAGCAATTTCTTTAGCGGTTGAAACATAGCCGTCATTTAGATTACCGTTTAAAACTTCACTAGATGCAATCGCTTTGCCATTTTCATCTTGATAATGAACAGTGACATCCTCTCCTTTGATAGGGGCGGAAGATTCAGGATTTTTAATGTAAATAAAGGTAAATTCTCTTTCTTTATCTTCATCGTTATCATAAATACCGGTAACAGGGGATTGACCAGCCTTTAGAGTATAACCTGCGACGTAATCGCCAATAATTGAATAGGAATCGCCAAGATTACCAGGGAAAATAGTATTTTCTCCAATTTTTTTACCTGATTCATCGACATGGTGAATAGTAATAGGCAAGCCCATGCGGACATATGTTTCACCCTTTGTAAAATTACGTTTTTTACCGTCTAGGGTTATGGCACGTGACTTCATTAATTGTTCAGAAGTAAATTGCTCTGTTCCTTCGGGATGAGTTGTTGTTCCCTTACCGACATTAAGCCAAATTCCTTCAGTATCTAGTCCAACATCATCCAAGTATCCTGGAGGTATACTATCTATATCATCGATGTCGCCTCCATATACTGTTGTAAGATCAGTGTCTTTGCCTAGAACAAGCGTATTTAAGTTAGGCAATCCGGCTAGCATAAGAATATACTCCGGTGCACCTGTAGCAATATTTTTAATATTAAGCTTACGTAAATTTGTACAGCCATAGAAAGTAAGGGAGAAATCGGACTCATCGATATCAGGTATATGGAAGTGTTCTAAATTTAGCTCAGTTAAACTTTTACAATTCATAAACATTTCATATAGGACGTAAAGTGAGGAAGTGTCGAAACTTGATATATTCAAGTCAACGAGGCTTTCATTTCCTGAAAACATACCGCCCATATTTGTAACTTTTGCAGTATTGAAATTAGAGAGATCAAGTGCAGTTAAAGCTGTACAGCCATTAAACATATACTCCATGGTAGTCACGTTAGCAGTATTAAAACTAGACAGATTGAGAGTGGACAAAGCAGAGCAACCACTAAACATAAACTCCATGGTAGTTACGTTAGCAGTGTTAAAGCTGGAAAGGTTGAGCGAGGTCAGGGAACTGCAGTCTGAAAAAATCTCATACATGCTCTCTACGTTAGCAGTATCAAAGTTAGAGAGATCAAGTGAAATTAAGCTACTACAACTATCAAACATTCGGTCCATATTTGTTACTTTTGCAGTATTAAGAGCTGAAACATCTAGGTAGTCTAAATTACTACAGTTGGCAAACATAGCACCCATGTTTGTGACATTAGCGGTATTGAAACTGGAAATATCAAGTGAGAGCAAATTTTGACAGTTACGAAACATGAAGGCTGTACTGGTTGCTTGAGAAAGGTCGAGATATTCTAGACCTATAATTTTTGATGCATATGAAAAGCCGTCGAACAAAAAGTTGGCGTTATTTGAATCATCAAGGTTTATTTTGCCAGTAATGATAATTTGCTTAGCACGTTTAAGCTTTATAGAATTTCCCTCACTATTAGAAAGGGTATAGTTAGAAATACGATCGTTATAGTTAGTAATATTTGTATATGTTCCACCTAGAATGGTGAGTTCATCAGTGTCAAGATCGTATGAAACTTGTAGTCCAGCAGCAGTTCCATCAATCCGCTTTTTACCTATATCAGTTTCAGTAGCTTGATTGGCTACTGAATCTTGAGCCAAAGCTGGCTCACTTACATTTGTATCATCATTGATAGCATCTTCTGATGGGGCTGGAATTTCATCTGTAGTATCTCTTTCCTCTGGTGTTGTTTGACTTGTAGGGTCACTATCTGCTTTGACTAATCGGGGATTAATGGAAATCAAACCTAGTAAAATAGCGGCTGAGCTACTAAATAGAGTTTTTCCTCTTAAGTTATTTGTCTTTTTCATTAGTAAAGGCACCTCATCAGTTATTTGTATACATAACCTAATTATTATATATGTACTAGTATATTTATATATATGTAAAAAGCAAGTCAAGAACTGGTGCACTTAAAACGATAAAGACGACATTCATTACTGTATAAGCAAGAATTAAATAACGATATGTTTTACAGGAAGCCGATATATTATCAGCTATGATAAGAGAGCTGATTATGAAAAATAACTGTACTTAACGTCGATGAAATGGTGTTTAGAATCTGAAAAACAGGTTTTATTTTTAAAAAATATTTTTATTAAGTAACGAATTGAGAAAATTAAAAGCACCAACATAACTGTCCAATTATAGTTGGTGCTTTTTAGAGTTAACGCTTAGTTATTTACTAAACTTTTTAATTTTTGCCCAAAGAAGTGCTAAAGCGTTGGTTAAAGTGATTAAGCCAAGTGCAATAGTTGCTAGCTGGGCCTTTTTTTCAGAGCCTGTCTTTGGCAGTTGATTGTTGGTAGAGGAGTTAGCTGAATGTAGGCTGTCAGCATCGTTACCTAGTGCATTTTTGTGAGCATCATAAGGACTTAAGCGGGAAGGAGTAGCACTATTTGCTTTGTTACCTTTGTTTCCATTACTCTTATTTCCGTTATCTTTGTCATCAGTTTGACCTTCGGCATTAGAGTCAGTCTTACTATAGACATAAGTAACATTCTGCGTAATATCACTAAAGAATCCTGTAGCGTTTTTTGGCCGAGTCTTTAAAGTGTAACCAGCAATCTCTTTAGCGGCTGAAACATAACCATCGCCTGTATTACCGTTTAAAACTTCATTAGGTGCAATAGTCCTGCCCTGTTCATCTTGATAATGAACAATGACATCTTCTCCTTTGATAGGAGTGGACGATTCAGGATTTTTAATGTAGGTGAAAGTAAATTCCCGCTCTTTGTTCTCATCATTATCATAAATACCGGTAACAGGGGCTTGTCCGTCTTTTAAAGTATAACCTGCAACGGGATCGCCGATAATTGAATAAGGGTCGCCAAAATTACCAGGGAAAATAGTATCTTCTGCAATTTGTTTTCCTGACTCATCGACGTGGTGGATGGTAATAGGCAAGCCCATGCGGACATATGTTTCAGCCTTTGTGAAGTTACGTTGATTACTACCACGGATTGTGGCACGTGCCGCCATCAATTGCTCAGAGGTATATTGCTCCGTTCCTTCTGGTCTAATTGCTGTACCATTACCAACATTGAGCCAAATTCCCTCCGTATCTAGTCCTACATCTTCTGCTGGAGCGCCGCTTGGAAAAACAGTTGAGAGACCAGTGTACTTACCAAGAACAAGTGTATTTAAGCTAGGTAATTTGGCTAGCATATTTTCGTACTCATTATCACCTATAGCAATATTTTTAATGTTGAGCTTCCGCAAGCTTGTACAGCCATAGAATGTATCTTCTAATTCTACCTCTCCCAAATTTGTATCTGGTATACAGAAGTTTTCTAAATTTAGCTCAACTAAACTGGCACAGTTTTTAAAAGTTGCACCTAGATCTACAGGTAAAGTGGTCTTGAAACTTGATATATTTAAGTCGACAAGATTTTCATCATCTGCAAACATACATGACATGTCAGTTACTTTTGAGATATTGAAACTTGAAAGATCGAGTGCTGTTAAAGCCCTACACTTCCTAAACATAGCTCTCATTTCTGTTACATTAGCAGTATTAAAGCTAGAAAGATTGAGTGAAGTCAAATTTTCACAGCCATTAAACATGTAAATTGTACTAGTTGCTTGAGAAAGGTCTAGGTGTTCTAATCCTACAATTTTAGATGTATTAGAAAAGCCGGCGAATAAAAAGTCTGCACAATTTGAAGAGTTAAGACTTATCTTACCAGTAATAGCAATCTGCTTAGCACGTGCAAGTTTTATGGAATTTCCTTCGTCGTCAGAAAGGGAATAGTCAGAAAGACAATCGTCCAAAAAACTGATTTGTTCATATGTTCCACCTAAAATGATGAGTTCATCAGTGTCAAGGTCATAGGAAACTTGCAGTCCAGCAGCAGTTCCATCAATTCGTTTTTTATTTACGGTAGCATCAGAATCTTGAGTGGTTGGTGAAGCTTGATTCGCCGCTGACTCATCAGTATTTGCAGGTTCACTGATGATATCTTCTGATGGATTTGGAGTCTCAGTTGCAGTAGTTTCTTTCTTAGAAGCCATTTGGCTAGTAGAAAAACTGTCCGCTTTGACTAGATGAGGATTAATGGAAATCAATCCAAGTAAAATAGCAGCTGAGCTACTAAATAGAACTTTTCCTTTTACGTTACTTGTCTTTTTCATTAATAAAGGCACTCCACTGTGTATTTGTATACAATTAAGTAATTATATATGTATTAGTATATTTATAATTATATTTGTGTATGTGCCAAAAGCAAGTCAAGAATTTGTGCACTTAGAAGGATAAAGACGAAATCATTACTGCATAAGCAAAAAATAAAATAACGAAGTGTTTTGAAATAAACTACTATATTATCAGGGATGATAAGAGTATTGGTTGTGAAAAATAACTGTACTTAGCACTGATAAAATGGTGTTTAGGATCTGAAAAACAGATTTTATTTTTTTAAAAAATATTTTTAATAAGTAACGAATTGAGAAAATTAAAAGCACCAACATAACTGTCCAATTATAGTTGGTGCTTTTTAGAGTTAACGCTTAGTTATTTACTAAACTTTTTAATTTTTGTCCAAAGAAATGCTGCAGCGCTGGCTAAAGTGAGTGAGCCAAGTGCAATAGCTGCTAGTTGGGCCCTTTTTTCAGAGCCTGTCTTTGGCAATTGATTGTTGTTAGAGGAGTTAGCTGAATGTAGTTTGTTAGTGTTACTACCTAGTGCGGTTGTGTGAGTTTTGTTACCTAGTGCATTTGTATGAGTACCATAACGATTTGAGCTGGGAAGAGTGGCATTATTTGCTTTGTTACCTTTGTTTCCATTACCGTTGTTTGCATTGTCTTTGCCAGTAGTTTGGCTCTCAGTCTTAGGGTCAGTCTTACTATAGACGTAAATAACATTCTGGATAGTATCACTAAAGAATCCTGTAGCGTTTTTTGGCCGAGTCTTTAAAGTGTAACCAGCAATTTCTTTAGCGGCTGAAACATAACCATCGCCTGTATTTCCACTTAAAATCTCGTTAGGCGCAATGGTTCGGCCTTGTTCATCTTGATAATGAACAATGACATTTTCTCCCTTGATAGGAGCGGACGATTCAGGATTTTTAATGTAGGTGAAAGTGAAATTACGCTCTTTGGTATTATCATTATCATAAATACCGGTAACAGGAGATTGACCGGCTTTTAAAGTATAGCCTGCAACGGGATCACCGATAATTGAATAAGGGTCGCCAAGATTACCAGGGAAAATAGTATCTTCTGCAATTTGCTTTCCGGACTCATCTACATGGTGGATAGTAATAGGCAAGCCCGTGCGGACATATGTTTCAGCCTTTGTGAAGTTACGTTGTGTGCCATCTATGGTTGCGACACGGGCCCTCATTAATTGCTCAGAGGTGTATCGTTCGGTTCCTTCGGGGCTAATTACTGTACCATTGCCAACATTGAGCCAAATTCCCTCTGTATTTAGTCCTACGTTTTCCACAAGAGTATTTGGATCATCTATATTAGCTAGATCATCGCTGTATACTGTTGTAAGATCAGTGTTTTTGCCAAGAACAAGAGTGTTTAGGTTGGGCAAGTTGGCTAGCATATCTTCGTACTCTGGAGTACCTGTATTAATATTTTTAATGTTGAGTTTCCGCAAATTTGTACAACCATAGAATGTTTGTGCGAAAGCTGCCTCCTCTGAATTTGGGATGTGGAAGTTTTCTAAATTTAACTCAACTAAATTGGCGCAATTTTTAAAAGCTTCGCTCATTTCTATAGGTAAAGTGGTCTTGAAACTTGATATATTTAAGTCGACAAGATTTTCATCATCTGCAAACATACATGACATGTCAGTTACTTTTGAGATATTGAAACTAGAAAGGTCGAGTGCGGGTAAAGCTGTGCACGCCATAAACATACATGACATGGCTGTTACATTAGCGGTATCAAAGCTAGAAAGATTGAGTGAAGTCAAAGATGAACAATCACTAAACATATATGACATGCTAGTCACGTTAGCAGTATTGAAACTAGAAAGATTGAGTGAAGTCAGAGATGAACATTCATCAAACATAAATGTCATGTTTTCTACATTAGCAGTATTAAAGCTAGAAAGATCGAGTGAAATCAAATCTTCACAGCCACGAAACATGGAAACAGTACTAGTTGCTTGAGAAAGGTCCAGGTGTTCTAACCCTACAATTTTAGATACACTCCGAAAGCCATTGAATAAATAGGAGGCACTATTTGAAGAGTTAAGACTTATTTTACCAGTAATAACAATCTGCTTAGCACGTGCAAGTTTTATAGAATTTCCTTCACCGTCAGAAAGGGAATAGTCAGAAAAACGATCGTCCCAAAAACCGATTTGTTCGTATGTTCCACCTAAAATGGTGAGTTCATCAGTGTCAAGATCATAGGAAACTTGCAGTCCAGCGGCCGTTCCCTCAATACGTTTTTTACTTACGTTATCATCAGAATTTTGAACGGTTGATGAAGCTTGACTCACGGCTGGGTCATCAGTATTTGCAGCCTCACTAACAATATTTTCTGATGGGGTTGGAATTTCACTGGTAGTAGTTTCTTCCTTAGAAGCTGTTTGACTAGTAGAGAAGGTGTCTGCTTTGACTAACTGAGGGTTAACAGAAATTAACCCAAGTAAAACGGCAGCCGAGCTACTAAGCAGAACTTTTCCTGTTATGTTGTTTGTTTTCTTCATTATTAAAGGCACCTCACCATTTATATACACTTTTTTTATTATATATGTATGCGTATTTCAAAATTATATATTTATGTATGCAAAAATCAAGATAACAATAAAAGGAAAAACCTCGGTAATTTAATAACGAATTACAATAAAAAGACTTGGTATCACGGAAAAAATAACAAATAACGATGCCCCGTGGACTGAAAAAATCATCTTTAGTAAGAACTATAAAATTTTAAATAAACTGACTTAAAAGAGCCACTAGGCGAAAAATAACAACAAAAATTAAAATTGTTATTTTAAAAAATATTTTTCAAAAACAGTAATTTTGGGCTATTTTTTAATGTTAACCTAATACTTGGAACTGAAAGGATTATTCAGAGCGTTATCTTAAAAAGTGTAATAGATTTAAAATTTAGGGTATAAAAAAACCGAATCATATTCGATTCGGTTTTTAAATATCGTTTGATAACTAACTCAATTTCTTTCCCTTACGACTGAACCATGCTCCTATCAAACCTCCAAATATTGATAAGAATCCTAATCCTAGAAGAGCCAATTGTGAACCTTTGTTTACACCGGTTTGTGGTAAACTGCGGCTTGTAACGTTAGCATGGCTTGCAGTGTTTAAAGTTACGTTCTTTGCTTGTGATTTATGAGCTACTAGGGGAGTTACCTTTGAACTAGCAGCTGAGTTACTCTTTTTATTAGCTGTATTTGCAGCATTATCTGCTTCAACACCAGCACTGGATTCTGCAATTCCAATTCCAACTGCATCACCGTCAACAACGGCATCGGTAAGTTCATAAACATAATTAATTGATTGATGATTAGAACTAAAGGTGCCAGTTGCATTAGCAGGAGCTTCAAATAATGAATAGCCCGTTATCTTCTGTGCGGAAGTAGAATAGTTGTTACCGATTTTTCCTTGCAAAATCTTATCCGGTGCGAGAGTCTTACCTGTTCGATCAAGATAATGAACGGTAACATATCCTTTGTCACTAGGAGTTGGGGCAGCATCTGCATCCTCAGTGTTTGCCATTGTACCGTCAGAAGCACCTAGAACAAAAGTACGTGAACCAATTTTTTCACCCTTTTTTGGTGTTTTTCGTAGTTTCTCCTTCTTAGGAGCGGCAATGCTTCCTGCACCAGAAGTAGCTGATTTTCCGTCAGAAGCTCTTAAAGAAAAAGTCTTTGAACCGGTAGTTGCAGCAGCAACAGGATTGGTACCAATTGAAGTTGCGCCAAAAGCTACGATTGCTAAAGAGTTCAATAATAATTTCTTAAATTTTAAATGTCTGTTTGTTTGTCTATTCATTTTCTATGCACTTGCTTTTCTGTTCTCTCAAAAATAAACAAAACTAGAATAATATAAATTATTTTTATGACTACTAAAGTATAACACGTCCTTGCAAAAAATCATAGTATAAATTAATAGATATTTATAATTAATAGTTTAATACTAGTAACTTATAGTACTAAAAGTTTAACAAATGGCTCTGTAGCAGGGGTATAGACCGGTTTGGTATAGACCGAGCCTTTTTCAATGAAATGGTTACATTATAACTTAATTTTATCAAACCCGGAATTTCAAAAATCACAATTGAAAAACATTGATATAAAAGCTGTGAAAGCGTTTTTAATTATTGAACAATAAATTAGAGGTAATTTGTTATTTTATATACGTTCTTACATATATTTATTAATCGCATGCATCTGTTAATATATAAGCTAAAGTTGATGGAAGTTGCCTGCTATTTCTAATGGATAATAGGCTTTATTACCAAAATTGATTATACAGTTATTTTATTTTTTAGCTATAAATATTGAAAACAAAACCAAAAATGCGGTTCCATTCAAGGAATCGCATTTTAAAATATAATATTTAAGTATAATTGTTATTAATTTTCTTTGCGTTTGCGTGTAAACCAACTGCTAGTTAAGCTACCTAAAATTGCAAGCAAGCCGAGACCAAAGAGAGAAGTTTTCTCTGTTTTATTATTACCAGTCTGAGGTAACGTGCTTTCTTTCGAAGAGGCGGTAGAAACTGAAGAAGCTTGATCTTTTTGGGGATCAGTTTGTTGTGCATAGTGGCCTGAAATTGCTGACTTCTTTTGGCTAGCTTTATTAGTGGTGCCAGTCTTACTGCTACTTTTTGCAGGAACAACGTTTTCGTTTTCATTGCCAGTGCCGATTTGACCTGCTTTTTGATAAACATAAGTAACATCCTGAGGATTACTGCCGAAAAAGCCAGTTGCATTATTAGGACGTTCCATTAATACATAACCAGGAATTTCTTTTGTATTTGAAATATAACCATCGCCAATATTGCCACTTAAAATTTCATCAGGACTAAGTGTTTTACCGTCCTTATCCTGATAGTGAACAGTAACATTTGCTGCCTTACTTGGCTCAGTAACATTTGGGGTGCTTGGAGCAACTGGTGTTTCAGGCTTTTTAGTGAAGTGAATGTAGCGATCAGCATCTGTAGCTGGATTGTAGTTTGTTGTTAATTCGTCTGAAGACCAGTTTTTTGAAGCTTCCGGATTATCGTCATTATTATGTGTACCGTGACCTACGTTAACCCATTTTCCTGGCGTATTAAGCTTTGCATCCTTAATGTTGTTCTTATTGCCCAATACTAAAATATCTAATGAATCTAGGTCTTCCAACATTTTGTCAGAATTGGTTACAGCAGACATATCAAAGTTGTGAATATCTAATTCTTTTAAAGCATTGCTTTGATAAAACATCCATTTCATATTAGTGACTTTTGAAGTATCAAAGCTACTGAGATTAATTTTGGTTAGCTTAGTACTTTGGAACATGTATGCCATGTCAGTAACTTTTGAAGTATCAAAACTGCTTAGATCCAGTTCTTTCATATTTTGTAGATGATAGAACATTGAATTCATGTTGGTAACATTCGTGGTTTTAAAGTTATTGCCAAAAGTTATGTCAGTTAAGTTATCACAAACACTGACTAAGTGGGACATATCAGTGACATTCCTAGTGTCAAAACTGCTTAAATCTAGTTTAGTTAAGCTATAGCATTTGCTAAAAAGACCAGCCATATTAGTAACATTAGTAGTGTTGAACTTACTCAAGTCTAGGCTTGGCAGCTTTGCACATAGATAGAAAAGATGCTGCATGCTTTTAACACTTGAAGTATCGAAGTTACTCAGGTCAATGCTAGGCAAACTGATGCATTTTTCAAACATTGAAGTCATATCAGTAACATTACTGGTATCAAATTTTGTGGAGCCATTAGCAGCTGTTAAAGTTAAGTTTGTTAGAGCTTCACAATCATAAAACATTGAGTTCATAATTGTGACGTTAGTTGTGTTCAGTTGACTAACATCAAGTGAAGTTAGTTTTTGGCACATACTAAACATATGGTCCATGTTAGTAACGTTAGCAGTATTAAGCTGGCCTAGATTTAAACTAGTTAAATTAACATCATGATCAAACAAAAATGACATGTCGCTTACATCAGAAGTATCAAGTTTTTCTAGTCCATTGATTGTGGTTAAATTATCTAACTCACTAAAAAGTCCTTTGATTGAACCACTTAACTTGATAGGACCAGTAATATTAATTGTTTGAATTTTCGTCGCATCAATAGTCCCTAAATTACCACGAATGCGTCCAGGGTTTGTTATCGTTTTAGAACTTCCAGGAATCGTTAGTGTTTTACTGACGTCATCATAGGTTACATCATCTATTCCATTCCAATTTACAGTTTGAACTGATTGAGTTGGTGAAGAAACAGGAGTATCAGTTTCTGTTTGTACTTCCTGGTTATTCTCAGTTGTTACAGTTGTTGGACTTTGCGTATTTTCTGTTTTTTCTGCAATAGTTGAGTCAGAGTCAGCTTTGTTTGCTTGATTGGCGGGTGCTGATTGACTAGTTGGCAAACTGTCAGCTTTTACATGCTTAATATTAGTAGAAATACCTACTAATGCAGAAGATGCAATAGCTCCAAACAGTATTTTCTCTGCCTGTTGAACCTTGATTTTTTTGCTCATTTTAATATTCCCTTTACTTTAACTTATAACATGTTTAATTTGGGCATTATTATATCATCAATGAGAATAAAGTGTTAGCGATTTGCGTTTCATAATTGTATATAACCATATAAAAACAGCCCTTAAGCGATAAGTGCTTAAGAGCTGTTATTTATTTGTTTTATTAGAAGTTAGCTTTCTTAATATATCTGTTTTTGCCGACAATATAGAAACGTTTGCCGTGAATTTTTACAGAGCCACCATAAGTTACAACAGATTTATGCTTTTTAAGAACTTTTCTGTTAGCTCTTTTACCCTTTGCGTTATATAAATATGCATTGTGGGTTAATCTACGTTTAATACCAGAAATATTATTAGCCTTAACGAAGCTATTGTCTCCTAAAGCGTAGTATTTCTTACCATCAATTGTTTTAGTGCCATATGTTGCAATAGATTGGCCAGCAAAGTATTCACCGTTTTTAAGAGCACCATTTTGATCATAAACATAAGTGTTATGCATTACTGTGCGGTAAACCGGTCTCTCAATTGGTTTAGGAGTAGATGGAGTAGTTGGTTTGGTTTTAGGATTGTTGTTAGTAACAGGTGCGGTAACAGTAGGTGTTGAAGGAGTAGATGGGGTTACACTTGAGTGATCTTCGGCAACTTTGACATAAGTTACTGTCTTATCAGTGTCTTTATCATCATCTTGTTTACTATCAACAGGGTATTTAGCAAGTAATTGGGAAGTAGAGAGTTTGTCTTTGCCCGCAGGCTTTTCAGGAGTACCAGCACCTACTTCTTGCCAGATGGCTTTTGTATCAAAACCAGTTTTACTGAGATCATCATTTACATTGAACGTAAAGTTGGTCAGGCCATCCAAGCCTTCAAGCATGTTTTTCATAGTAATAGCTTTGCCTAGACCAGAAGCATTACCCAACTTAAATTTGCCAATATTTAATGAAGCTAGGCTCTTGTCGCCGGTAAACATGTAGTCCATCATATCAACTGCTGATGAATCAAAATTGCTTAAATCCAATTTTGTTAGACTTGAGCAGCCATTAAACATACTAATCATGCAAGTAACCTTACTAGTATTGAAGTGGGATAAGTCAATTCTAGTAAGGCTTGAACAACCATAGAACGTGGCCCCCATGCTAGTTACGTTTGCAGTGTCTGTAAGGCCGTCAATCTCTCTTAAACCTGAGCAGAAAGCAAATAGAAGATCCATGTTTGTTACATTTGAGGTATCAACGTTAGTAAGATCAATCTTTTCTAGCTTAGGAAGATTGCTAAAAAGACCAGAAGCTGAACCTTTGATAGTTAATTTACCTTTAAAGTTAATGCTATGGATTTCATTAAAATCGGTATCTTTAGAATTGGTATCTATAGCACTAATTGGTGTAGGATCAGTACCATCAGGAGCTGCTATTGTTCCTTCAGGGATGGTCAATTCATGTGTCTTTTGATCATATGTGACTTTCAATCCATTCCAGTCTCTTACGATTGGCTTATCTTTGTTTGTGTCAGCATTACCTTTATCTGCAGTGGTTTGCTCAGTAGTTTGAGCAGGTGCAGTAGTTTTGGCGCTGGCAGTGGTTGGACTAGCAGCTACCAATCCCAGTGCTGCTAGTGCCATACCGCAAAATAATAACTTTTCTTTCTTTTGTTGAATATTATTGTGATTATCCATGATATCCTCCTATAGAATAAAGTTAAGTACATTTACAGTATATTAGGACAGGATAAAACTAACCATTAAATTTCATAATATAATTTAAATCAAATTATAATTGACCAAATTTCTAATATCAGAATTAATAATTTGTCTAAATAAAATTTATGACTGACGAAAAAAGCCTGTTACTTTACTGAAATTCCCAAAGTAACAAGCTTTTTGCCTTATTAATTTGATTTATCTAGCATTTTACTAATACACGTATATGAATAGCAGAAAATTTAGATTTGTTTATTAATACGCGTGTTTCAGTCAAATTATCTACGCCAAGTTCGCACTAAGCACCAGCAGATAATGATGAAAAAGATAATATTAAAGCCAAGCACACAAGCATTGATTACACTCATTTTTTGGAAAAATTGTGGGTGGATACGTGAGTGAACCTGAACGCGTTTTTTGACCACTTTCTTCTTATTTTTAACAGGTAAAGAAATTTCTTTCTTATTTTCTTTTGATTCAGAATTAGCAGTTAGTTCTGCAGCGGCAAGATTTGCTTTAGTTGCCTTAACTTTACTGATTAAGTCGCCTTGGACCACAGTTCGATGCTCACCATAACCATATTTTGAGGTGTTGAAATCGGAACAGGTTATCAATGTAATCATACTTTTGTCATTAACATTATTTTCGACTTCCACCTGAGTAGGCTTGACTGCAAACGAAATACTGTTTGTTTCATAGGCATAAATATGATGAAGATCGGTTACGTAAATCAGGTCACCTATTTTGGCTAAATGCAGATTGTCTAAAACCGCTGGTCCATATGATCCCATATAATGGCCGGCTAAAACGTAGTTGTTTTTGCCGCCCATTGTTCTGTCGGGGAGGCAGGTAACTACACCGTATTCTAAATTTTGGTTTTGATCACCATATCCGGCAAATAGTGGATTATGAATATTAACGGCTGGAATTGAAATACGCCCAATCGCATAGGCTTTAACCTGTTTTGATTTAAGTATCCTGCTTGCACTAATCGATTCTGTTTTGCTCGCATCGTAGTTAGTCTTGCGCTTTTTGTTTTTAGTAGCCTGCTTAGCGGTTAATTCCGAAGTTGCTTTTTCAGCGTTCTGTTGGAAAAGATAGGAGCTTCCAAAGCCTGAACCAAAAAAGATCAGGGTAACGCCCAAGTAAAAAAGGGCACCAATCAGGATGATTTGAATAGAGGACCATATTTTTTGCTTTAATAATGAAGAGTTTTGCTTTTTTTTAGCCAATTTAGTTTACCTTCCGCTATTTTTAATACTCACTATACTTTATTTTAGAGAAAAAAGCGCTATTTGCACATTTATTTGAAACAAATACAAGTACTGATAAAAAATCTTCAAATAATTGTTGAAATCGCTTTAATACTGTTTTATAATCATATACGTAAATAAGTGTGTTACTGATTCGATCAGGCATTAACCTATGAACAACAAGGATATAAGCCCATAGTGTTGTTCATAGGTTTTTTTATTGAAAGAGGAGTTTGCTGAGTGAAATTTATCAAAAATTTTAACAACAACGCTGCCTTGGTGTCGGATGAATCTGGTGTTGATTGGGTAGTAATCGGAAATGGCATTGGCTTTGGTAAAAAGCCGGGCGATCCGATTGATGAAGATAAAATTACCCGTCGCTTTGTTGCAGTTGAGAAGAACATTGAAATGATTGACAGTGTTAGTGATCTTGACGATCGAACATTGTCCTTAACAACCGATGTTATTAATCTAGTTAACAAGCGATTGGACGTAAAGTTTTCTGATTATCAGTATCTGGTTTTAGCTGATCACATCGATTTTATGCTAAAGCGAAACGATGAAGGTGTTGAACTTGGGCAGGATACACTCGGCTGGGAATTAAATAAATTATTTCCAAAAGAGTATGCGGCTGCAAAAGACGCACTGAGGTTGATTGAAGGGGAAACAGGATTAGCTTTTCCAAAGACAGAAGAAGTTTTTCTTACTTACCACTTTATCAACGCCGGTTCAAATCAAGCTAAAATTCAAGACACAATCAAGATTACCAAGCTGATACGCGGTGTAGTTGAAATTATTGAATATCAATACGGCATGCAACTTGACACTGAATCATTTAATTTTAGTAGATTTATGACGCATCTTAGATCATTTATGGTACGCCATCTCTACCCAATAGATGACGAAGGTGATGGGAGTGAGCTTGATATTTCTTTACTTGAACTAATGAAAGTAAAGTATCAAAAAGCATACGAGACGGTTTTAAAAATCGGCACTTATTTATCTAAACAAGCTGGTTGGAAATTGCAACCTGATGATGAAGTATATTTAACGCTTCATGTATGGCGAGTTACTCATCGCCAGAAGAGTGATCATACTGATGATTCAGAGCAATCTTCAATTAAAAATTAATTACTAGTTTAAACGGTGTGTTACTGTTTACAGGCATTAACCCGAGAACTTAAAGATGAGCTATGTATTTTGCGTAACGTAATTTACAGAGCAGATTCTTTATATTCTCGGGTTTTAGATTTTTGGAGGGAAAAATGGCTTACGAAGAACTAAGTCGTGAAATTATCGCCAATGTTGGTGGTAAAGAAAATGTTGCCAGCGTGGTGCATTGTACAACTCGTCTACGCTTTAAATTGAAGGATACTTCAAAGGCAAATGATGAAAAGATGAAAGCAACTGATGGTGTTTTGTCACTAGTTAAATCTGGTGGACAATATCAAGTTGTTATTGGAAATAACGTTGCTGACGTCTACAATACTTTAATTAAAATTGGTGGCTTTGGCGATGGTGGATCAGTTCCTGATGACTATGTTGATAACAGTAACATGAGTTTAACTGATAAGTTTATCGACTTAATCTCTGGTATCTTCAATCCACTTTTAGGTGCAATGTGTGCTGCTGGTATGATCAAGGGCTTTAACGCAATGTTCTTAGCTTTGGGTTGGTTATCAGCAACCTCAGGTACCTACATTATTTTGAACGCAATTGGTGATAGTTTATTCTACTTCTTACCAGTTATTTTAGGTATTTCATCAGCTAACAAGTTTGGCATAAATACTTATTTAGGTGCAACTATCGGTGCCGCACTTTGCTACCCATCAATTGTTGCAATGACTGGTAGTAAGACAGCATTGTTTACTATCTTTAAGGGTACTTTCTTACAAGCCCCAATTCATATGACTTTCTTGGGCATCCCAGTAATTTCAATGAATTATACTTCATCAGTTATTCCAATCATTATTGCTGTTTGGTTTGCTTCTAAGGTACAAAAAGTTGCTCGTAAGGTTATTCCTGATGTTGTTAAGACTTTCTTAGTACCATTTGTTGTTTTACTGATTACTGTTCCAGTTACATTCCTTGTTATTGGACCAGTTGCAACTTGGGCAGGTAATGGTATTGCTGCAATCGTAAGTGCTATTTACAACTTTAGCCCAATTTTGGCCGGTGTATTAATGGGTGCTTTCTGGCAAGTATTTGTTATCTTTGGCGTTCACTGGGGCTTCGTTGCGGTTATGATGACCAACGTTGCTGCAATGGGCTATGACCCAATCGTTGGTTTATCATTAGCTGCATCATTTGCTCAAACTGGTGTTGTCTTAGCAATGATCTTCCAAACTAAGAATGAAAAGACTCGTAGTATTGCTATTCCAGCCTTTGTTTCAGGTATTTTCGGCGTTACTGAGCCAGCTATTTACGGACTTACATTACCACGTAAGAAGCCATTTATTATCAGTTGTATTGCTTCCGCAATCGGTGGTGGTTTAATCGGATTCTTTGGTACTAAGCTCTACATTATGGCCGGAATGGGTATTTTCTCAATTCCAGGTGCAATGGGCAAGAACGGTTTTGACAGTACTGTATACGGTTTGATTATTGCAATGGTTGTTGCAACTGTTCTTGGTTTTGTTCTTCAAATGATCTTTGGCAAGAACAGTGTTGATGAAACTTTAGATGAACAAGTTGCTCTTGCTACTGCTGGTACTGCTGCAGAAGCAGGAAACATTAAATCAGAAGAAGAAACAGAAACTGCTGCAAAGCCAGCAGCTCAAGCTTCATACAATGAAGCTGAAAAATTAGTTGCTCCATTAAATGGTACAATCGTACCTCTTAGTGATGTTAAAGACGAAGTATTTTCAAGCGGTTCAATGGGTCAAGGTGTTGCAATCGAACCAAAAGATGGCCAAGTATGTGCACCATTTGATTGTGAAATCGCAATGACTTTCCCAACTGGACACGCAATTGGTTTAAGATCACCTAAGGGTGCCGAAGTTATGATTCACATCGGTATGGACACAGTTGAATTAGACGGTGAAGGGTTTAAACTATTAACTGAGAAGGGTAAAACTGTTAAAGCAGGCGAACCACTCATCGAATTTGATATCGATAAAATTAAGAAGGCTGGTTACGAAGTTACAACGCCAATCATTGTTACTAACACTAATAACTACCATAAAGTTAATGTGGTTGCTAGCGGTGATGTAACAGTTGGTGACAAGTTACTAGACTTAGAATAATAAGTATTTAAAGAAAGGAATATCTTTTATGAAGACTAATAATTTCCCAAAAGGCTTTTTATGGGGTGGCGCAACAGCTGCTAACCAATTAGAAGGTGCTTACCAAGAAGGCGGTAAAGGACTATCACTTCCAGATGTTTTGCCTGGTGGAAAAGAGCGAATGAAGATTATCGCTTCACCTGACTTTGATTTTAAGATTGATCCTAAATATACTTACCCAAACCATGTTGGTATTGATCACTATCACCACTTTAAGGAAGACATCAAGCTTTTTGCAGAAATGGGCTTCAAATGCTACCGCTTCTCAATTGCTTGGTCAAGAGTTTTCCCTAACGGTGACGAAGAACAACCAAATGAAGAAGGACTTAAATTCTACGATGCAGTCATTGATGAATGCTTGAAGTATGACATCGAACCAGTTATTACCATTTCACACTATGAAATGCCACTTCACCTAATTACTGAATATGGTAGTTGGACAAACAAGAAGCTAATTGGTTTCTATGAAAACTTTGCACGCACAGTTTTGACTCGTTACAAGGACAAGGTTAAATACTGGATGACCTTTAACGAAATTAACAGTGCAGCTCATTTCCCAATCATGAGTCAAGGCTTGACATTGAGTAATGGTGCCGGTGATAAGAAGAATATTTACCAATCATGGCATAATCAATTTGTTGCTGGCGCTAAAGCTGTTAAAATTGGTCATGAAATCAACCCTGACATGCAAATTGGTTGCATGATTTTATATGCAACTACTTACAGCTATGATTCTGATCCTAAGAATCAGTTAGCTACTTTGCAAAATAATCAAGCTAACAATTTCTTCTGTACTGACGTACAAGTTCGTGGTCATTACCCAGCTTACACTAAGAGCTTGCTTGCTCGTGATGGCGTTGAATTAAGTGACATTGACTACAATGATGAAGAACTTGATTTACTTGCTAAGAACCCAGTTGACTATATTGGCTTTAGCTACTACATGTCATCAGTAGTTGATGTAACTCACGAAAATCAAGAAACCACTAATGGCAACTTGATGGGTGGTGTTAAGAATCCATTCTTGAAGGCTAGTGACTGGGGTTGGCAAATCGACCCAACTGGTTTGAGAATTGCACTTAACGAATTATCAGATCGTTACGAAAAGCCTTTATTTATTGTTGAAAATGGTTTGGGCGCGATTGATAAACCAGATGAAAATCACTATGTTGATGATGATTACAGAATTGACTACCTTCGTGAACATATCGAAGCAATTTCTGAAGCAATTTCAGATGGTGCTGACGTAATGGGCTACACTCCTTGGGGCTGTATCGACCTAGTTAGTGCTTCAACAGGTGAAATGTCTAAGCGTTACGGCTTCATTTATGTTGATGAAGATGACGAAGGTAACGGTACATTTGATCGTTACAAGAAGAGATCATTTGATTGGTACAAGAAAGTTATCGACACTAATGGTGAAGATTTAGCATAGTTATGATATTTAATTTAGGTAAAAGCAATGAAACGTAAAATAATTACTTTTTTAACAGTACTTGTAGGAGTTTTAGGCCTATTTTCCACTAACTCCACTCAAATTCAAGCAAAGAGTCAGAGTAGTAATAAACCTGTAGTGATTTACTTAACTCGTCATGGTGAAACTACAGCTAATGTGATGCATCTTGCACAAGGTTGGAGTGACTATACTTTGACTGATAATGGTGTCAAAGGGGCAGAGTATCTTGGAAAAGGTCTTAAAGGAACAAAGTTTAAAGCAGCATATTCTGGTGATTTAAGTAGACAAGAAAAAACTGCTCGTGGAGCTTTGGATTACTCTGGTAACAAGAAGATAAAAGTTAAGACTGACGAGCGTCTTCGTGAATGCAACTACGGTAGTTATGAAGGACGACCAGATGTAGCAAAAAATGTTCCTGAAATTGCAGCATATTTTGGTTATGACAGTATTGACGACTTTGTGAAAAAAGAAGGCAAACTGTTCCAAAATAAAATGCAAGATGGATACTATGCTTTAGATCAGCAAAATAAGTTAAACACCAATCTGCCTGAACAATATCGTGCGGAAAGCTCACAGGTTGTTGAAAAACGGATGACTGATGTACTGACTGAAATTGCAAAGAAACACCAGCGTAAAGGCGGTAATGTTCTAGTAGTAAGTTCAGGCATGTCGATTAACTTATTTTTATCAACACAGAATTTCCCTTCTTTTGAAGGTAAAGGATTAGCTAATGATTCTGTAACTAAACTAATTTATCAAAATGGTAAATTTAAGTTGTCTGGAGAAATTGGTAGTTTGGAATACTATAACAATGGTATGAAAGCTAAATAAAAAGAAGCATGACTTCGTTAAAATGCAAGATTAGAAATCTAAATAAAACACTTGTCAAATTGGATAACCAGCTTAATTAATGAAAAAGATAATTTGAGTAATGGGTAAAACAAAAGGCGGCTTTTGCCGCCTTTTTTATTTGTAATTATTGTGAGTACTTAAGTTAAAACTTGGCTGAATACTCCATGTCTTTGAATTGATGATGAGCATATTTTTTGGTTAATTTCTTGGTTCTAAAGTACTGACTGGTTACCTTGAAGTTTTTCGGATTAGCTTCGAACATGACACGGTACTTCTTACCTTTGATTGTTTCGGTACGGCAAGTAATAGCAATGTCATCTTTTTGAATTGGTTCAGACAATGGATAGCCTAAGATCGCCCATGTGATGCCAGCATTACTTACCCACGTTCTACGTGTAGCATGGAGATACAGTCTATTTGCTACACATTTTTTCTTCCATTCTTCAGGCATTTGCCACGGATAGTTATGTGTACCTTTTACATAACCGTATTCCACAATAGTGCAGTTGCCATAAACGTCACCAAAACCTTCACGGATAATGTAACGGTAATCACTTTTACCGCCCCAGTAGCCTTTCCAGCTCTTAGGAAAAACTTCCTTTTTAAGGACGCCATATTCATTACCAGTTTCTACTGCAACTTCAGGAGGTGTAAGCACGGTTTCATCTTCATTGCTTGCATTCACATCTCTAGCACCGGCTGCTAAACCAATGCTTCCAATTCCTAGAAAAATTGCCGCAAGTGAAATAAGTTTTATTAGTTTTGCTTTTTTCATAATTGACCTCAAATATTCTGTAAATAAATACTTATTAACAAGTATGATTATACAGCAAATTATTTGTAAAAATAAAAGCACATACACTAATTTGTCATCTTGGTGTTTTCATCAACCATTCTTTGCCAGTTTTTGCTAAGCTCAGTCATACCAATTAGAGAAAGTTGTTCAACTTCTTTTTGGCAATTATCGATATAGATTTGCTTTGGCTCATCGTGATAATTAAGCAGATTTTCTAAGATCAATAAAAACATTTTGCTGAAACAAGTAATTGGTTTAGTTGGAACTTGCTTAGACATCTCAATGAGCTCCCAAGCATCAGTATACTTGTTTTCGCTTATGCACATTTCAATCATATTAATTAAAATGCCTAAAACAATGAATTGAGTGTCCTCAGCATTACTATTTTTAAATTGGCGAAAAATTTTCTTAGTAATCACCAAATCGCTACCAAAATCATAAAAGTACATAAAGTTCAAAAAAATGGTTATTGTATCTCTATCGAAATTTTCGGCATTAAAAAATTTACTTTTTAATTCGCTCTTTTCTTTTGCACTTAGCTTTTCAGTTGTTTGTTCTATTATTGCTAACACTGAATCAACACGCAGCAAAAGCTCATCTTTATCTGCAAAAGTACTATTAATAATTGTTCGTTTAATTTCTTTTAGGTGTTTAAGGTCGCAATCATAATAAGAATCAGTGATTTGATTAATTATTTCTTTTTCTAGTGCATCATTTGATTTGGTTTGGTAATCAATTTCATCAAAAAAAGACGCAAGATTGACATGATTTCGTCTTAATAATTCAATTAAATCTTCCGCTGAAATACGGCTTAAGCCCTTTTCAACTTTTGAATAAAAGGACGGACTGATAATCTCACCAATCCATGAACGCTGTGTTTTACCAGCCTTAATCCGATACTCTTTAAGTAAATTGCCGATAGTCATTTTTAGTATATCCTTAAAAATATTGTTTCATATATGACACTTTTTAATTTAAAATTCTATCTCAAATATAATAATTGTAAAGAAGTATATTTAGGAGTGAAAAGATGATTGTTTTTTTAAGAAATAAAGAATACCGCAAGTTTTCGATTGCCAGCATCTTATCAAGTGCGGGAGACATTCTATTTTATTTAGCTTTAATGACCTATGCCAGTCGGTTAAAAAATTACTCACTTGCATTGTCGTTAATTGCAATTTCTGAGTCTATTCCACGCCTTTTATCTAGTTTTGGCGGTTATTTTGCAGACCGCACAAACAATAAATTTTCTAAGATTGTTTGGCTGGCAATGATTAGAGGAGCGCTCTATTTATTGGTTGGTTTCCTGTTTAGTCAAAATATTGCTGGCTGGAACTTGGTAATGACCGTAATTCTAATTAACTTTGTTTCAGATACCCTTGGAACATATTCAAGTGGACTAAGCACTCCTTTAATTGTTGATTTAGTTAAAGAAGATGAAGTTGGTGAAGCAGAGGGTTTTACTACTGGAGTGTCGCAAGTAATTACACTGATTAGTCAATTTATTGGTTCAGGGTTGCTACTATTTATGTCCTATTCTGTGCTAGCTGTTATTAATGGACTAACATTTATCGTGGCAGGTTTGATTTATCTTAGCATTTCGCGGAAGCAGCACAAGGATACAGCACAAGATAAAGTCCAAGAAGTAGACGACAGAAGCTACTGGGCAACAATGGCTTTAGCTTTAAAACAAGTAAAAAAGGCTGGTGGACTTTTGACCACAGTTTTAGTTATTGCCTTACTGAATGGCGTTTTAAGTACGATTGAGCCTCTATTGTCAATCGTGATAGCTGGTAATCGTCAAACAATGCTAATCGGTACATATAGTTTTACAATTGCTTTAGTTGGTGCAATGGCAGGCGTTGGAGCAGCTTTAGGCAGTATTGCTGGAACTAGATTATTTAAAAATATTTCCCTTTATTTGGTTGTCTTACTTGCAAACCTTGCAGCTACCTTTGTCTGTATTTCAATTATGGGCAAACAATTAATTTGTTGCCTGATTACTTATTGTTTAATGGGTTTCTTTGCAGGAATTGCTGGTCCCAAATTAACGCAATGGCTAGTTACTACAGTTGACCGTAAAATTTTGGCATCATCGGTTGGCCTAATAAACACAGTTTTACTAGTTGTTAGTCCGTTAATGACAACCGCCTTTACAACTTTGTCGGCTGCTACGCATGTTAACTATGCTGTGCTAGATTTATTAATACTGAGTCTTTTAACTTTTGTAGTTACTATCATTGTAATGAATAAAACAAAAGCAAAACCAGCTGCAAAATAAAATTAATAATAAAAAAGCTAACCAGGAATTTCTGGTTAGCTTTTTACTTGCTAGTGTTTTTCTTTAAACTGAAAAAGATTATAAGCATAAAGTTGATTAATAGGGTGAAACCAGTTGTCCAAAAGACGGTTGCATAATTAAACAAACCTGAAATAGTTGATCCCATTAATGAACCAAAAACGGAACCGACTGCTTGGAACGATTGGTTGTAACTGAATATTCGACCAAAACTTTCTGCTGGCGTATTAAGTGTCAATACAGTTTGAGCTGCAGGAAGCATTGCGGCACTGGCAATACCGAGTAGAAAACGTAACCCTGCAAGGGCCCAAGGAGAATTGGTTAAAGCCATTGGTACAAACAGAATTGCACCAACGATTAAGCCAAGACGTAAAATTTTTAGCGGGCCAATTTCATCCATTTTATGACCGATTTTTGAGGCCGCAAGTAAAGTTCCAAGGCCAGGAGTAGCAGCCACTATTCCGGCGACAAAGGCGATATTTTTACTGTTTGGCATCATCGATTTAACGTATAGCGAAACAATCGGATCAATCGACATGTTGGCAGCTTGCACTAATAGGGTAGTGATGAACATTGCAAAAATCAATTTAACGTTAGGCAGGGTATGAATAATTTCCTTCATTGGTTTCATTTCTTCACGTGAAATTGGTGTAAATTTCTCTTGTACTAGGAAGGTTGAGCCAAGAAAAACCAGTACCATTAAAAAACCAGTAATGAAGAAAGGAATACGATAACCCCAAGCACCGCCAAGCCAGTTACCAAAAAAGTTTGATAACACGCCACCAAGCAGTGGCCCAACGAGGTTACCAGCAGTCCCTGCTGTCATCATCTGGCTCATTACCCAACCACTTTTTCTATGCGGTGTTTCACCGGCAATAAGTGCTGTAGCGTTGTTAATGTAACCGGAAAAAGCGCCTTGGATGAACCGCATCACAATGATGTAAATTGCGTTTGGTGCGAATCCGGTTGCCGTAATAGTTAAAGCCATAACGCCAGAAGCCCGCATACACATGAGTTTACGCCCCTTACGGTCAGCAAGATTTCCCCAATAAGGTGACACTATTGCCTGGGCAATAAAAGTCATTGCAAATGCAAGGCCGGAGTACATACTGATTTGGAATTTACTGTAATGCCCAAGATCAGCGATAAAAAGCGAAATAAAGGGCATTGTCATGGAATATCCCATACCAGTGATAAAACAACCTAACCATAGGGTATAAAAAGCTTTATGCCATCCGTCGGGTAATTGATCTGAACTTTTCAAAATATCCTCATCTTTCTTTTCAAAATTTTCAAAAAAACAACATCTTTTTTTATTCTAGCACAATAAAATTGCTAAAAATTTATAAAAAAGCGCAACCTCGAAATAAAAACGTGCTAGGATATTGTTTCTGAAAGGAAGAGGTGTTGTATGAGTCAGGATTCACACATGACAAGACGTGAGTACCGTAAAAAATATGCGGGTGAACAGCAAGAAGTGCCTAATCGGTCCGCTGAAAACAAGTTGTCTGAACAGGATACTGCTTCGACAACACGTACTGAATATCGTCATTTAAAACTAAATTTCTGGGAAATTTTTTCAGACCGGCCTTATGTTGCTGTAGCAATAGTTGTTTTGGCTATTTTCTTTGTAATGGCTAAGTTGTGGTGGCTACTGGCAATTCTAGCAGTCATTGTTGGTGTAGGAATTTTTATTATCGGTCACAGTCATCATCCCGACCGTGTCCTCAGCCTTGAGTTTAAAATGAAGGCTTCACGTAAATTGAACATGTTACGAGCACTTCAATTTGGTGGGTCGGTCTTGATGTTTCTAGCTACTTATATGAAAAAAGTGGTGACGGTTAACTTTCCGGCCGCTGGTTCAACCGATGGCTTACAAGTGATTCAGGGCATTTTGTCTAACCGTGGTGGAGTTTATGGTCAACAAGGTTCGTACTTGTTAAGTTTGCTCAATACTTTCACCGGGGGTCAGCTTTGGGGGAAATACCGCTATGCAACCAATAGCGCACAAATGATGAATAGTGGTGCTGGTCGGCTGATTATTATGTGGGTTTTATTATTGATGATTGCACCTGCTTTTTGTGTTTTAGCACAGTTTTTTAGAGAGCCATATTCCCGTAACACTGCGCTAGTTGCTTCAATCGTTGCAACGGTCAGCTTTGTTTTAACACCACATTTACTCAGTAAATGGATTGTAGAATATGCAATGGAGAACCGGATGGCTAATGAGCAGGCAAAAGCAGCAATTAGCATTGGGCCGATGGCATATGTCGCAATGCTTTGTGCAGTTTTGGTCTTAGTGATTTCAATCTATCGGGCAATTAAAAGGGATCATTTTGAATAACGTAAAAAGCAACAAACTAACAGATTTGCTAGTTTGTTGCTTTTTTAGCACTATGTTTTATCAATTATCTTTTAGCACGATAGAAAATTATTTCGCGTGCTGCAACCATCGGACCGGAAGCGCGATAAACAGTTAAGCGAACTGATTTGGCGCGCACATCACGCAAACCAATTACCTTATTTTTACTGTCTGCTTTCCAGGCTACATGGTCTGCATACACATGGTAGTTTTCGTTATCAGTTGAAACTGCCAGACTAATTTCGGTTGGGTCACCTTCATGATCAATGTTGCGTGGAACAAAGGACATGCGACTTAATTTTTCAACGTCGCTAAATTTGAAAGTCAATTCTAAGGGATGTTCAGGGCTTACTGGTTCACTTGTTTGCCACTCGCTAGCCAGCTTTAGGTCTGTTAGGTAATCAAGTGGATGATTAGCTTTGCTGGTAAAATTGCTTGCAACAGAAATTTCTTGGATGGCATAATCTTCTGCAGCGTGTTTGGTAATTACACCAAAAAGATCGGACCATTCAGAAACTTTATTGCCAATTACGTAACGCATTCGAATGATGTAGCGCGTGTTAGGAAGTAATTCGTGGAACGTAAAGCTAGTGCCTTCGATTCCTTCGTAGAGAAGATTGTTAATTTCAACTTGTACTTTGGCAGGATGAGTCCAAGCTAATTCGAATGAATGGGCTGAAATTTTGCTTGAAGCAACTGATGGTAGTTTAGGTGAAGGTAAAACACCACTTGTAATTTCGTGTCCCAAAACTTCACTACTGTATGAGAAATCACGGATGATAACTTCAATTTTTGTAGTAGCGACTGGATGATTTGCTAACTTGATTTGAAGTGCAGTTTGTTTTGGCAAATGATACTGTGAGAATTCAGGCAAACTATAGTTAGCATTGTAAAAAATTCCTTCACTTGCGTGATCAAACGCATCGAGTGTGCCGTATACTTGGAGGGGTACGATTTGATCATTAACCCTAACTTCAACATTTTCGGGATAAGCGTCGCACATCAAAGTTAGAGCTGTTGGTTGGTCACTTTCTAGACCAGGATATTGGCCTTCAGTAGGTTCGACTGTAACAACCAATTTTTCTTCGTCAAACGAACTAGTGATTCTTGTCTGGCTGTGATTACTTTCAAAATCAACTGTGCCATTATCATCATAGGTCACACCATGACTAGTACCTTGTGGATAAATGACATAATCTCGCTTGCCAAAGTTGAAGATACTGCCACCACGGACAAAAACAGGTAGGTGCCAGGTTGGATATAAAAGATTATTGTAAACCCGACCACCGGCATATTTTTGACCTGTGAATAGGTCAATCCACATTGTTTGCTTGCCCGGTAAGTAAAGGTTGTCCTTAAGTGAATCACCTTGCTCATTTTCACGCCCGTTGGTAATTGGTGCAATTAACAGGTTATCGCCGAGCATGAACTCGCTACTAAACATCTCAGTATAATTGGTACGTTCCTCAGGAAAATCGATAAATAAGGGACGCACAATTGGCTTGCCCAGTCTTGCTTGGGCGTTGAGAGTATAAAGGTAGCTCTGCAGGCGTTGGTGCAATTGTAAGTATGCGTGATTAATATCCGTAATTTTACGATTATAAGCAAACGGTGTTTTGCTGTATTGTCCTTGATCATCAAGATTGAATAGTAGAGGTGTAAATGCCTTCCACTCAAAATCACGTACAGTAATTTGGGCGTTACCACCACCAACTGTACCGTCTACTGCTGCACCAACAAGTGGTTGACCTGATAAGTTAGAACCAACAAGACCAGCAACTTGAGTTGCAATATTTTCCCAATTACCACCAACATCGCCATATATAAGTGCGGCATCTTTTTGTGTGCCAACAGAACCACTATCACTGAAAACAATAGCGCGCTTGTCTTGCAACTGATTTTGTAATTTAGCCTTATCCGAATCAATTAAATCAACATCTGGTGTAAAGGCAAAAGTGGTTTCTTCAGGTAGTGCAAGATTATCTTGGTGCCAAAAACCAGGAGCAACTTCTTGATTAACTGCATAATCATTGAAAAAGGCTAAAGCATCATTTGCGGCTGTGACATTATAATTAGGTACAAACCAACTTAACTTAAAGTGGGCTTTTTGATAGCGGTCAATCATTGCACGCGCAGAGAAATGATAGTTCTCTTCTCCGTTGAGAGAAGCCTTATGGGATGCAAGTTCTTCGTTTTTGGTCCGTGTGTAAAAATTACCGTCAATTTTAGTTGCGTTACGAACGGCAGCCTTACTTGGCTGCCACATGGTTGTACAGAAGTTGCCGATATGCCCTAATCCTAGTGCGTATTTTGGCAACATTGCAGGCTTACCGGTTAAGCGATAAAACTTGCTGAGTATTTCTTGTGGTGTAGAACCTAATAAATAGAAGTTGTCGAATAGCTGATCCTTGTGACTAATCGTAGTAATCTTAGAGTCAGTTTTGCCAAAATCATAAGTTCCTGCTTGCGTGGTATTACGTAATTCACCGTAACCTCTGTTTGACCAGAAAAATGGCACTTCACTAATGACGCCGCCTTTTCCAGTAATATGGTCGCGTTTAATTTTGATTTTTCTACCTTTATGACTGAAATAGCCATTCTGCAAGCCGCCACCAAAATAGAATTCGTTTTTATCTTGATCTAAAAATTCAGTCGTCTGTTGCACGCCAACTTCAATTGGACTGGATTGGGCCATACGTGTTCCATGCAATGTTTCATCGAAAATACTCATGATAGCCGGTTTTTGCCAAAAAATGATTTGATAATTACCGGAATGAATAATTAAGGAATCATTTGTTGCACGGACACGTGATTTCTCAAAGGCATTGTTATTAAAATGTTCAAACTGAATAAAAGCGGAATTTTCTTCATTAAATTGTTGCTTTGGATCAAGTAAAAGACGGAAAATACCATCAGCTAAGATATAAAAGTGGGCAATTTCCCCTGTTTCAAAGTGCAATTCATAATAGTTATCGCGCTTGCTTGCACCTGTTAAAGCTCCAATTTGATGTTTATCTGTTTGCGGTTCTTGTATCATAATTTTTGCTTCCTGTTTAGTCTTCTTATACCTATTATAACTAAAAAAAGAAAACTTTCCGTTATATTTATAATTCATCTGGTAATGACCAGTTTATTAGTCTAAAATTGATTTTGAAAGCGAATTTACAAGTTTTAAAAGAAAGGCAAAAATTATGACCTATTATATTCACGCAGATAAATTTTTCCTTGAAAATGTAACGGAAGATGGCGGCTATCTAGAAATCCAGGATGACGGCAAGTTTGGCTTTTATTACTCGGAAGATGAGAAGCCAGAAGGTAAAATTGTCGAATATACTGGTAAATGGATTGCTCCCGGACTAGTTGATACACATGTTCACGGCTCACTAAAAGAAGATGTAATGGTAAGTGAGTGGGATGGAATCAACCGTCTTTCTGAAGGCTTTTTACGTTCCGGTGTTACCAGTTGGTTACCAACGACCTATACTGCTGATGAAGCTACTTTGACTAGAATTTGTAAGATGTTTGGTGCACATAAAGGTGAAGAGACTGGTGCAAAAATCCAAGGTTTACACTTCGAAGGACCATACTTTACTGCTGAACATGCTGGGGCAGAAAATCCTAAGTACTTACTAGACCCTAGTGTTAAGCAATTTAATGACTGGCGTGACCAATCTGAAGGTTTGCTAAATAAAATCTCACTTGCTCCAGAACGTGCAGGCGCTAAAGAATTTGTTCGCACAGTGACAAAAGAAGGCGTTGTTGTATCATTAGGTCACTCAAGTGCTACATATGATCAAGCTAAAAGATGTGTTGAAGCGGGTGCAACTATGTTTACCCATACTTTCAACGGAATGCCTGATCCATCACATCATGATTCTTCAATTTCCAATGCAGCAATGGATTTACACAATGTGACTGATGAATTAATTTGTGATGGTCACCACGTTAAGAAGGAAATGGTCCGCTCGTTAATTAAGGTTAAGGGCCCAGAGCACATTTGTTTAATTACTGACTGTATGGAAGCAGGTATGATGCCTGATGGCGACTACATGCTTGGCGAATTACCTGTATATGTTAAAGATGGTATGGCTCGCTTAAAAGATGGCGATAATCTTGCCGGCAGTATTTTACAGTTAAATACTGCAGTGAAAAATGTTGTTGACTGGAATGCAGCAACTCCTGAAGAAGCTATAATGATGGCATCTTATGTTCCAGCTAAAAGTGCTAACGTCCTAGATAAATGCGGTTCGATTGCACCTGATAAGGCTGCGGACTTCATTGTTTTGAACCCAGATATGACTTTAAGCGAAACTTATTTGAACGCTAAATCACGTTACAAGGCTTAAGCTCAAAAAATAAAAGCACCATGGTTTTAAAATCATGGTGCTTTATTTGTTAGGAAAATATTTGATTTCCCGAATCTGCTTTTTCTTTTATTCATGATTAGTACTCACTTTTCATTAAAGTTAACGGTACTAAAATTACACAAATAGTTTTAAATAATATTAATAGATTGATATTATTAATAATTAAAAAGTAGAGTTAATGTTAGTAGGAGAAAAATGATTATCAACGTTTTACAACACACCCCAAATGAAGGACCAGGCTCAATTGAAGCGTGGGCAAAACAACATCATCATGATTTTTATGTTTATCATCCATACCAATTTGGTATCTTACCAACAGCCCAGCAAACTGACTTTTTAGTTATTTTGGGCGGGCCAATGAGTCCAAATGATGACTTACCATGGATTGCGCAGGAACGGCAACTAATTAAGGAGCTGTTAGATAAAGATGTTCCTATTCTGGGTGTTTGTTATGGTGCACAGCAAATTGCTAAAACGCTGGGATGCCAGATTAAAAAGGCGCCAGTAAAAGAAGTAGGTTGGGCACCAGTTGAATTACAGTCAAACAAGATTAATGACTTGCCACAAGAACTAACTGTTTTACATTGGCATGAAGAAATGTTCGAAATACCTGAAGAAGCTGATGTGCTTTTTTCTAACGAAAATTTGACCAATCAAGGATTCGTTTTAGGTCACAAAGCCGTCGGACTGCAGTTTCACTTGGAACCTGAGAAAAACAATATCAATGAAATTGTAGTAAATGATTCACAGTACATTGAAGGCTCAGTCTTAAGTCAAACGGCAGAGCAAATTATTAATAAATCAATACCTGATGCTAACCGAGAAGCAATGTTTAGTATTTTAGATTATCTTGCTCAAGGCTAATTATTTGTTATTGCAAAAATTCTAATTTAACAAGAGTAGCTAATACAATTTGCTTTATTGTTTGCTAACATAGATAGTTATATAATAATTGTTAAGTGGAGGTATTTATATGAAATCTAAGAAAATATGGATTGCAATACTAGCTATTATTAGTTTTATTACAGTTGGTAGCTCTGCAATAGTTAACTCAGTAGAACCTGTAAAAGCTGAAACAAGAATGTCGACGTTTCCTAAAAAAATGAGAGGAACGTGGTATCAGTATAATAAGAAGACTCATCAAATCGATAAAAATGTCATAACTGCTAAAAAATGGGTGTCTTATTTTGATGGTAAAAAAGGCACTGAATATTTGCATGTTTATCCTAAGAATGCGCCGGCTTACCCTAAGCAGGAGAAAAAGAAACAAAATTGGATATATATATTAGGCGATCCAGTAAAAGTACGAGGACGCATGTGGATACTAGTAGAAGGGTGGTATCAAGCAGCTGGCGGAGCTTCTTATAATGTTTCTAAGCTTAAAGGACACTGGGTACTAACTAATGCTAGTGGTGCTGGATTATGGTACTCAAATCATTGGTATCACTCGGCAAAACTTGCTAAAAAGTTGAAAAATCAACGTTATCCACATTTTGCCTATGATAGTGGAGCTAAGTGGTAAAGACAATTAGAATAATGAGTGAGTCTTAAGACCTACCCAACTTTTTAAAAAACTATTTCAGTTACTATTTCTTTTATTAGTAAACACAAAAAAGCTCTATCGGTGAAATAGAGCTTTTTTGTATGAATCCAGATGGATATCAAATTAATTATTCATGATTATTTTATCACGATGCGTATTAATATACAGCACCATCGTAGAAGTTGAAACGAGCTTTGTCGAAGTCAAAGTCCTTAAGTTCGCTAATTTTAATTGCGTTATCACAAACGCCCCAGCTCATTAAGTTAATTGGCTTACCATAATCTTCGTCAGGGATAACTAAGACGATGTATTTACCTTGGCTCATTGCATAACCAAGTTCCATCCCAAGACCAACATCTTCTTCTTCAGGTAAGTAAACACCAATCATGATGTCACTTGCCTTGATACCAGTTAAATCACCACGGTAGGTTGCAGTTGCCCATTCACGATCATGTAAGTATTCAGGGTGCTTACCAACATCGATTCCCTTGTATTGGTTGTCGAGAGGGATATAGCTATTTTCAAGGTCAATGGTTGGGTTAGCTTCTAAAGCTTTCATCGCATCTTGATAAGCTTTATTTTGCTTTTCGTTGAACCAGCCTGCACCAAAGTAAACAGTCTTTGCTTTGTTCATTTGTGTCTCCTTTTTAATGTTAATTCAGATAAATTTTACGCAACTTACTGATCTCTTCATCAGTTAATTTCATCATATCATGTAAATAGTTTTCAACGCCACCATAATTTTGTTGTAATGTTTCAATAACATGATCAATATATTCGGGATGCACAGTTTGCAAATCTTTTATGTTGCTTAGGTTTGCATCGCTTGCTCCTTCATCTTTTGCTTTTTGAAGGAAACTATTAACAAAGTCTGTTGTTGCAGCATTGGTGAACAGATAATCTTGCTTAATTGTGTCTAGCGGAACGCCTAAGGCAGATAGTGCCAAGAGTGCCGCAAAACCAGTTCTATCTTTGCCGGCTGTACAGTGAAAAATCACACTGCGGTTTTCTTCATCGTTTGCAAGTAGGACATCGAAGAATTTTCGATAAGCACGTTGTGCTGATTCACTTTTAATCATATCATCATAGGCGATAAACATATGATTATAGCCAGCTTTAGGGTCTTTGTTATCTTGGCTTAAAACCTCATCAATTCCTTTTGAAGAATCGGTCAAGTCCTCGCTGAAAACAGGGTCAAAATCATAAGTTGCACCTTCTGGGACCCGATCAGGCTCACGCTCAACTTCGTCTTCACTTCTGAAGTCAACAACGTATTTTACGCCGTAATCTTGTAGATATTTAAGGTCGTTTTCATCAAGTGATGCTAAGTTAGCGGTTCTGATTAATTTATGCTTCTTAATCGTTTTGCCGTCTTTAGTTTGGTAGCCGCCTAACTCACGAAAGTTACGACCATTTTTGATGTTAAGTAATTGATTTTCTAATTTTATCGTCATTGCATTCTCCACCCTTACTTTCTGACATAAAATCCATTTTAACAATAAAGCTATGTCCAAACAATTATAAAAAAAGTAACTGCTACCGAAACTATGTTAAAATAAGCTTAGAAAGAATTTCTAAAGGGTGAGGACACAAGTATGAAACAAGACAAAATTTTAGTTCCAGTTGATGGTTCAGAATCAGCTGAAAGATCCTTTGATAAAGCAGTTAAAATTGCAATGACTGAAAATGCCCACGTTGATGTTCTAAACGTCATTGATACTAGACAATTTTTAGGGGAAATGCAGGACACACTAATTACGGGTGATACCGTTTATCAGATGACACAAGATGCAGAAAAGTACCTTAAGAGTCTGAAGACTTGGGCTCATGACAACCTGGGTTTTGATGATCTTGATTACCACATCCGCTACGGCAGTCCAAAAGCTATTATTTCCTATGACTTTATTAAAGATCATCATAATAATTTGATTATTATGGGAGCTACTGGTCTTAACGCGGTTGAGAGAATGTTAATGGGTTCAGTAACCGAATACGTTAACCAGCATGCATTGGCTGATGTGCTTATTGTACGTACGGACGTTGATAATAAGCCACTTAAATAATCTTGAATTTAAAAATTTAAGGCATACACCTTGGTGTATGCCTTTTTGTATCGTAAAAAAGTTGTTGCACCTTTGTTCGTGATTGTTATATTTTTTAAACGATAATTTAAATATTATCGCTAATTTTGTATAAAATTGCGAATATTTATGATATTATTTTATTGTAACGAACGTAATACTACTTTTGAGGAAGGTGCCGAAAAATGAGAACGAAGAACGTAACAAATAAATTTTTTGGACAACTACAACTTTTTTCAATGGCAGACTTATTTGTTCATTTTGCTAATAACAATATTAAACAGAGCTTGATGTAATTGGAAACGTCATGCTCTTTTTTGTTGGGATTTTTACCACTTGTGAAAGAAGATGAAGTAATAATAAGCATTAATCATCTAAAAAATTGTTAACAAACAGATTGTCGAAAATATAGTTAGTTTTAAGGAGTAAAAAATGAAATTGTCTAAAGTTAAGAAATTTCTATTAGCATTTTTCTTATTGTTTTTAACCGCCGGCTTAACTGCCTGCTCAAGTGGTAAATCAACTTCAAAAAGTGATGGTACGCCAAAGTCACTGAATGTCCAATTTGTTCCTAGTGTTGGTGCCAACAAGCTCGAAGCTCGTGCAAAGCCAATGGAAAAATTATTATCAAAACGTCTAGGCATTCCAGTTCATGTTTCAATGTCAACTGACTATAACGGCTTAGTAGAAGCAATGAAGTCAAAGAAAGTTGAAGTTGGTTTCCTACCATCTGATGCATACATTTTGGCTCACAAGCAAGGTGCGGCTGACTTGCTTTTGCAATCAGTTCGTTACGGCATTAAACAACCAGGCGGTGTAGCAACCAAGAAACTGGTTAGTTCATACAGAAGTGAAATTTTAGTCAAGAAAGGTTCATCAATTAAGAGCTGGAAGGACTTAAAGGGTAAGTCAATTTCTGTTCAAGATGTTACTTCTGATTCCGGTTATGTTTTCCCAGTAGCAGAATTGAAGAAAAAGGGACTTGATGTAACTAAGAGCTGCAAGATTGTTTCAGTTAAGGGTGCAGACCAAGGTGTGCTAAACGTACTTAACGGTGACACTGATGCAGCCTTCGTCTTCGAAGATGCCCGTAACAACGTTAAGGCCGACGAACCTAAGATTATGGACCAAGTTGTGCCAATCTACTTCTCACAAAGAATTCCAAACGACACAATTTCGGTTATTCCAAGTTTGCCAAAAGCTTTCCAAAAGAAATTAGCTAAGGCATTCATTTCGATTGCTCATTCTAAAGAGGGTAAGAAAATCATCGAAAGTGTCTATAATCAAGAAGGATATACCTACGCTAAAGACAGTGATTACGATATCATTCGTGAATATAACAAGATCATTGCCTCAACTAAAAAATAAACCAGACTAAGTTATTATTTGGAACGCATTTACCTCAAATTTTGTCTCAGACGAAGTTTTCTGCTTAAATTACTTTTCTAAAGGAAACATTTCTGCTATTATTTGTAAGAATAATTTACGGACTGTCGAAAGGGGAGTTAGAGGCATGCAAAAGTATGGATTGCGTACAGCATTCATCAAAGACATTGTTGGCAGCTCTTTTCGTTCCCTTAAAAAAGAGGGTAATGTTCGTTTCTTAATTAATAATGTTATTACCAAAAGACTTAGTATAATTCACGTTACGTGTTAATTAGATTAGGTCTTTTTTTATGTCTGGGAGGGCACGATGAAGAAATTTAAAAAAGTTTTAGCTGGTGCAGCCGTTATGTTAGTTGCATTGATGGCTACTGCATGTTCTGGCAAAAGCAAGAGCGATAACAGTAGTAGCAATGGCACACCAAAGTCATTGAACGTTCAGTTTGTTCCTAGCCAAGCTGCTACTGAACTTGAGTCACGCGCAAAGCCTTTGGAAAAAATGCTTTCTGATCGCTTAGGCATTCCAGTTCACGTTTCAATGTCAACTGACTACAACACAGTTGTCGAAGCTATGAAATCCAAAAAAGTTGATGTTGGTTTCTTGCCACCAAGTGGTTATGTGTTAGCACATAAGCAAGGCGCTGCTGATGTTTTGTTACAAGCACAGAGATATGGCGTTAAGCAACCTGGCGGTCGTCCAACTAAGGACTTAGTTAATTTCTACCGTGCCGAAATTTTAGTTAAAAAGGGTTCAGGAATTAAGTCATGGAAGGACTTAAAGGGTAAATCAATTTCTATCCAAAGTCCAACCTCTTCAGCTGGTTACGTTTACCCAATCGCTGAATTGAAGGAAAAAGGTCTTGATGTTAAGAAGAGCTGCAAATTAGTTACTGTTACAGGACAGGACCAATCAGTTTTGAACGTTTTAAACGGTGACACTGATGCAGCATTTGTCTTTGAAGATGCACGTACAATCGTGAAGAAAGACAATCCTAAGATTATGGAACAAGTTGTGCCAATCTACTTTACTAAGCCAATTCCAAATGACACAATTTCCGTTGTTCCAAGCATGTCTAAATCATTCCGTAAGAAGTTAGCAAATGCATTTATTGATATCGGTAAATCCAAGAAGGGTAAGAAGATTATCGAAAGCATTTATACTCACGAAGGATATGTTCCAAGTAAGGACAGCGACTTTGATACTGTTCGTAAGTATGATGCAATTGTCGCATCAACTAAAAAATAAGAGATAAAGGAAGTTTATAATGGCAGATTCTGCAGTTAAGCCAGTAATTGAATTAAAAAACGTTAAAAAGGTCTATGGCAAAGATGTTGTTGGTTTAAAGGACATCAATTTAACGATCAATAAGGGTGAATTTGTCGTTATTGTCGGCTTGTCTGGTGCTGGTAAATCAACACTTTTGCGCTCAATTAACCGGTTAATTGATATTACTGAAGGCGATATTCTAATTAATGGTGAGTCAATTACCAAGGCTAAGGGAAAAGAACTACGGATGTTGCGTAGAAATATCGGTATGATTTTCCAAAGTTTCAACTTGGTTAAGCGTTCAAGCGTTTTGCGCAATGTTTTGACGGGTCGTGTTGGTTATTACCCAACCTGGAAGAGTACTCTCAACCTCTTTACTAAAGAAGACAAGCAACGCGCCTATGATGCGCTGCAACAAGTTGACCTTGCAGACAAGGTTTACACACGCGCTGATGAGTTATCTGGTGGACAGCAACAACGTGTGGCAATCGCACGGGTGTTAACGCAAGATCCTGATATTATTCTGGCTGATGAGCCAACTGCTTCACTTGACCCACAGACTTCGCGTCGTGTGATGCAAGACTTAAAGATGCTTAATGAAAAGCATGGCATGACCGTGGTAATCAATTTACACAGTGTTGAATTAGCACAAGAATTTGGTAAAAGGGTTATCGGTGTCCGTGCCGGTGAAATCATTTACGATGGCAAAATGAGTGAAACACCTAAAGAAACATTTGATCAAATCTATTCCGGTGGTGACCAAGATGAGTAGTACTGAAGAAGAAACTCTAATGACACTGCCAAAGAAAAAGTTTAAAATTTTGAACTTATTATGGATTATTCTTTTTGTTGTTGGTTTGGTTGTTTCAACTAAAGTAACCAAAACCAGCTTAGGTGCACTTTTTGCTAACTTTGGGCAATTTGCGGATATCTTTTTGCAAATGTTGCATCCAAATTGGTCATACTTAGGTGCGGTTATTCCGTTAATCCTTGAAACCATCAAGATGGCAATCTTGGGTACAGTAATCGGATCAATTCTTGCCTTTGTTTACTCGTTATTGATTGCTCGCAACATTGTTAAAAATAAGGCAGTGACCGGCATTTTAAGGGTCATTATGAACATTATTAGAACGGTTCCTGACTTGCTTTTAGGTGCAATATTTGTAGCAATTGTTGGTATTGGACCTGTTGCAGGTATCTTAGCTTTAGCAATTTGTACGTTTGGGATTGTTGTTAAGTTGTTCTATGAAGCAATCGAAACAATTGATCCTGGTCCAATTGAGGCCTTAACTGCGGTTGGTGCTAATAAATTGCAAATTATTGTGTTTGCCGTTTTGCCACAGGTTATGACTTACTTTATTTCATACTGCTTATACGCATTTGAAATCAACGTTCGTGCATCGACTGTCTTGGGTTATATCGGTGCCGGTGGTATTGGGCTTTACTTGCAAGAAACATTACAGGTCTTCGATTACCCTAAGACCGGTACAATTATCATTGCAATTATTTTAGTCGTAGTTCTTATCGACTATGTTTCTTCTAAATCAAGGGAGGCGTTAATGAAATAATGGATACTTCAATGAAAAAACTGCCTCCTAAGCCAGTTGATCAGAAAAAGCGCATAGAGCATTGGGCATTGGCAATTTTAACAGTCCTCTTGATTGTTTGGTCATGTACTGGCATTGATTTTGGTGGAATTAAGCAGACTGCGGGTCAAATTGCAGGTGCCATTTTCTCTGGTATTTTTCATCCAGATTGGTCGTATGTTTATAACGGCACGGGTGAGGATTTGGTTTCACAATTGTGGGATACTGTCTGCATTGCCTTTTTAGGAACTTTTATTTCGGCAATTATCTCTTTACCGTTTGCCTTCTGGGCAGCACATACAAGACACAAAAAGTGGTATGTATCACGGGTTGGTAAAATTGTCTTGGCGATTATTCGGTCATTTCCAGAAATTGTTTTGGCTTTGATGTTTATTAAAGCTGTTGGCCCTGGTTCAGCAGCTGGTGTTTTGGCCTTAGGCTTCCACTCGGTTGGGATGCTTGCTAAACTATTTTCAGAAGCAATTGAAAACTTGGAGGATGGTCCTAACGAAGCAGTTACTGCCGCTGGTGGTTCAAAAACCAATGTGGTCATGTTTTCGATTCTGCCGAACCTTTTGCCAGCCTTGATTTCCAATACTTTATACCGATTTGATGTTTCGATTCGTTCGGCATCGGTTCTTGGACTAGTTGGTGCCGGTGGTATCGGCTATCCGCTAATTATTGCCTTACAATATCGGCAATGGAATCGGGTAGGAATAATCCTACTTGGCATTATCATCATGGTAATTGTCATTGATTGGATTTCCGGCTGGATTCGGAAGAAATTAGTTTAAAAATAAAACGATTGAATCAATTAAAAAAAGTTGGGCTACTCAAAAAGTAGTCCAGCTTTTTGTTTAACCCTGATATTTAAATGAACAAGTTTCAAGGTGATCGTTAATTAAACCAACTGACTGTAAAAATGAGTACAGTGTAATCGGGCCAACAAAAGAAAAGCCGTCCTTCTTCATTTGTTTGGCCATTTGCACGGTAATTTTACTGGTGCTTGGTACTTCTTCGGCAGTTTGCGCATGGTGAACGATTGGCGTTTTGACAAATTGCTGCAAGTAATGAGCAAAACTGCCTTCTTTGGCATCAACTGCTAGAATCGCTTTTGCATTTTTGAGGGTAGCAGTGATTTTCATCTTGTTACGGACAATTGAACTGTCCTGCATTAAAAGTGCAATGTCATCATCAGTCATTTTTGCTACTTCTGCTGGTACAAAATTTTGAAAAGCTCTTCGGAAGTTTTCCCGCTTATGCAGAATCATTGACCAATTTAGACCAGATTGGAAAAGCTCTAAAGTTAACATTTCAAATAGATATTGCTCATCAAGATTGAGTTTGCCCCATTCATGGTCGTGGTATTGCTGCATTAATGAGTCGTCTTTTGTGCCCCAAGGGCAGCGGATAAGTTCAGACATCGTAAGTCTCCTTTAATAATATTTTTTTCTATCAATATTAGATACGTAAAAAGTCGTTTTTTCTTTTTTAAATAAATATTATTAGCTCTTATTTAGCGTGAGTAAAATCCGGTTTTAAAAACCCATTAACGAAAGGTAAAATTTTTGCTCACAAAAAGTGCAATAATAGTTTTTTTGGTATAATATAAAATGAACTTTAGGAGGATATCATGGAAAAGTTAGATACAATGACTCTGGCCGATAATTTGGCCGATAATCAAGAAAGTATTTTAAATAAAGAAACAGACTTTGATGCTGAGGCCGTTTATCGTGTGATTGATAATTTGCATGTATTGCACAAGCCAGTTAAAGACTATTTTGGCATGACTCAAGAGCAATACTATGAAACTGAAAGTGACCACAAGCTTACTTTGATTAACTTGTCAGAGCAATTAACTGATTTACATGACCGCATCTTAACTAACCATGTTGACGGTTATGCTGATCAGAATAAAATTAATCTGACTTATAATCATGAAAATCCCTATGAAGACGATTTTTATAATGAGTCAGTTGATTTACACGTGGTTACTTACAGCTTAAAGGTAATCGGTGCGGTTCAAGTAATTGCACCTAAAGTGTTACAAGAAGTATTGTCTAAAGATGCAGTTTTGTCAATCGGCTTAGCAGCCCACGCATTGGCAGATAACGCGTAGTTTCTGAAGCTGTGGCTGACCGCCCGGCTTTTTTCTTTGGGTTGAGGCACAATAATGAATGTTTTTAAGTATTCAATGGGATTATTTGATCGGAAAAATGGGGCTAAAATGCGCCGTCTTTTTAATAAAAGGAAAAATTCACTTGATCCAATGCAAGAATATGTGACGGTCGGTGAATATCATGTTGACACAGCGCAACATACACCCCAAGGTCTGCCATATAATCTGACCGTTTATAAAGATGAAAATGATGTTTTACATCAGGCACTCAGTTTAGAAAGTGCTGATAATTTAGCGCCAGAATATGTGCGTGAATTTAGTCCTGAATTGGAACGATACCGTGCGTTTGTTAATCGCAAAACGGGACGTCGTTATATTGTGGAAGAATACCTTGATGAATTCATTAAACGTGTCAAGGAGCGGACGCATGAGGGTAAAAATTCTGTCAATGTTAGTGTGATTACTGATACCCACTATAAGGACAGTAACAGTACGGATTTTTACGGCTGGAATGGTTTAACCCATGTTAACGAATTTTCCTATCTTGATGATTCTGGGTTACTTGATCTCAAGGTTCATTTGGGTGACTGGATTGACGGCTCTGACACGGGTTTCTTGGGCGAAAGCGAACTAATTAAATTACGTGACTCGTTTAAATCAACCAAAGTGCCGTACTTGATGATTAAAGGTAATCATGACGAAAACGATAAGTATGATGAGCACCACGATCTAAAAGCATCATTCCCCGAGAATGAATTTGAAAAGATCATGTGGCCGGCAATGTATGCCCAACCTGGTGTGCACTATATTTCACGCCAACACGGCGTTTGTTACTATGATGTCGATGATATCCGCTTCATTTCAGTCAATACCACTGACTTGCCTTACATTTTAAATGCTCAGGGTCAAAAGCGTTATGATGCCAAAATCACTTTAGCCGTCAGAGAAGATCAGATGGAAGAAATCATCGAAATCTTGGAGCAATCATCCAATAAGAGCATTGTCTTTATGAGTCACGGCAATCCGATTAACCGCAAGGGCTCGAATGCACTTAAGTACAACGGCCGGTCCCTTCACGAACTACTAGTGGCATTTAATCAGGGTGAAAAAGGGCAAATGCACTCAAGTAGCGGTATCCCACCAGAATTTCGCTTAGCAAATGATTTTGATTTTACTAATGTGAAAAATGCCCGGATTATTGCCTACTTCTGTGGCCATCGTCACGTGGAAGACCAGTTCAGAATAAATGGTATCCAGTATATTTTGTTTAATTGCTCAGCTTTAATGGGACCGAACCATGTTTTGACGACTAAATATAATAAGAATTGGAATCGTCAAATCGATCATCAAACTGAATTTGCTGGGTACGTTGTAAACATTGATTTGCATCGGCACGTAATCCAGGCCTTTGGCTATGGGGCTGCCAGCAGGCGAAGAATCTTTTACATTTAGGTAAAATGGGTGGACAATTTGGAATTTGGCCGCCATTATCTTATAATGTGAAAGTTAAACTTAAAAACTAACAGGTTACTAACTAAGATTAATTAAGGAAGATAAATCTATGTGCGGAATTGTCGCATTTTATAATCCAGAAATAAATGATAAGCAAGCAGCTATTGGCAAAATGATGGCAGCGATCATGCACCGTGGTCCTGACTCAGATGGTTTTTACACCAACGATAAAGTTGCTTTAGGTTTTAGAAGATTATCAATCATTGATTTACGTGGCGGTAGCCAACCAATTTACAATGAAGACAAAACAAAGGCAATTATCTTTAATGGTGAAATTTACAACTTCCAGCCATTAAGAGACGAATTGATTAAAGCAGGCCATACATTTACCACTAAATCGGACACAGAAGTTCTGTTGCACGGTTTTGAAGAGTGGGGCATGGATGGCTTACTTAAGCGTATCCGGGGTATGTTTGCGTTTGCCATTTGGGATGATAACACTCAAACGCTGTATGGCGCCCGTGATTTCTTTGGTATCAAGCCACTTTACTACAGCGATGAGAATGGTCACTTGATTATTGGCTCAGAAATCAAGAGTTTCTTGCAGTTCCCTGGTTTTAAGCGTCGTCTTAATACAGAAGCAGTTAAACCATACTTGATGAACCAATATAATGACCTTGATGAGACTTTCTTTAAGGGCATCAAGCGGTTCCCAGCAGGCCACTGGTTTGAATATAAAGACGGTCAAATGAAGACTCATCAATACTGGGACGCTGAATATAAGGCTAACACGCTTAGTTTTGAAGAGACGGTTAATAAAATCGACGAAGATTTACATGAATCAGTTAAGTTGCACCATATTGCGGATGTTCCTGTTGGTGCCTTCTTATCAGAAGGAGTCGATTCCAGTTATATTACTAGCATCTTAAATCCGGATGATGTCTTTTCAATTTCCTTTGACGATGCAACTTATGATGAGGCATCTAAGGCTAAGGCTTTAGCCGATATGAATGGCTGGAATTTCTATTCAGACAAGGTTAAAGCTGACGAGGCAATGCATGACTTCCCAGAAATGCAATATCACATGGATGAGCCCGACGCTAATCCGTCAATCATTCCTCTTTGGTACTTGTGCAAGATGGCGCGTAAGCACGTTACGGTTGCCTTATCTGGTGAAGGTGCGGACGAATTATTTGCTGGCTACGTTAACTACGGGATGCACACGCATAACAACGTTATTAAGGTCTTTACTTCTCAATGTAAAAAGTTGCCGAAGAAGACAAGGGTTAAATTGGCACATAAGATTAAAAAGATGCCAAACTTCCCTGGCAAGGTTCACATGTACACCAACTTGGCTGAACCAAGCGAATTTTACGTTGGTCAATCAGTCATCTATGACATGGATTACCCAACTATCTTCACTTCAGAAGACGCTAATGGCGTTTTGAAGCCATCATACCGCAACAAATTAACCGTTAATGGTATTTATCAAAAGGACTTTGAAAAGGTTAAGGATCTTGATAACGTTCGCCAAATGCAATACATCGATTTGCACCACTTTATGCTAAACGATATTGAACAAAAGGCCGACAAGATTTCAATGGCTCATTCGCTCGAATTGCGTGTGCCATACCTTGACCGCAAGGTTGCTGAACGTGCTAACTCAATTCCAACCGATTACTTGGTTAACAAGCATGATACTAAATATGCTTTGCGTAAGGCATCAGAAAAAGTGTTGCCAGACGAGTGGGCTAAACGTCCTAAGCTAGGTTTCCCAACCCCAATCAAAGAATGGTTACAAGAACCACGCTTTTATCAACAAGTGCGTGACTTGTTCAGCGAAGATTTTGTTAATGACATTTTTGAACAAGACAAAATTTTGCAATTACTTGATGAAAATTACAAGGGCGATGGCTCACATCGTCGCCAAATCTGGACAATTTATACGTTCCTTGTTTGGTACAAATTATTCTTTGTTGATTACGATGAAACAGTTTCTAAGTATCAACGTGTGCAACCAGAAGTAGCTAGCTTGATTGAACAAGGAAAGCTAGTTTAATAGGAGCAGTTTTAAATGAGTCAAGATTTTACACCTATATTACTCGGTAGTGATATTAACGTATATGGGATGGCAAGATCCTTTAATGAAGCCTATGGAATTAGCGTTAAAGCGTTAGCGGATACTCAGCTAGCTCCAACCCGTTATTCTAAAATTGTCAGTGTGGAACTTCACCCAGGATTTAGTGAAGACCCAACTTTTATTGAAGTAATGCGCGAGCAAAAAAAGCTCTACCAGGATCATCAAGAACCAGTTATTCTGATTGCCTGTGGTGACGGTTATGCGGAACTTCTTTCTAAACACAAAGACGAATTAGCTGATGTCTTTGTTGTACCTTACATTGAATATGATTTGTTAGAAAAATTGATTTCTAAAGAGGGCTTTTATCAAATCGCTGAAGAGTGCGGTTTGCCTTACCCTAAGACTAAGATCATTACGATGGAGGACTTTAAGGCAGAAAACTACCTTGAGTTGCCATTTAACTACCCAATTGAACTGAAACCAGAAGACCCTGTTTCTTGGCTTGATGTTCACTTTGAAGGACGTAAAAAAGCCTTCACAATTCACAACGAAACAGAATTGCGTGACATTGTTGGCAAGATTTATGGTAACGGCTATCAGGCTGACCTAATTGCACAGGACTTTATCCCTGGTGACGATTCCAATATGCGTGTTCTTAACGCCTATGTTGACCGCCATCATCATGTTAAGATGATGTGCTTGGGTCATCCACTCTTAGAAGACCCAACTCCACAAGCCATTGGTAACTACATGGCAATTTTGCCTGAATACAATGAAAAATTGTATGAACAGGTTGAGGCTTTCTTGGAAAAACTCAACTATACTGGGATGGCCAACTTCGACATCAAGTATGATGCGCGTGACGGCAAGTACAAGTTCTTTGAAATCAACTTGCGTCAAGGTCGGTCAAGCTTTTACGTAACCTTAAACGGCTATAATCTAGCTAAGTGGTACGTTGATGATTATGTTTATGACAGCTTGCAAGACAAGGAGACAGTTTACGGCAATAAGCTTAAGTCCAAGCATGTTTTATGGCTTGGTCTACCTGTAAAAGTCTTTAAGCAATATGCACGTGACAATGAGTCTAAACAACTCGCTGAAGAATTAATTCACGAAGGACGCTATGGAACAACCGTCTTTTATGATAAGGACCGTAACTTCAAGCGTTGGCTATTGATGAAATATATGTTCCATAATTATAATGGCCGGTATAAGAAATATTACCAAGAAAATAAAGGCCAATTTTTTGAAAACTAAATTAAGGATGATTACAGTTTAGACTGATAATCATTCTTTTTTATGTGTACCTAAATTCTATTCACCACCACGTTTTTAGGACTTTGAACTGTTAGGTGAGGGTGTTAATTTAGCGTACTTCTTGCTACACTGTTAAATGGAAATTAAAACAAGAAAGGACTGAATAAATGAAACTCACACACGGATCAAATACTGGAACCGAAGTTAAACTACGTTGGTTATTGCTAGGGGAACTAGCAACTTGGATTGGTTCAAGTTTTGTTTGGCCACTTACTTCAGTTTACTTAAATAAGCAATTGCACATTAGCCTTTCAGTTATCGGGCTTGTACTTTTCTGCAACTGTGCAAGTAATGTTTTGGGGTCATTCACCGCTGGGCGTTTGTATGACCGTTTCAATCCATATCCGTTAATTGTTGCTGGACTGGGCACTGATGCTGTGGTCCTGTTTTTTATGGCCTTCTTTCATGGCTGGCCAGCTTACTGGATTTGGCTAATTATCACTGGGTTTGTTAGTGGTTGGAACGGAACAATGATCAATTCCATTTCCACTAGTATTAAAAAATATCCTGGGCGCTATGTATTCAACTTGATCTACTTTGCCCAGAACGTCGGTACTGTTACTGGAACTCTGCTCGTTGGTTATCTCTATGACTTCTCAATTGAGTTCCTGTTCTTACTTGCTTCTTCATTATTTGCAATTGCCTGCGTTAATGCAGCAATTCACTACCGGCCAATTATTAACTTTCATAAAGAACGCAAAGCTAAAAGTAAGGGAGCAAGCGGTAAAGTTAAAACTGAACCAATGCCTAAGTACAACGTTATGTTGATGGTCGGCTTTCTGATTTCACTAGCAGTAACTTGGCTAATGTACATGAACTGGGAATCGAACTTATCGGTTTATATGGTTTCACTCGGAATTCCGTTTCATTTATACAGTTTACTGTGGACGCTTAACGGTGCAATTATTGTGACTGTCCAGGTTATTTTGGCTCGTTTTCCGCGCCTATTTAAAAACCTGTTCCAGCAAATAATATTTGGGACAACGATGTTCGCTCTTTCATTTGCGACACTTATTTTTGCCCACGACTTTGCCCACTTTGCTTTGTCGATGGTGGTGTTAACGTTAGGAGAAGCCACAGCGTTTCCTGCTGTTCCAGCCTACATTAATGACTTGTCACCGATGACCAGTAAGGGCAAGTATCAGGGGGCAATTAGTGTTGCGCGTGGAATTGGTCAAGCCTTTGGTCCACTATTTGGGGGGATGATGATTGATCATGCAGGTTACATTCCGTTCTTTATTACGGCTGCAATTTGCATTTTCATGATGGTTTTATTGCTAATTCCTCTTCATGCAAAATTGCGTAAACACATTAAAGTTTTCAAGTAATTTGTAAAGGCTTTTTAACACTTATCAATTGATTAAAATGATAATATTAATTTAGTGTATTTTTAATTTTAGAAAAAAGGGGAGGATTCTCTCAATGAAAAATATTTCGGCAATTCGTGGCGGTAGCGGCAACGTCATTGAACCAAAAGTTGGCACAAGACCTCAGGATAACCTATACCTAGCTGTTAACTCTGAGTGGATTGAAAAAACTAAGATTCCAGAAGATCGTTCACGTATGGCATCATTTGATGGCATTGACGTTAGCGTTGAAAAGCATTTAATGCAGGATTTAGCTGATTTTGCATCTGGCAAAAAGGAAATTCCTGATGTCCCTAACTTGGATGAAGCAGTTAAGCTCTATAAATTAGCATGCGATTTTGACAAGCGTAATAGAGAAGGCGCTGATCCAATTAAGGACGATTTAGCTATTCTTGACGGCATTAAGGACTTTTCTGACTACAACTTAAATGCGCCTGCCTTATCAACTTTTGCTTCAATCCCATTTGGCTTTGATGTTTCACCTGACATGAAGAATACTAAAGTTAATGCTTTGTATTTTGCAGGTCCAGGAACATATTTACCGGACACTACCACTTATCAAACTCCTGATGCACCAAAGCTATTAGACATTTTACAAAAGCAATCAGTTAAGCTTTTAACCATGGCTGGTATTGATCAAGCTAAAGCAGAAAAATATGCAGAAGATGCTATTAAGTTTGATGCTAAGCTATCTAAGATTGTTAAGTCTACAGAAGAATGGGCAGATTATCCTGCTACTTACAATCCAATGAAGATTGCAGACTTTGAAGCTAAGTTTGATCAATTCAAGATTGCTTACTACTTGAAAGAAGCAATTGGCGAAGAACCTGAACGAATTATTGTTGAAGAACCACGCTACTTGGATCACATTAACGAAATTATCAATGAAGAAAACTTTGATGAAATCAAAGGCTGGATGATTGTTAACTTTATTAATGCTGCAGCTCCTGCTTTATCACAAGAATTTCGTGAAGCAGCGTTCCCATTCAGCCAAGCATTAAATGGTCAACCAAAATTAACAAGTGGTGAAAAGCAAGCATATCAATTTGCTAACTCAGACTTCAGCGAAGTTGTTGGTGTTTACTACGGCAAGACATATTTTGGTGAGGATGCCAAAAAAGATGTTGAAGAAATGATTCATCACATGCTTGACGTTTATAAGGATCGCTTGCAAAACAATAGCTGGTTGTCAGAAGCAACTAAAGAAAAGGCCATTGTTAAGGTTAACGCTTTAGAGCTAAAGATTGGTTACCCTGACAAGATTGAAGAAGTTTACAATCGCTTAAAGGTGGTTCCAGCTAATGAGGGCGGTAGCCTTTATTCAAATGAACGTGCATTTGGCATTGTGGAGCAAAAGTACAACCTTGAACAATTGCACAAGGAAGTTGATCGGACAGTTTGGGCAATGCCTGGTAACCTCGTTAACGCATGTTATGACCCACAAAGAAACGACTTAACATTCCCTGCTGCTATTCTTCAGGCACCATTTTATGACTTAAAACAAGACCGTGCTACTAATTATGGTGGTATTGGTACTGTTATTGCCCACGAAGTTTCACACGCCTTTGATAACAATGGTGCGCAATTCGATGAAATTGGTAACATGAAGAACTGGTGGACTGACGAAGACTACGCTGAATTTAAGAAGCGTACGCAAGCTGAAATTGACCTGTTTGATGGTATTGAATATGGCCCAGTTACTCTTAACGGTAAGCAAATTGTTTCAGAAAACATTGCAGACCAAGGTGGTTTAACTGCAGCAGTTGAAGCTGCTAAGAATGAGAACGAAGACCTGAAGAAATTGTTCGAAAACTTCGCTCGCATTTGGGCTAACAAACAATTGACTGAATCAATTAAGAGTCAAACTGCAGTTGATGTTCACGCTCCTGGTCCATTACGTGCTAACGTTCAGACTCAATGTCAAGATGACTTCTACAAGGCTTTTGATGTTAAGCCAGAAGATGGTATGTGGTTAGATCCAGATAAACGCGTTTATATTTGGTAATCTAGTTTAATAGACAAAAATTAAATAAAACGAAAAGCCCCATTTCTGTTATAGAAAAGGGGCTTTTTTGATATTTAAGATGCGTTTTGGTAAGGAAAGCTACTCTTTCTTTACTTATTCGCCTAATACTTTACCTTCTTTATCCAGTAAGCTTACACGCTTATCATTTTTGTCCTTGAGCTTCCAAAAACTTTCACTGTGGAAGCTTAGAGGACTATTATCCGGCTCGATTTTCCAGCCACCTTCTTCTTCGAAAGAATCAGTGCGATATTCGCGTTCAAATTTCTTGAGGTAAAGGCCTTGCTGAGTAATCAATTGATCAACTATTTTTAGTGCTTCACCAGAGAGATTTCCAAAAAAGACGTCACAGCCATCCTTAATTTGCATTAAGGAATATTTACCATCATTTTTAAAAAGAATGGTTAGTCCTGACCAGTTTTCCATAATCACTTCTTGGATGAGTTCTGCTAAACTGTCTAGTTCCAACTCTTTCAGGTCGTCATTAATCAGGTCAGGATAAACTGGATCTTCGCAGTCATTATCCAAATAGACAACTGACTCATAGTAATAAAGAATAGTGAAAGCAGTAAAAATAATACCTTTAGCAAAATCTTTTTTATAGTGTTTTTCTAAATAATCAGCTAATTCCGCGAAGTCCGCATTCTGAAAAGTAATGGGAACAAAGTCAACGTAATAACTATCTTTGTTTTCGCTGAGTATCTTATTAATTATTTCGTAGTCTTTTTCAACTGACATCGGTAAGTTCTCCTTGATTTAATCAATATTTTTAACTTTTTTGAAAAATAAACCTTGGTGAGTTACTAGCTGTTCAATCATCTTTTGTGCTTCCCCAGAAAGACCAAAAAAATGTGTACTGTATTCATCTTCGATACTCATTAAAGAAATGTGGTCTTTGTCTTCGGTTTGAAAGAAAATATACAAACCCATGCGGTTTTTAATTACTTTGTCTCTAATTTCTTTAGCAATGCTCTCCAAATCAGTATGGCGCAAGTCTTTATTAGTATATTTTTCTAAATAGTCATTGCCAGGTAAGAAGACTGCTGAATCATAATAACAAAGAATGGTAAAAGCAATAAAAATAATCTTTTTGGCAAAATCTGGTTTGTAATTAATTGCCAAATAATCAGCTAGTTCAGCAAAATCCTCATTCATAAAAGTGATAGGAACAAAATCAACATAGTAATGACCTTGATTTATTTCAGATGAACAATAAGCATCAAAAAGTGCAGTAGCTTGTTTTTCATCGATTAGTAGTTTGTCTTTCACAAATTATTTCTCCATATATAAAACTAACATTCCAGTTATTATATTTTAAAAAGCTAAAAAATGACAGTTCAATAATAGATATGCATTTGATTTTTTATTGCTACCTACTATGAGTAGTTGCAAAAAGATTAATTCTAATCTAATATTAGTGTATCAGTTAAGTAATACAGTAATATTAAAATTGCGGGAGGTAGCTTAATGAAAAATAGTCAAGAAGTACTGGAATTAGATAATGTTTGTACCTATATTGGTAGGACTGAAATTGTTAAGGACGCTTCTTTTCAGATAAAGGCAGGTGATATTATTGGCTTAATCGGACCAAATGGAGCAGGAAAGACAACAATAATGAAAACCATATTGGGTCTGACAAAGTTTACTGGCAAAATCACTATGTCCGGAGCAGCGATTACGGAAAATAATCATCATGCATTGGAAAAAGTTGGCGCTTTGATCGAACATCCAGCAATCTATCCTTTTTTAACTGGTGAACAAAACCTTGAATTGTATTCTTATAACCATCAAGATATGGTCAAAATTATTTCAGAATTAGGGATGGATTCCTATATCAAGTCGAAAGCAAAAGGGTATTCCCTAGGGATGAAGCAAAAATTGGGGATTGCGATTGCCCTTTTAAACAAGCCTAAGCTAGTCATTCTGGATGAACCAATGAATGGGCTAGATATTGAGGCGACAATTGGTGTTAGAAAACTAATTAAAAAATATGCTGATGGGGGCACTGCTTTTTTGATTTCTAGTCATATTTTAAGTGAATTACAAAAAGTGATGACCAGAGTTTTACTAATAAGCGGTGGAAAGATTATTTTGAATCAAAGTATCGGTCAATTTGAAGCAATTAGCCATCAGAAATACAAACTAACTACTGAAAATGATGAGCAAGCTGAGCACCTCTTTAAGACTAAGGGAATTAATTTTAAAAAACAAAAACAATATTTAATTGTAGGACAAGAGGACATTTTTAAAATTCAAGATGAGCTTGCTAAAAAGAAACTACATTTAAAAGAAATGTTGCCAATTGAAGCAAACTTTGAGCAGATAGTGGTTGATACCCTAAACAAGGAAAGGGATTAAAAAGATGCTAACAGCCTTAAAAGAAGAAACTTATAAATTTTGCCATGAGAAGATAGCTTTGTTAGGCCTGCTCGTTTTATTAGTAACAACTTTGTATTCGACATTGACCAAGACCATCAATAAATCCACTTTAATCTTTGCTTTTGGGGCGATTGAGTGGATACCAGTTATTATTATTGCAGTGGGTGCAGCATTTTTTGAGATGGAATATGATAACAAAACAATAGTTATGCTGCTTTATAAAAATTCAAGCAAACTGAAGATATATTTAGCAAAGTTTTTAGTGGTTTTTTGCTACAGCATTGCTTTAGCACTGGGCGCAATTCTACTAACTTTCCTGCTTAGTCTATTGACAGTACCCGGTCAGTATCACTGGCTTGCTTATTATCAAGGCCATACAATTCTAACCAACTTGCTTCTTAACCTTTTCGGCGCAGTCATTTATTGTTTTTTTATTGTTGGCTTATCATTCATGTTAATCATGTTAGTAAAAGCAAATACGGTTGTAATTTGTATCGGCTTAGTTTTAGCATATTTTGGCGCTAGCTTTTCTACTGCACTGATGCATACTTTTCCAACAGCTGTTGGAATTCTTAAGTGGAATCCATTGAATATGATTTTTATTTCTCAACAGCTGACTAGAGGCTCTTTTGCATTAAAGTCCAACTTAACTAATTTTCAATTGATTATTGCTACGGTAGTTTACGGAATCATTTTTGGCTTACTGGGCTATTATCTTTTCAAACGTCGTAGAGTATAAGGAGGAAAAATGATTTACAGTATTAAGCAAGAATTTTTCAAACTTTATCATAAAAAAATGTTCTGGCTTGCGCCAATTATCATGTTAGTGCTAATGATATTTACTGGTTATGCTATTGGCAGCGATGAAGCAAGACTAACAGCAGTGATGTGTTATGATGCAACGGATTGGATAACATTTATCTTGATAGTTATTGGGGCTACTAGTTTTTCTATGGAGTACCAAAACAACGCTATTTTAACTTTGCTATATAAAGCATCTAATAAAATCTACGTTTACTTATCTAAATACTTAGTGCTCCTTGTTTATGACATATTTTTACATCTTGTTGCAGTTGGGTACACAGTTGTACTGAAAGGATTTTTGTTCAAATCCAACATTTCGTGGACAAGTATCAATTATTATCATCAGCCACTGTGGGTTAATACTTTGCAAGCGACGCTGTTGGATTTAGCGGTGTCCATGCTGATCATTACAATAATTTTCTTATTATCTTGTCTAATTAACAGTAATGCAGTTGTCATGACTACTAGCCTTTTAGTAGTACTATTAGGTGAAAGTATTTCATCAGATATTATGAGTAAGCCGAAGCTTGTTAGTGTTCTCAAATGGAATCCTTTCAATATGCTCAATCTGTCTAGACAGTATGGTAATTATGCTACATATCATCTAACTACACATCTTAGTAATGTTGAGCTTCTTATGGGCACGTTAATCTATATCGCTGTTTTCTTTGTTATTGGCTATTGGATTTTTCGAAAAAAGCGGTTTTAATAAAAAAGTTTGATGCCTGATACACTGGGATTCTTCATTCTAAAGTTTATAATATACTTATTGTATAAACTTATTCTCAGTAATAGAAAAGAAAGTTAAGCTCATGAAAGATAACCAGCAAAGTAAAAAAGATTTCTACGATATTTTTAAGTATACAGTCGTTTTATTCATCGCCTTTGTCATAATCAATTTTTTGTTAACCAAGTTTGTAATAGTTAAATGCTCTGTATCAGGCATTTCAATGCAACCAACTTTTGAAAATCAAGAGCGCGTCATTGCTTATCGCCATAGTGAACTAAAGCGTAACGAAGTTATCATTCTAAAAGCTCCTGATGAACCAAAAGCGTTTTATATCAAACGAATCATTGGCTTACCAGGTGATACAGTTACTGCAAAGAACAATAAGATTTATGTTAATGGCAAAAAGATTGACCAGAGTTATTTAGAACCGGGCTTTAAACTGATAGACCATGAGGATGGTTTCAATGGTACGCACTACTCTGACACTGGAAACTTTTCAATTCGCTCGTTAGCAACTAAAAAAGATTATAAGAAAATTTATACGGCAGCGCAGTTGAACTTGATGAGAAAAACTAATAAGGTTCCGAAAGATTCATACTTTGTATTGGGTGACCACCGGAGTGTATCAAAGGATAGTCGTTACATTGGCGCAATTCCTAGAAGTAAAATTGAAGGGGTAGTCAAAGTTCGATACTGGCCACTTAACCGACTTAGTTTGTATTAGTGACAATACGTTAGACACAATTTAAGCGACATAAAAAGCATCTGAAGAAAATCTTCAGATGCTTCTTTTTTATTCAGTTTCCTGATCTTTTAAATTAGAGTAGTCCTTTGGTGCAACACGCTTAATGTGCAATTTTGTCTTAGGACGGCCCAGAATTAATGGGACTTGCTCAACTACCGTATCGGTATATTCTAAGCCAAACCAAGATGCTGGATTGGAAGACAAGTTTTGTAACCAGATACGAGCTTTTAGCATTAGCTTTTCAAAGCCCTTAAGTTTGGTAAGTGGACTGAAGACTTCGTTAACGATAACGAATGAGAAGTCTCCAACTTGGCGACCAGGCGTAGTAGTGTAATCCTGCGGTTGTGCCTCAATTGTTCCGTCCTTGATTAAGTCCTGAACGATTTGCCGCAAGTAAACATTCACACTAGTTTGCTTTTTAAAACCTAAGAAAAGCTGAACGTTGATGACATTTTTGGTGCCATATGTATTAACCGCATAGCGCGCAGTATAAGGCTCATTAGTAATGTTAACTGATACGAACCAATAAGCAGCAGCTCTTTTTGGTCGTTTATCCAAAATGGAGTACATGATTTCACGTTTAATAAACTTGTTGTACTTCACTTTAGCCATATAAACTAAGTTAGTTGCGTATACTGGATAATCATCATCATGACTTAAGTCAGTCAACATATCAGTGTATTCGTCCAAACGGACATAAGTTTTTGCCCCTTCGTGTTTATCACGTACCTTGTTACCGAAGTACCAAATGAACATGATTACACCGATAAAGCCAGCAATTAAGACAGTTACGTAACCGCCGTGCATAAACTTGGTTAAACTTGAAATCAAGAACATGCCTTCGATAAAGCCAAAGACAAGTAAGAAGCAAAGACGCAAAATAAATGGGTGATGCTTAGAAGCCAAGTACTCGAATAAGAGCAGGGTGGTCATTAACATGGTAACCGTAATTGACAGACCGTAGGCTGCTTCCATGTGTTCCGAAGTACGGAAGAAAAGAACGACACCAATGGTTGCGATACAGATCATCTTGTTAACAGATGGAATATAAATCTGACCGTGTTCGGTTGTTGGATAATTGATTTTCATCCGTGGTAAAAACTTCAAACCACTGGCTTCAGATACAAGTGTAAATGAACCAGTAATCAGGGCTTGTGAAGCGATAATTGCGGCAATAGTTGCCAAAATGATGGCAAATAATCGTAAGTTAGCTGGCACGGCCTCGAAGAATGGGTTTAATTCGCCACCGTTAGTTTGATAATTAGGGTTTTGCAAAATCCAAACACCTTGACCAAGATAGTTTAGGGACAAGCAAACAAATACGTAAGGCCAAGAGCCTAGGATATTGCCACGGCCAACGTGACCAACATCTGAATATAGTGCTTCGGCACCGGTAGTTGCCAAGAAGATTGAACCTAAAATGAAAATACCGGCTTTGTTTGCTGGACTGAATAAAATTTTAATTGCCCATACAGGATTAAGTGCTTCGATAATTGACCAGTCATGAGCCATATTGCTAATACCGATTACACCTAAAAAAGTGAACCAGACCAACATTATTGGTCCAAACGCTTTACCGATACTACTTGTTCCCAACATTTGAATTGAAAAGAGTAGTAACAAAATGATAATGGTAATCACAATGACGGAGTTCTGATTGGGAACAGGAACACTACTGCCAAAATGCATATTTTTCAGACCTTCAATTGAGGTCGTAACGGTAACTGCAGGTGTTAGCGTCCCGTCTGCAAGTAGTGCAGCCCCACCAATTAAGGCAGGCATAACCAACCATTTGGCTCGCTTACGAACGAGTGCATATAAGGCAAAAATACCACCTTCACCACGGTTGGTCGCATTAAGCGCAATTATGACGTATTTAACAGTCGTTAATAATGTAACTGTCCAAAAAATCAGTGAGATTGAACCTAAAATCAATTCGCGGTTAACGTTGGCGATGCCGCCGTTACCATTAACAATCGATTTCATAACATAGAGCGGACTAGTTCCGATGTCACCGTACACAATCCCAATTGTGATTAACAAACCGGCCGCGGAAATCCGCTTCTTCTTGTGATCCATAGTAATCTGATACTCCCATTAGACTATTTCAAGATTTTATTTAATTAAGTAAAAAAGAATGTCAACCGACATTCCCATTTAAGTATCTATTTTGTTCTTTTTTTCGTAATAGTACAAGTAAATTATGATAAAGAAGTAGAAATATTATTACGACGGTCTTCGTACCAGTTGTCCCAATCGCTGTATGAAGTCATTTCTTCAGGTTTAATACTATCTTGCTTAACAATTTCGTCTACTATATTTTGAAAGTTGTTAGCGTGGTATTGCAAAGCATGCTTAACCAATTCATTACGTGAAAATTTGATGTTATCCATTACATAGTGGTTAATATCAACCATGTTTGAATCAGGATCATAAGTGTTCATGATTTCCAAGTCGCGCTGATTGAATTTAGCAATGTAGAAGTCAGTGAAAACTCTTAAATAATCAGGTTGTTCAGCAAATTCTTCTTCAGGCATTGTTGTCCATTCAGCTTCAGGCATGATAACCTTTAATTCTTCATTTTCTTGTTCTTGTTCATTATCTTGCTCTTTGATATTTGTTTCTTTTTCAGTCAAAGCAGACACCCCTTTAGTAAAAATAGGAAACGTGAAAGTCAATAGTCATTTTACAGAGTTTAAGCGGTAAAAGCAACTATACAGTAGCTACTTGAGAAAAACCTAGTAGCTCATTTCTTCAGTTAGTCAAATTATAGCATTATTGTTGCACATGATTAAATGGCTAAAAATGCCTAAGTTAAAAGCGTCTTAGCTAAAATACTTAGACGCTTTTAAAACTTTTCTTCATTATAAAGTATTAATTATGGTTTTAGATAGTTTTGCACATCATTCTTAGTAATTTGATCAGGATTTGCACGTCCAGATTTACGGTAAAGATCGATTAAATCTTGAGGACTCCATGCCATACCTTCGTAACCAAGTTTAGTTACACGTTTGCGCAGTTGAGCAATTTGGTCATTTGTAACGGTTTGACCGTGAACCTTGTGGTCGCCCATTGAGCCTTCACCAGTTTTACCTGCATTACCAGTGTCACCGCCATTAGAATTGGCACTGTTAGAATTACTATTAGAAGAAGCTTCAGTTTCAGTTTTATTATCTTTAGCAGCCTGCTTATTCTTATCAAGGCCAGCGCTAGCTTGTTTCTTATATTTAGCGTAGTACTTGCCATCAATATAAGGTAGGTCTAGCACTTTTTGGTATTGGTCAGCGGCTTGGTCGTATTGTTTGTCATCTTCGTTTTGCTTAGCAGCTGCAAAAATTGGCTTAATTTCGTGTTCATAATTATCTTGAACACCCTTGATGGTCTTAGTCAGCTTTTTACCGTGGCTAACTAAAACGGAATAACCGTTGCTCTGCTTAACGACATCATTAGTCTTGGCAAGGGCGTCATCGTATTCACCATCTTTAGTTGCTTTAATTGCAGCCGTCATATTGTCAGCTTGTTCTTTATAAGCTTGTGCTTGATTGGTCTTCTTAATCGAAAGGGCCTTATCAAACGCGTTACTTGCTCTAGTGTAATTTTTGTCTTTAACGGCTTCTTTACCAGATTGAATAGCGCTGTTATAAGAAGCATCTACTTGATTGCTATTTGATTTTTGGGTTGCGTAAAAGACGCCACCACCAAGGGCAATAATGACCAGGGCTGCGATCGTCCAAATCGTGGATTTTTTCATAATAGGAATTTATCCTCCTTACTAATTCTTACATTAATTATAGAGGGTTAATGTTGGTTTGACTACCGATACACGTTTTTTGCCAATAATATAAAAAATTCTCAAGAAATTTGTTACACTTTGCCGTCTCATTTCGTTAGTAATAGTGTAAGACATCTAGCGCGCTACTTCTTACATTGTTAGTTTCAATAATTCAATCAAAAGGATGGTAAAAAATATGAGTTTAGATTTATTAGAGCAAACAATCCAATACACTTTCTACAATCAACAAGATGGCAAAGATAATATTAAATCGCGTGTCTTTAAAAATGTGAAAAAGGGAGCATCTGCCGCAGGTTTGGCTAAGGTGGGGGATGCACTTGCAAGTCTGCAAGGTGCGGACTTGACTGCCGCAACCTTAATTCAAAAGCAGGCAATTCCGCTAATTGACACCGTTAACTAAAAAAGATTTTTGCTAGCTAATTAAATATAGGAAAGAAAAGGAGCGAGATTAATTTGGTAACTAAATCAAAAACTTTACAATTAGTATTTTTAAATGGTGATGATAAAAAGGTCACATTGGCCTTACCGGATGCCGCTGATCACTTGACTTCAGTAGAAGTTAAAACGGCAATGAAGACAATTGCAGATGCAGATGCATTTGCAAAAGATGGAGTTGATGTCTATAAGATTCCACAATCTGCTTCATATGTTGAACGTGTGGTTAGAAATTTGTTCGATGAGTCTTCAGATAGTTCAAAAAGGGTTGCAACTGCTTAAGCTCACAACTAGGTTGATTAGAAAAATAAAAAAGTTTACTAGTTGAAGATAATTATTTATTAAAAAGTCATGCCTTGTTTAATTAGGCATGACTTTTTACTTTATTTCCTGTTAATTTGTTAATGTTTTGTAAAATTAATGTTGCATAAAATAATTTAAGAACACTGGCTGATTTTTAAAAGTGTAAAAATAATTGCTACATAAGCTTTTGCGAATTAATTAAAAAAATAATTTTTGCAACAATCTGTAAGCGTTTATTACAAAAGTGTGTAAAATATCCGCTCACCTTGCAATTTTAGCTAAAGGTAGGTACAATATGAAATGTGGTAAGTAATAGCTATGCTTCAGGCACGTAAGTCTGTACGCATGCGCGTTCTTCAGCCTGAAAGCTACCTCATAAGAGTTATAAACTTATGGATTCGGCTTGAAGGATGTTGTAACAATGTAGGCTCTAAACGACTGAACCTATAGCCTATTACTATTTTGTATATACACAAGGAGGAAAGACCACATGAAGAAAAATTTAAGAATTGCTAGTGCTGCTGCAGCTGCTTTATTAGCTGTTGCACCAGTTGCTGCTTCTACTGTATCAACTGTTTTAGCTGATACTAATGTTACTGTTATTGGTGGTGCTAGTCAAAGTACCACTGACAAGGCTACTTTGAAGTTAAATATTACTAATACTCTAGCTTTAGCTGCCGGAGACTCAGCTTCAAAAGTAACTGCAAGTTTAGCAACTCCAGTTTTACCAACAGGTGCTAATGTAACTGTTTCACAAGCTAAAGTTTATAACAAGGATGATGTTACTTCAGTAACTGATGGTTCTGTTACCTTTAAGGGTGATAAAACTGCTGACAGCAATGTACCAACCCTACTTAAAGATGGACACTATGTTGCTATTGCCTATGTAACTATTACAGGCTTGAAGGCAAACACACAATATACAGTAAATGAGTCTTCTGCAACAGCTGCTAAAGCAAAATCAGATAACACTGGTACCATTGCAAACTTTGCAGTAATTAGTAGTGAGTTTTCTGTTACAGACACTACACTAGCTGGTGCACCTTATGTTAGAGAAGCTAATAAAGGTGAAACTGCCCCTGCACTTGATTCAGGTTCTTATGATTTAAAGGCTGCTGATTACAGTGTTAAGGCACTTGCAAAGGCTTTAGCATATTCTGAATCTAATCCTAATGGTAAATATGAACCAGCTGTAACTACTAATAAAGCTAACGCATCAACTGATACAGTAAACGCAACAGCTAAGTTTGTTGATCCTGAAGCAGATGTTCGTGCATCACTTAAGGCAGCTGGCATTACTACTAAGGGCTCAGATGAAACCTTTGACAAGCCTGCCGCAGCTTTCGTAGTTACTTTAAATGTAGTTGCAACTAACGGTCAAAAGACTACTTTTGGTGTAACTGTTGACCCTAATGTTTCTGTTGTTGACGCAACTTTCCCAGTAATTACTTACTATGAAAATGGTGAGGTAAAGCACTTCCCAACTGTTTCTACTGATACAAGTGCATCTAAGACTATTGAAAATGTTGATAATCTTACTGTTGGTGCTGGTTCAAGTGCAGCTAAGATTGGTTTCAATTATGTTCCTGTAAATGGTGTAGTAGACACTGCAGCTATCAAGAAGGCGTTTAGTGCACAAATTAACACCACTAACACAAATACATTAGATGTTAATGTTGATACTTCAAAGGTTAACACTAAGGTTGCTGGTAAATACCCAGTAGTTGTTAGCGCAACAAACGCAGAAAAGAAGACTACTAAGGTTACTTTCATGTTAACTGTTGGTGTTAAGGGTGCTACTTACAAGACTGTTCAATCAGACGGTGACGTTCCAGTTTACAAGATTGAAGGTAACAATGTAACTGATTCTAAGACTGTTGTTAAGAACGGTGACCAAATTGCTGTCTTTGGTGAACCAATCAAGATTGGTGACAAGTCATACACTCGTATTAACAGTGCTGACTCAGACCTTTACGTAGAAAGCAAATATGTTGATGGCTCATTCAAGCCAGCTGACAAGGTTGCTAAGAAAGTTATGCACAACGCATACATCTATGACAAGGACCACAAGCGTGTTGGTACTAAGACTGTTGCAGCTTACACTAACATCAACGTTTTAGGCGCAGTTACTAAGCTTGCTGACGGCACTTTAGCATACCAAATCGATGACAACCAATACGTATTGGCTGACAACATCGATGGTACTGTTCGTACTTTAACTCACAACGCTTACGTATACAAGACAAGTACTAAACGTGCTGACCGTCGTGTATTACGCAAGGGCTCAAAGGTTACTACTTTCGGTTCACCTTACACATTCAAGAATGGTAAGGCTTACTACCGTATCGGTGGCCCAACTAAGCAATACGTTAAAGTTGCTAACTTTTAATTAATTAGTTAAATTAATTACAGAAACGGAAACGACAGTAGTCGCTTCCGTTTTTTGTTTTCTCTTCTATGAAACCGATAACAATTTGTGTATAATTGTATAGGTAAAATCAAATAGAGAGGACTGAATGAATGTTAGCAAAGAAGCAGCAGACCTTAAATCTACCGCGAGAAAAGGAGCACCGTGTGTGGTCCAAGGATATTTTGCGACAAAAAGTTGGAGTAGATCAAACAATTGATATGTATCTTACAAGAGATGCAGATTATCAAATTAATCGGGATACGATTGCGATATATGAATTCCAGAAGGAGCCATTATTAGATAAATATAAGAGCGTAATTTTTGATCGTCAGAAAGGGATAGTCTTATGTCAAAATAGTACACGCTCATTATTTACCGCTTTTGGACAGAAATGTCTTTTAGCAGGCTTAGAATTTCAACGTGATTTTGCCAGCAAATTAAACCTGACTAGCCGTAACATTATTGCTACAGGAAGACTGGCATATTTCTCATTACGCAGTTATAACTCAGGCAGTATTGATTGGGTATCATTGCATCAGATGATTGGTTTTCGATCCATTAACATATCTTCTGTTGTATTTAAAACAGTACCCTATGGAGAAATAAGCTATATTTTTGCTTATTATGATTGTAGCCGTTATGTGGTTGACCAGATTTCCAATAGTCTGGTTTATAATCATATCCTCTGCGAACTACTAATTGCTCATTTCGAGCAGTCACTTGGTTGGCAAGTGCAGCGCCCTAAGGGAGAATCCTTAATAGATCAGCCGGAGTACTTTCATCCTCATGATCCATACAATGACCTGGCAATTAAGCCATTACTGCTTGAGTTACAGGATAAAAGGCAGCAGAGATATGGTCGCTGCCTAGCTGATTATTTGGAACTGCCGTTGTTAACTGAATTTCATCGGGCAGTTAGGAAGGCTACCCAACGCCGTGATACCCTATTTTGATAAAGAAGCGAATTGACTTTTGGTTAATTCGCTTTTTGTTTACACTTTTTTGGCACTGTTTATTGAATGGATTAATCCTCAAGTAGCACAGGGTTATATTTTACTCCTGAATTAAGAATGCGCTTAACTCAATTGTTACCGCTTACGATGCTTGTTTTTACGCATAACTAATAACTTGCTAAGCTACTAAATGCACAAGCGCTTGTGACACCAAAGATGAAAAGGAAGATGTCACAAATGGAAATAAGTCAACAAGCTTTTTTACAGGCATGGGAGAACCAAAAATTAGTTAGAGGCGCATTGAAGTACGCACATGTGAGGCAGGACTATACTAATTATGAGGACTTTTTGCAGGAAGGGATTATTACTTATGCGCATATGCTCACGCAGAATCAAACCCTTTCGCGTGAAGAAGTCGATCGAAGCAGTTTTCGCAAGATAATCTGGCGCACAACTGATTTGTTACGCAAGGAGCAACATCTGTGTGAACGTGAGAGTGAACTGACAGACCTGCAAATAGTTGAAGATAACCATAATTGGGATAATTACTTAGCATTAGAAGCAGAGCTACCGTACTTGTCTGACATAGAGCAGAAGCTATTTATAAGGCATTTGATTGGGCGTGAGCCGGTTCAACAGCTTAGTAGGCAAATAGGCGTCAGCAGAGTTCAATTACAACGTATTAAGAGTCAGTTACTAAATCGATTACAGGAAGTTTTAGAAAGATAACTTTTTCTTGTAATAAAAGTCGAGCTATATTACTTTTTGACTACAATTAAATGCTATCTATTGTTTCTCGTGAAATTGCTCGATACAATAAAGATGTCGATTAAGGAGGCAAACACACATCTATGAAAAAGAAACTAATCACTGGTTTTTCAGCTGCGTTACTCGCTGCGTCTGCTGTAATTCCAGTTACCAACAACTTAATTGCCGCTTCGCCAGCTCGAGCTAATCAAGTCTCAGCTGCTACAGCAACAGAAACAGAAACAACTTTTTTAAACACTGCTACTAGACAAGCACAGAAGGTCGCTAAGAAATATGGTCTATATCCTTCAGTAATGATTGCACAAGCAATTGTTGAGTCGAATTGGGGTCAATCTGGGCTTGCAGTTAATGCTAACAACTTATTCGGTATGAAAGCCGATGATAGTTGGCCAGGTGCTACTTATTCCGCTAAAACGCGTGAAGAAGATAAGAATGGCAAGAGCTACTATGTCACTGCCAAATTTAGAAAATACAATACTTACCAAGAGTCCTTCGATGATAACGGTAAGAAGTTGCGTCTAGGTGTTTCTTGGCAACCTGACCGTTATCAAGGCGCTTGGCTTGAAAATGCGTCCTCATACACCGCTGCTACCAAGGCATTGACTGGAACGTATGCAACAGCCAATAACTACAACACGATTTTGAATAGTCGTATTACTGCTTACAATCTTACACAGTACGATCCGACAATTTCCAACGCGTCTAAGTCCTATGTAGTGAAAAAAGCTGGTGCTACCTATGCTTGGCCAACTGACCACTCGGTTTCTGCTAAAACAAGCTCAGTTAATAAGGGCGATGCGGTAACTGTAACAAAGACGATCACTTTTTATAACGGCAAAAAACGGATGTACATCTCAGGCAAAGGCTGGGTTAATGACACATTGTTAGATGCGGGTAGTGCACTGCCTCCTGCTTCTCAAGCTCCTAAAGGTGATGAGAAGGTTAATAAGGCCTTGATGCACACTTCTTACGTTTATGACGCAGAAGGCAAACGTGTTAAGGGTATGAAAGCAATTAAGGCTGGCGATGAAGGAAAGGTCATCGCAACCTATGGCACTAAAAAGATTAATGGCAAGAAGTATTACCGAATCGGTGAAGATCAATACATTGCCAGTGGTAACATTGACGGTACTTTTAGAACATTAAAGAAGAACTCTTACGTTTATAACGATTATGGCAATCGCGATAATATAAAGGTTTTGAAGAAGGGGCAATCGGTTGCCACTTATGGTGCTGCAATAACAATTTATGGACACAAATACTACCGGATTGGTGTTCATCAGTATGTAAAGAAGGCCAATTTTTAAAGCAAAAACCAGCTAACAAAAAGAAATGAGGAATTAACGTTTAGAATGAAGATAAAGAAACTAATAACTACTGTTGCTATCGGAGTAGGTTTAGTTGCGCCTGTTTTTAAAGTCAGCCAGACTCAAACAGTTGAGGCGGCATCGATTAATGCGGTTGCTAAGCAAAATAGCTATGTTGGGGAAACTTACTTGTATAAAATGTTACAAACAGCCAACATCAAGTACAATAAGTTTTATGCCAATGGCAACATTATCAAGTACAGAAAAGGTAAGCCAGAAGGAATTGTAATTCACGAAACGGCAACACCAAATGCTTCTGCTTATAATGAGGCTATCTACTTTAACCGTGAATGGATGAATATGTATTCCTACGTTCATGCCTTTGTTGACAGTAAACAGGTAATTCAAATGATGACACCAAATTATGGTGTCTGGGGTGCTGGTGCAATTGCCAACAGCCGCTACATCCAAATTGAACTTTGCCAGGAAAACACTAGAGATAAGTTTGCAAAGAGTGTTAACAATGATGCAATCTATGCAGCTAAATTGTTGCACCGCTATGGCATCGTCCCAACCAATGCTTCAAACACTGGTCAAGGAACAATTTGGTCACACCACGCAGTTTCTCGTTTTCTTGGCGGAACCAATCACACAGACCCAGATGGCTACTTTGCTAAATGGGGCTACTCAATGGATGATTTCTTCTCCTTACTTAAGTCTTACTACAATCTTCAAGCTGGTGAAACAGACGCTTCTACTGGCCAAGATGGCGTATCTGACAGTAACAGCACTGTTACTGATTCCGATCCTGTTTCACAAGCACCAACAGGTAAGAAGAAGTTGATGCATGATGCTTACGTTTATGACGCAAATGGACAACGCACTAACGCACCACTAAAGACTGCTGGCATCGAAGTAAACGTAACAGCTACTAAAATGATCAATGGTAAGAAGTACTTGCAAATTGGTGAAAATGAATATGTTGTTGCAAGTAACATCATTGGTACCTCAAGAGTTCTAACACATAACGCATATATTTACGATACTACTGGCCTACGTGCTGACAATACTAAACTATTACGCGGCACTAGTGTTCATACTTACGGTGGTAGAATTAATATTGATGGTCAAGTCTACTATGCAATTAGTGAAAATCGCTTCGTTAAAGCAGCAAATTTCTAATACGCTAGTTAGTTAATTTTTAAAGACTACCAAAAGAGCTAATCGCAAATTTCTATTGCAATTAGCTCTTTTATTTTGTATTTAGCTTTTTGACAAACCTTTTTTGCTTTTTCAGACATTGATAACCCAGTTTTTCATAAAATTTGTGTGCAGCGATTCGTTCCTCTCCTGAACTCAATCTTATTTCATTGATACCGAGTTTTTGTGCAAGCCCTTCTAATCTGCTCATTAACTGAGTACCAATACCTTTTCCTTGTGTTGAACCGGCAACAGCTAAAGCTAAAACGTCCAATAACGGCTCGAAGTAGGTTTCTTCAAAAATTTCAGCGTGAAGATAGCCTTCTACTTGATGGCTTACTTCATCTTCATAAACTAATAGATAATGATGATTTGTATCCTTTAAAATACGTTGCAAGTTTTTAGTTGTTTGCTCAAGTGAGCAATCGTAACCTAATTGTGTCCGATTAATTTCCTGAATTGCTGAACTGTCAGTTATTTGTGCATTTCTAATCATTAAAACTACCTCCTAACGAAGCTTATTGTTACGATTACTTTAGCACAATGTGCTGGTTGATAAAGCTTTGTCTTCAACTTTTTAAGTAATTAAATAGATTGCAAACTATTGCTAAAACTGAGTTGTTGTCCGTTTTGCTTGATACTATTTTCGTGTATAATTTTCACAGTATTTAAGGAGGCTTTTCATGGCACAGCTATCTTTATTCTTGGTTGTTTTGTTTGCCTTAATCGTACCGATTATGATGGCGCGACTTAAAGTAACGGCAATTCCAACTGCGGTGGCAGAAATCATTATTGGCATCATTTTGGGTGCTAGTGGCTTTAACTTTGTTCAGCCAACGCATGACTTAAACTTTTTATCCAGTTTGGGTGTAATCTTGTTACTATTTCTGTCAGGGATGGAAATTGATTTTGAATTATTGAAGCCTGGCAAGAAAAAGTCAGATCAGCAAGTCGATCCTTTGAAAACAGCGATTAGTGCCTTTATTGGCGTTACTGTTTTGTCGGTGTGCCTGGCGCTTGTCTTAAAGATGTTAGGATTATTCAGTGATGCAATGCTCGCAACTATTATCTTTATGACCGTAGCCTTGGGAGTCGTAATTGCGACGCTGAAAGAAAAGGATATTTTGGGCCGTCCAGTTGGACAGACTATTTTGTTAACAGCTGTTTTGGGTGAGGTTATCCCGCTGATTCTTTTAACAGTTTACGCTGCAATCAATGGTGGTAACACTAGGCAATTATGGCTGATTATTCTATTGTTTGGCGCGGCAATTTTATTATTGTGGCGCTTTAAGCAACCATATTTATGGTTTGCCAAGGTAACTAAGTCGACAACGCAATTAGATGTGCGCCTTGCCTTTTTCTTGATTTTTGCCTTAGTGACAGTTGCTGAAAAAGTTGGCGTGGAAAATATTCTTGGTGCCTTTTTGGCAGGAATTGTGATGAAACTGCTTGAGCCTAGTCATGAAACGGCAGACAAATTGACATCGATTGGTTATGGCTTTTTCATCCCGATTTTCTTTATCATGACGGGTGTAAAGCTTAATTTAAGGTCACTGTTTGCTCATCCTAATTCATTGATTTTACTACCAGTTCTTGTTGTATTTTTGCTCTTGGCTAAACTACCAGTAGCCCTGATTTTTATGAAAAAGTTTGGCTCACGTAATGGTCTTGCTGGAGGTTTTTTGACAGCAACCACAATTACAATAGTTCTGCCAGCGCTGGAAGTGGCACGTAAGCTAAATGTCATTTCTCGACTTCAATCAGACGTCTTTATCTTGGCAGCTGTTATCGTCTGTATTCTTTGTCCAATTTTGTTCAACGCTCTTTTCAAATTGCAGCCTGAAGACCGCATAAAAGAAGAAGTTGTCATTATGGGGACTAATGCGCTAACTGTACCGATTATGCACGATTTGCACGACAATTGGTATTCCGTGAAAATGTATACGACAAGCAGTGAACACTACGATATCTATAAGAGTCGTGTGCTCAACTTAACTTTGTTACCACATCTGGAAGAAACCGATCTTAATCAAGCTGGTGCATTCAGTGGCAATATTTTTGTTGCTGCTTTACGCTCGGATGAAACCAATTTACATTTAGGCGAGCAGGCAAAAGCTAAAGGCAAGTTTAAGAGGATCATTATTTGTCAAAAGCGAGCGGATATTGCTAAAGTAAATGAATTACGGCAGAACGGAATGGAAGTTTATGATTTAAGTAACGTGACTTCATCGTTATTACGCGCGCTGATTGAATCACCAGGGGTATACAGTGTACTAACTGATACCAAGAATGCTGTTTATTCAGTTGTTGTCCGCAATATGAAGTATTCAGGACGTGAACTAATGGACTGGGACTTAGCCAAAGACATTACTGTTAGCCGTATTCGTCGTGGGCAAAAGTGGCTGGTTCCACACGGCCATACTGTGATTGAAGCTGGTGATGAATTAATCTTTTCTGCTAAATATGAAGCAGCAGATCGGGTACGCCGAATTGTTGGTAAAAAATAGTTTGAAGAGCTAATCAAATTGATTAGCTCTTTTTATGTGAACTCACATTTTATTGCTTGTTTAACAGAAAAAGCTAAAGCGTTAAAAGCAAATTAAGATATGTGTGTAAATTTATTAATAAGCAATAGCTGGTTTTTAAGTGCTATTCTATAAACTTAGCAATAGTATATAAAACAATATTATTAATACATTACACGTTTGAGTGCTTTTTAATTTATATTGTGGATATTTGATTACTTCTTTTAAACTATATGAATTTTTGATTATTCAAATATATAGTGTTGAAATCCTGGGCTTATAGGACTACTATTAATTATATCGTTCTTGATACCAGTTATATTAGGGGCAGTATATGTAATGTAAATCTAGTGTGAGGTTTTTAAAAAATGAGTAAAAACAATTTTTACAAAAAAATGATTATTTCCGTTACCGGTGCAACTTTGCTATCGGTTGGTTTAAGTCAAGTTCCAAGGAATGAAATAGGTACTGTACCTACTGAAGTTAGTGCAGCTACCAAAACAAAGGTAATTGGTGCTAACTCAGCCGTTTATAAAAAGACTGGTAAAAAGACAAAGAAAGTTATTAAAGCTGGCAAAAAGATTCATGTTTATGGTCAAAAGACAATCAATGGTAAGCTTTATTACAAGATAGGCAAAAATGAATATATAAAGGCTTCAAATGTTGATGGTAAAAAGCTTAAGGCAGCCAAAAACACAGTTTTGTATACCAGAAGTGGTAAAGTTATCAAAAATAGTAAGGTTCGCAAAGGCCAAGGCATTAAAGTTTATGGCTCAGTCGTAACTATTAACGGTAAAAAGTATTACTCAACAAAATATGGCTATATCAAAGTTAGTGCATTGGCTAAGAAAGAAAAGCCTGTTCAACCTAACAATAATACTCAAAATTCAACCGGTAATAATTCTGGCTCAAACGGCTCAGCAGGTAGCAATGGTTCAACTTCAAACGGCTCAGGCAGCAACGGATCAACCTCAAACGGCTCAGGTAGCAATGGTTCAACCTCAAATGGCTCAGGCAGCAACGGTTCAACTTCAAATGGCTCAGGCAGCAATGGTTCAACCTCAAACGGCTCAGGCAGCAACGGTTCAACCTCAAATGGCGCAGGTAGCAATGGTTCAACTTCAAATGGCTCAGGCAGCAATGGTTCAACCTCAAATGGCTCAGGCAGCAACGGTTCAACCTCAAATGGCTCAGGTAGCAATGGTTCAACTTCAAACGGCTCAGGCAGCAATGGTGCGACCCCAAACGGTTCAGCTGAACCCCAAAAATAGTAGATAACTATTAGCTACTCAAATTTATTGTTTAGTAGTTAAACAAAAAGGTCATAAGCTTGTCCCAAATTATTGAATCTAAATGATTTAAGTAATTAGGTGGCTTAGGCCTTTTTTATTAAAAAACACAGCTTTTCTAGATTAATAGAATAGCTGTGTTTTAGTTTGTCTTATTTTAATGTGATTACTTTGCTACCGACTTTTTCGCTTGTGCCAACACATCCATGACCGTGATGCTATGATCATATAATTCATCAGCGGTTTTAGTGTCGTGGTTGTCAATGATCTTAACAAAGTCATTGAACTCACTAGCCATCCGGTGCTTGTAACGATTGAATTCAAAGCTATCAGTGTCGCCATTTCTTGATTCAATGCTGAAACGATCAATCACACCAGTTGAACCATCAAAGAAAATTGTTCCTTTTTCTCCTTCAATAAAGGAACGTGGAGTAGTGTAGCAATCTTTTGAGGCAATTAGACTAGCCTGCATTTCAGGATAAGTCAGATTTAGAATACCTGAAGTATCAATTCCTTTTTGCATCACAGGATAGTATTGCACGGCTTCTGGCTTGCCAAAAAGTCCAACGGCTAAATGAATATTATAGATATTTAAATCCATTAACGTACCACCGTCTTTTGCAGGATCAAAAACCGGTGCGATTTTTCCTTCCAGGAAATCATCGTAGCGACTAGAATACTGCGTGTAATTAAGGCTAGCAATATGAATAGGCGCAATTTTAGAAAGAGCACGTTTAATTGCTAAGTAATTTTCTAAATGAATGTTAGTGATTGCTTCAACGATAATGACGTGATGTTCATCAGCTAATTTTTTCAATTCCCTTGCTTCAGCAACCGTTGCAACGTATGGTTTTTCACAAATCACGTTTTTGCCATTCAAGATAGCTTGTTTAACTACATCGTAATGTAAAGAATTAGGGACAGCAACATAGACAGTATCGACATTGGGATCACGATAGAGCTCGTCATTATCGGAAAAAACTTCAGCAATCTGATATTGCTCAGCTAAATCCTGTGCAATTTGTTTGCTGCGTGGAGTGGTTGAAATAGCTGCTAGTTCTAAGTCGGCTATTTTATCCGCAGTTGTCAAAAAATCATGAACAATTTTTCCACTACCAATAATTCCTAGCTTCATCGATATCCTCCATTAAATTTACTTTGATTTTGCCTTTTTGGCATTTATAACCTCATCGGGTAGTTTAAGATCATTATACCCATCAAAGTGATTTGTGGATATGGTCTCACTAAATTTCATTAATTTTGCCAATTTTAAGCTAACATTGCCAGTATAGCCAACAAGTTTTTCATCTTTAATTGTGTAGGCAAATTGGATGTTGGTAAACTTGACACTTTTCTTGAACTCCTTAATTTCTTTCTTACTAAATTTAGCTTTTTTGTAAAAGTCCAGGAATAGCTTTTTCATTTTAGGTGCACTTACATTAACAGTTAGGGTGTACACGCCATCTTGATCCGGTCCAGACAATTCACTATTATCATCTAGAGCTTTAATAAACAAATCACTGGTTTTGGTATATGTCTTAGGATCGCTCAAGAGATTAAATAATTGAGCCTCTGCACCTTTAGGCTTCTTTTTTGAAGGCTTTGGTAAGGTCGTGTATTCCCATTTACCCTTATTTTTGCTATAAAGACGATTAGTTTCTTCTGAAGTCCACATTTCCTCAGTTTCACTCGTCTTTTTGCCGTAGCTAGTCTGTAGTGTTACATGAGCTAGGGCAGGATTAATTTTTAATTCACTATTTATCTTGAATATAATTGGCTTTTCCTTGTTAACTTTTACATCAAAAGTAGCATCTAAACCTGCACTTTGGGTTTCTGGTGAACCTTTTTTAACAATTGATACTGCTTGTTCTTTATCAAGAGCGGCCGAAACGCTGTGTGTTTGACTTAGCCCACCTGCTAGGAAGGTGAAGGTTAATAATATACTAGAAATAACCTTTTTGGTTTTCATAATTTTTCTCCTTGTTTAATCTTAATTTAATCCTGATTTTACAGTAATTAATTGGTCTAGTCTATTCTTTTTTATAAATTTAAATTACTTTTTCTTATTTTCTTTTGGTAGTGGCTTACCATCTAGCGCATTGTTAGGAACTTTCAGGAAGTCGTGACGACCAAAGTTACTATAACTTTGTCCTGCACTCATTTTCATCATCTTACCAATTTTGAGGTTAACGGTATAATTGAAAGTGGATAACTTAGTGCCTTTTACTACCAGCTTCACGGTCATATCTTCAAATTTGCCAACTTTAGCTAGCTTTTGATAGATTTTTTGCTGCTGCGGACTTTGGGTATTAGTTGTAAAGATTGGTGCAACTGCAGCTTTCATGATCTTTTTATCAGTGATTTTTGCTGTTAACGTGTAGGTTTTACCAGAACGCTTCATCTTATAAGCATCAGTTAAACCCTTAGGTGGATTCATTAACATTTCGTTGTTTAAAACTGCATCTAAAACGTCGGCATATGAGTGACCAGACATTTTTTCAATTTCAGTTTTATACCATGTGCTCTGACCATTGATGTAAAGATTACCGGTGTTGCTAATCCATTCATCCATGTTATGAGTTTTACCCTTAGCTTCTGTTTGGTAGTTAACGTGGAAGACGGTTGGGTCACCACCGAATGAATAGTTGGAAGCAACGACTTGACTAGAAGTGTCAGTTTTCAAATTGACAATTTGCTTTGCTTCACCACTCTTGAAGGACTTCTGTGATTTTTGGATGACTTGCGTTTTAGTTAAAATTGGATCCGCTTGCTTTTTTTGTTTAGAGCAACCACTAGAAACCAGTGCAACGACAACGCCTATACTTAACAATACTTTTTTGAATTTCATCTTGGTTAGATATTCTCTTTCCTTATATTCATTAATATCTCTATTGTATCGTAAATCAAAAATTTAAAAAACGATTTTTAGCCCTAAACCCTATGAAAACAAAATTTAAATGTGTAAAATAGTAAGTGAAGCTTTTAATTTGCAAAGGAGATATTTTTTCATGTCGAAATTAGTTTTAATTCGTCACGGCCAAAGTGAATGGAACCTTGAAAACAAGTTCACTGGTTGGGTTGATGTTAACTTGTCAGAAAAAGGTGTAGAAGAAGCAAAGAATGCGGGTAAGTTAATTAAGGAGCACGGCCTCAAATTTGACCAAGCTTATACCTCAGTTTTGACTCGTGCAATCAAGACTTTGCACTTCGCTTTAGAAGAAAGTGGTCAACTTTGGGTTCCTGAAACTAAATCATGGAGACTTAACGAACGTCACTATGGTGGTTTACAAGGCTTAAACAAAGAAGCAACTGCTGAAAAATATGGTGACGAACAAGTTCACATTTGGCGTCGTTCATACGATGTTTTGCCACCAAAGCTTGAAGATGATTCAGAGTTTAGTCAAGTACATGACCGTCGTTATGCAGATCTTGACCCACACATCATTCCTCGGACTGAAAACTTAAAGGTTTGTCTTGAACGAGTAATGCCATTCTGGGAAGATCACATTGCACCAGACCTATTGGCTGGTAAGAACGTTATCATCGCTGCTCACGGTAACTCACTTCGTGCTTTAACTAAGTACATTGAAAACATTTCTGATGAAGACATCATGAACTTAGAAATGAAGACTGGTGAACCAGTAGTTTACACATTCGATGAAAAATTAAACGTTACTAACAAAGAAAAGTTAGACGACTAATTTAACTTTGAACTAAGGAACCATTTCGGATTTATTTTCGAAGTGGTTTTTTTTGCTTAAATAATTTAGTCATAAAAAGAGCCTCTAATAAATAGACTATAGGTCTAAATATTAGGGGCTCTTGTACTTTTTAATGGTTATTCGTTAGTTTTTAATCATCTTCATTAAGGTTTAAGACAGCATCGAAAACACTTTGAGGCAATTTAATATCGCTTTTGACTGCTTGACGCTTGTTTAAACTTTGCCGACGCAATAGTTGTTGCTTTTTAGAAATGCTCCGCTTTTCACCGTTAACAGCTGCATTCTTACGTAGTGGAGGAACGTCCACACGGGCAATTGATTTGTTTTCAACCATTGCCTGAACCGGCATTGGATAGAGACGACGTGGCACAGTGTATTTTAGTTTTTCAACCAGTTTATGGGCAATTCTATCTGCATTTTGGCGTGGCACAATGATGTCGAGTGCATCGACGGCTGCGTAGTTAATCTGAATTTGAATTTTGACCACATCAACAAGTTCATAATCAAGGAACTCTGTGTCGAGCGTTGCATATCCATGAGTAATTGACTTTAAGCTATTGAAAAAGTTATAGGCAATTTCCGAAACAGGTAGCTTATAGGTCAATGTCACTAAATCCTGTTGGTTATCGAGATCAATCATTTCACCAAAATGTTGGTCACAAAGCTTCATTACTGCACCAAGATAACTTTCTGGCGTGGTGATGACTGCTTTAACATAAGATTCAGTCACGTAGTCGATTTCTGAAAAATCAGGGAACTTAGCTGGATTAGTGATGGTTAGGTATTCTTGTTTTGGATCAGGTGACTTCAAGTAGACGTGGTAAGTAGCGTTTGGTGCGGTCGTTAGCACCTCAACGTGATACTCGTCACGCAAACGTTCCTGAATAATTTGTAAGTGGAAAATTCCCAGGAAGCCGCACCGGAAACCTGCATCAAGTGCCTCTGATTGTTCAGGTGTGTAGTGAAAAGCTGAATCATTAAGTGCGAGCTTGCTGATGGCCTGCTTCAGTGCTTCATAGCTGGTATCGCCTTTAGGGTAAAGTCCGGCGTAAACCATTGACTGTGCTGGCTTAAAGTTAGGAAAAGCTTGTGCTGTTGGATTAGCTGCATCAGTTAGGGTTTCACCTACTTGAACAGCAGCCACGTCCTTTAGACCGGTAACTAAGTATCCAACTTCGCCAGTTTCTAGTTTTTCAACAGGCTTCATGTTAGGTGTAAAAATCCCAACGGCTTGAGCATTAAAGGTTTCGCCTTGACTCATCAATTTCAATTTCTGCTGGGTGGTTAGTTGACCATCAATCATTCTTACTTCAGCGACGATTCCTTGATATGGGTCGTATTGGGAGTCAAAAACGAGTGCCTTGAGCGGAGCCTTGGGGTCGCCAGTTGGAGCTGGAATCTTTTGATAAATTGCTTCCAGAACGTCATGCACATTTTTACCTGTTTTAGCAGAAATTTTCAAAATATCGCAATCCTCAAATTCAGGACGGAGTGCGCGAATTTGTTTTTCAGTTGCTGCAACGTCTGCAGATAAACTATCAATTTTGTTGATAACTGGAATAATGGTTAAATGATGTTTTACTGCCAGTCGCAGGTTGGCAATTGTTTGCGCTTGAACACCTTGAGTGGCGTCCACAAGCAAAATCGCACCGTCACTAGCGGCAAGACTTTTTGAAACTTCGTAAGAAAAATCAACGTGTCCAGGTGTATCAATCAAATTGTATTCATATTCCTGACCATCATCACCATGATAAAAGTTACACACAGAACGCGATTTGACAGTTACACCATGCGCTTGTTCAACTTCCATGCTGTCTAATAACTGGGCACTAAGTTCGCGCTCGCTCACTGTTTCAGTTTGCTCCATTATTCGATCGGCAAGAGTAGATTTACCGTGATCAATGTGAGCAATAATGGCAAAGTTACGGATATTTGCAGTTTTCATTTTCAATTATCTCTCCAATTCTTTTTGCAATCCTTGTAGATAAAACTCGAGCAGTTGGTTTGCTTCTGTTTCTAAATCAATTTGAAATTCTTTAAAATCCACTGGCAGTTGGTCATGATGAAATTCATCAAGATTCATCATATTCATTAAACCGCTAATAATCGCACTCTGAATTACAAAAATATGGCTAGCTTTTTTAGCTGATAATTTTGTAATACTATTTGCAATTGCCTGACCAAGTTCTTGACTGATTTGGTAGAGAGCAGCTCTTCCGGCAAGCGTCTGTTCACGGTCAGCAGCTGCTTCCAAGATGGGTGCGCGCAGTGCATTAAGCCGCAGTAAATCAGCCTTTTCGTGAATTAAATAGTGATTTTGCTTTAATAAAAAAGCAATAAGTTGGTCCCAAGTAGTAATTTGGGGACCAGTTTGCCAGTCGAATAAGACCTCTTTTAAATAGTTTTGGTAGCCGGATAAAAGAAGGTACATAAAAATATTTTCTTTGGTTTTAAAGTAGTTAAATAATGTACCTTTTGCTACGCCAGATTCATTGGCAATTTGTGCCATTGAGATTTCGTTAAAATCGTGTTCTTGAAAAAGCTTGCTCGCAGCTGTTGCAATCAGCTGTTTTTTGGCTTGTTTTTCTTCAGGAGTTAAGACGTGCATAATTGTCTCCTTTTTAATAATGACCAACGGTCATTTTACAAGTCGGTCGAAATTTTGGCAAGCAAAAATACCCATTAAAAGTCAAAAAATAAAAATTTAAAAATAAAACGTAAAAGATAAAAGTTTTAAAATAAAAAATAAAACGTAAAAATTAAAAAGCGCTTGACTTAAAGTGCACTTGAAGGAATATCGTAAGGTTGTTAAAAATAATAGGTTAATTAGGAGTAATGATGACTGCAAAAGAACATTATCGTATTGGTCAATTCAGTGAATTAACGCATTTGACACCATCGACTTTACGCTACTATGAGCAAGAAGAATTACTTGTTCCCAAAAGAGATAAAGCTGGGCAACGTTACTATACAGATGATGACCTCAGCTGGCTTGAGTTTGTTTTACATCTAAAAGGTACTGGAATGACAATTCCGCAATTAAAAGAGTACATCCAGCTGCGTGCCCAAGGGGATGCAACTATTCCACAGCGACTAGCTTTGTTAAAAGAAGTTCAAACTAGTGCTGAGAAAAGATTGCTAGAGCTGAAGAGCAGCATGAAAGTGCTTGGACAAAAAATCGACTGGTACCAGGCAAAGCAGGATCACAGCATTGCTGACGACGAAACTTTTGCAGTTTATCTAAAACAGATTGGAGAGACCAAGAATGACAAATAATGAAGAAAGCGTCAAAAAAGGTTTGTTTCCTTTAGGCGAAAAGAATGAAGCATATCAAAAATATTTCATTGGTCAAAGTTACTTAGAGAATTTAGTTGCAGATTCTGCATTAAATGTTGGTGTTTCGAATGTTAGCTTTGAGCCGGGATGCCGCAACAATTGGCATAAGCATAACAATGGCTTCCAGATTTTAATTGCAACTGCTGGTGAGGGCTGGTATCAAGAAGAGAATAAACCAGCGCAAAAACTACATCCTGGAGATGTAGTGGTAGTTCATGATGGTGTCAAGCATTGGCACGGTGCTACTAAAGATAGTTGGTTTGCGCACCTTGCAATTACAGCGGGAACACCGGAATGGCTAGAGCCTGTAACAGATGAATATTATCAAGGATTGGAGAAATAATTATGAAAAAACAAACAGCAGGACGTGATAATTTAGGTGAATTTGCTCCTAAATTTGCAGAATTAAATGATGATGTTTTATTTGGTGAAGTTTGGTCTCGCGAAAAGCAGTTGCCAGCACGTGATCGCAGCCTGATTACTTGTGCTGCTTTGATGGCCAAAGGAGCATATCCACAATTAAAATCGCACATGGATATTGCAAAAACTAATGGCGTCACCAAAGAAGAAATGGTAGAACTGATTACTCATTTAGCCTTTTATTGTGGCTGGCCTAATGCGTGGACTGCCTTTGATTTAGCTAAAGAAGTTTACTGCGAATAATTATCAAAAGAGTCTCTAATTAAGGCGTAAAAATTCCGTTTTAATCATTTCAATCCGAGCTGTATAAATGTTAGAATTGGCTTAACCGCTTATAGCTAGGAGAGACGAATATGACAAAGAAAATTCTGATTTTGCATACTGGTGGGACTATTTCAATGTCTGAAGATGCAGATGGCAATATTAAACCGAATGACCAAAATCCACTTGCTACCATTCAGCTAGAGAATAAAGGCGAAGTTGAATTAGTAACGGAAGAAATTTTTAATGTACCGTCACCGCATATGACACCTCAAAGAATGCTTGAACTTTCTTTACGAATTCGTCGTGCCGAAGCAGAAGGCTTTTTTGGTGCAGTTGTTACCCATGGTACCGATACGCTTGAAGAAACGGCAATCTTTTTAGATTTAACTATTTCAAGTAAAATGCCAGTTGTGGTAACTGGTGCAATGCGCTCGTCTAATGAAGTGGGTAGCGACGGTTTATATAACTTTAGAACTGCGATTACAGTTGCCAGTTCACCTGAATCAGTGGGTAAAGGTGTAGTAGTGGTAATGAATGATGAGATTCATTCAGCCCGCTATGTGACCAAAACCCACACCACCAATGTTGCAACTTTTCGGACACCAACTTTTGGTCCAATTGGAATTGTTTCGGAAGGGCATGTTAATTATGTTCAAACGATTAAACCACAAGCGCATGAACCAATTGATCATGTTGTCTCAAATGTTTATTTGGTTAAAGCATATGCTGGAATGGGTACCGAGCTACTCCACGCATTAAACAAACCTGAAACTAACGGCATTGTAATTGAAGCTTTGGGTGCCGGAAACATGCCACCAGAGACTTTGCCTGAGCTGCAATCTTTAATTGACCACAATATCCCGCTAGTCTTAGTATCACGCTGCTTTAATGGGATTGCTGAACCAGTTTACGACTACGAGGGCGGCGGCGTTAATCTTGCTAAAATGGGTATCATTTTCTGTCGTGGATTAACCGGACCAAAAGCTAGAATCAAACTGTTAGTTGGTCTTAGCGCTGGACTTAAGGGTGAGGAATTAAAGAAATATCTCAATAATTAACAATGATTTTCGCTTAGATGAATATAAAAATATCTTGGTAAAAAGAAGGAAGATAACTTCCTTCTTTTTTGCGTACGCTGTAGCATTAAATTGAAAATATAAATAGTTCATGTGACGGATATAAAGCTACTTGTATTAAAACAAAGATGGCTTTATTATTAAATTAATAATTAATATATTTTAAAAAGCACGGGAGTATTTATAATGTTAAAAATCAATAAAAAAATAGCAACTGCTTTATGTGCAGTTGCATTAACGGGCGTGGGTGCAGTGATAATTGAAAATTCTGACACCCAAACTGTTTTAGCGAATCATCAAGGCACCAAAGTTTGGCTACAATATGGCACCTTAAAATATGCTTTGAAAGGACCTTCCGGACGAGTATATCCTGCAGGCACTAAAGTTGTTCGTGAATTAAGTTATGATAGCAAGCCAAAACCTTCTTACCCTGCTAAGCCATTCTATTTAACACTTGAAATTGGTGGAATTCCTGGCAATCAATTATTGCAAGATGTAGGTGGTGGCGAGATTGCTGAGGCATACGTAAATTATGGCGATTGGAATGAGATTGATTATCCTTCAGATAATGTTGTTTTAGTTAACAACACTACTGACTATACCGATTTAAAATCGAGTGATTTTCATCCAGTAGATAGTGATAATCCAGATGTTCCAGTAGCTGACACCTCAAAACTCGATGCTACATTTTTAGATTATACTAGCTTGGATTTTTCACACTATTCTAAAGCAGATATAGGATATGGTACAGACCTTCAAAATCGTTATTTTGCAGCTAAGGCAATGGGTGTAACACAGGCAAGTGTTGATAGCTTAACTCAAGAAATTAATGATGCTATAGCCAGATATAAAGCAACAGGTCATATAGCTAGTGCTGATAATTCTAGTTCAACCAAAAATGGCGCAAATAATGGTAATACTACTATTACAAAGAATCCTGCTAGCATTTCTAAGTCACGCAAGGTAAGATTACGTAAAGCATCTTATCGATACACTAGCAAAGGTAAACGAGTATCAAAGAAGTTGCTGAAAAAGGGCAGCATAGTAACAATTAATGGTAAAACCTACCATATTAAAGGAAAGGCATATTACCGCATTGGTAAAAACCGCTATATTCGAGTTGCCAATGTCGTAAAGAATTAAACTAACTGAGATTAAGGAGTAAAAATGAAGAAAAGTAAATTATCCACAAAAATAGCAATTGCTTTGTGTGCAGTTGCTTTAACAGGTGTGGGTGCAGTGATAGTTGAAAGTTCCAACACCCAAATTGTTTTAGCGAATCACCAAGGAACAAAACTTTGGGTACAATATGGCACTTTAAAGTATGCTTTGAAAGGACCTTCTGGACGAGTATATCCTGCGGGTACTAAAGTTGTTCGTACTACATATGATGATGACAAGCCAGATTTATCTATACCTGGTAGGAGCTTCAATTTAACTTGGCAAATCGGCGGCAAGCCTGGCTTAAACATTTTTCAAGATACTGGTGGCGGTTCAATTTCAGAAACATATGTAAATTATGATAATTGGCAAGAAATTGATTATCCAGCAAGCAATGTTGTATTAGTTAATAATACTAGTGACTCTACTGACTTAAAGTCACGAGACTTTCATCCAGTAGATAGTAGCAATTCTGATGTTCCAGTTGCAGATACTTCTAAATTAAATAGTGCATATGTTAAATTTACAATAACCGTTAATTTCCAAAAATTATCTGCATCCGAAATGAAATATGTTACGAACCTACAAGATCGTGTTGATTATGCAAAGGATATGGGTGCAACACAAGAGAGTGTTGATACGTTGACACAAGAAATTAATGACGTAATTGCTAAATATAAGGCAACGGGTCATTTAATTGCTGATAATAAGCCATCTAATACTACTGGTAATAGTGGCAGTGACTCAGCAAATAATAAATCAACTTCAACTAATGTTTCTAGTTCACGCAAGGTAAGATTGCGTAAAGCATCTTATCGATACACTAGCAAAGGTAAACGAGTATCAAAGAAGTTGCTGAAAAAGGGCAGCATAGTAACAATTAATGGTAAAACCTACCATATTAAAGGAAAGGCATATTACCGCATTGGTAAAAACCGCTATATTCGAGTTGCTAATGTTGCAAAAAGTTGAACTAGTCTAGCTTAAGGAGTAAAAAATGGAAAAGAGTAAATTAACATCTAAAATAGCGGCAGCTTTATGCGCAATTGCATTAACAGGTGTGGGTGCAGTCGTAATTGCTGAAAACAGTACTCAAATAGTAAGTGCGGCTACTAAAACTGATAGAGTATGGCTACAATATGGTACTTTAAAATATGATTTAAAAGGACCCTCGGGTCGAGTCTATCGGGCAGGGACTAAAGTTGTAAGGGATATTTATATGGAAAGTAAGCCATCAACTTCAATACCTGCACGGCCATTCTATTTAACTTTGATTATTGGTGGTAAGCCAGGCATGCAGGGTATTCAAGATGCTGGCGGCGGACTAATTAATGAAAAGTACGTTGATGCGAATGATTGGTATTTAACTGATTATCCATCTGACAGTACAACTTTAGTAAGTAATGCTACCAACAATCCCGATTTATCATCTAGTGACTTCCATCCAGTAGATAGCAATAATCCTGATATTGCGTCGGTAAATCGAGATAAGCTTAGAAATGTAATGGCTGATTTTACACGCAAAATTAATTTTAATAAATTAAGTGCAAATGATGAAAAAGTTGTTGCTGATATTAATGTGCGCGAAAGCAGAGCAAATAGTATGGATACTACTCAAACTGAAATAGATCAATTAAGTGAGTACGTTCAAAATGTTATTGACGCGTACAAAAAGACAGGTCATTTAACAGGTGCATATGATCCAGCTAAAGGCACTGAAACAGGCTCATCCACTAGCAGTTCATCTGATAATGCTGATAATACCACAGGTGACAATTCAACTTTGATTAATGCATCTAAGTCACGCAAGGTAAGATTGCGTAAAGCTTCTTATCGATACACTAGCAAAGGCAAACGCGTGTCAAAGAAGCTATTGAAAAAGGGCAGTATAGTAACAACCAATGGCAAAACCTACCGTATTAAAGGAAAGGCATATTACCGCATTGGCAAAAATCGCTATATTCGAGTTGCCAATGTTGCGAAATAGTTATAAGTAAATAATAACTGAAAGAAATTAAAAGAGTAGCCTCTTTATGGCTACTCTTTTTGAGCGTTTAAATGATTTGCTAAGTATAGATGGTGTTACTTACTATTTTAGATAAAATGCTGATAAACTTTGGTAAATTATTGTTTTAAGCTAATTAGTACGCAAAACCTGGGTAATGATGATTTCTTAACTTTTTAGCAAGTTTTGCAGAGCGATACCAATGCTCTGAGCTATAAAATGTTGGTCCGGTAGCATTGGTTAATACCCAATGACCATTTAGTTTAGAAACATTAAAATGTGCTCCTGCACCTGAAGATTGATCCCAACCATATAGTGTAATCCAGTTTTTTCCTCTAACTTTTGTATGATCCATAATGTATTCCCAGCCAGCGGTTTTTTTGCTGTATCTTGGAGTAGATTTGGGTTTGTTGTGTAAATATCCTACAAGTTTTTTCCCATCTGTATAAAAAAAGCTCTTATTTTTAGTATAAACAGATTTTTTCATCTTTTTAGTATATTTATCATAATGATACCATGTGCCACGCATATTTTTTGGATATACTGCTGTATTTGATTTTGCGGATACATCTGAAGTGTTGCTTGCGAAAACTCCTAAGCTAATGATAGCTATGAGTGCAATCCATATTTTTTTAAGTTTCATTAAGTTACCCCCTTTATTTAATAATATTTTAATTATTATATTACTATTTATTTAAATTAACAATCAGAGTAACATTAATAAATTACAATCCAGATAAAGTGGTAGAAAGATATAAAGATAATTTATGACAGAATCTTCGATGTAAGCGTATTAAAAAGCGCATATGTGATTAATGACACAAGTAATAGAAGTAAGTTTTTGTCAAATTAACGTTAATTAATTGGGCTAATTTTTTAAAATAAATCATTCCAAAAGTAATATTAGTGATAAAATTAACTTATTAATGAAAGTGATTACAAAAAAGAAGAAGGATAGAATCATGATTTATCAAAAAGATACTAAATGGGATGCTAATTACGATGTTGTTGTACTAGGTTTTGGTGGTGCTGGTGCAACTGCTGCTCGCTTTGCAGCTGATAGTGGCTCAAAAGTACTGCTTGTTGATGCAGCACCAGAAGGTCATGAAGGAGGCAACACACGTTATTCGGCCCAATTGATCGGAACTGGTAATGATTTTGATGAGTTAAAGAAGTACTACAAGAACTTGACTGCACCAATGTCACTTGACGAAGAGATGATTGATACTTACGTTAAAGGGATGGTTAACACACCAAACTATGTCACAAAATATTTAGGTGTAAAGCCATGCAGTGCAAAGCAATACGCACCCGAACGTTTGCATCATGCCTACGAAGAATTTCCTGAATTTGAAGGATCAGAATCCTATGATTTTACAACTGTTCGCGAATCTTGGTTTGACGCAGCTTTATGGAAAATTCTAAGAGCAAAAGTAGTTGAACGTAAGGACAATATTGATGTTATGTACAGCACACCTGCCAAGGAACTGATTCAAGACCCTGAAACTCGTAAGATTGAAGGGGTTTTGATTGAACGCGAAGGTAAACTGCTTAAGGTTCAAGCTAAAAATGGTGTGGTAATGACAACTGGTGGTTTTGAAAATAACCAAACCATGGTTGAAGATTATCTTGGCGCCAAGAGATTAGCACCTTTAGGAACTCTTTACAATAAGGGTGACGGCATCAAGATGGCTGAACAAGTCGGTGCAGACTTCTGGCACATGCACAACTTTGAATCACTTGGCTTACTTCACGGAATGGCTTTTGCAGTGCCAAAGGGTGAACGTGGTCGTCTGATGCTTGGTGCACAGAATATTGCTGTTGCTCATGGTAGTTCATTTGTTATTGGTGATGATGGTACAAGATACTTCGATGAAGCTGAAGAAAACCGTCATGGTCACATTAAGAATCATGGCCAATGGAAAGTGCCAATCAATCAAGAGCACCCATACTTAATTTTTGATGAAGCTAAAAAGGCAGAATTGGATGCAGACCCAATTATTGGTAGTTATCCAGTATACAAAGAAAATGTAGTTAAGGCCGACTCTGTAGAAGAACTAGCAGATAAGATTAAGGTAGATCCTGCTATTTTGAAAGATTCATTGGAACGCTTCAACAAAGCTGCTCAAACTGGTGATGATCCTGAGTTCCGTCGTGATCCAAAGACTATGCGTGTGTTTGCTGATGGCCCAATTTATGCTATTCAAATGGAGCAGACAATGCTTAACACCCAAGGTGGAGCAAGAAGAAATGCTCAAGCTGAAATTTTGGATACTAAAGGTCAACCAATTCCACACCTATATTCAGCTGGTGAATTTGGTGGTATTTGTGCAAACCAATATCAAGGTGGTAACAACATTGCTGAATGCTTGATTTGGGGTAAGATTGCTGGTGAAAATGCTGCTAAGGCTAAAGACGATGTTACTGTTGATGCAGCAACTGGTGCTTCTAGTCATGATGTTCACTTAACTTCTGACCTTAACCATGAAACTTTTGAAACCGGCAAAGATCAATATATTGGTAGAACAAATGGCGGTATGGGCGGCGAAATCGTCGTTCGTGTTACTGCGGACAAGGACAAGAACTTGAAGAAGATTGAAGTTCTAAAGCAAGCAGAATCCGAAGATTACGGCTTAAAGGCAGTCAAGACATTACCTGAAGAAATGGTTAAGCAAAATAAAGTTGATGTTGATGCAGTTTCTGGTGCTTCAAGCACAAGTCGCGGACTAAAAGATGCGGTTAATGACGCATTAAGTAAAATCGATAAATAATTCAAAAATGAAAAGGCCATTGGTTAGGATGGCCTTTTTCTGTACAATTACTTTAATACCAATCCAATAACTTATATTAATTGAATGGACAGGAAAATGAACTTTACTCAATTGCGCTGTTTTATTAAAGCAGTGGATAATTCAAGCTTTACAATTGCTGCAGAGCGACTCAATTTTTCTCAATCTGCGGTCTCAAAAAATATCAAGGATCTTGAGGATACAATTGGTGTGACGTTAATTAATCGTGCACACCATCGTATTTCATTGACCAACGCTGGTAAGTATTTTTACCGTGTTGCACGCAATGTTGTTGATGATATGGATTATACTGTAGCGTATTTGCAAAGTAAGAAAAATGATCCAGAAACGTTGCTGCGAATCGGAGTTTGCGACACGCCCTTAGAGCAAAAAATTTTACCAATCTTTTTGCGCAAGCTTCGTGAATCTGGTAGCAATATTAATGTCCAATTTGTCTTTGTCCTTAATAATTCGATTGGCGAATTATTAAACCATCACGTTGATATTTGTGCGATTGCACGTGACGACGTTGATATTGTTGATGACGTTTTGTTTGAGCCACTGATTACGGGAAAAGTGGTTATTGCATGCCCACAAGATTCTGAACTTGCTCAAAAAAAGCTAGTTACAATGGCTGATTTGAAGGACAAAAATATTTTTTTGCTGGATCCTAACAGCTCATTGAATGTTCAAATGAACTTTCAAACTACCTTAGTTAATAGTTTGGGAATGGAGCATATTAAATTTGTCCAAGACTTTCTCGCAATGGATATCTATGTGCGTGGAGGCTGGGGTTACGGGATTTTGCCGAACTTCATTGCTGATTCACAATCTGAGGGTATTACTTATGTTCCGATTGATTATCACGATATTTCTCCTTATGGAATTGCATATATGGACTCTTTTTCGAATAAATCAGTTTTGGAAGAAGTACTAAAGACATTGGAGAGTGCAGTTAAAGAGTATTCACAAGTAAATATAAATAAGTAACTCACAAATATAAAAATAATGAAAAGCACTTGTATTTAACGCTGAAGCGTTGGAATATAAGTGCTTTTTTGATGACAACTAAATTTTAAAATAGTTGAACATTCCATTTAGTAATCTTCAATTCTAAAGATGGTGCAGAGATTCACTTTATTAGCAGTATGATGAAAGCGGTTAGAAAAATTGCTTTAAAAGTGAGGGATAAAAAATGGACAATACTTATGACGTTATTATTGCAGGAGCAAGCAATGCCGGTGGAATGGCAGCATGCGCAGCCGCCGAAAAGGGTGCTAAAGTCCTGTTAATTGATAAACAAGGGAGTTCCCAATTTCTCTACCGCTCATTCTTTGCAGCACTAGATAGTAATGCACAAAGAAGAGCTGGCATTAAAGTTGATAAAGCTAAACTGATGAACTTCTTAACCTTGTTTTTCCAAGATAATGTTGATGAACGTTTGTTATGGACCTGGGCTAATCACACGGATGAAACAGCTAACTGGCTGGAAGATAACATTTTGAAGCCTAATGGTGGAGTCTTAAGACCGCAATCTGATGCTCATTATGAAACGATTGTTAATACCGCGTTTAACACCGAATTGGCAATCGCAACCCCTGATAATGGTTGGGCTCATTATGGTGATTGGATGATTGATAAGATTAAAGAGCTCGGAGTAACTCTTAAATATAATACTAAGCTTGAAGAATTAGTAACGGATGGTAGTGGTGCTGTTACCGGCATCATTACAAGTGACCGTTCTAGTGGTGAAAAAACTGAATACCATGCCAATAAGGGAGTCATTATCTGTACAGGTGGTTATGGTGGAAACGTCGAATTAATGAAGAAGTGGGATCCACTTGGCTACAAGAAAAATGTTTATTCAGATGGACCTCGTGATGATGGTTCAGGTATTCTTGCTGGTCTTAAAGTGGGAGCTGCTCGTGATGAAGAACCAGCTGAAATTATTTTTGATCGTGGTGCTGTACCAGTTGGCACTAATGCTGAAGACCACTATCAAATCGACTTTAAGGGTCCCGGATACTTTTGGATGGGTGCTTATCCGTTACTAAAAGTAAACCTTAATGGTGAACGTTTTGGTAACGAAAGTGTTCCCTATCAATTTGACGTTAATGCAATGGCTAAGCAGCCTGGCTACTTGGAAGCACAAATTTGGTCAGAAGACACAATGGATCATTTGGCTCAATTTGATACCCAGGGCTGTTCACGGTTAGGTTGGCCTGGCATTTACAATACTGAGGAAAACAAGGAAGAAATACAACGCAGGATTGATGACGGCATGATTCAAAAGGCCGACACAATTGAGGAATTAGCTGAAAAGCTGGAATTACCAAAAGACAACTTGGTTGCAACTGTTAAACGCTATAACGAAATGTGCGAGCAAGGTGAAGATACAGACTTTGGTAAAGAAAAGTTCAGATTATTCCCAGTTGATAAGGCACCATATTACGGTGTCATTATGGGCGGTCGTCTTCTCGCAACACTTGATGGATTACGCATCAATACCAAGATGGAAGTTATCGATAAAAAAGGCAAACCAATTCCACATCTTTATGCAGCTGGTAATGCAAGTGGTGGTTTCTTCTGGGGTAGCTATCCTGACCGTGTTCCTGGTCTTACTTGCAGCCACGCTCAGACTTTCGGTCGATTGGCTGGGCAATACGCAGCTGAAAATTAGTTTTTATCAATAAGGAGTTAAAGAATCATGGAAGAAAAACAATTACCTAAACTTTCGAGTTATCGGTGGGTAATATTAGCAATTGTTGCATTGCTTGATGCAACAAGTAATTACATTCAATTTCAAGTGTCGGCTTTGGCTGTTCAAATTATGCCAGCTTTGCATATTTCACCAGCTCAACTACAAAGCCTGGGTATGGCACCAATGTTGATTGCGGTTTTCTTGAGTATTCCTGCAGGATCACTTGCAGATAAATTTGGTGCTAAGAAAATCGTTACGATTGGTTTGATAGTATCTTTAATCGGTGCATTTGGGCGCTTAGTAGCAACTAATTTCGCAACATTAATGATTATGTTGTTATTATTCGGTGTTTATATGGCACTCTTAAATGCGAATACATTGAAAATTTTCGGTGTTTGGTTTAAGCAAGATACGAATTTAGCAATGGGCGTCTTCTTTGCTTCAGCTAGTGTAGGAATTATTTTAACTCGTATTACTAGTCCACTATTTCCAAGCGTAAAAGCAGCATATACTTTTTCATCATTTTTACTACTCATTTTAGCTATTTGCTGGATTGTTTTTATAAAAGATGCCCCAAAGGACGAGCCAATTCCACAAACTCAAATGAAACAAGGTAAACCGGAATCATCGCTCGACTTCTTCAAGGTTGCTGCTCATAGCAAAATGACCTGGATTGTAGCTGCTAGTGTTGGTGTTGGTATGGGTGCGAGTGAAGCATTCTCAAACATTATGCCTACTGCTCTTGCAGCAAGGGGAATGACTCCTATTCAAGGTAATACTGTAGCTGCTGTAGCTACGATCGGTAGTCTATGTGGTTCACTTTTTGGACCAGCGATAATTGGAAAAGCAAAAAAAGCTAAGCCACTAATGATTACAGTAACCATTTTGGCTGGACTTCTAATCGCACTTACTTGGTTTATTCCATTAGGCATGCCACTTACTATTTCACTAATACTTGGAGGACTGTTTGGTGCAATGACTGGTCCTTTAATGCAAGCAATGCCTATCACATTCCCTGAAATTGGACCAAAATATGCCGGTTCTGCCGGAGGTCTAATCGGAACTGTTTCATTATTATTCTCATACTGTGTACCAGTTATTATTTCTGTTATCGCAGGAAGCAATTATATGATGACATTTATTATTCAAGGAATTGTTTTAATGCTTACAACAATTTTCATGGCTATTTTACCTGATGCTAATGCAGCCAAAAATGCTCGCCGTGGTAAATAACCGAAGGCTTTTTGAAAGGAATAATTCTTATGACAAAGGAAATTACAAAGATACCTGGTAAATATACAGGTTCTGGTCAAGGCAAAGAGAGCGAAATTAACCTTGAGGTTGAAGTTGGCTCTGACAAAATAGTTAATGTAAAACCATTAGATAAATATGCACCTGATAGCTTGGCAGATAATGCCTTTAAGAAAATGGCGCAAAAAATTGTTGACCATCAATCAGTTGATGTTGACGTTGTTTCAGGCGCTTCTGAAACTTCACGTGGAATTATCGAAGGTGTAAAAGAAGCTTTAGGCAAAGCACAAGTTGATTTTGCTGCTTTAAAAGAGAATAGCTCGCATTCTACCACTTCTGGTAAAAAAACAGTGGATGTTGATGTAGCAGTTGTTGGAGCAGGCGGTGCTGGTGTTGCTGCAGCTCTTGCTGCACGTCAACATGGTGCAAGTGTGGCTTTAATTGAAAAGACGATTTCACCTCTTGGTGCAAGTACTTTTGCCGGTGGAATGTTTGCTGGAGATAGTCAACAACAGAAGGAAAAGAATGCAGTTGTATCTAAGAAGTGGCTCTATGACGAATACATGGACGCTTCTCAAGGTTATATGAACTCAATTTTAGTTCGTCGCATTATTGATGAATCTGGTAAGACAGTTGATTGGTTAAACGAAAATGGCGCAATCATGAAGTTAGTAGATGCCGGAACGGGCGGTAGCTATGACCATATCGGCATGCCTGCTACATTGCATGGTTACCAAGAGGGCGGTACAAAAGCTGTCACTAAATTAATCGAAAAGTTTAAGTCTTTAGGCGGCCAAATGTACTTTGGTTTTGCCGGTCAGAGACTATTGCAAGACGAGAATGGCAATGTTACTGGTGTTGTCGCACAAGGCGATGATCAAGTTTTACATGTTAATGCTAAGAAGGTAATCATTGCTACTGGCGGTTTTGGTGGTAATCCAAAAATGCGTAAGGAGTACTTGGGCGATGTAAGTACACAAGGCCAAGTTTTACAAAATACTGGTGATGGCTTAAACATGGCGTGGGATGCCGGAACTGCCCACCATATTAATGGTTCTACGCATTACTTCTGGCAAACTTTTAGTGATGAAGATATTGGTGAAATGGCTAAAATTGTTGGTCCTAATTGGATGCCAATCAATGCGCTAGCTGATTTTCCAAACTTACGTGTTAACAATCGTGGTCAACGTTATGCCAGTGAAACTCATGCACTCGACTTTGCAGTTCACGGAGCTGAATTGTCAGAGCAACCACAACAAACCGAATTCGTTGTTTTGGATCAAGCAATGCTTGATAAGATCAAAGAAGGCGGAACAGTAGCAATCGAAGATCACTATGGCAAGTGGAAAGATCACCGCGAATTCTATATGGAATTCAATTTCCCTACTGACACTGACGAAGCAATCAAGCGTGAGCATGAAAAAGTTGATTTTACGGCACTTTTGGATAAATTGTCTTCAACCAATGTGGTATTTATTGGAAAGACTATTAAAGAATTGGCCCAGAGAATGGGGGTTAACGAAGAAAACTTGCAAAATGCAGTAGATCAGTATAATAACGCTAAAAAGAAGGGCGAAGATGATCTGTTCTTCTCTGACACTAAGCGCATGATTCCAGTAGAACAAGGTCCATTTTATGCCGTTAAATTTATTGCACGTAACTTAGGTACACTCGGTGGTGCAACAATTGACGAAAAAATGCACGCACTTGCTCCAGATGGTGAGCCCGTACCGAACTTGTATGTTGCTGGTGCTGATGCATCCGGAATGTACGGCAAAGCATACGTTGATTTCGAAGGCGGAACTTTAGGATTTGCTTACATTTCTGGCCGACTGGCAGGAATTGATGCTGCTGAGACAGCAAAAGCTGGTAAGTGATTATTAGCCAAAAAGGAGAATAATAATGGCTGAAGAAAAATATGATGTAGTAATTGCTGGTGCTGGACTTGCAGGCTTTGCAGCAGCTGCTGAAGCTGGTGAGCAAGGTTTAAAAACAATGTTAGTTGAAAAAGGCAAGACAACCGGTGGTACTGGTAACTATGTTGAAGGTGTTTTTGCAGCTGATTCGGCTTTGCAACAAAAGGACAACTCTGTACTTGATAAAGAAGAACTTTTAAAAGAAGAGTTAACCTATTCGCACTACAAGGCTGACGGCAAGATGTGGCAAAAGTACATTGATCAAGCAGGTGAGAATGTTTCTTGGCTTGAAGACCATGGTGCCAAAATTGCGATGGTTGCCGGACTTGGTGATGGTGCTAAAACATGGCATTTGTTTGAAGGCAAAGGTCATGATGCAATTCATAATGGTTTAGAGCCATATGCCAAAGAAAAAGGTGTCGAAATCAAGACATTAACTAGAGTTACTGATCTTCAAAAAGCTAAGAGTGGTTCCTTTGAAGTGACTCTGACTAATGTTGAAGATAATACCGATACAGTTGTTAAAGCTAAAAATGTTGTTTTAGCAACTGGTGGCTACTTGAACAATTTAGAGTTAATGGAACAAACACCACATCAAAACCCTGATAATGTTATTCCAGTAAATTCAGGCAAGAGCACAGGTGATGGCTTGAAATTGGCTTGGCAGCTTGGTGCTAAGCAATTCTTTACAGGGATGTCAATGATGTTTGGTGGCCAGCTAAAAGATCGCACAGTTCCATCATTTAAGTTATGGGGCACAGCAATTTGGAGCTCAGTTTGTGATCAACCACAAATGTGGGTTAATGAAATGGGCGAACGTTTTGTTGATGAAAGTGCTGCGGTCGTCAACTGGGCTAATGAAGGTAATGCAATGAACCGTCAAGAACGTGTTTTCTGCGTCTTCAGCCAAAAAATTCTGGACGATTTTACCGATAAGTCCTATCCAAGATCAATGAAGCCATTTGTACCAGAAGATCGCTACCCAACCTTGCGTGATGATATAGAGCAGGCCGAAAAAGATGGTCGTGAGTACTTACACAAGGCTAATACGCTTGAAGAACTAGCTGAAGAAATCGATACGCCAAATCTGGTTTCATACGTAAAACATTACAATGAAATGGCAGCAAACGGTGAAGATATAGATTTCCATAAACCTGCTAAATATCTATTACCTGTTGATGGCAATGGTCCGTTTTATGCAATTGAATTAGGTGTTGGAGCCTACACAACTGGTGACGGCTTAAGAGTTAACACAGATAATGAAGTTCTAGATACTAAAGGCAGACCAATTGAAGGACTATATGCAATTGGTAGTGATGGTTCCGCAGTTCTTTATGGCGATACATACGGTGTTAACGTTCCAGGAACACATGCCGGATATTGTATTTTCTCAGGTAGAAATGCAGTCAAAGCAATTGTAAATAAGGCATGAGCATAAGTTAGTTTTAATTCTATATTCTCTCAAAAAAACAACTTCCAAAAAATGGAAGTTGTTTTTTATTGGTTCTGGTTTTTAAATTCATTAGGTGACATTTGATAGACACTATAAAATGCGTTGTATAAATTACGATAGGTTTTGAAACCAGTTAATTCAGCAATTTCTACCCAAGATTTTGGAGAAGAGTTCATTAAATCAATTGCTTTATTTATTCGAACAAGTCTTAAAAGTTCAGAAAATGATGTCCCTAGACTTTTCTTTATTAGTCTTGAGGTATACCCCTCAGAATATGCAAAGTGTTGGGAAACGTCATGAATCTGAATATCTTTATCAAAATTTTGTGAAATAAAGCTGGTGAGTTCTTCAACAAAGTAAATGTTACTTTCCTGTTGATCGATATTGCTCTCTTTAGCGTAATATTCAGTTAATATTCGAACAACGTTAATAACGTTAGTGGTGACCTTAAGGTTTGTAACTAACGAACTATCCGAATTTCGTAAGTTTATAATGTCTTTAAAAGTTGAGATAAGTTCCTGATTAATCGCATTGGATTCTGTACATGAATTTGCAGCAAAAATATATTTATACAAAAACGTATTATTAGTAAGTTCATTCAAAAATGGCAATGGTAATTGGATACATAGTACCGAATTTTTTTGTAGACTTTTAGTCGAGTGTATTTGATACGGATTGATTGCTATAAAGTCATTTTTGCATAACAAAAAATTATGGTTTTTTAACTTAACTTCAAGTTTGCCATGTGCGCAATAAAGTAGTTCTGTGCTTTGGTGCCAATGCATCGGAATAACTCTATTTAAATTATGAGCATGAAAATTGAACACTTTGAAAGGCAATTTTTTTGAATTACTTATTTTTTCATGTTGGATATATGACATAGGCACTTCCCCTCTCAAAATATGTTGGAAGGTCATTATTTTACATGTTTCCTATTTAAAAAATGTATTTCAACTTCATTGGAAACGCTTTACTATTGTTTTAGAAAGATAAAGAACAGCAAGGAGGAGTTTTTATGAAGGAAAAGATGACTAACCTATTTCAAAAGTTGCAGCCATGGTTCGACAAAATAGGGAATAATAAATACTTACAAGCAGTCATGGGTGCAATGATGGCTACTTTAGGGCCCATGATTATTGGCTCATTTGCTACGTTAGTTGCAGTATATGCTGGCAGATGGAAGTTTGCTCAATTGGCAAAAATTATGGGTTTTGTTAACTCAGCAACAATTGGGGCAATTGCGTTATATGTTGCCTTTTTAATGGGAAAATATATCGCAAAAATGTTCCTTAAGGATGATGATGGAACGAGTGCAGGCATCATCGCATTAATGTCGTTTTTAATAATTACACCACTTGGAAATATTAAAGATGTAACTGCCATTCCAACAACTTGGCTTGGTGCTGATGGTTTGTTTTCAGCAATAATCGTTGGAATTGTAGTTGGTAGGTCATATGTTTACATGAAACAACATAAATGGACTATTAAAATGCCAGCTGGTGTTCCCCCAATGGTATCGGATACTTTCGCAGCCTTAATACCAACTCTCTTATTAGGTGTATTTTTCACTGTTGTAGCACTTGGTTTTAGTGTAACCTCATTTGGTAGTTTCCATCAACTTATTTTTTCAATAATTCAAACACCATTACAGCACATAGGTGGATCATTCTGGGCAATGGTTCTAGTCTGCTTAATTGAACAGATAATGTGGTTCTTCGGTATTCATGGAACTAATGTGATTACACCAATTGTTGTTCCTATTTGGATGGCTCTTGATATGCAAAACTTAGCTGCGTATAAAGCAGGACGTCCAGTTCCAAATATTTATGGCTATGCTTTCTTTAATTTTTACACTTGGGGCGGTACGGCATTAGGACTAGTTTTATTAATGCTGTTTATTGCAAAAAGTGAAAGATTTAAGACATTAGGGAAAATTTCTATTATTCCAGCTTTATTTGGTATTACCGAACCTGTGATTTTTGGTACGCCATTGGTGTTAAACTTTGATTTCTTTGTACCATTTGCAACAAACAATGCTATTGTTGTTATAATAGCTGGTTTATTAACTAAGTTAGGAATAGTTGCTAGGTGTACAGGAGCTCAGGCAGTATTTGGATTACCACTTGGTGTTCATGCTCTACTAGGAGGGCATATTTCAATAGTTATTTTAGTTTTAATTATTCAATTAGTAATATCACCTCTACTATGGTATCCATGGTTTAGAAGAGCGGATAAAAAAGCTGTAGCACAGGAACAAAACGCTGCTAAATAAACTGTTAATGAGAGGTTTTAATTAACCTCTTTTTCGTTAGAGGTATAAACAAATGAAAACAATCGAATTGAAACAATTGTTAAAAGATATGAGTCTGGATGAAAAAGTTGGGCAATTGGTCCAGTTATCAGGAGAATTTTTTCAAGCAAATGATATTTCATACGGACCCATAACCAAGCTGGGAATATCACAAAAAGTAGTGGACTTAGCAGGATCAGTTTTAAACGTTGCTGGTGCTGAAGAAACACGAAGGGTCCAGGACCAGCAGATGAAGATGCAGCCTCATCATATCCCAGTTATGTTTATGTCTGATGTCATTTATGGCTACAAAACAGTTTATCCTATTCCAATTGGTTTAGGAGCATCTTGGGATCCTAAATTGGTTAAGGAGGCATTTAATACAGCAGCGGATGAGGCTTCAGCTGCAGGAATTCATGTGGCCTATGCGCCAATGCTTGATACTGTTCATGATGCAAGGTGGGGAAGAGTTTTAGAATCTCCAGGTGAAGATCCATATCTAAATTCAGTATACGCAAAGGCAATGGTAGAGGGATTCCAGGAAAATTTTGAAAATAATAATGGTGTAGCTGCCTGCTTTAAGCACTTTGCTGGCTATGGTGCAGTTGAATCTGGTAGAGAATATAATAGTATTGACATGTCAATCAGCAATCTTTATCAAAACTATTTGCCAGCTTATAAGAGCGCTGTAAAGGCTGGGGCAAAAATGGCTATGACCTCTCTAACTTCATTGAACGGAGTGCCATCAACTGCAGATGAAAAATTGTTAAATGAGCTACTTAGAAAAACATGGGGATTCAATGGAATAATTATTTCTGATTATGCTTCAATTTATGAGCTAGTAAAACATGGCTTTGCCTCGGATGAATATGATGCTGCACATAAAGCTATCAATGCTACAGTAGATATTGACATGAAATCACCTTGTTATGCCAATAGTCTAAAGAAGTTGGTGGCTGATGGTAAACTTAACGAGGAAAAAATCGATGAGTCTGTTTGGCGAGTGCTGTCACTTAAAAATGAACTTGGGTTGTTTGAAGATCCTTATCGTGGCACTTCAGTCGCACGTGAAAATAAGAGCGTTTTGTCATCAGATAAGCGAGAACTAGCAAGAAAGCTAGCAAGCGAAGCTATTGTAATGTTGCAAAACAAGAACGATGTACTGCCACTTAATAAAAACGAAAAAATTGCATTAATTGGACCGTACAGTACGGATCATTCTTTGCTTGGGATGTGGGCAGTTCATGGTGAACCTAAAGATAGTGTTTCAATTCTTGAAGGTATAGAGCGTTACACTTCTAATGTTACGGCTACTAAAGGAACAGATATTAATCGAAGCCGAGAAATGCTAAAAGAAATGGGCTTTCCAAATGAGGAAGAAATTTCTAAAGTTATTTCTAATCAAGAGGTCGAGCATGAAAATAATGAAGAAGCACTTCAATTAGCTAAAAGGGCAGATGTTGTTGTGTTGGCGCTTGGAGAAAGTACTCTTGAGGCAGGTGAGGCAGGAGCAAAGACAAAGCTAACTTTACCGGAGAATCAATTAAACTTAATTAATGAAATATCCAAATTGGGAAAAAAAGTGGTCCTTTTGGTTATTAGTGGTCGTCCACTTGTTCTAACTAATATTATTGATAAAGTTGATAGTATTCTCGAATGTTGGTTCCCTGGAACTGAAGGCGGTGCAGCAATTGCGGACATTTTATTTGGAAAAGCCAATCCTTCTGGAAGACTGACAATGTCATTTCCATATAGTTCGGGACAGGAGCCGATATATTATAATCATTTATCAACAGGGCGACCAGTCGATGACTCTCAACATGTTGGACGCTTTGTTTCGAAGTACTTGGATGCTCCTGCTGCTCCACTATATCCATTTGGTTATGGCTTATCTTATGGTAAGGTTACTTATGAGAGCATGTCTCTAGACAAAAGTGTGATGACTCATGCTGGGAATATCGAAGCCAAAGTTGTTTTAAAGAATGATAGTGACTGGGATTGCCAAGAGACAGCCCAACTTTACCTGCATGATAAAGTAGCTACTATTGTCCAGCCTGTCAAAAAATTGATTGATTTTAAGAAAGTTGCTATAAAAGCTCACACCAAAAAAACTGTTAGCTTTAGTATCAGTCCAATGCAGTTAACTTTTTTTGATAATTATGGCGAAGAAATTTTAGAGAATGGAGATTTTACTCTGTTTATTGGTAGCAATTCTCGTGATTGTTTAGCAAAGGATTTTACTTTAACTGATTAAGTTAAGGGATATGTTAAAACTATCTAACTTCTCAAATAAACTTTAATAAATAAAAAGGGAGAGGCCCACTTCACACGGCCACTCCCTTTTTTATCAGAGTATGTACATAAATTATTTACTAAACTTAGCAACATAGGAATCAATTTCTGCTAAGTACAGTTCTTTTTGCTTTTGACTAATCCAAGAAGATTCAAAAGAGTTTTTGGCTAATTGAACAATTTGTTCTTGCGATAATTGATATTTTTGTGCAAGTGCGTAGTAATTATCACTGATGTAGCCTTTGAAGTAGGCAGGATCGTCCGAATTAATTGATATTTTAACTCCTGCTTTTAAAAGAGAAATTATTTCTTCACCCTTCATTTCTGGAGAAACAAAACCATTTGATAGTGGGCATGAGGTCAAACCAATTTGCCTTTTAGCTACTAATTCAACTAAATCAGGATCTTCAACAATGTTTGTTCCATGGTCAAGACGTTCAACTTCCATAATTTCTAATGCTTGTCGAATGTGTTCAATGGAATCTTTTTGGTCAATATCACAGTGAGTAGTCAAATGAAGTCCTGCAGCAGCAGCATCTTCAAATTGACGTGCAAATTTTAGTGGTGGATTGTTATGTTCGTCTGAATCAAGTCCAACGCCGATGATCTTATCACGATATTTCAAACCTTCTTGCAAAGTTAGGCGTGCAGATTCTTTAGAGAAATCACGTAAAAAGCACATGATTAAGTGAGCATCAACGTTTAACGCACGAGCATCAACCGTTGCTCGATATAGGCCGTTGATAACCGTCTCAAAAGGAATACCGCGGCTGGTATGAGCTTGAGGATCGAAAAATATTTCAACGTGGCGAACATTGTTAGCCGCAGCTTTGGTCAAATATGCCCAAGCTAAGTCATAAAAATCTTCTTCGGTTTGTAAAACATTCATAGCTGGATAGTAAACAGCTAAAAACGATGCTAAATCATGGTAATCATATGTTTTTTGGACGTCTTCAATAGTTTCTTGTCCAATATCAACATTGTTGCGTTTAGCCAGCTTTAACTTTAGTTCTGGTTCTAGTGTACCTTCAATATGCAAGTGCAATTCTGCCTTAGGCAAACCGCGAGTAAATTCTGGCGTTACAGTTGAACTCATTTTATTCCTCCTGAAAATATAATGTTCACTTTATATATAATATATTTAAATTTTAACATAAAAATTGGCTCATAAATATAAATTATCCGAACTATTTTATTAATTCATTTTTATAAAGTACGCTTTTACTCAAAAAGAAGAAAAGAAAAAACCAGCTCTTATCAGCTGGTTTTACAAAATTTCAGGTTTTAAATACTAATCCGCATGACGCCATTTTGGATCAGTTAGGATTCGGGCAGTTAGTAATCCAATTGGCAAGGCATTAATAATCATTAGGGCATTCATAATCCAATATGCTCCGATATTGATATTAGTTACACCAAAGTTGAAAACTGCTCGATACATGTAGAGTCCTGGAACCATGATAACAATGGCCGGAACGGTAATAGCGATTCGCGGGAAGCCAACTTTATCACGGACGAAGCTAGCGATTAAGCCGGCAATCAATGCACCAATAAAGGCTGCTAAGGCAGCTGGTAAATGATTAAACTCAACTAAATTTAGACGTAAAGTGTTAGAAAATGCGCCGATAATTGCTGCAACTGCTGCCATCGACGGCTTGGCATTAAACATGATTGAGAAGCCATAAACACCGCAGAAGCTAGCGATTAGTCTAAAAATGGTTAGTGCAAGTGGATTAAGTTGCAATTCAGGAATAGAGCCAGGCTTTAAACTTAAGGCTGTTGCCATGCCCCAACCTACCATAGTTGCAATCAAAATAGTCAAAATGGCGTAGGCTAATCGCTCAAGCCCAGACCTCATGTCTAGTTTTGACATATCAAGTCCAGAAGTAATAAATGGAAAGCCGGGAATAACATAGAGCATAGCCCCGATATAGCCATAAGCATGGCTGTAACTCCAGCCGAAGCATAACTGTCCCAGTTTAAAACATAGGAAGTAAACAGCACACGAAACTGCAACTCCAGCTGCAATTTTAGCAACTAAAGTTATTTTCTTTTTTCCCATGTATTCACGTAAGTAATTACCAATAACTGCACCAAAGAAAGTACAAATCATTTCTGGCAGTCCACCGCCGAGTAGAAAAATGAAACTAGCACAAGCGATGCCTGCACTTAAAGCAGAAATAGCAATAGGGTAGTTTTGCGTATGGCGCTCAATTTGATTTAGCTCATGATGAATGCCCCCAATTGTCCAATATTCGTTTTCTGTTTCAAAGCGGCGTACAAAATCTTCCAATTTATTTAGCTTGTTCATGTTGACGCCAGTAGAAGGCAAAGATAGGGTTTGGGAATATGACTTGTTATCAACGTCAAAACAGGTGTAGCTAATAGTTAGTAGCCCAATGTCGGCAGAACAGGTAATGTCCAATGCCCGTGAAATTGTATTCATTGAATCGCGCACACGCCATGCTCCTGTTCCACATTCTAGTAGCATCAGCCCAATTCGACCAACTAGCGAGCCCTTTTCCACTAGCGTTGTATCCTTTATTAAAGTATCATCTGGACTTTTAAAGAACTCTTTCCAGTGAATTCTCATATGATGATGGCCAGATATATGATGCTCTTCTTGACTTGTGCTATTTTCGTCCATTACTAAATGCATAACCTTTCTAAATGCTAAATTACAATGTTTTCATTGTAGCACAAATGAAAATATGAAAATTATTCTGAAATCACTTACAGTGATACGTAAAATTCCTATCTTCAATTGCAAAAATAATTTTGTGTAGTATACTACACAAATGAAGTGAGGGAAATCATGAACGTATATTTAAACCGAATTGGTCCTAAAATCAAAGCTGCGAATACGCTAATTGAAAAACAACTAAATAATCAGTTTGGAGAAATGTTCAAGGACTATTCTTTAACTGGTGCACAAATATCATTAATGGTTTTTCTGTATGATGCCAAAGATAGAACGGTGACACAAAAAGAGATAGCAGATATGTTTGTGCTAAGTCATCCAACAATTAGAGGAATTGTGCGACGCTTGGAAGAGAATGGTTTGATTTATACAACCCGCCTTGAAACTGACCAACGTCAAATAGTTTTGCAATTATCTGACAAGGGCTTTGCTCTTGTTGATAAGAACATTAACAAAATTCATGCAATTCTTGATAACACTAATGAACAAATCACACAAGGTTCATCAGCCGTTGAAGTTGAGCAGTTTGAAGCTTTTCTCGATCAAATAATTGAAGGTTTTAAATAAAGTCATGCTTTATTTCTATTAAATGTAGCTTGCTACATATTTTAAAAGGGAGAAAAAATGGAAAAAGAAATTTCTGGTAAAAAAAGAGCGCTGATGATGGCGGTGCTGCTGTTCGGTGCCTTTGTTTCATTATTGGCTGAAACTTTTTTAAATAATGCATTACCGTCAATCATGAAGTCGTTTAACGTGGGACAGGCAACAGCTCAATGGTTAACCACGGCATATTTATTGGTAGTTGGGTTAATGATTCCGATTTCGGCTTGGATTTTTGAATCATTTAGTCTCAAAAACAATTTTTTAACTATGATGGCAATCTTTTTTGCTGGCTCGTTAGTTTGTCTGTTTGCACCAAATTTTGAAACTTTGCTAATAGGACGAATTATTGAAGCTATTGCCGCGGGAGGACTGATGCCATTTATTCAAAATGTCATTTTAATTCTGTTTCCACCAGAAAAGCGTGGAATGGCAATGGGAATCACTGGACTAGTAATTGGTTTTGGACCAGCCGTTGGACCAACCATTTCAGGCTTGATTTTGAAATATGCAGAATGGCAAATGCTATTTATAATTTTAAGCTTTGCCAGTGCTGTAGTATGTGTACTTGCCTTTTTTACAATTCAAAATATTACTGTTGCTCATTTAAGCTCAGTCGATGTGGTTTCTTTTCTGGAATCAATTGTAGGATTTGGTTTGATCTTGTATGCACTGTCAGAAATAGGTAATACTGGTAAAATCACCGTAATCCTAACCTTGATTTTTATTATTGGCATTGTAATTATTTGGCTATTTTGTCGTCGCCAGTTGAGCATCTCTAAACCTTTATTAGACATCAGTGTTTTGAAAAATTCAGGCTTTGATCTATGTACGCTGCTTAGCACGATTAGTAACATTTCAATGGTAGGAATAGAGTTGGTTTTGCCATTGTATTTACAAACAACGCGTGCGGAAACTGCATTAACTTCTGGCTTAGTGATGATGCCTGGAGCCTTAATAATGATTATCTGCAATCCGATTTCAGGTACTTTATATGATAAATTTGGCATTAAAAAACTGTCTTTGTTTGGCTTTGGGATGTTGTTGTTAGGTACTCTACCAATGTTGATTTTCAACACTAAAACAAGTCTAGTTTTAATTAGTTTATGTTATGCGCTGAGAATGATCGGTATTTCTTTTACCATGATGACTACTTTCACTGCTGGAATTAATCAAGTGGATACAAATATGACAGCTCATGCGAATGCTGTTTCATCAACCATTAGACAAATAGGTGGTTCACTTGGGACTGCTTTGGCGATGCTAGTTATAACATTAGGAGCAACTGGCAGCGGTGTAAGCGAAGCAATAAGGTTGGATAATGGCTATCGCTTAGGCTTTATCATGATGTTAATTTTTGCAATTATTGGGTTTGTTTGCTCATTTATTTTGCCGTCTGCGCAAAAAGAATTACGTAAATAGTGAAAAGAAAGCTGTGATGCTAATAGCGTACAGCTTTTTTTGTTGTCTTTAAGGTTAGGAGTTAAGAATAGGCTGCTTGTTTTTGCATAAAAGTGAATGATTTTGAGTAAAAATGATTGATTTTGAATGGAAACGCGCATAAAATACTCTTCGGAGGTGAGGGAAGATGCTAACACAGGAACGTCAAAAGCTGATTGAAAACTATGTTAATCAACATGAACTATGTCGTGTTTGCGACTTGTCCAAACTGACGGCAACGTCAGAGTCGACGATTCGGCGAGACCTAATTCGAATGGAAGAAAAAGGTTTAGTTCGAAGAGTTCATGGTGGTGCACAGTCGGTTAAGAAACTTGCTCATGATGTTTCGCAGCATATTCGCTTCACAATGAATCACGATGATAAGGTTCGAATTGCACGCTACGCAGTTGAGCATTACGTACATGAAAATGATTATCTTTTTATCGATGCAGGTACAACTGCTTATGAAATGGTTCCGTTTCTTGCTAATGTAGCAGGTATAACCATTGTCACTAATGGAATTGAAACAGCACTAAGTGCTGTTGGGCACGGCATTAACACCATGCTTTTGGGTGGCAAGATTAAAGAAGATACTCATGCTGTGATTGGGCAATTTGCGATTGAACAATTGCAGAGCATGAACTTTGCTGCCAGCTTTATTGGAACTAATGGAATTGATCACAATGGTAATCTGACAACACCGGATCCAGAGGAAGCAGCCATTAAGAAGCAAGCAGTTGCCTGTGCAGATCATACTTACGTTTTGACGGATGAAACTAAAATTGGTGAACGTAACTTCGCTGTTTTTGGCAACGTCAAACATCTCACCGTGATTACAAATAAACTTGAGGTACAAAACAAAAAGATTTTACCTGCAAAGGTTAATTTGAAGGAGGCCAAATAATGATATATACGGTAACCGTTAATCCTGCTTTGGATTATGTTATTCAATTAGACAAAGTGGATAGCGGTAATGTTAACCGTAGCAATAATTGCTCATTTCTTGCCGGGGGTAAGGGAATCAACGTTTCTCAAATTCTAAATCAGCTTGAAATTGACAATACTGCTTGGGGCTTTGTCGGTGGTTTTACTGGTAAAGAATTGGTGCGTCAATTAAATCAACGCCGCATTGTTAATGACTTTGTGACTATTTCAGACGATACACGCGTCAATGTGAAGGTTCATGCACAAGATGAAACCGAGATTAATGCTGCGGGACCAAATATTACAGATCAAGAAATTACTGCTTTTAAGTCACGAATGAGTGATTTACAAAAGGGTGACATTGTGGTCTTAAGTGGATCACTTGCACCAAGTTTGCCAGTAGACTTTTACAAAGAATTATTGCCAGAAATTAAGGAAGCTGGTGCCGAGTTTGTCATTGATACAACCGGTCAGGCACTACTTGACACATTGAGCTACAAGCCATTAGTAATCAAGCCTAACCATCACGAACTTGCTGAGCTGTTCAACACTACCTTTGATTCAGATCAAGATATGCTTGAATGTGCACGTAAGCTACTTGATATGGGAGCGCAAAACGTGATGGTTTCAATGGCTGGCAAAGGCGGTTATTTGATTACCAAAGATCATTTTTATCACGCTAAAGGAGCTGTCGGTACTGCTGTTAATTCAGTCGGTGCTGGTGACTCAATGATTGCTGGTTTTGTTGGAACTTATGTTAAGACCAATGATCCAGCTGAAAGCTTCCGCATCGGAATGGCATGTGGTGCAGCTACCGCCTTTACCAAGGATATTGCTGTGATGAGGCAGATTGAAGCTGTTTTACCCCAAATTAATGTAGAACAACTATCGTAATTAAGGAGAAGAACTAATGAAAATTAAAGATATTTTAGCTCCTGAATCGATGATTATGTCGCTTAATGCGACTAATAAAGAAGATGCTATTAAGGAAATGGCCGATTTAGAGGTCGAAACCGGCATCGTCAACGATGAAGATGAATTCATCAAATCGATTTGGGCACGGGAGAATGAATCAACAACCGGTATTGGTGACGGAATTGCAATGCCTCACGCGCGCAACAAGTCTATCAATAAGGCACGTGTACTTTTTGCTAAGAGTGCACAGGGAATTGACTACAACTCACTTGATGGTCAACCAGTTAACCTCTTCTTTATGATCACTGCTCCTGATGGTGCAGACAATACTCACCTTGAGGCTTTGGCAAAACTTTCAGGTTTACTAATCAATCCTGATTTAGTTGCTGCACTTAAGGAAGCAAAGAATCCAGAAGAAGTTATTAACTTATTCGAAGAAGCTGAACAAAAGAGCGATGCAGATAAGAAGGCAGAAAAAGAACAAGCTGCTAGTCCTGCCGCTTCAACTGGTGAAGAAAAGCCATTAATTGTTGGTGTTACTGCATGTATCAATGGTATTGCCCATACTTATATGGCTCAAGAAGCTATTATTAAGGCCGGTAAAGCACGCGGTGCGGATGTTCGCATTGAAACTAATGGTTCTGAAGGTGTTAAGGATAAACTGACAGCTGACGAAATTAGTCGTGCTAAAGGTGTCATTATTGCTTCAGACAAGAAAGTGGACATGCCACGTTTTGATGGCAAGCCATTAATCAGCCGTCCAGTTGTCGATGGTATTAACAAGCCAGATGAATTAGTTGAAACAATTTTAGATTCAAAAGCTAGTGTTTACCATTCAGACGGTCAAGCAAGTTCTGAAGCAAGTGATGATTCAAAGAAGGGCTTCTGGGGCTCAATTTACCAAAACCTAATGAACGGTGTTTCGCACATGTTACCATTCGTTATCGGTGGTGGTATCTTAATGGCCATTTCTTTCATCGTTGAAAACTTTGCTGGTGGACCAAAATCACCTGCTTTCATTTTCTTAAACAATGCTGGTAACATGGCCTTTGCCTTCATGGTGCCAATCCTATCAGGTTATATTGCTGAATCAATTGGTGATTTGCCTGCCTTAATGCCAGGTTTTGTTGGTGGTTTCATGGCTACCGTTTATAGTGGAGCATATGGCGGTGCTTATGTTGCTAACGTTGTAACTAATGCTAAGTCACCAGCCGGTTTCTTAGGTGGACTTGCTTCAGGATTTATTGCTGGTTACTTAGTAGTTGGCTTAAAGAAGCTGTTTGCTAAATTGCCAAAATCACTTGAGGGAATGAAGCCAATGCTCATTTACCCAATTTTGAGTTTGCTGCTGATTGCCTTAATTATGTACTACATTATTAACCCAATCTTCAGTGCAGTTAACTTTGCAATTACTAACTTCTTAAACCAAATGGGTACAGGTAACTTAGTAGTTCTAACAACTATTTTGGCTGCGATGATGTCAATTGATATGGGTGGACCTTTCAACAAGGCTGCTTACGTATTTGCATCAGGCGCCTTTGCTAACGATCCTCATTCAGCTGTTGCTGCTGTAATGATGGCTGCCGTAATGGTTGGTGGGATGGTTCCACCATTTGCTACTGCAATTGGTACTACCTTCTTCAAGAACAAGTACACAGAAGATGAGCGTCGTGCAGGTTTAACCAACTGGATTTTAGGTTTCTCATTCATTACTGAAGGAGCCATTCCATTCGCTGCCGCAGATGCAGGTCACGTCATTCCTTCATGTATCATTGGTTCTGCTGTCGGTGGAGCTCTAGTTGGCCTATGGCGGATTGGTGTTCCCGCACCTCACGGTGGTCTATGGGTGTCACCACTTGCTAACCACATTGTGCTTTACTTTGTAGCTACTATTATCGGTTCAATTGTTGCTGGTGTAATCTTAGGATTATGGAAGAAACCCGTTGACAAGCAAGATTAAAAATGATTAATTTAGCTAAATAATTTTAAAATACGTCACTTAAGGGTGGCGTATTTTTGTGTAAAAAACTATCTACACAACTTGTAATTAGTAGACAAGTTAAGTGACAGGTTTTATCAATTAGGCGTTTAATTTGCGCTTTTGGAGACGATTTCTATGTAGTTTAGCAATAATATGGGATACTAAAATGGTAAAAAGGGAATTTTGTGCACTAGTATCGAATGGAGATTATTGTGTTTAATCTATTTATTCTATTAGCTGAACGCTTAGGAATCATCATGATTCTGGCTTTCTTGCTCGTTAATATGCGCTTTTTCAGAAATCTCATTGAAAAGAGAACACTGAAATCGCAAATTTGGTTGTTTGTGATTTTTTCCTTGTTTGTTGTAGTTGCTAATCTAACGGGAGTGGAAATTTCAAGCTCAAAGGAAATTGTTACCCCATTAATTATCACGGGCTTGCCACAGACTGATTCAATTGCTAATACACGTATTTTGGTAATCACAACGGCGAGTCTTACGGCTGGACCTTATGTTGGGATGCTAGTTGGTTTAGTTGGTGGTTTGCACAGGGTAATCTTTGGTGGCTTTTCTGATTACTTCTATATTTTTAGTTCAGTGCTAATTGGCTATTTAATTGGTGTCTTAGGGGACCGAGTTAAGAAAAACAATTTATACCCATCAACCTTTTGGGTGGCCGTTTTGTCACTTTTGGCAGAGTTAATTCAAATGATTTTCATTTTTGCTTTTCACGGTTTTGGTTTAATCAAATTGATTTTTGTACCAATGATCTTACTTAATACGGTAGGTTCATGCTTGTTTATTGAAATTTTGAAGACATACTTATCAAATGAGCGTCAACTGCGAGCAGTTCAAACCAAAGATGTCTTGGAGCTTGCAAATAAAACCTTACCCTACTTTCGGCATGGTCTTGATTCAGATTCGGCCGAACATGTTTGTAAAATTATCAAAAAGTACACCAAGTTTGATGCAGTTGGTCTGACCGATCGTGTTAATGTTTTAGCCCATGTGGGAGCAGGCCAGGATCATCATATTGCAGGTGAAGCTGTAATTACCGACTTATCAAAAACAGTGATTGCTACTGGAAAAGAAAAAGTTGCTCATAATAAGAGTGAAATTGGCTGCCCTCATCAAGATTGTCCGTTAACTTCGGCGATTGTTTGTCCGCTTCAAGTCAACAATAAAACTGTCGGGACATTAAAGCTTTATTTCTGCGAAGAAAGAGAAATGACTGTGGTAGAAGAAAATCTAGTTCAGGGACTCGCAATGATTTTTTCAGGGCAGCTTGCAATTGGTATTACCGAACAACAAACTAGTTTACTGAATGAAGCCGAAATTCGTGCGCTGCAAGTACAAATTAATCCCCACTTTTTCTTTAATGCGATTAATACAATTATTGCGTTGATGCGTGTAGACGTTAATAAAGCTCATGATGCGCTGATGGAGTTAAGCACTTTCTTCAGGTCCAGCTTAAAAAATGGGCAGGCAAAAGAAATTACCCTTGAGCAGGAAAAGCAGCACGTTGATGCATATACGGGAATTGAAAGCCTGCGTTTTCCTGATAAATTTACTGTTAATTATCAAATTAGTGTTCCTGAAAATACCATGTTACCCTCATTTTGTTTGCAGATTTTTGTGGAAAATGCAATTAGACATGCTTTTAAGGGAAGAAAAACTGGCAACACGATTGTAGTAAGCTTAGCTGCGAGTGGAGATAACTTAGAAATCGCAGTTAGTGATAACGGTATAGGAATTGATTCTAAGATACTAAAGCAACTTGGAAAAGAACAAATTAATGAAACTAAGGGTAGTGGCCTAGCTCTTTATAATTTAAACCAGCGCCTTATTGGTTTATATGGTACTAGCAGTGAGTTGAAAATCAGTACGGGAGCAAACGGCACAACTTTTAAGACAAAAATTCCGTTAAAATATGGTAAGCTGTCAGTAAATCAAGGCTAAAGGAGAGGTCTAAAATGAACATTTTGGTAGTTGATGATGAACCGCTCGCACGCGCAGAATTATCATATCTGATTAAAGAAAGTCCAAGCTTGCAAGAACAAGAATTCAAGCTGTTTGAAGCAGAAGACATCAAAAATGCACAAAAAATTTTACTAAAGAATCGGATAGATTTACTATTTTTGGACATCTCCTTGAATGAAGAAAATGGCTTTGAATTAGCTAATGAATTGACGCAATTATCATATTCACCAATGATTATTTTTGCTACCGCTTATGATGAATATGCTGTTAAAGCTTTTGATGTTGGTGCGATTGATTATATTTTGAAGCCATTTGAACAAAAAAGAGTCGATCAAGCATTGCATAAGGCAGTTAATATTTTGAAGACTGAAAAGCCGTTACCAAAAGAGAAAGATAATTCTGATCGAGAAGTTTTAAGCATAGAACTTGATGATCGTAATATTGTCATTAAGAAAATGTCTGTTGTCAGCGCACAAATCGATAACGGTGTTTTGACTATCTCAACTGACAAAGAGAAATATGAAACGCGGAAAACACTATCTTGGATTAAGGGTAAGCTAACTTCTTCCTGCTTCATGCAAGTTCACCGCAATGCAATTGTAAATGTGGAAGACATCAAAGAAGTCCAGCCATGGTTCAATCACACTTTATTACTGATAATGAGTAACGGTGAAAAGATTCAGGTTGGTCGTTCATACCGTAAGGAATTAAATGAAAAACTAGGTATGTAGTTTTTAGCAGAATAAATTTTTAAAAGGACTTGTGAAATTGTCTGAATGCAGTTCACGGGTCTTTTTTTGCAGTTCACAGTTAAATCGCTTACAAACGCATAGGGATAGTCTAATCTTAATACTGAAAGCAAACGAGATGTAATAAGAAAGGAAATGTCATTATGAAAAAAGAAGAAAGTCAGAAGCAGAAATCGGCTCCAATATTGGTACAAATGTTGATTTATGCAACGATTTTATTTATTTCACAGATTATTTCTGATTTGATGCCGAAGTCATTTCCGGTACCAACACCAGTAATTGGCTTGGTTTTACTTTATGTATTACTGACTACTCACGTCATTAAACTTGAGTGGGTCGATTCCTTTGGTAGTGCGCTAATTTCATTAATTAGTTTTATGTTTGTGCCATCCGGAATTTCACTTGCTGCCAATTTGAAAATTATGAGGGAGCAGGGTGTACAATTACTAATTGTTATAGTTGCTTCAACGATTATTTTGTTGGTTGTAACCGCATATACTACGAAATTCTTTAGTTGGATTGTAAATAAAGTGAAAAGTAGTCAGCTTGATGTTGATAAGAGTGAAAAGGTAAGAGGTGCGAAACAATGAGATATCTTACTACGCCACTATTTGGTGTGTTTTTATCATTAATTGTCTTTCTAATTGGTCAGTGGCTATTCAAAAAGTCTAATGGCTTTTTCCTCTTCCAACCTTTACTTGTTAGTATGATTTTGGGTATAGCAATCCTTATTGTTTTAGCTAAATGCCTTGGTACAACGACAGCTGCTGTTTATACCAAAGCATATAAACAGGGCGGTGACATTATCTTTTGGTTTATTACACCTGCTACAATTGCTTTCGCTGTTCCATTGTATAAACGTAATGACGTAATTAAGAAAAATTGGTTAGTGATTATTTTAGGATTATTTGTTGGAACGTTTATTTCAATGATTTTAATTACTCTTGTAGCCAAAGCAGTAGGGCTTAATAATGTTGGCGTTAAATCAATGCTTAGTCAGTCTGCTACAACAGCTGTTGCTATGCCACTTACCGCCTCAATCGGTGGCAATGCATCTGTAACAGCAATGGCATGTATTATTAATGCAGTGGTAATTTATGCTCTCGGTAAGCAACTGGTTAAGTGGTTTAACCTAAATAGTGATCCGCTCGGTACTGGTCTTGGCTTAGGAGCTGCCGGTCATACGATTGGTTCAGCTTTTGCTCTAGAACTTGGTTCAGTTCAAGGGGCAATGGCAGCTGTTGCAGTTGTAGCAACTGCAGTAGTTGATAACCTGTTGGTTCCAATCTTTTCTCATTTGATTGGGTTATAGTTTTCTAGATTAATTATATATTTTACATTTACTTACGCAGAAAAACGTGTGACTTTGGTCGCACGTTTTTTGTTTTCCAGCAGCTGTTAGAGCTAATTCTGGTTATTATTTGTAAGTGACTTTAATTGCTGTATAATGGTTATTAATAGTAAGTAAAAATACAAATCTACGACTTACTATGTGATAACGGGGTAAAAGCCGATTATTAAATTGAAAGGTTTTTTAACAAGATGAAATTTGAAAAATTGAAGAAATTTTTTGCTGTAACTGTTTTATTTGGCGCGATAGCAATCACCTTAGGGGCATGTTCGCAAAAGCCGCAGAAGAGCAGCAACAAAATTTCGATTATGACAACTACCAATGTTTATGCAGATATTGCGCAAAACGTTGTTGGAAAATACGGAAAGGCAGAAGCCCTTATTAAAAATCCTGGTGCGGATCCGCATGATTTTGAGCCAACTACTAATGATGCCAAAGCTCTATCAAGTGCTGATATTGTAATAGAAAACGGACTAGGCTACGATAGTTGGATGGACAAACTTGCGTCTTCTGTTGAAAAAGAACCAGTCAAAGTTGGTGAAGATCTAATGGGACGTAAAAAGGGAGATAATCCTCATATCTGGTTTGATTTGGACATGCCAAAAGAGTATGTTAACTACTTAATTAAGCGTCTAAGTAAAAAGGATCCGAAACATGCTGACTACTACCGTGAAAATGGATTGAAGTATTTAGCTAAGATTGACCGAATTAAAAAAGATGCGGCAAAGATAGAGCATCAGGTTGATAAACCAGTTTATGTTAGTGAACCTGTTTTTGATTATGCCTTATCTTCTGTTAATATTAAGGTAGCAAACCAGGATTTTGAAAAAGCAATTCAAAATAATACAGATCCTAGTGCTGCGACCGTTCAAGAAATGACGCATGGAATTGAGAAGCGCAAGATTGCCTTCTTTGTTGATAATGAACAGACTTCTAGTACGACGGTCAATAATTTTATTAAATTGGCAAAAAAGAATAAAATACCAGTTTTAAAGATTAGAGAAACGATTCCGACTAAGATGACTTACCTTGATTGGATGACTGAAAGTTATCAAAAGTTGGCTGATGTAGCCAAGAAATAGTTATTGAGAGGGAATAAAAATGAGGAAAATAGTTGCTGCTATGGCTGTGGCTGCAGGAATGGCGGTTCCGCTTACGGCGGTCGCAACGATAAATGATTCTGCGGTCGTTCAGGCAAGCTCGATTAATGATATGGCTAAACAAAATAGCTATGGTGGTATAACCTACCTTGATCAAATGCTTCAGCAGCAAGGCATAAAATATAATGATTTTTATGCCAGCAATCCTTTGAATTACCGCTACGGTAAGCCCGAAGGTGTGGTTGTCCACGAAACTGCTACTCCAGGAGCTTCTGCATATAACGAGGCAATTTATTTCAATCGTGAGTGGATGAATATCTATTCTTATGTTCATGCATTTGTAGATAAAACTGGTGTAATCCAGATGACTTCACCAGACCATGGTGTTTGGGGGGCTGGCCCAGTTGCCAACAGCCGTTTTTTCCAAGTTGAACTGTGTGAGGATAATAATTTAGCTGACTTTGCCAAAAGCATCAACAACGATGCAATTTATATTGCGCAAATTATGCGCCAGTATAATCTTGCTCCTGTTAATGCTGTTCATACTGGTAAAGGAACCGTTTGGTCACACGCAGCAGTTTCTAAATTCTTAGGCGGGACAGATCATGGCGACCCAGATGGCTATTTTGCTAAATGGGGCTATTCAATGGATGATTTCTTCGACCTGATTAAATACTATTATGATAATGGTTCAACCGGTTCTACTACACCCACACCGACACCAACTCCGTCAAAACCTGCCACACCAGCAAAACCATCAACGCCTAAACCGACGCAACAACCAAAGCCGATTGATACTAAGCTATTGATGCACAATGCTTTAGTTTATGATGGTAATGGTGAAAAAACTAAGCAACCTACTAAGAAGGCTGGAACAAAGTTAAGCGTTTATGGTACCAAAACTATTAAGGGCAAAAAGTATTTCCAAATTGGAACAGATCAATATGTTGTCGCAACCAATATTGAAGGAAGCTTGCAACTTTTAACACATAATGCCTATATTTATGATGGTAATGGCGAACGTGTTGGTACTGGTAAATTCAAACGTGGCAGTTATGTTAGAACATACGGTGGCCGAGTAAAGATAGACGGTCGTAAGTATTATATTATTGATGAAGATCAATACATTAAAGTGGGAAACTTTAAGTAAAAGATATTATTAAGGAGAGAAAATTGTCTGACATTTTAGAAGTAAAAAATCTCTCAATGAGATTTGATAAAAAGACTGTTTTTTCGGACCTCAATTTTAATTTAGAAAAAGGTTCAACAACAGCTCTTTTAGGACCAAACGGTACAGGCAAAACAACCTTAATTAGTATTTTAATGAAAATGCTAGCACCAACAACAGGCTCTTTTAAGTTTGCAGATGGTGTCAAGCTAGGTTATGTACCGCAGTTTCGAAATATTGATGCGGAATATCCACTATCAATCGAGGCTTTTGTTGGTTTAAATGCGCCAACTTTTAAAAAGCGTGAAGTTAAAGAAGCTATCAAGAATCAATTACAGGAAACTAATTTATATGAAATTAGGCATACTAGGATGGGTGAAGCCTCTGGTGGACAGAAGCAGCGCGCCTATTTAGCACAAGCGCTACTTGATCACCCGAACGTAATTATCCTTGATGAGGCAACGGCGAGTCTGGATCCTATGGCTAAAGACGAACTGATGAAGTTAATTAGACATTTAAATGAAAAACATAATATTACTGTTTTATTTGTTACCCATGATGTTGCATTAGCACAAAAATACATGCAGAACTATTTATATTTAATTAATGGGCACATTGAACAAGGTGAAATGGCTCAATTTAAGGAGGCGTATGAATAATGTTTGCTTTTGATTTTATGCGTAACGCCTTCTTGGCTAGTACCTTTATTGCAATAACGTGTGGTACTGTAGGTGTTTATGTAGTTGCCCGTAATTTTAGCTTTTTGGCACACACATTATCTGAGATTGGTTTCGCAGGTGCAGCTTTTGCTGTATGGCTTGGAATTGGACCACTTTGGGGGATGTTACTATTCACACTACTTGGTTCAATTAGTGTTGGTGAGTTATCACTTCACAGTGATCAAAAAGAATCATCAATTAGTGCAATTTCGGCACTCTTCACGGGACTAGGAGTGCTATTCTTAGCAATTTCTGGTGCAAACAGCAACTATGCAACTAATATTTTATTTGGAAGTATTGTTGGTGTTGACAAGCAGGGGGTTATCCAGCTGGTAGTCTTGTCAGTAATTGTTTTACTAATGATTTTTAGTATTCAGAGGTCCCTCAATTTTGATTCATTCGACCATATTGGAGCAGTAGCTCACGGAGTAAAAACTGGTTTAGTCAGTGTGATTTTCTTAATTGCACTGGCAATGTCTGTTTCAATTGGTGCGCAAATTGTTGGTTCCTTGCTAGTTTTCATTTTGCTCACTTTACCTCCCGCAACAGCCAATTATATTGGTAAAACAATTGGCTCAATGATTGCGTGGTCTGTTTTCTTCGCTTTAATTGGGGTTTGGCTAGGATTGTATCTTGGTTTTATTACTAATTTACCTGTAACTTTCTTTATTGCAGTGATTGAAGTAGTGATCTATCTTGTTACTTACTTCACCCATTTAATTAAGCGTAGCCTATAAGGAAAATAATAAAGAGGAGTCTATAATAATAGATTCCTCTTTTTGCTTGTGAAAAAATGAGCGCTGTAAAGGCTGATATTTTAACATTTTTTTGCGATTGTCACTAACTTTTGTAAGTGTTTGCATGTATAATAGACCTATAACATTTTTAAAGTTAAAAAGGAGTATTTATAATGACATCATATTATAATGGATTTCCCCAAAGCGATCGGGATGAAGCAATCGACATGATCAATCTTGATGAACTTGAAGAACGTGCGAAGGAAGTAATGCCAGAAGGTGCATACTACTACATTGCTTCAGGTTCTGAAAATGAATGGACATGGCGTAATAATATTGCTGCGTTTAATCATTTCCAAATTGTGCCACGTGCATTAACAAATATGGATAATCCACAGCTTGATACTGAATTCATGGGGATGAAACTCAAGACACCTGTCATGATTTCACCAATTGCATGTCATGGTATTTCTCACAAGGATGCAGAAGTTGCTACTCAAAAGGGTGCAGCGGCAGCCGGCGCACTCTTTGCATCAAGTACATATGCTAATAAGAGCGTTGAAGATATTGCGGCAGCAGCTCCAGATGCACCACGCTTTTTCCAACTTTACCTAAGTAAGGATTGGGACTTTAACGAGATGGTCTTTGAAGCAATCAAAAAAGCTGGATACAAGGGTATTTTCTTGACGGTTGATGCACTTGTTTCTGGTTATCGCGAAGCTAACCTTAGGACTAACTTTGCCTATCCTGTACCACTAGATTTCTTCACTCGTTACCAAGGTGGTAAAGGTGAAGGTCAAACGGTTGCACAAATGTACGCTTCATCTGCACAAAAGATTGGTCCAGAGGATGTTAAACGAATTAAGGAAATGTCCGGCTTACCAGTCTTTGTCAAAGGTGTAGTTTGTGCTGAAGATGCATATTTAGCAATGGGTGCTGGTGCTGATGGTATTTATGTCACTAACCACGGTGGACGTGAAGTTGATTGTGGTCCAGCTACCATCGATATGTTGCCAGAAATTGCTAAGGCAGTTAACCATCGTGTACCTATTGTCTTTGACTCAGGTGTCCGTCGTGGTTCACATGTCTTTAAGGCTTTAGCACTTGGTGCAGACCTTGTTGGTGTTGGTCGACCATACCTTTACGGTTTAGCTCTTGGTGGTGCTAAAGGTGTGCAATCAGTAATTGAACAACTTAATAAGGAATTATTGATTGATATGCAATTGACTGGTTGCAAGACAATTGAAGATGTTAAGCACGCTAAAATTACGCACATCAACTATGCAGCTGATAACTTGAAGTCAAACACAGATCCTTCAAGAATCAAGCCATATCCTGTAACTGCAGAAAACCAAATGAAAGAAAGTGCAGCTGATGCAGTTTCAGGTGCTTCACACCATTAATAATTAAATAAGATTATCAAAGAGCTTTGTCTATATTGGGTAAATCGATATGCGACAAGGCTTTTTTTTGCGATAAAATATGATAAATGAGAAAATAACTCAAATATATCGTTGTATTCTAATTTTCATATTATTATAATTGCAATAACTATACTAACCTCGGAGGGCAGGAATAATGAAAAAAGCGTGGAAATGGCTTGAAGCGCTTTTGGTAGCAATGATGATGTTGGCGTTAGTGCCACAAACTGTCAATGCTGCCGAAAGTACGCAAGCCCCAAAAGTAACGGATAATTATTTGAAAAAGGTCAAGGAAAAGGGCGAGTTAGTTATGGGAACTAGCCCTGATTTTCCTCCTTATGAATTTGTCCAAAATGTGAATGGCAAATCCAAAGTAATGGGTATGGATATCGAAGTTGGCCGCAAAATTGCCCGAGACATGGGGGTTAAGCTAGTCATTAAAACGATGGACTTTGATTCATTATTGGTTGCCCTTGAGACAGGTAAAATTGATATGGTCATTTCCGGAATGACCGCGACACCCAAGCGGGCGCAAAGTGTTGACTTTAGCCAAACTTACTATAAAAGCGGTCAGGATCTAATCATTAGAAAGTCCGACAAGGGTAAATTCCATGATTATCGGTCCTTTAGTGGCAAAGCGATTGGTGCACAAACTGGTAGTATGCAAGCCACACTGCTTAAGGAACAAGCCAAAAAGTCTAAAATCAAAACAATGGATAAGACCAATGATCTTATTTTAGGCCTGAAAACTAACAAGTTTGATGCAGTTCTAGTTGATACTGCATCTGCTGCTGCTTTTGCGAAAAATACTGATGGCATAACATCAATACCTTCTGGACTTAAAATACCTTCTCAAGGTAATGCTGTAGCTTTTCATAAAGGCGCTAAAAGTTTAGTTAAGTCTGCTAATAAATCAATCGATGAAATTAAAAAGAAGAAATTAGTAACTAAAGTATATTTACCCAATGTCGGTAAATATATTGCTAAAGGCAAAACTAAAAAAGAGGTTAAGGCCTCTAACTCGATGTGGGCCTACAAGGACTTCTTTATTGCTGGTGTTGGCTATACGCTATTTATCTCGGCAATTTCAGTTTTCTTCGGCTTTCTTTTAGGAGCAATCCTAGCCTTAATGCGCTTAAGTCACAATAAAATTGCGCACTCAATTGCTACAGCATATATTGAATTCATTCGTGGCACACCATTAATGGTGCAATTATTATTCATTTACTTTGGCTTAGGCTTAGTTATTAATATACCTGCACTTTTATCAGGAATTATTGCGGTCTCACTGAACTCGGCGGCCTACGTTGCTGAAGTAATTCGGTCGGGAATTAGCTCAATTTCTGTTGGACAAACCGAAGCTTCTCGCTCATTGGGACTGTCTAAGACTGCTACAATGCGCTATGTCATCATGCCGCAAGCAATGAAAAATATTTGGCCAGCACTTGGTAATGAATTTGTTTCCCTAATTAAGGAAAGTTCCATTGTATCGGTTATCGGTGTGAAGGACCTGATTTACCAATCAAGAATTGTCCAAGCTGATACTTACCGTGGAGTCATGCCATTAGTAATCACTATGATTTTGTACTTCATCATAACCTTTGGCTTGTCTAGCTTAATGAAAGTTTTTGAAAGGAAAATGAATCATGACTAAAAATGCACCAGTGCTGAAAGTTGAACACTTGAAGAAAACTTTTGGCAAAAATGAAGTTTTAAAAGACATTAATGCAGAAGTTAAAGATGGCCAGGTTATTTGTTTAGTCGGACCATCAGGAGCTGGTAAGAGTACTTTTTTGCGCTGCCTTAACTTATTGGATCAACCAACTGCAGGCAAGGTGCTGTTTGAAGATAAAGAATTAACTGCTTTAAGCGAAAAACAGCTTGATACCTTGCGTGAAAAAATGGGCATGGTGTTCCAGCAATTCAACTTATTTCCACATATGAACATTATTGAAAATATTAAGCTAGCACCAATGAAAGTTAAAAACGTTAGTGATGAGGAAGCAACCGCTAAAGCTGTTGAACTTTTAAAACAAGTTGGACTAGAAGAAAAAGCGATGGCTTTTCCAGCTAATTTATCTGGTGGACAGCAACAACGTGTAGCGATTGCGCGTGCATTAGCAATGGATCCTGAAGTAATGCTTTTTGATGAGCCAACTTCAGCATTAGATCCTGAAATGGTCGGGGAAGTACTTAAGGTTATGCAGGATTTGGCTCAAAAAGGAATGACAATGGTTGTTGTTACCCATGAAATGGGTTTTGCCAAAAATGTTGCAGATGAAGTATGGTTTATGGCAGATGGTTATATTCAAGAAAAAGCAACACCGCAAGAGTTCTTTGAGCATCCAAAGACTGAACGTGCACAAGACTTTTTAGCTAAGGTACTTGAAGCATAAGAGGGGATAAAGCTGTGGAAAAAGAACGAGCACTTAAAATTTTGACCGATTTAATTGCAATTGATTCGGCTAATGATCATGAAAGCTTAGTTGCAGATTACCTAACAGATCTTTTTAAAGGATATGACGTAGAAATAGAACGTGTATCTTATGCTCCAGGACGTGATAATCTGGTTATTACAATGGGAAGCCATGGCCCCTTGCTTGGCTTTTCAGGACACGAAGATGTTGTTTCCGCAGGAGAATTAGAGAACTGGCAGTATCCGCCTTTTGAAGCGACGGTTCAAGATGGCAAAATTTATGGCCGTGGAACTAGCGACATGAAATCAGGCCTAGCTGCTATGGTTGTAGCTATGCTCGATTTATTAGATGGTGGAAAAGAACTATCAGGTCGAATTAGGTTGTTAGCTTCCGTTGGTGAGGAGACCGGTGAATATGGTGCAGCCCAGCTAACAAAAGAAGGCTATGCAAACGACTTAGATGGATTAATAGTCGGTGAGCCATCCAATTTTGACGTCCGTGTTACGCACAAAGGCGTGATTGACTATTATGTCACTTCTAAGGGTCTTTGTGTTCATTCCTCTACGCCTGAAAAAGGCCGCAATGCAATTATGCCGTTGGTCACTTTTGCACAGCGTGTGCAGGAAATAATGGACCGTCATGACCAAAAAGATCCAGTTTTAGGCTCGCTTACTCATGTCATTAGTCAGATCCAAGGTGGTAGTCAAATTAACTCGGTCCCTGATAGTGCATGGCTTTCAGGAAATATTCGAACAACGCCACTTTATTCTAATGATCAAATTTATCAGGAACTAGAAGATTTAATTGCTGAACTCAATAAACAGGGTGCGGAATTAACAATTCGCTATAGTTTCCCTGAAGTTCCACTCCCAAGTCAGGCAGGGACAAAGATTGCAAAATTGGCTCAGGAAGTTGTTCAAAATGATTTTAATCGCTCCTGTGATTTCACTGCAGGAACTGGCGCAACAGATTCATCAGAATATATTCAGGCTGGCGCTTTTCCAATCATTATTCTGGGACCATCTGATGGTCTAACAGCACATCAGCCGAATGAATTTGTTAAAGTTGATGACTATCTTGTGGGATGTCAGCTTTACAAAGCAATTGCACAGAGGTTTTGGCAAGAATATGCTTAAGCAAGCAAAAACCACTTCAAAATATGAAGTGGTTTTTATTTTTTATTTAAAATCGTTTTTGATGATGTCTTTGAATTCGGCTAGGCGCTTTTTAAAGGTTTCAAAGGCTTCTTCCAAATAATCTGGTTTAGTCATATCAACTCCGGCCTTTTTCATGATTTCGACTGGGTAATCACTTGAACCTGATTTTAAGAAGTTAATATAAGCTTCTCTTTGCTCTGATGTACCGTGCACAACATTATTGGCTAGTGCAGTTGCTGCTGCAAAGCCAGTTGCATACTGGTAAACGTAGAAATTGTAATAGAAGTGTGGAATTCTTGCCCACTCTTTAGCAATTTCACTTCCTGGTTCAACCGCATCGCCGTAGTAACGCTGGTTTAAGTCACCGTAGAAGTCGTCAAGCATGTCTGCAGTTAATGGCTCACCTTTAGCGTCTAAGTCATGAATATACTGCTCAAATTCAGCAAATTGAGTTTGTCTGAATAATGTTCCCTTAAACGAATCAAGGTAGTAGTTAAGCACGAAAGCACGTGTTTTTGGATCAGTAATATGATCTAAAAAGTACTCGGTTAAAATGTTCTCGTTGGTGGTTGATGCAATTTCAGCCACAAAAATAGGATAATCGCCATAAACATAAGGTTGAGTTTGACGTGTGTACATACTGTGGACAGAGTGGCCAGTTTCATGAACAAGGGTATAAAGTGAATCGATATTATTTTCCCAGTTCAAAAGCTCATAAGCATCTGTATCATAAGAGCCACCAGAATAAGCACCAGTAACTTTATTTTGTGATTCAACGACGTCAATTACACGGTTATTAAAAATATAATCAACTTGCTTTAAGTAATCTTCTCCTAATGGAACTAGGGCTTTTTTAGCCTCTGCTTTTGCCTGCTCAAAAGTATATGACAATGACGGTGTTCCAGTTAGTGGAACATACAAGTCCCACATTTGTAGATCATCAAGTCCAAGAATTTGTTTGCGCAAAGCAACATAGTCATGAAGTAAATCAAGGTGACTGTCAACTTCACTAATCAAAGTATCATAGACAACAGTAGGTACGTGATTTTCTGCTAAAGCTGAGCTGCGTGCAGAGTCATAATTATGAACTCGAGCCAAGTAATTATGCTGTTTAACAACTCCTGAAAGAGTTGAAGCAAGTGAATTTTCAAATTGGCCATAGGTAGCATACATTACATCAAAGGCATTTTTACGCACTTCACGGTTTTGCGATTGAATGAGATTGGAATAAAGTCCGTCTGACAGCTGAACCATTTCGCCATCATCTGTTTCAACGTAACCATATTCCATATCTGAATTTGTCAAAACGTTGAAGGTGTTTTCTGAAGTGCCAAGGGCATCCCCAGCATCAGCAATTATTTTTTCTTCCTGTGCCGAAAGAGTATGCGGCTTTTGCTGCATAATTTGTTCAATCATATGAGCGTAATTGTTTAGCTTAGGCTCATCTTCCATAAACTGTTTTAACTCGGCTTGAGAGAGCTCTAAAATTGAAGGATTCATAAAGGAAGTGGCTGCTTCAAATTGGCTTGCTAAGGTTTGAGCTTGAGCTACATAGCCAAGATAGTGTGAGTCGCTTGAGTCAACGTCGCTGGACATTGTTGCATAAACATAGACTTTTTCTAAACGGCGACCAACTTCCAAAATCTTAGTTAAGCCATCGTACAGATAATGACCGTCCTTAGTAAAATCTTTCTTAAGTTTGCTTAAGTCTTGCACTTCTTTTTTGATAAGAGTATATTCTTGTTCCCAGTCATTATCTGAACTAAATACTCTTGTTAAGTCCCATTTAAGTTCTTTTGGGACCTCTGTTCTTTTAGGTATAGCCATAAAAATCTCCTTACATGTGTTAATAATAGTTATGCCAAATAATAAAAAATAAGATATTATTAATTATATTTGGTAATATTCTAATTCAACTTTGAAAGTGATACAAATAAACTTGGATAATTATGAAGGGAATTGAATAAAGGTATGGAACCAAGTTCAAAACGTAGAGAAGATTATCGTAAACATCAATCTTCTCTAAATCTTCACCGCAATCATGTTTTTGCTTCACCAGCACAAAAAATGACGGGTAATGTAATTGCTCGAATTTGCGGTATTGTAGCTGTCTTATGCTTAAGTTGTGGACTCGCTTGGGCAGCTCATATGTACTTTGCTTTGCATAGTGCCATCGATGGGCAAGACGGTAACACCGCTACCTCTGCTCGAATCGCTAATCGGCAACCTATTTCAGTTCTAATTCTTGGCGTTGATCAGGGGCTTGAGGGACGTCATGACAAGGGTAATTCTGATACAATTATTTTGGCAACGGCTAATCCAGGTAAAAATAAGGCAACAATGACCTCAATTCCGCGAGATACTTTAGCCAACATTTTGGGTGATCCTGGGGACAAATATGACATGTTCAGGGTAAATTCAGCTTATGGTATCGGCGGCAGTAAAGCGTCAATGAATACCGTATCTGCATTGTTAAACGTACCGATTAACTATTACGTAGAAGTCAACATGAAGGCCTTAAAGAGCCTAGTTGATGCTGTTGGTGGTGTCGACGTTAATGTCCCATTTAAGTTCTCTTATGACTGGTGTGATTTCCATAAAGGAAAGCAGCATTTGAATGGTCGTCATGCTGTGGCTTATGTCCGTATGCGTCATGACGATCCTAGAGGAGACTACGGCCGCCAAATGAGGCAACGACAAGTAATTAATGCTGTCGTACACAAGGCTGTTTCTGTTGATTCAATTGCTAACTACCGCAAGCTAGTTAAGATTTTTAATAAATATGTCCGAACTAACTTAACCTTCAATGACATGCTGGCTTTGGCACTAACTTACCGGGGATGTTCACAAAATATTAGCAGCGGGTACATTCAAGGTCACGATGCATGGATTAATGGTTCTTCAATCCAGGTTGCATCAACTGAAGAATTACAAAAAGCTTCAAACAAAATGCGTGCTAATTTAGGGTTAGAACAACAAATTTTGGATAATGATGAAACTAAGCTTAATAAGCTGAATGAGCAAAACAATCACATTAATTGGAAGGATCCTAATCCGTTTACTAATTATCAAATTTATCATTCTGTTGTTACTAATGAAAGCACTGATAGTACCAATAATACTAATGGCTCTTCTGATACTGGGAATGGAACAGGCAGTGACAATTCTACAGGGCAGTAAATTTTTTGAAGTAAGTTATTTAAGTGAAACTAAAAGGAGAACGAAATGCAAAAGAAGGCACTTTTCCCCATCATTTATGGTGTATTGTCTGCACTGATTGGCTTTATTGCGGCATTCTTTATTTGTCTGCGATCATTCCATTTGACACTCCCTGTCTCTGTCATGGTTGCTGGGATTTTCGCATTATTCTTCTTTGCTCTTTCATGGTTTCGCGGGCATGCTTCCTATGAAATTAAACGGATTGCACGTGAATTTCATTTGTCCGATGAGGACTTGGCGAAAATAACAGGAATGAAAGCAAGTGATTTTCCTATCTATAATGATAAATTGCAGTTAATCTTGCCCAAACGCTACTGGCCTAAAGTTCTAGATGCTCTGCAAAAGTATGAGCAGGAACAAAAATAAAAAGATGTCTGACGAAAAGTCAGACATCTTTTATTTATGACCACCTTTAAGACACAAAATTTTACCAATCAAATGTATTCTTTCTTTGTGCCAACTGCAACGGTGCTTTGGATAGTCTTGACTTGATTTAAGCAATAATAGATAATTATGAAACAGTACGCAGACTATTAATAAGACAAAAGAATTTTGACTTAAGACTAATTTTGGCTTATATGCAGCTAATAGTCTAAAACAGACAGCTGTTATTAGGGATGATTAAAAATCCTAGCAATTACAACTAAAGAAAAGCACTTGGAATAAGATGAAAATAAAAGGGTGGGCAAGACGTCCGCCTTTTTATTTCGGATGTAATTAATTAAAACTGCAAGCAAAAAAGATTACTTTACTATATAATTTGATTAACCCAAAGGAGATGCACAATGAGCTTACTAACAGTTAAAGATTTAGGTCAGGGCTTTGAAGATAAGACTTTGTATCAGGATGGCAATTTTGTGCTCAATAAAGAAGACCACATGGGAGTCACCGGCCAAAACGGAGTTGGCAAATCAACTTTAATTAAAATTTTGACTGGTGAAATTCTTCCTGATGAGGGTCAGATTAAATGGCAAAATCGTGTGACAGTTGGCTATTTAGACCAATATGCCAAATTAGCACCTGGTGTGACCATTCGACAGTTTTTACGTACAGCTTTTGAAAAGCTATACCAAAAAGAGAAAGAACTAAATAAGCTGTATGAGGAATATGCGGAAGACGGTAACGATGAGTTACTGGAAAAAGCAGGAAAGATTCAAACATACTTAGAAGAAAATAACTTTTACGGAATTGATACCGAAATCGAACGTGTTGCTTCCGGCTTAGGACTAGCAGAATTAGGCTATGAACATGATGTTAGTCAGCTTTCAGGTGGTCAGAGATCGAAAATTATTTTAGCCAAGTTGCTACTGCAAAATCCTGATGTTCTTCTTTTGGATGAGCCAACTAACTACCTTGACGTGTCACACATCGATTGGTTAGTCGATTACTTAAACGAGTTTACCGGAGCATTTATTGTTGTCAGTCACGATTATGATTTTCTTGGTCGAATTGCCAACTGCATTATTGATATTGACCTCGGCACAATTACTCGCTACACAGGTACATTGAAACAGGCAATGCGTCAAAAAGAGGCTAATCGTGAAACTTACCTAAAGGCCTATACTAACCAGCAACGAAAAATCGCTAAGACTGAAGCCTATATTCGAAAAAATAAAGCAGGTACCCGTTCAAAAAGTGCCAAATCGCGTGAACGCCAACTGGCTAAAATGGACGTATTGAATCCGCCTAAGGGTAACCGCAAACCTCACTTTGAATTTCCTTATGTAGCGACCGCTGCCAACTTGCTTTTACAAACCCAAGACTTAGTGATTGGTTACGACGAGGCAATCGTAAAGGAACCATTTAATTTTTCAGTTGGTGGTAATGAAAAAATCGCAATTACTGGTTTTAATGGAATCGGTAAGTCGACTTTATTAAAAACGTTACTTAGTCAAATAGAGCCAATCTATGGTTCATTTAAACTGTCAGAAACAGCAAAGGTTGCATATTTTAAGCAGGATTTAGCTTGGCCAAATAAGAATATGACACCGCTACAATACCTGCAGGAAATTTTTGAACGAATCAAGCCAAAGGAATTACGTGGGGCGCTAGCTAGACTAGGTGTAACTGCGCAACAAGCAATGAGTCCGCTGAAAAAGCTATCCGGTGGGGAACAGGAAAAGGTTAAGTTGGCTAAAATGCAGTTTGAACCAGCCAACCTACTATTTTTGGATGAGCCGACCAACCACTTGGATCGTGATTCAAAAGATGCACTTAGGGATGCAATCGTGAAGTTTCCAGGTGCAGTAATTATCGTTAGTCATGAGCGTGATTTTTTCCAAGGTAATTGGATTGATAAGACGATTGACATTGAGACAATGAATAATAATTAGAGGAAAAATTATGTCTAGCAAGCAAGATAGCTCTTTTTACCATGATTTACTAGATACATGCTTAACAGTTGGCGAGCTAATGATTGAAGGCGGTAGTGAGATGTATCGTGTTGAGGACACAATGGTGCGAATCGCTAAAACCGCTGGCGAACCTGATCCGCGTGTCTTTATCGTACCGACAGGAATTTTTATGAGCCTCGATCGAGGGAACTATTGCCAAAGCATTTTGGTTCATGAGCGGAATATCAACTTGGAACTAGTTGACCGCATTAATTCATTATCACGTGATTTTGCTGCACATAAAATTACTTTGCCACAAGTAAAAGAACAAGTTTATAAAATTGCCAATGGCGATTTTCCCGTTTTTCCTTTATGGGTACAAGTAATTGGTGCTGCTGTTTTAAGTGCGACATTAATGGTAATGTTTATTGAAAACTATGATTGGCTTGATTTCCCCGCTGCTGCATTTGTTGGTGCAATTGGTTTTGTTTCAGCATATTACTTTAAACGATTTACAAAGGTTAAATATTTAGCTGAATTAGTCGCGGCGATGATTATGACGACAGTCGCGGTTGGAATAGTTCACCTTTTTCCGGCAATGATTATCGACAATATTTTAACGGGAGCACTGATGCCACTAGTGCCAGGGTTGGCCTTAACAAACGCGCTACGTGATTTGTTTAAGGGCGACCTGTTATCCGGAATGGTCAAAATTTGTGAGGCTTTGCTTACTGCCTTTGCACTTGGTGGTGGAGTAGGTATTATATTGAAATTTTTGGGAGCTTAAAAATGCCATTTTGGTTAGAGTTAATTATTAATATCTTGTTTGCCTACCTTGCTTCTGTCGGTTTTGCACTGACCATTAACGTTCCGCATCGGGTGCTGAACTTGGCGGGAGTGAGCGGAGTAGTTAGCTGGATTATTTATTGGTTAGCAATGAGAGCATCAATGGGAAGACTGATTTCAAACCTTTTAGGATCATTTGCAATCGGAATTCTGGCAATTGTTTTTGCTAGAAGAAAAAAGTGTCCCGCATCTGTATTTTATATTCCTGCAATCGTTCCATTAGTTCCAGGTGTTCCGGCTTACCAAGCGGTTAGGGAATTAACAGCTGGAAATATCAATGGTGCGAGTGATTCAGCACTAAGAGTGATTATTGTTACAGGCTCAATCGCGCTAGGGATGTTACTGTCTAATATGTTTGTCGAGATTTTTTTCAGAGCAAAAAAATTTTACAAAGAGAAGAAAAATTCGTATAATAATTAATACGAGTCGACAAAACGCGAGATGCGTATTTGGATGAGGACACCAGCCTTAATTGGCAGACACGGGAAGTGTTGGTGCTTGACCAACCTGATGTGAACAGAAGTAGTCACCTATTTTTTAAATGGGCCTCGATTTAAAAAGAGCAGATTCTTAATTGAATCTGCTCTTTTTGTTTTATCAAAAATTTATTTAAAACCAGTTAAAGGCTAAGTTATTGAGAATCATTTAAATAATATTAAAATAGTTAATGTAATACTATTTTAAAACTAATTGTGCTAATAGGCTTAAAAATGTACTTGACAGCATTTAGTTAAGCGCTTACTATTAACTTGATTAGTCGAGTAATCATGTTAGGAGAACAGGATGGAATTATCCCGAGAGAAAAGTCATAGTAACATTCGTACACAAATTTTGTCAGATATTCAAAATGACATCTTAGTTAATAGGAAAATTGGTGAAAAGCTTCCGTCGGAAAGTGAATATGCCAAGCACTATCAAGTTGCTAGATCAACAATTCAGAAAGTTTTAAAAGATCTAACTAGTATGCAGTTAATCGAAAGGGTTCAGGGTAAAGGTACTTTTGTAAAAAGTAACAAGCCGGTAATTAATATCATTAATTACAAAGGATTCTCGGATTATGCATATGAGATGGGTAGTGAACCAATTACTAAAGAAATCAAAAAAGAAGTTATTAATGATGGTAAAGAATTATATTTGCAGAGACTGAGGGGAATTAGCATTAGTGAAAAGAAATATTGGCTAACGCTTGATGAAACTATTATTAGTCTCGAAAAATATCCAGGATTAGAGTCATATGATTTTGAGAAAAATTCTTTGTATGAGGTTTTACGGAAAAAATATCAGTCTAATCCAACTACCGCTCAGCTTACTTCCAGTGCTGTTCTATCTACTAGTGAAGAAGCAAATTTGCTAGAAGTGGATAAGAATATTCCTCTTTTAGAAATAAAAGGTGAAATTCTTGACGAGAAAGGGGGTCTTTTAGAGAAAGTGACAGTTATATATGGTCCTAATGCTAACTTTGAGTTAATAGTTGGCATTTAATAATTATTTTGGAGGGAGCATGTCGAAAAAAATAGAAATTGTTTTGATTGGTCATGGGAAGATAGGCTCTGGTGTTTTAAGTTCACTGAAATTAATTTATGGTGATGCACAAAATGTGACCAGCATAGATACATACGTGGAAAAAGACTTCAATTTAGTCGATACAGCTCATAATTTAATAGAAAAAAACAAAAGTAATGAACTTATTGTTGTTACAGATTTATTTGGTGGAAGCGTAAATAATGAATTTTTAAAATATACCAATGGTAGCAACGTTTATTTGATAACAGGAATGAACTTAGCATTGGTTTTAGACTTAGTAAGCAAAGTCGATATGCGTCAAAATGAATCTGTTGAGGAAATTGTGAAGAGTGTTGTTTCAGATGTAAAGGATTCAATTAAATATTGTGATGATAATCTTATAAACTCAAGTATTCAAAAAGATGATGATTTCTAAAAGAAAGGATAATTAAAATGATAAAAATGATGAGAGTAGATCATCGCTTATTGCATGGTCAAGTTGCCTTTTCTTGGACTTCAGCTTTGTCTGCAGATTGCATTTTAATTGCTGATGATGAAACAGCATCGAATGAATTAAAAAAATCAGCCATGAAATTGGCAAAACCTAATGGAGTTAAATTGGTTATCAAGAATGTTGATGAAGCAATTAAATCTTTAAAAAAGGGAGTGACTGATAAATACAAACTCTTTATTGTTGTTGGAAGTATTGAAAGTGCCAAAAAGATCATTGATGGCTATTCTGAAATTAAAACGCTTAATTTAGGTGGCACACTTCCAGGACCAAACAAGAGTAACATTTCAAAGACTATCGCTATTACATCTAGTGAAAGGGATATGCTACGTGATCTTTTGAATGAAGGCGTTGATATAAATATTCAAATGGTTCCTAGTGATTCAAAGGTCAATGTGAAAAATATTATCTAAAGTTTAATGGAGGTTAATTATTATGTTTTTAAAGGCTTTTCTTTTAGCCTTAGTTGCCTTCGTCGGTAAGCTTGATCTTGCTACTGGAACAAACCAGTTTCAGCGTCCTATAATTTTGGGACCACTTGTTGGTTTAATTATGGGAAATGTTTCAATGGGAGTGACGATTGGAGCTACCCTTGAACTTGCGTTTTTAGGTTCTTACTCAGTCGGCGCCTATATTCCACCAGATGTTATTGTTGGTGGAGTATTGGGAACAGCATTTGCAATTCAGACTGGTAAAGGTCCATCTGTAGCATTTGCTATGGCTTTTCCAATTGCATTACTTGCTCTGATTTTTGACAATATTATGTTTGCCTTAATTAGACCAATGATGGGTAAATTAGCTGATAAGTATGCTAAAGAAGGTAATGCTCATGCTGTTAATACAATACATATGGCTGCAGGTTTCTTGATGTGTCTAATGCTAGCTATCATTGTATTTTTTGGATATTTAGCTGGTGGAAATAGAATTCAAATTCTAATCAACGCTATACCAAAGGCAATTATAGATGGATTAACAATTGCGACTGGCTTACTTCCAGGTATTGGTTTTGCAATGCTGGCACAAATGATTATGAATAAAGAAGTTGTACCATTTTTCTTCTTGGGCTTCTTACTTTCTGCATACTTTAAATTACCAGTCATTGGAATTGCATTGCTTGGACTAATCTTTGTTGTAGTAATGGTTAGATTCCTTAATAAGAATACTAGTGTAGCTGCTGAAGGAGGTGAGGACGATGACTTCTGATAAAAGAATGCTAGACAAAAAAGATTTACGAAAAATGTTTTGGCGATCATTGCCAATGGAATTTTCTTGGCACTATGAACGGCAAATGCATATGGGATTTGAGTTTATGATTTCTTCTGGCTTGAAGAAGATTTATAAAGGACAGTCCGAAAAATATAAGGATGCACTTGAAAGAAATTTAGAGTTCTTCAATTGTACGGCACACATAACTCCCTTCATTGGTGGTGTCACGTTAGCAATGGAAGAAGAGAATGCTAAAAGTGAAGATTTTGATACTTCTTCAATTAGTGCGGTTAAAGCAGCCCTAATGGGTCCACTTAGTGGTTTAGGTGACTCTATAATTTTGGGCACATTAAGAGTTTTGGCTGTAGGTATAGGTGCATCACTTGCAATAAAAGGCAACATTTTAGGTCCTATCTTATTTTTCCTTATTTTTAATATTCCAACATTTATATTGCGCTACTATACGTCAATTAAAGGTTATGAATTAGGTGCATCATATATTGATAGAATTCAAAAATCGGGCGAAATGAAACTGTTCATGCTTGCAGCCGGTATTTTAGGTGTCATGGTAATCGGTGGCATGATTAACAACTTAGTTGTTGTAAGTACGACTTTAAAAATTGGTACTGGTGCAGGAGCAACAAAAATTCAGGATGTACTAGATGGAATATTACCAGGAATGCTGCCTTTAGCTTTTACAGGAGTTTACTATTATCTACTAAAGAAAAAAGTTAATGTCATTTGGTTAATTATTGGAACTGCCATCTTTGGAATAATTTGTGCGCAGTTTGGTATCTTGAAGGTTAATTAAGAATATAGGAGATAAACATGTTAAAGTTTGACGAGACAGAATATAGAAAAGATCTTACTGCTCAAGTAAATGCTATGGCTGAGGGGAAAAAAATAGCCGACGAAATTACAAAGCAAGGATTTGATAACATTTTCTTTGTTGGTGTGGGTGGAACATACTCAATGATGATGAATTTTGTAACTTTGGCTAAGCAATATACGAATATACCTATCTACTTGGAACAAGCTGGGGAATTGGTTTTAACAGACAATCCACATTTGACCGACAAATCAATTGTTATTACAGCTTCAAAATCAGGTGATACTGTTGAAATTGTCAATGTTGAAAAGTGGCTAAAGAAAAAGAATGTTCGTATTGCAGCAATGGTAATGAGCAAGGATTCACCTGTAGGAAAACTTTGTGATTGGAGAATACCTCTACAAGTATTTAAAGGAGTAGAATTTGAATACTTAAGTATATATGGCGTCTTTTATGGTTTATTAGCAGATCATGGTGATTTTGATTTTGATAGATTTTATGATCAAGTTAAAGCAAATATGGTCGAGGGAATTATTAAAGTCCAAAAAGATTACGATGACACCGCTGAAGAAATCGCTGCTAAATATTACAATACTGATTATCAGTTATGGATTGGCGGCGGAGAGCTCTGGGGAGAAGTTTATCTTTATACAATGTGTATCCTTGAAGAAATGCAGTGGATGAAGACAAAGGCTGTTGAATCTTCTGAATTTTTCCATGGAACTTTGGAACTAGTAGAAAAAGATACTCCAGTATTTTTAGTTAAAGGTGTAGGAAAGTATCGTCCTCTAGATGATCGTGTTGAAGCATTTCTAAAGAAAGAAAATAATAACTATACTATTTTTGATATTAAGGATCATATGATTGATGGCTTTGATAAAGAATTTGAGCCAGTTATTTCACCAATTATTTCAACTATTATGTTAAATGGTAGAATTGCAAAACACTTAGAAGCTCATTCAGGACATGACTTAGATATGCGTAGATACTACCGTCAATTTAAATATTAATTGTAATAAAAAATGATTAAGCAAAGGCTCAATCATCTCTAATATAAAATAAACAAGGAGCTGTTCTATTGACTTTGGTCGGCTGATAGGGCAGCTCCTTTTGTTTTTATACTTACACTATGCTAGATCATTATTTTTAGTTTAGCAACATTTTTAGTAACTTTGTTTATCAAAATATCAAAAAACGCAATCCCACGTAAACTGGGACTGCGTTTTTAATTAATGTAGATAGCCTGTTTACCTTGCTGAATATAACTACTTTCCAAGTTCTTCCATGAGACTACCTTGTTTTTATGTCCAAATGGGTCATTTACGAGTACTGTACCGTTTTTCTTATTAAAACCTGTAATTACACATGCGTGTGAAGAAGGGGTTACATGGACCTTTCCTTGAGCAGTGTCCCAAGTTTGCATGTCATTGACACGGTTAAACTTGATTGTAGTGATAATTAAAACAGGATGGCCCTCAGAAACACGCTTCAGGACCTGAATGAAGTCATGACCAGTATAGTTTTGCACCCGATTAGTGTATTTACGTGCAACCTGTTCAAGGGGCTCATTATAAACGCACCAGCCGGCGTTGGCTTGACTCATATATCCGACAAAGCCAACATGAGGATTACCACGATATTGACCGTTATCTGTGTACGAGGCAACGTGTTTAATATTTTCTGATAAATCCAGCTTATTGACCTTGATGCCATAATATTGCAATAGCATGGATAGTGAAGTAACTTCACAGCCATTTGGCAGGTCAGGATACTGATTTTCTAGTGGTACATCAAGCTTTTGTTCTGACTTCAAGGTTAACCAGTCGTAGCGATCTTGAAATGCTCTTGAGTTAAGAACTGCAAAGATCAGTCCTAAAAAAATTACACCCAGAAGTAGATACATGATTTTTCGGGTAAGTGTTCTTTTCTTTCTCATAGGGCTATTTAACCACATGGTAAAGAAAAAAAGCAAAGGAATTTGCTAAATTTCATAACAAGTCCATACTATTTAGGGAAATTTTAACTACTATATTTTGGAGAAAAGAAAAACCACTCAATTGCTTGAGTGGTTTTAATTGATTTATGCAAAACTAAAATTAATTAGTGATGACTTGCACCTGAAGTAACGTCTTCGTGGCTAGGTTCTTCATGACTAACTGGAGCTTCTTCGTGATGCTCTTCATGGTGGCTGTGGCTAGCACCTGAAAGTGCGTCTAATGAGTGGTCAACACCCTTAACAGCCATACCTTCAGTATCCATACCTGGGCAGTAAACTTCATCCATAGGAATACCCTTTTCTTCTGAGAAGGCCTTAGTTAAAGTTTCCATGTCCATCAATTCATATGTCTTATCTGGATCTTTTGGATCAACGATTTGAATTTGAGCCATCATACCTGCATCTTCGTGTTCGATGATGTGGCAGTGGTACATGAAGACACCAGTGTTTTGGAAGTAAACCTTCAAACGAACAGTTTCTTGTGGGGCAACTTCAACAGTGTCCTTGTAAACGCCTTTTTCGTTTGGATATGGTTCTTCACCATTACGTGAAACGACTAAGAAGTGAGCACCGTGAATGTGGAATGGGTGTAACATACCGTTAACCTTGTCGTTAGTGTTAGTAACGTCCCAGTATTCTGCGTTCATTAAGTTTTGCTTCAAGTCGATACGTTGCATAGAAAACTTCTTACCGTTGATCATGTTGTGGTTATCCATAGTAACGTGAGGAACTGGTGAGTTAGGGTTAACAACTGGATCATATGGCTTGAATAAAGTGTCAGGAATTACGCTGTCATCTTTTTCGTAGTTATGAATTCTAAATTCAACTAACTTGAAGTCGTCAGTGTAAAGGTTAACAACGTCGCCTTCTTTGTAGTTGCTGAAGTCAACAACTACTTGTTGACGTTCACCAGGTCCGATTAATACCTTAGTCATCTTAACTGGATGCTCTAAGAATGAATCGTCACCACCGATTTGAGTCATTACCAAATCGTCACTAAAGTGTAAACGCCATTCACGACGGTTAGAACCACCTAAGAAGATTAAACGAACTTTTTGAGTTGTGACATCAACGTAAGGACGAACAACACCGTTGATAATTGGCGTATCACCAAAGATACCCATTGAGTTGTAGTCTGCCTTGTAGTCGAACTGGTTATCTTCGTGGAAGATTCTATCTTGCAAGATAATTGGAAATTCGTCTTTACCATAAGTCTTAGGAATTGGTAATTGTGCTTCGTTAGCATCAGTAACAACAACACCCATTGCAAGTCCCATCCAAACTTGTGAAGCAGTTGATGGACATGGGTGAGCGTGAAGCCAAGTAAGTGCAGCTGGTTGGTTAACAACGAAGTCGATTTGCTTTTCTTCGCCTGGGTATACAGGTGAGTGACATGCACCATCGTTACCAGGACCGGAAACTTCCATACCGTGCCAGTGGTAAGTAGTTAATTCTGGTAAGCTGTTTTTCAAGGTTACATGTACATGTTGACCCTTAGTTAAAACCATTGTCTTACCAAGAACTGGGAAATTATAGCCCCAAGTATGAGTCTTCTTACCTGGCAAAAATTGGAATTCACCTTCTTGAGATTCAATGGTGTACCAAACATCATTGTTTTCTTGCTTATCAGGCTCTAGTACTGGAGGAACGATTAAAGGCTGAGCCTCTACTCCTTCTGGAATATGAAGTTCTTTGTAGCCCATACCATGATTTTTGTCAAAATCATCTGAGTTATAGAAATAATCTGTGTAAACTTTTTCTGACATATTTGTCTACCTTTCAGTTAAAAAATTTAGCTAAAAATTTTAGTTACAACTTAAATTTTATTCTTTGTGAAAACGCTTGTAAAGAGCGGAAAGTGATGTTTTTTAAGCTTGAAAAATATTAAAACGCTTTTTTGATTTTCTGACTATCAGAGTGTTATTTTATTCAATTCACAAACAGCTTGAGCGCAAGTAATTGTAGAGAAAATTAAATAAAAAACGGAACAAAAGTTCACTTTCTTCAAACATTTGTTCTTTAAAAAAATTTTTTAAAGAAAGAAAAATAAATTGTTTTTAATGATGAATTTGAGTATCGTAATAGAAGACTGATAACAAATTGATTAACTTAAAAGGGAATTTTTATTTTGAAGATTAACTTAACAGACTTAGCAGAAAGAATTGAAGAACAAAACTACCTGCAAGATTTAGAAACCGTTAAATACGCTGACATTAGTAAGTCCAAAGCTAAACTTAAGGAATTAGCGACGAAAATGGTTAAGGAGACAGTTGCTGCAATTAAGCACAATTCTTTAAGTCATGTTGCCCTTGAAGTAACAGGACAAAGGCCAGTCACCTTCATTTTAGAAAATAATATTATCAACTTGCCATATAGCAATTACAAAAAGGTCAGTAACTTTTTTGAAGAAGGCAAAGACTACCCAATCTATGTTTACTTTGAAACACAGTCAGAATTTTTGAATGCATCGAACTTTCGGATTGATCAATTAGCTACTGAAGATGAGATTATGCAATCCGAAGATGAAGTCACCGCAAAGCTAGTGGAAGCAATCGAAGAAAAAATCACGCAAGTAAGAGAATATGCTAAGCCTGAGCCAGCACCTGCTAAAAAGCCTGCCGCTAAAAAAACTGCAACTAAAAAGAAAACTACAAAAACTAAGAAGAAATAGCCCGATTATTTAAAAACAAGAAATGGTTTAGGCTTTTTTAACTATTCAAAATCAAGTTTTTACAATATAATGAAAGCAATTACAGGAGGGTGTTATGTTTAGTTGGAATTTGCTCGGCGTCTTATTGTGGGTCGTTGTCATTTTATATTTTATCTTTGTCATTCAGAACATTCGCAGACGGCGAATTACAATGATTATCAAGGAGCACCGCAAATTTAGCTGGACTAATTTTTTAATTGATCTAGTTGAAGTGGTGATTTTTTTAGTGGCACTTGTTTGGTTGTTTGATCGCACAATGCTTGATAATCCAGATCTTGAGGACACGAGCAAAATTACGTCGACGGTAACTTATGAACCACTGGTAATGAACACAGGTGAGGGTAATTCATCCTATGTAACGATTAATTCGAAGAAGAAAAAAATCGGCACCCAAACGTATACTTATTTCCGTAATGGTAGAAAAGCGCAAGTTTCAAGCGACTTTGCAACGGTAGCATATGGTAAAAACCCAATCGATCTTAATGCTACTAGGATTCCTTATGACAAAAAGCAACTAGAAAAAATGGATCGAAAATATCAGCGTGCGTATGTGGCTGTTTACTCTGCCAATTATAAAAAAGTTTGGCAAAATGGCATTGGCATGCATGCTGGACATAATGCTATTAGATATTATCTAATCAGGATTCCAGACGCGTCATTTATCAAAGAGAAGTAAAATTAATTTTAATAATAAAAAAGGTCCTGAAAGTTGTTTAGCTTTCAGGACTCTTTTCGTTAGGCGATAGCTTTAAGGATATTATTAAGTTATAAAAAGACTTACCAAAAATTAGGTCATATAATAAATTTTCAACCTCACTAAAGGTCAGGATTATCATCGCAATCGATTTCTTGCTGTCCAGAGTTTTTGGGGAGTCTAGATTGGTTAATTTGCTTTTGAGCATTCTTTTGCTGTGAGGCCAGTAATTGAAGTGTTCTATTACGGCTTGGAGTATTTTCAACTTTAATTAATTTCGCAATCTTGTCAATATTGGCCTCATTTTGCGCTTGAATCATTTCTTCGTTTTTTCTTGGATAATCAATAATTTGACCATGATTAGCTGCGTATGCAGAAAGGAAAACTTTGCAGCTACGACCATTGCCTTCTCTAAAGGGATGCATAAAGTTAATTGCGTCTAATAGTTCAGCATAGCCTTTAGCAGATAAGGGCGCTGCTTTGGGATGCTTATGTAGCATACTATTGATGTCTTTTTCGGCGAAATCAAATCTGGTGAAGTCAAAAAACTGATAGCCATTTTTACTAAAATTACCTGGGCGATATTTACCAGCCCAATCGTATAGTTCGCCAAATAAGAATTGGTGAATTTTTTTAAGGTCATTGATATCTTTTATCTGCGGTTTTTTTTGTAATAGGAATAAAGCATTTCGAGCAGATAATTCATTCTCTTTTTTCTCTAACTCTGCTGCATCATGAATATGGAGCTTGTTTTTTAATACACCATTTGAATACAGAGTTTTGCTAATCCAATCACTCATTGGCCTTCCTCCCAAATTTCTTCAAAACGTTTAGCTACTTGAGGATCGGGATTGATTGCTTCATCTAGTAGTTCCTGAATATCTGATTTTGTTGGATTCCATCCTTCTAGGTGGTTAACTTCGACAACAGTTCTAATTTGCTGATAAGTCTCTTTATCAGCAATAAAAACGCCTTGAATAGTTTGCGTCTCATCATTTATATCTAAAATATATGGTTGTGCTTCTAATACGTTTAACAAATCTCCTGGTCTTTCTCCTAAGCCAATTGCAAAAGCATTAAGCACACGGATTGACCAGGTTTCAATTGGCTTGACGATTGCATTCCTTAAGGTACTAAGTGGAACTTTACTAATCTCAGAAACTTTCGTCACACTCATATTTTTACTTTCAAGTAGTTTAACAATTGTTGCACTCATTATTGGACCTCCAGTGTTTTACACCCATTTTACCATATTTAAGCACTTTTATGATGATATATGGTATAAAGCGTGACACAGTATATTTCTAATTAATTAAAAAAACCTAACAGAAGTTAGGTTTAGTTATTATATCTATCACAAGTCTTTTCAATTATGATTTAAATTGAGAGGCATATTAGTTTTCGTTTTTCGCACCTGTAATAATAAATTTCCTTCAATGAATGCGAAGATAAAGCTGGCTGTTAGGAAGTCCATTACATTGCCGGAATAAAAAGCTGCAAGCAAGATAAAACCACTTGAGACAATTAATGAACTAACCAGATATGTTCGAGCTGATTGATACCTGAGCCAGCGGTAAGCAGCGTAAAGTAGTATTGCCAAATAAGGTCCGACGAAGATTAACATGCCAATCCAGCCTAAAGAATAAATCTGAGCTGCAAAATCACGCTCTAGATTAAAAATGTTGTTTTCACGGACATAGGAAATACCTAGGAATTTGTCTAGCTTATTGTTATTAGTCTTAACAACTTGATTTAGCATTGCCTTTTCAAGATGGCGATTTTCCATACGCGTTTGACCGGGCTCGTTAATAATTTTTAACCAAAACTCAGGATCATATTGGTAAGGATAGCTCTTTAAAACAAATTTAGGATTGAGTGCATAGGCTTGGTAGTTTTCCTTAATAAAGCTTCGTAAAAAGTCTTCACGTTTTTGACCAGTAGGATATTTTTTAAGGCCAGCATTCAATTCACGTGTTTCATCGGATAAATCATGATCAGATTGCTTTGCTAAATATATTTCGTAATTATAGCGTTGAATTGCTGGACCAAAAGGTAAGATTGCAATCGAGCCTGCTCCAATTAGCAAACTAACTAAAACGGCAAGCATATTTTTTTTCGCATTCTTAAGGATATAGCGGTGGAATAGGTAGAGCAGAAGCCCAGCTAGAATTCCGCCAATTAAGCCGATTGCGGCAACCTTAGTTCCGATTTCAATCATTGCTAAAGCCTGAACAACGTTCAATGTGATTGTGATCCAGTTGAAATCAGTAAATAGATAATAAATAAGTAACGGTAACAGCATAAACAAAACAGCTGAAATCATGTTGGTGAAATTAAAGAAACCTTTGGAAGCCATATGCGAATAGCCGATATTTGGATTGAAAAACCACTCGAAAATATTAGCGCTGATTACGCCTGTTTCATAAGATTTCAGTGAAATTACGAACAAGTTTGATAGGACAATTGTGCCTGAAAAAAGTCCAGAAACGCCCTCGATTACTTGCTGTAACTGTTTTGTGCCAAAATTAAGCTCTTTAGTTAAATAAATAATGACGAGTGGCAGACACATGCGAATCAAATAGAATAGCTCACCACTAGTGGAGTAACCGTAGTTAGTGGGATTGACACTGGTAAATGTCCGTACGTGCACTAAATGCAGAACGCTATAAATAATTAATAAAATTAGATAGGCGATTAACCATTTTTGTGTACTCAACTTCTGCCACGACTCTTTTTGGCTAAAAAATAGACAAAATAAAACAGCTACGGCAATGAGTCGAATAATGGTCGGCAATGTAAAAGGTAAAATAGTAGCAAGGCTGCCATGGTAAAACCAGTACAAATCAAGAAACGGTTGAACAAGGATAAACCAGAATAAAATGTTTTTTGCTTTTTCTTTCACTATTTTTCTCCCAAAATGCTAAGTAATATGTAAGCCTAATTTTATGCAAAAATGAGCGAAAAAAAAAGAGTTTAAAAGTTTAGCTGAGCTAAAATTAAGAGGACTTGTATATCTTATCCAATAGGTTAGCCTTTATAGTAAAAAGTTGAATAATTTTAAAGGGTGTAGAAGCATTTTGGCTTGTACATCTTTTTAATTATCTGCGAGTACAATAACAAATTACTTTCAATGAATGAGAAGATTAACATATAACTATGGTTAAACTTTTCTAAATTTTAACTAAACTAATAATGAAGTAAGTACAATTGTTTATAATTATCATTATAAGTCAGAAAAAGTCATACTATGTCAAAATTCAGGAGTGCTTTTCAGTCATAATGGAAGCTGATAATTGCAGTAGTAATTCAAAATAAGTACATTAAAAAGGAAGAATATATGAAAAAACTATTTTATTCTATTATTGGTATTATCGCACTCGCAATTGCAGCCTTGGTGGTTATACCTAATCAGTATACGGATTACTTTAATCCTCACATTAAGATGGAAACCGATTATGCAAAGGTACCGAAGAACACACAAAAATATTACAATGTTCAGGCGGTTGACCGTAATGGCAAAAAACTCCCTTATAAGATAATGTATGTTGGCGGTTATGATCCGTCACAGGAGTATATTGCAATTCATCATAAGAGACAGTATGTAAAACTAATTGAATATATCCCTAAAAACAAAATGCCAAAAAATAACTAACTGGAAAAATGTCCAAACAAAAAGGTCTCATTACGATATGAGACCTTTTTAATAGCGATTATACACATAGTAGTTAAACTCTCCTAAATTTAAATTAAGTTAATGCTGATGTTTCTATAACTATAGTACAATTAACTAAATTGTGATTTAAGCAAAAAGTACGGGTATTAATAGACTGTGTTTTTTTGTATAATTAGAAAGATAAAACATGTTACGGAAATTAAAAATTATACTTTTTTCACTAACCACAGTCATTGCAATTGGCTTATTTGCTGAGAGTATTCACACTTATGATGATGAAACACTGTCAAACAATCAAACTTGTATAAATGCTTATGCCGCCAAGCCTGTAAAAAATAGTGCCCCTATAAATCAAAAAGTTACTAAGAAGGCATTTTTTGATAAGCTTCGGGAAATAGCTGACGATAAAAATGTTTCTTTGATTAAATTACGGATTAATAAGACTAACGGACGTACAAGCAAACTAGTATATAATCTTGGCTCCAAAAATGAAACTTATGCAATTTATAAAAATACAGCAATAAAAGAGCTGACAAATAATGAATTTCAATTAGAAGATATATACGGCTTATATTTTACCAATGCTAAAGGTGAGGCTTTAAATCGAATAGTTTCATTCCTACGTAAAGGCCTGAAAGTAGAAGTCAGAAGCACTGCCCCAACTCCCAGTATTTTATTAAGCTCAACTCTTAGTGGCTTTCCGCAAGGTACAGCAACTATTTTTATTAGTGTTATTAGTATCATATTTATTATCATGATACTGGAAAAAGTATACCGCTTTAAAGCTTATGCCATAATGAAGATCCATGGCTTGAGTAATTGGCAAATAATCAAGTCTGATTTCAAAGATGAAATGCTATGGTTTTTGTTGGCACTAGGTGCTATCGCTATGATAGTGATTGCAAGGAGTTTATATGTGTTTACATTTGCAGGCTTGCGAATGTTCATACCGTATTTACTTATATTTTTGACGATTTTCTTACTAGCTTTTTTATGTTTAGACACTCTATCATATTCAGTTTTAGTATTAATAAAACCATATCAAGTGATTAAAGGAATAGGAAATTCACGCCCATTTTTATTGATTGGTTATGCGTTAAAGATATTATTGCTTGGGATAGTAGCACTTAATGCTATATCTCTACATAATAGTCATCAGGCTTATGTAAGAGACACAAAAATAATCCAAAAAATCCATTCCAAGAATAATCGTTATTCACTTGGGCTTGTGTGGCAACTGTCAGACAAACAAGTAAATAGACGAGTAGCAAGACTGGTACATAAACTGGTCGTGCAAACACCGAACGTAATAGTTGCGCAAAATTCACAGGAGTATCTTCCACCTAGGCGCTCTACTCATCCTGACAATGGCAATGTAATTATTGCAAACGATAATTTTATTAAGAATAGTGAACTTAAGTCTCAACGATTCAAGCTTGACAATAAGAAAGTTCTTTTACTAGTTCCGCGCAATCGCTTAGACCAGACCAAACACGCTAAAAAGCAGTTGATAAGCTATCTTAAATTCAGGAACTCTCTCCCTAATTATTATCAAAAAAAATCAAATCATTTACCACCCATTCAAGTTGTACCCATTGACAGCGGACAAAAAATATTTAATTACACAGTTGGATACGATGATATTACGATGGCAATCTCGATAGACCCAATAATCGTAGTTGCAAACAATAAGCTACTATCAGATGATTTTTATTTGGCTTCCGTTAGTCAATCAAAAACGGTATTTTCTGATCTTAAGTTACTTAAAAAAATGATCAAGAAGTTGGGATTAAGGCCGTATTTTTGGGGCATTACCAGTCAAAGGGCGTTAACAGATAACTATCAGCGAAATGCTAATCGCCATTTACTGATGCTAACAATTACAATGATTTTATCTATTCTCCAGCTGAGCTTTGTTATTATGTTTGTTAGCTCAACTTTTCTACAAAGCCAGAGGCATAAGATGGCAATTTATCGAGCATTTGGTAAATCAAGTGCTAAATTATTGGTAGAATTTTTGGTTTTCAATCTGGGCTTTGACTTATTGACAATTAGCTTTATTTTAATAAAGCATAGTTACTTGAGCTTGATTCCATTTGGTTTCGGCTACATTTTACTGGAAGCAGTTATTATTTTATTAACATACTATAGAGCCCAGCAAAATATATTAATCACACTTAATCATGGAAATTAGGAGCTGTAATTTGATTAAAATAAGGAATCTTACAAAAAAATTTAAAGAAAAAACCATTTTTGAAGATGTTAGCTGTACCTTAGAAACGGGGAAAAGCTATGCCATTGTGGGCAAAAGTGGGGCTGGGAAAACCACTTTTCTAAATATTTTGAGTGGCTTAGAAAAAGCTACCTCAGGTAAAGTGGAATTTAATGACTTGAATATTAACTCAAAAAATAGAAAAAAACTATATCGTGATTACTTTGGATTCGTTTTTCAAAATTTTGCTTTAATTGATACTGAGACAATTAAACAAAATTTGCGACTTGGACTAACTAATTCAAAGCTGTCTAAAACGGAAAAAGATAATAAAATGCGGGCAGCTTTGGCCCAAGTTGGACTTGGAAAAATGCAATTACAGCAAAAAATATACACTTTAAGTGGTGGTGAACAGCAAAGAGTAGCACTGGCGCGAATAATATTAAAAGAGCCTAAGGTGATTTTCGCAGATGAGCCAACTGGTTCGCTAGATGCTGAAAATAGTCAACTAGTACTAAGAACTTTGTTAACTAGCTTTGATTCAGATGCAACAGTCGTGATAGCAACACATGATCCAACGGTTTGGCAACAGTGTGACTATGTAATTGAAATTGAGAATCAAAAAATAAAAATAACTAAACGTAAAACTAATTGAATATACCCCTAAAAACAAAATGCCAAAAAATAATTAACTGGAAAAATGTCCAAACAAAAAGGTCTCATTATGATATGAGACCTTTTTAATTGAACTTAAAAAATGTTTTCTAAAATTACTTTTCGGCTTTTTTGTCATCAGCTTTTTGTTCATCTTCTGTTTCATCTGCTACTTTGGCAATTTTTTCTACCTTAATATCACTTGTAGCCTTAGCTTGAATTTCCTTAATTTTGCGTTTAGGTGCAGCTTTGAGGTTCTTGAAGTTAACCACAATCTTTTGGTTAAGGTCACTGACTGCAGTATCGTCAACTTCGTCATAGTCGATAATTGTCAACAGGGCAGAATTTTCGTAAATTTTTTCTACTTTGCCTAAAAACGGTTTGGTAAGTTCTTCTTCGGATTTTGCACTAAGAATGTCATCTATTTTTACATCTGATTTTTTCATGATGAGTTTTACTTCCTCTCTTACCCATGTTTATTTATAATAGAAAGATATTATTATAAAAAGCAATTGTTTTCAAGTAAAGGAAGCCTGGATTTTGCGAAAATTAATTTTGATTGCCGGTCCGAGTGGCGCAGGTAAAACGACAATTTCGGATTATTTAACCAAGGAATTTGCTATTCCGCGTGTTGTAACACATACCACAAGACCAATGCGTAAGGGAGAAAGTCCAGATAAGTCTTATTATTTTGAAAGTGAAAGTAGCTTCAAAAAACTTCACTTTTTTGAGCATGTTAAATATGGATCATATCAGTATGGCTCAAGTAAAGAAGCACTTGATGCTGCTTGGAAAAATCATCAAATAGTTTCCCTGATAGTTGATATCAAAGGTGCTGCTTCCTATATTAATGCGCTAAAAGAGCAAGTCTATTTTTTGTATATTACGACAAGCACTAAAGAAGAATTGCGCAAGCGTCTATTGGAACGCGGTGATACTCCAGAAAAAATCAATGAGCGTCTCAGTGGCAGTGAACTAAATGCTTTGCCAGAAGAATTAAGGGCAGATGCACACATTTTGATAAATGATGATTGGGCACAAACGCAGCAAAAATTGCGTGAAATTGTTACAAACTGCCAAGTTTCATAGTAAAAATTACATAAATATCGTCTTTCCTCTAAATTTCTAAATGTTTTGTAGCTCGTTTGACATGAACGTGTAACATTCGATGAGTAGTATATAGATTGTTGAGAACGAAATAGATTTGATATAGGAAAGAGATTAATTTTGGAACACAGACATAGACAGAGTTTAGTTAAATTAGTTGCTTTAGTAGCTTTATTTTTCACAGGTATTGTCACTGTCGGTAAGGTATCTGCAGCAACAGCAACTGAAGTTGAAGCAAGTACTGTTACACAAAAACGTAATTCGGTTGCCAAACTTGCAAAGAAACAAGTTGGTAAGGGTTATGTATATGGTGCAACTGGTCCCTATGCCTTTGATTGTTCTGGATTAGTTCAATACGTTTATAAAAGTTCTGGTGCAGCCGTTTTACCAAGAACAACTTATTCACAAGTTGCTTTGGGTAAAAAGGTTTCAATGAATAAATTAAAGAAGGGCGACTTGCTTTTCTGGGGTTCAGCTTCTTCACCATATCACGTTGGAATTTATGTTGGTGATAATCAATACGTTCACGCTGCAACACCTGATCAAGGAGTAATAAAGCAATCAATTAGTACTTACTTCTATCCTTCAGCTGCAAAGCGCGTTATTGAATAGTCAATTTCTACTCAAATAAATCTTTCTTAACTAACAATTGATAAAAACTCAAGCCTCGCAAACTAATCTTTGGGAGGTTTTTTACGTTCCGGTATCATTTTTGTAATGGTTCTGTAACATGACTGAAGTAGAATTAAAGCTGTGATATTAAAATAATAATAATTAACTAATTAAAATAAAATATTGATAAAAATATGGGGGCAATTTGATTTGAAAGTTAAGAGCAATTTAGTAAAATTTACTACGGCTGCAGCTCTAACCATTACTGGGTTAGGAGCAGTAAATGCCGTTAATTCAAATTCCACCACTAATCATGTACAAGCTGCAACGACTAAAGTAAAAATTAACTATGTTCCAGGCTATGGCATTAACATTTGGGATGATTACAATAATCCAAGTTTTACTGGTGAACGTGTTCAACACGGTGAAACAGTGGATGTCTTAAGTACTGCAATTGATGCTAAAGGCAAAACTTGGTATCAAATTGGCGAAGGAAAATGGATTCAAGCTCGTTACACTGTTGACGCTAATAAAAAGACTAAGCAGCAGGCTGAGCCAGATATTGCAAACAGTGTGATTTCATCTTCAAAACAAGCAAATAAAGTTGTTAACGCTGCAAATGCAGTTGTTGGTAAGCCTTATGCATGGGGTGGAACAGGTCCTAGTGGCTTTGATTGTTCAGGGCTAGCACAATATGTATATAGTAAGGCTGGACTTGACATTAGTCGCACAACTTATTCTCAAGTTAAAAAGGGTAAAACTGTTTCAATGAAGAATTTAAAACCAGGAGATTTGTTATTTTGGGGTTCAGCTTCTTCACCATATCATGTTGGCATTTATGTTGGTGATAATCAATATGTTCATGCCGCAACTCCTGCTCAAGGTGTTGTAAAAGAAAGCATTAGCTCATACTTTTACCCTTCAGTTGCTAAACGTGTACTTAATTAATTAGTTTAACAAGTTGAGCACTTAGATTTTAGGTCTGAGTGTTTTTTTATTTTGTCCTTTTGATCGGTGCTGCTTGATAAATAAATTTAACCAGTTAAAATAAAAAGTGAAGTACTAATTTATGACCACATCGAGCTACCAGAAGGAGATTGAATTTAATGAGACGTAATTTTTTAAAAATAGGTCTTGCGGCGGCGATGACACTGACAGGAGTCGCCACAGTTGCACCACAGAAAATAGTGAATGCAGCTACTTTAAAAGCGCCAATTAAACGCGTCCAGATAGATTACTTACCGGGTAAGGACGTTAAAATATGGACAAATTATCAAAAAGGCCAGTTGATTAGCTTCCGTGCTAAAAACAATAGCAAATGGAATGTTGCTGAAACTGCTGTCGATAAAAAAGGCAACTTATGGTATAAAATTGGGGACAATGAATGGATTGAAGCCCGCTATACTAAAGATTTAGATGGTGAGGCTGTTGATTCTGACGATCAGCCAGCTAAAAATCAGCTAAAAGATTTGGCTAATAATAAAAAGGATAAAAAAGAAAAAAAGGCTAAGAAGCAAAAGCAGCCTAAACAGACAAATAAAGAGGTTACTCCACAACCAACCAATGTGACAAATAAACCTCAAAAGCCTAGTCAAGCTAAGAATAAGCCTAGTTCATTACCTGCAGCAACTGCACCAGCGGCTACTGGCAGTACAGCACAACGTCAACAAGCAGTTGTTAAATTGGCTAAAAGTCAGGTAGGTAAAGGTTATGTCTGGGGCGGAAATGGTCCGGATGCTTATGACTGCTCTGGCTTGGTGCAATCAATCTATAGTAAAGTAGGTGGGGTACAATTGCCCCGCGTAACTACTGACCAAGTAAAAGTTGGAACAACAGTTTCAATGGACCAATTACAGCCTGGTGATTTGTTATATTGGGGCTCAGTTGATGCGCCATACCATATTGGGATTTACATTGGAAATAATCAGTATGTTCATGCTTCTACTCCTGATAAGGGTGTGGTCCTTGATACAATTAGCTCTTACTTTTACCCTTGTGTTGCTAAACGTGTCATTCAATAAAAATAAAATAATAAAAGGTCACGCATTTGGGTGACCTTTTTGTGTCTTCTAAACAATATATTGGTGAAATTGAGCCTGCTTTTCAGGGGCCAATCTGGCAGTTACATGAACTCCATCAGTTTTATATTCTTCCAAAATAATTTGTGCGTACTCATGCAGGTTAGCCAGTGCTTTACCATCAGTCAGTGGAACAACCAAATTAACCTTCTGATAGCTTGCAAAAACACGCTTAGTAATTAATTGGGCGAGCAGCTTAATCGATTCAGGATCAGTAGCAGAATATAAAATGCCGCTGCCCTCAATTTGTGGATAATTTCGATCGGTTTTATCAGCCTTGTTATATGCGGTAATCATTGGCACATCCTTAACGCCAATTTCGTTCAAAACGTTCTGCGTTGTTCGAATCATTTGAATCATGTTTGGATCTGAAGAATCAACAATGTTAATCAATAAATCAGCATCCTTAACTTCCTGTAAAGTTGCCTTAAAGGACTCGATTAGATTGTGTGGCAATTTAGAAATGAAGCCAACTGTATCAGAAAGAATGAAGCTGAAGTTATTACTTAGCTCAATTCGCCGTACGCTAGTATCAAGTGTTGCAAACAACATGTCTTTAACAAAAACTTGCTTTTCATCATTTTCTTTAGAAAATTCTTCCAGTAAACCGTTCATCGTAGTTGATTTACCAGCGTTTGTATAACCGACTAAAGCAACTTTGGGAATATGAGTCTGGTTGCGGCGTTTTGCTTTGATTTCTTCTTGTCCAGAAATAGCGTTAAGCTCTTTTTTAATTATCGTAATTTGCTTACCGATTGTTCTTCGATTTAATTCCAATTTTGATTCACCGGCACCACGGTTGGCAAAGCCACCGCCACGCTGCTGGTCTAAATTGTTTTCTGATGGGTGCAATCGCGGCAACTCATACTCTAACTGAGCCAACTGAACTTGAAGTTTAGCCTGCTTTGTACGAGCACGACTTGAAAAAATTTCTAGAATAAGTTCGGTGCGATCAATAACACGTAATTTTGTCATTTTTTCCAAATTACGAATCTGCACTGGGGATAACTCATCATTTAAAACAAGCACTTCAGCTTTTAAGCCGTGTGCCATATCTTTTATTTCATTGATTTTTCCAAGACCGAAATAAGTTCCTGCAACCACATGCTCTAAGTTTTGTCTTGATTGTCCAACAACTTCCATATTGGCAGCTTGAGCCAAGTTAGCAAGCTCGGTCATATAGTAATCAAAATTTGAATCATCTAAATTAACGCCGGCGAGATAAGCTTTAACTTTACGAGGGGTATTATCAATCATTTGTTCCTCTTTCTACGTAAATCTTTAGTTTGTTTATTTAATATTCGCTGTTTTAATTTTAATAATCCACATGATTGCTATCTTCTTTCTTTAATTAGGTTAGTTTAATTGTAATACAAATGTTTGGGTTTACAAAGATGATAAATCTCGATAAAAAACTGGATGCTTTAAATTCGCATCCAGTTTTTGGCATATTTAGTATTTAAGGATTTTAGAGATAATTAATTTACTTATTTAGAAGTTAAGCTATTTCACCGACAACCTTGGTTTTTACTCTGGTTGTTTCACCAGGCGCATATGCAAGAGGTACTTCCGTAACCTCAACGACTTTGATCGTGTCTGGATTTGCTCCTGCCATTATTGCTTGTTGTGCAGCTTGCTTTTCTACATCTGCCAATGCATCTGAACGTTTAACTTCAACATATTGGTAAACTTTTTCATATTCACCACCGATATTGGCAATTGTTGCACCGATTGCGTTAGCAACGCCGCCAAATTCGTTTTTAATGATTTGTTTAACGCCCCTGAGCTTGGTTGGTGCGATAACTGCACCACCACCGACTAAGATGACATCAACATCTTCAGCACTTGTTTTCATTTGATCGATACCATCTTCCAAGATTTCGGCAATTTTGGCCATCGCTTCTTGTGCGATGCTCCCATCAATTGATTCAACAAGCTTGGGATCACCAACTTGGCATAAACCAAGGCGGACAGCAATATCAGTAGTCGTTAAAGTGTCCCCACCGAAAACAAGTGCTTTTTCTGTAATCGCATAACCAACACTATCAGGACCAATTGCTACAGAGCCGTCATCTTTAACTCGGACGATCGTTCCACCGCCTAAGCCAACTGATAGAACATCTGGCATTCTAAAGTTGGTTCTTACTCCACCAACAGTAACTGCTTTAGATGATTCACGAGGAAAACCGTTGGTTAGGACACCAATATCAGAGGTAGTGCCTCCAATGTCAACGGTTAATGCATTTTTACTCTTGGATAAGTAAGCTGCTCCTCTAATACTATTAGTCGGACCACTACCGATTGTCAAAATTGGATATTTGGCAGCATATTCTAGTGACATCAATGTACCATCATTTTGACATAAGTATTCTTGTGCCTTGGTGATATTTTCTTTTGCTAAAGCATTTGAAAAGCCATTAGTAACATTTTTAATTACCTTATTTAATGCAGCGTTTAAAATAGTGGCATTTTCACGTCCAATTAAGCCAATGGAGCCAATTGATGATGAAGTAGAGACAGGGAAGTCAGCGCCCAAAATTTCATGAGCCAATTCAGCTACTCTTTTTTCCTGGTCATCGTTAATTGAAGAAAAGACACCAACAACTGCTAGGCCATCAATCTCACCTTTCCACTCAGTTAATTTTTCTTTCACTTCTTGTTCTGAAAATGGCACGATTGGGTCGCCATTAAATTCATAGCCGCCATGAATTAATGCGTAACGATTTGAAAGGATAGCAGCAATGTCTTCGGGCCATTCAGTATATGGCAAGATTGAAGCAGTTGCTGGATAACCAATTCGCAAGATACCGACCTTACCCAAGTTTTTGCGTTCGACAATCGCATTGGTGGCTTGCGTTGTTCCAAGCATGGCCTGAGTAATTTGGTTAACATCAATGTCTTTTTCATTTACTACTGCATGGATAGCATTCTTAATTCCCGTTTCTACATCTTTAGTAGTATGCGTCTTAGTAGAAACAATTACATTAAGGTTTTCGTCTAAAATAGCTGCATCTGTATTAGTACCACCAACATCGATTCCTAATTTATACACTTATTTTTCCTCCTGTTGACTTTTGTATTCTTGGCAACGTTTTTCAATTGGAATGTAGTCAACATCATATTTGAAGTAGCGCGGCCCTACTAATTCAATTCCTGCATCAGTGCGCCATTTGTCGTTAGCAGGTAAGCCAAGCACCATGATTCGTTTACCGTATCGAACTTCTTCATTTGTAATTGGCTGTAGAGTATCTACGTCAACCATTGTGATTAAGTCGGGAACAGTTGCCAAGATTTGATCATCAAGCTGCATAATAATGTTTTCGTTTTGGAAAGAAATTTTACCAGTTTGACCCTCATTTTCATTGAGCCCACTTAAGGTGATTTCACCAAAATTAAAGCCGCCTTTGGTAACATGGGAAATGTCAGTGATTTTTGCAGTCATTAGCTTGTAGCCATGAGTTAATTTGAGCAATTCCTCAAGAGCACTAGCCACAGAGTCATAATCATTAGCATGTTGAATTAATTCACCAATTTTCTGACTAAGCGCAACAATATTTAAAACACCAGCCTCGCGAAGCTGCTTACCAGTCAATGAATCACTGGCACTGGATGAGGTAGCACCTACTTGAACGGTAAAATCACGTCCAATTTTTTCTGCCCAAAAAGAATCTGGTGTATTAATCAGAGAGGTGTTGCCACGTTCATCCGATAGAACCATTGGCGTTACAGAATGTCCTGCCAAAACAAAAGTAGACATTTGTAATTCAGGAAAGGCACGTCCCATTCCATCTGCATCTGCAATTGGCAAGTGCATCTTTGCAGCAGCGACAATTGGCATCATTGAGTTAATTCCACCAGCTTCAACCGGAAAGGTGCCGTAAATTTTTCTACCATAGTATTGTTCAAAAATTTTGAAGGCATTAACGAATTCATTGCCGTTAGGGAACTTCTCCATTGAGACTGCCGGTGCACCAATGTTTGATGCAGAAACAAATAACTCATCATCTGGAAATTCATCAGGTTCGAGTAATGTCACGGGACCATGTTTTTTAACTGCGGAAATTGCCATCAATTCACCAATGAAAGGATTACCGCCACCACCAGAGCCAAGTAATGCAGCTCCAATAGCAATTTGCTTAATATCTTTAATTCCTATTTCTCTACTCAAAATTTACTCCTCAATTTCTCTATCTCTTAATCTACGTTGATCCACTTTTCTAACTAATAAACTGCCTAAATAGTAGACAACTCCTGAAGAAATCAAAACGTTAAGTGACTGAACGCCCCAAGTTACAAACTGACCAACCAAGATTCCAGCAACCCAAGCGATAACGGTCATTAGTGGCAATTTAGAGGATGTTTGAGGTAATTCGCCTTTTGCACGACTGTCATCAAGTTTTTGCCGGTCTGTTTTTAAAATCCAGTAGTCAACAAACATAATTGCTGCAATTGGTGGGAAAACAACCCCTAGAATAGTTAAGAAGCCTTGGAACTTATCAATTAAACCAACTACTGAAAGAATTGTACCCAAAATTCCTGTAATAACAGTCATAACAGAACGATTCAGATTAACGCTGAATACTTGTCTGAAGAAGTTAACAACATTCAGGCTGGCTGAATATAGGTTCATATCATTAACCTTAACCGATGATAAAACGATTAGGGCAATTCCAAGTGCTCCAGTTAATTGATAAATAATTGGCATAATTTCTTTTGAACCAATTGCATGGGCCATCAGTACACCAATGACATTAACACCTAATTCGCCGACAATTGTTCCGATTACACAAACCCAAAAGACATCGCGTCCATTTTTAGTTCGACGTGTAATATCCGGCATAATAATCGCACCAACAATGAAGTTACCGGTAACCATCGTAATGCCGGCACCCATGCCCATCGCAGCGCCAGGAGCAGCCATAGTAATTAAGTGGTGCAAATCGTTGCCTTTTAACATGTTGTATGTGGCCACGCCCATTACAACAATAAAGGCTGGAATAGAAATATTAGTTGTCCAACTTAACCCTTTAAAGCCAAAGATAACTGAAAAAGTAACTAATAATCCGGTGATTGTGGCAACTAACTGATAGCTAATATTGCCGTGGGTGATAGAATGCATGATTTCAACTACACCTTGTGCAAAAACTGAGTTTTGAATTCCAAACCAGCCAATCAAACTAATTGCAAAAGTTAGGCCAACAATGGCAGAGCCAATTGTGCCAAAGCCGGCCCATTTAGAAAGAAGACTTGTGGGTAAACCTTCTCTTTGACCGGCTAACCCTAAGCCGAAAGAAATAAATTGTAGAATTACACTACCTAAGATAGTAGATAAAACAGCGTCACGGAAATTCATTCCATAACCTAGTTCGGCCCCAAGCATAAACTGACTTAAAGCGACGAAGCCTCCAATTTGGACCATCAAAACTTTCCACATGGGATCGCGTTTGTCTTTAGGAAAACGCTGTGTTGAATAGTCATCATAAATGTCTTCATTTGTGGTGTTCTTAGCTGCCATAATTGCCCTCTTTCTAAAATAAACTCTATTTTGTTAATGCAATATTAAAATAACTATAGTTAGTTAATTAATATTTAATATAAAAGAGTCTAATCTAGTAGTAATTGGATGTCAATGCTGAATGACAAGTAATACGGGGAAGCTGAATTGATGAAAAATTAGTGAAAGCTAGATAGGGAGTGCTATTTGTGCAAACTTAAATAAATCTAGATAAAAAGTGAAATTAACTTATTTTTCTACTTGGCACAAAAGAAAATAAGAGTATAATTTAACTCATTAAGGTACCTAACTAAATTTAAAAAATTGAGAGGATCTGTAAAAATGACACAAGCTTTGAGTTATCAGACTGACGAAAAAGTGCAAAAAAATAGATGGTGGATCTTAGTGGCAGTCGGTTTGTTTACCTTCATGTCAACTCTAGATGGAACGATTGTTAATATCGCTTTACCAGTTATTAGTAAAAATTTGAACATTTCGATGAGTCAGTCCGAATGGGTTGTTTCATTATATTTAATTGTTGTTTGTAGTTTTATTCTATTCTTCGGTAAATTGAGTGATCTTCACGGAAAAATTAAAATCTTCCGTCTAGGTGCCATCTTCTTTATTGCTGGTTCACTTTTATCAGGATTTAGAGTCAATTTGGTATTTTTATTAGTTTCACGTGCGATTCAGGCTTTTGGTGCCGCAATGACAATGGCAACCAATAATGGAATCATCACTGAAATTTTCCCATCAACTGAACGCGGGAAAGCTTTAGGAACAATTGGTTCATTTGTTGCCTTAGGTTCAATTGCTGGTCCTGGTTTGGGTGGCTTGATTTTGAGTCACCTGTCATGGTCATACATTTTCTGGTTGAATGTTCCTGTTGGCATTATTGCTGCAATTATTGGCGCAATTTTCCTACCAAAAGATATTACTTTTACCAATGCAGCATTGGACAAGAAGGGCTCATTTGGCTTTGCATTAGGGATGATTACTTTATTCGGTGGTGTCTTCTTAGGCCAACAATTAGGTTTTACTTCTGTACCAGTTCTAGCAATGTTAATAATTGGGCTAATTAGTTTCATTTGGTTTGTCTATACTGAAAATCACACAACTAATCCATTATTACAATTCAATTTGTTCAAGAATCCAGACTTTTCAGTTAGTTTGTTATGTGCATTGTTAATCTTCATTACAAACTTTTTCTTTAATGTAGTAACGCCTTTCTATTTAGAAAATGCGTTACACTTGGCACCAAGTCAAGCTGGTATCATCTTAATGATTTTACCTGTAGTTCAATTATTTGCTGCCCCAGTTGCGGGTACACTTTCAGATAAAATTGGACCAAAATTGATTACTTTTATTGGTTTAGTATTACTATTAGTTAGTCAAATTGGTTACTCACTATGCAATCTACATTCATCAATCTGGCTATTTATTATTAGTATTGCAATTATGGGACTTGGTAGTGGTATTTTCAGTTCACCAAATAACTCTTTAGTAATGAGTTCTGTAGAACAGAAGGATCTTGGTGTTGCCGGCAGTATTAACTCCCTATCACGTAACCTCGGAATGGTAATTGGTATTTCAAGTGCAACGACAATCTTGTTTGCTGCAATGAGCCATGCAAAGGGAGCACGTGTGACCGAATACCTACCTAAGCAACCGGAAATTTTTATTTATGGTATGCATGTTGTATTTATTATTTCAATGATTATTTGTTTAATAACTGTTGTTTTAAGTGGCTGGCGTCTATTTAAAAAAGACGAAAAAACAGCTAAGTAATCTATTATTAAAATAAAACTAAAAAACGTTATTGCATTATTAGCAATAACGTTTTTTCTTTTTACGTTAATCAAAAAAATACTGCAAACCCCCTATTTAACAATTCTCTGATTGAAAAAAGCGACCAATATAAAACAAAGGAATAAATAAAAATTTCATAATTTTTTCTTATTTCGCTGTTTTTGGGTATATGATGGTATTAAAGGAAAAGCTATGAACTATAACTAAACAATAGGGAGGTTGGGTAAATGGATCATCGAATTGTTACGTATCCGGCAATTTTTAAGCCGCTAGAAAATGATGTATATGTGATTCACTTTCCAGATATCAAAGGTGGTATCACAGAAGGTGAAGGTCTTCGAGAAGCTATGAAAATGGCTGCTGATACTTTGGCAAGCAGACTATACAATAAGGCAGATTTGCCGAAGTGCAGTAAGGTAAGTGAAATAGAGCTTCCTGATGATGGATCCTTTGTTGCACCAGTTTCCGCAGATTTGACAGAAGCATCTCATGATCGAATGAATTACGAGATATAACAAAAAAGCACCCCAGTTGCTTGAGGTGCTCTTTCTTATTAACTTGTTCCAAAAACTAATTATATTCTCGGGAACAATAGTATTATAGTATATTATAACGAAATTTGCTAATAATTTAGGCGGATTTTTTTAAAAAAATCAGTTGATAAAGGTGGTTGAGCGCTTGCAGTAAAAGCCTAACCAATCTTTTTAATATAACTGATATTAGTTTTGTAGTATAATCCTTGCACATTGAATTTCTCAGTTAAACTTAGCTAAAAAGCTGGATTTTAAGCTCGAATTGACATTAGTGTCAGTTACATGCTATTTTCTATAAGGGAGAAAGTTTGGAGTAAGCTATGCAAACAATAGAAAGTTCTATTTTGCGTGCTGCTGTTGATGAAAAGGATGCAAAGTTAGTTAATTTTGTATCCCAACATGATCAAATTGATTATTTCAAAGATGGCGACATGCAAAAGAAATTAGGAGTTACCTTTTTAGGTGACGGTCAAGGCGAAAATTGGGCGAAGCTCTTGCCTTGGACAGTTGTAGATAAGGGAGACTCGCGGGTCAGTTTGGCCTTAATTGATGATAGTGAAAGTTATAAAAAGTTTCCGTATCATTTTGAAGTGATCTTAACCTACATTCTTGAAGGTAACCGGGTCGATATTAAGTACTACCTCAAAAATAATTCACATAAAGAAATGCCTTTTTCAGTGATGTTCACATTGCCGATTATCGAGGGCTGGGTTAAAAATAGAAATGTGAATGAAATTGAGTTGAGTAATGATGAAGTTAAATTAAAACTTGCTTCATCAAGCTTTGACTTAGATGTTAAAGACCAGCAAGTTGTTGCTTTACTTGATAAAGCGACACTTGAAGGCGATAGTGATGAAGAATTCACGCTAACTTTGACATTAAGCTAGATAATTAATGATTTTAATAAGATAATATAGACAAACCGCAGATGGTTTGTTTTTTTGTTATAATGTATTCATTGTATTTAAATTAGGTAAGTAAGAGAATATGGATCACAATCATAATCATCCGGACAAGAGTCGGGTAGAAATACATGTAAAAGATTACAACAAAAAGAAGAAATTGATAGCATGGCTATGCGGACTTATTTTTCTCATAGCTGCTGGTGTTGCTGCTTACTCGTCTTACGTTTATTTTAAAACGAAGAATGCTGTAGACAATACCTATGATAATAATACGCATGTTCAAGTAAAAAACGGCGAATTTAATGGTAAGAAAAAGTTTGCTGTCTTACTAATGGGAACCGATACTGGAGCACTTGATCGTAAGGAAAAGATTGGTAATACTGATACGATTATCATCGCAGTTGTCAATCCGCAAAAAAAGCGTTACTCACTAGTGTCTGTTCCGCGCGATACAATGGCACAAATGGTTGGTGCTGAGCAGTTCCAAGTCGAAAAAATCAATGCCGCTTATCCAGTTGGTGGCGCTAAGATGGCAATGGACAGTGTCTCAGAACTTGTTAATGTACCAATTAAATATTATGCCCTAGTTAATATGAAAGGAATCATGCGCCTTATTCGCTATGTAGGTGGAATAAATGTCAGACCTACGCTTAGTTTTGAATATGGTGGTTATGTTTTCAAGAAGGGACAGCTGACTCATATGGGCGGTGGCGGTGCTCTTGCATATTCACGGATGCGCTATGACGATCCGAAGGGTGACTATGGTCGTCAGGAACGGCAAAGACAGGTCATTACGACACTTATTAAAAAGGCCGTTTCGTTGAACACATTGACGCAACTTGATTCAGTGCTAACTTCAATTTCTGGCAATGTTAAAACTAACTTACCATTTGATGCACTGAAGGAGATTGCCTTTAATTACCGCAGCTCAACTAAAAACGTCAAAAATGACTATCTTCACGGGCATAATGCAACGGTTGATGGTGCATCTTATCAAGTTCAGTCAACTGAAGAGCTTCAACGAATTTCTGACTATCTTCGTGCTGAATTAGGTTTGAGTCTCGAAAAGGTTGATAACAATGAGACTTACCAAAACAAGCGAAATAAGGAACACGGCTTTGATTTCACTGATCTTGCAACGCAGGACTATAATATCTACAGTGATTATGAAGGACAATAATAAAAGAAGGTGACGATTAATGACGAGACTGCTTGCCGTTTTAATCGGCTATGCATTCGGATGTATTTTATTTGCCATGTTAGTGGGTCGTTTTTGGTTACATCAAGACCCAACTAAAGTTGGATCCGGAAACCCAGGAACCGCCAACGTTGGTGCCGTTTTTGGTAAAAAATGGGGTATAATTACTTGCATTGGTGATATTTTAAAAACACTAATTTGCTTACTACTTGTACACTATTTTTTAGGAAAAAAGGTAATGTTGGCCTATGCAGGTTTAGGACTAATTTTAGGACACTGTTTTCCTTTTTGGGATCATTTTCGAGGTGGCAAAGGAGTGACAGTTGCTGTCATTTTAGCGGCTATTTATGATGTTAAAGCTGCGGCAGTAACGCTTTTAATTGCACTTATTTTGACTATTATTCTTAAGAACTTAACGGTTCCGCCGTTAGTTTTTATTTTATTATTTAGTCTCTACGAATTGACCCAACTCAGGGAAGCTGGCATTGTATTATTAATTATTACCTTGATCATGACTTTTAAATTTAGATATGATTTACGGGACTTTTTTACTGGAAACGGGAAAAAAGTAGATATTTTATACTCAATTAAGAAAAAATTGGGTATAAAAATGCAGTGATTGATAGCATCATTTTTTAGTGAGGACAGATACTAGAAACATGAATAAAAACAAAAAATCGTTAAAAGTCGTGCAGGCGATTTGCATATTAGTAGCAACTCTCTTTATGTTAATTCAAATGTATAGTTTGAAGGGTGTTGCTGCGAGAGCACATTACTCATTCGTGCGTTTTATGCCTAACATGATGCATAACGCAACAATGATGATTGTACCAATGGTTTTTGGTGCAGTTTATAGCAGGAAAAAACAAAGTGTAAGTGAAAGCTTTAAGTATTGGCTGATGGCTTTTGTTACGCTAGTTGTTTATTACATCCTATTTTTCATTAAGGTACCTGCACGCTTTAACATGTGGCGTGTTTGGGGAATGTTGTTTCCAATTATTACCAGTACCTCAGTTTTATTTTCTGGCTTGTTTTTCAGTTTACTGGCACAACCACGGATTTATGACTTACAACATAAGCTGACTAAAAAGCAAAACTTACTAGTACTTAGCTTATTAAGTCTTCTTGGCTTTGCCTTGAGTGCCGGAAACTTATCCTTCCAATATTCACTCTATGGTTTATACCTTATTTTGTTCTTTGCGTGGGGGATGTTTTTAGCTGGCGTTAAGGTAAAAGGTAAGCTATTTGGTTTAGCTTTATTTAGTGGTATTGTTTCATTCTTTGTTGTTGTAATCGGTGTTTCTGGTTTTGACGCCGTTTACTGGTCACAAATCATTTCCGGCAATGGTGGTGGTGACTGGAACAGAGAATTTTTGAACAATCCATCTTCACCATTTATGCTCCTGATGGTTCTAGCGGCATTCTTATTGTTCAAAAAGGTTATTATGACCTTCAATGAGAAGCAAATGCGTTACTTTATCCCAGTAATCATGTTCATGGATGCGCCAATTTCGCCTAGATTCATGAACGACTTCCGCTTCACTGGCTCATCTTTTGTTAACAAGCTAATCATGATTGTTGTCATGCTGCTTGCAGCTGCAATTTGGGATATGGTGCTGGAGAAGTATCTATTCAAATTTAAGCCAGTTACTAAGATTGTTAAGTACTTAGATCATGAAACCAACTTAGCGAAAATTTGTGAGAAGGCTTGGACAAAATTCACTAAATTTATTGTTGCCAACAGAGTTAACTTACTCACTTGGGCTTGGTTCTATGTTTTGAGTTTCGGTTCATTTTTAATTGAATCTGATAACTTAAGAATCCAAATCAGTACTGCAGCGACAATTAATGCGATTGTTTACTTACTTGGCACCAAATTCTTTGCCATTATTTTAACAACCATCTTCCTTGATGCGTTATTCTCAATTTTCTACTTTGTGACTACACGTTATTGGACGTCCAATGTGTTAGTCAGCCTAATCGGAATTGGGTGGGCCATTGCCAACAAGATTAAACTGCTTCTTCGTGGTGAACCAATTTATCCAACTGAAATCAGTGAAATCGTCAATTGGAAGACCCTTTTACCAATGATTGGTAAAACAACAGTTATTGCTATCCTGGTTGCAATTGTAATCGTGATTGCACTGGATGTTTTCTTAGAAATCAAGTTTCCAATTAAGAAACGCGGCTCATGGAAAAAACGTGGTATTTGGGCACTATTGAGTTTAGCGTTATTCATGACGCCATTCCGCTTCAACCATGATGGTGGAGTTATTTACCACATTAATCGTGGGTTCGATAATAGACAACGTTTTAGAAACCCAGAACGTGATATTCAGGTTAACGGGCCAGTTCTGAATTTCTTAAACTATATTGACTTGCAAATTATGGATCAGCCAGCGACAGGCTATTCTGCTTCGACTATCAAGCAGTTGAATGATAAGTATGCTAAAGTTGCTAACAAGATCAATAAAAACAGAAAGAATAAACTTAGTGACCAGACAATTGTCTTTAACCTAAGTGAAAGTTTCGTTGATCCGAATACTTTCCCAACCATTAAGATAGAACAGTCTGCACCAAATCCAGTTAAGTTCATTGAATCAATGAAGTCACGCTCTTCATACGGTACAATGCTTAGTGCTGGTTACGGTGGTGGTACTGCTAACATGGAATGGGAAACCTTAACGGGATTGAACATGGGATTGTTTAAGTCTACTTTAACGCCATATGTTCAGGTTGTTCCTAATTACAGTTTCTATCCAACAATTGGGATGAACTTTGATTACAAGTCAGCTATTCATCCATTTATTGGGACATATTACTCTAGACGTGAAGACTATCGTCGCTTTAAGTTTGATAAGTTCGTCTACACTGGTTCGAAGTATAAAGTTATTGATCAAAAGAAACTTGGTAAGAGTGGCTATAACTCTGACTTTACTACTTATGCTAATGGACTGCAGCAAATCAACGCGCGTAAGGATGGTCAGTTCATCAATCTGATTTCAATTCAGAACCACATGCCATACAACAATTGGTATCCACACAACGAATATATGGGCAAGATCTCAGGTGATTTATTCAATACTCCAGCAGTTCGTGAACAAATGGCGACATATGTTAAGGGTACGCAATACACTGATAAGGCAGTTAAGCAATTTATTAGTCAAATTGATAAGATTAAGAAACCAATTACGTTAGTCTTCTACGGTGACCACTATCCAAGTATTATTTCGCAGAGTTATACTGCTAAGTATCCAGTTGAAATGCACTCAACTCGTTACTTCATTTATTCGAATAAGTATGCCCGTGAACATGGTGCCAAAACGCACTTACCACGTAAGGCCAACAATTTCGTAAGTTCAAGTGACTTTATTGCAATGATGCTTGAGCAGACTGATTCAAAGGTTACACCATACCAAGCACTCCTTACTGAAGTTCATAAGAAATTGCCTGCAATTACAATTAACTTTAAAGGCGATAAGGGTTATGAATTAATTGGACGTAAGGGACAAGTAATTGAACCGCAGTACTTAACCAAAGAACAACAAGATCTCTTGGCTGATTATGAAACTATCCAATATGATATGACTGCTGGTAAAGCTTATGGTTTACAAATTAAGGGCTTCTACAAGTAGTATCTGGTGTTGACTTATTAGAAAAAAATGAGTATTATTCATTTAGATATTTTAAGTAGCGCTTCAGTTCAGTGTTCAGAGAACTAGCGGTTGGTGTAAGCTAGACAGGCTGAAGTTTCGCGAAATACATATCGGGTGGTTCCGCTAAAAACCAAACTTGAGGCGCTAACAAGCGCAAACGTGGGTGGTACCACGGCTAAAAAAGTAATTTAGTCGTCCCTGGATTTCTTAGGAAATCCAGGGACTTTTTTATTGGAGGAAAAAGATGGCAAACTTTGATATTTTAGAAGATTTAAAATGGCGTGGAGCAATTAACCAGCAGACAGATGCAGAGGGGCTAGCTAAGTACTTAGAAGAACATGATGACTTAGCACTCTATTGTGGTACTGATCCAACCGGTGATTCACTTCACATTGGCCACCTGATTCCCTTTATGATTTTAAAGAGATTCCAATTAGCTGGTTACCATCCAGTAATTGTTATTGGTGGTGGTACTGGTACAATTGGGGACCCATCAGGCCGTAGTACCGAAAGAGTTTTACTTGATGCTGAAAAGCTTCATCAAAATGAAATTGCTTTGACTAAGCAAATGGAGAAGCTGTTTGGTACTGAAAACTTTGAAATTGTTAACAACGCGGAATGGCTAGATAAGTTAAGTTTAATCGACTTCTTACGTGACTACGGTAAACACTTCCAAGTAAACAACATGATTAACAAGGACGTTGTTGCCAGCCGCTTGGAAAATGGAATCTCATTTACTGAATTTTCATACCAAATTTTGCAAGCAATTGATTTTTACCAATTAAATAAAAACCACGGTGTACAGATGCAAATCGGTGGTAGTGATCAATGGGGCAACATTACAGCAGGAATTGACCTTATTCATAAGTTGATGGGATCTGATCGTGAAGCATTTGGTCTAACTATTCCATTAATGCTTAAAGCTGATGGAACTAAATTTGGTAAATCAGCTGGTGGAGCAATTTGGCTTGATCCAGAAAAGACCAGTCCTTATGAGTTCTACCAATTCTGGATTAACCAAGACGACCGTGATGTAGTAAAGTACCTGAAGTACTTTACTTTCCTAAGTCATGAAGAAATTGATGAGTTAGCAGAACAAGTTAAAACTGAGCCATGGAAGAGAACGGCGCAAAAGACTTTAGCTAAGGAAGTAACCAAGTTTGTTCACGGTGAAGAGGGATTGGCTGAAGCAGAAATGATCACAGACTCTCTATTCTCTGGTAATGTCAAAGACTTAACTGTTACGCAAATTGAGCAGGGATTGAAGAGCGCACCAACTGCAGAGTCAGGATCGGCTGCTAAAAATATTGTTGACTTTTTAGTTGATACCAAAATCGAATCGTCTAAGCGTCAAGCACGTGAAGACGTTGAAAACGGTGCAATTTACATTAATGGTGACCGTGAACAATCAGTTGATTTTGAAGTTGATCCATCAAAAGCATTTGATGGTAAGTATGTAATTGTTCGTAAAGGAAAAAGAAAATATACTTTGGTTAATATCAAAGACTAGTTATATGAATAAAAGTCTGGTACATTATGTATCAGACTTTTTTTATAAAGTGAAAAAAGCAGATGTCAAATAGTAGAGATTCAAAATAAGGGGGGCTAAAAATGAGAGCACGAGTTGTCATATATAATCCAGAATTAAAAGCTATTTTATTAATTCACAGGCTGAAAAACGAGCGCGACTATTGGGTCATTCCTGGTGGCGGTGCAGAAAACCAGGAAGCCCCGATTGAAACTGCAATTAGAGAAATCAATGAAGAACTAAAGATTAAGTTGTTACCCGAAAAACTTAAGCGATTGTTTGAAATTGACAATGAGGTTATCTTTTTAGCCCAAATCAAGCAAATTAAAGCACCTCGAATTAGTGGGGAAGAAAAAGAACGCTCGAGCACAAAAAATATCTATGAGCCAGCTTGGGTTACTTTAAAAGATCTCACTACGATTAATTTAATGCCACCGGAAATCGCACAACAGCTTTTAGAATCTATCAAATAATATGATATTTTTTGAGCAATATTTGACAAAATATCATTGCATAATTCATAATCTATTTAAGGCAATAATTGCCTATTGCTATAAAATTACCCCGTTCTAGGAGGAAAAGAAATGTCTGAAATATTAGTTACTACTACGGAAAATATCCCTGGTAAAGAGTATGAGATTATTGGTGAAGTCTTTGGCTTAACCACTCAATCTAAAAATGCTTTCAAGGATTTTGGCGCAGGCTTAAAATCAATGGTGGGTGGAGAAATCCGTAGTTACACTAAGATGTTGCAAACATCTCGTGAGCAAGCTCTTGAACGCTTACGTCAAGAAGCTGAAGAAAAAGGTGCCGATGCAATCGTGATGATGCGTTTTGACTCAGGTACAATTGGCGGTGACATGCAGTCAGTAGTTGCATACGGTACAGCAGTTAAGTTCGTACAGTAAACAATTAAATTTAGCATCCACTAACTAAGGTGGGTGCTTTTTTGTTAAAATTAATTTGCCGCTTTAGCTCAGGAGGTAGAGCACCGCCGTGGTAAGGAGGAGGTCCTCAGTTCAAATCTGGGAAGCGGCTTAAGACTAAAAAAGGAGTGATTAAAATGGAAATAACAAAGGTAATCGATTTTGTTCAAAAGCAATTAGAAGGTGAAAAAACGGGCCACGATTTTTATCATGGTCAGCGTGTGGCCCACTTAGCAAGCCAATTATATTTACAGGATAATCCTGATGCACACGCAGACAGCCGCATGGTGGCGATTATTCAGACAGCAGGGTATTTACACGATACGATTGATGAAAAGATCTGTGCGGATCCTGAGCAAGTTGTCGAGCAAATTAAGCACTTGCTGCCACAGGCTGGCTTTAGTGAGCTTGAAGTAAAGGATATTCTTTTTACTATTCAGCATATGTCGTTTTCACAAAATATTGAACACCATTATCAATTACCAGTTTCTGGTGAATATGTTCAAGATGCTGATCGCATTGAGAGCTTGGGTGCAATGGGAATTGCACGCGCATTTACCTATGGCGGTGCTCACGGTAATGTTATTTATGATCCGAAAATTAAGCCTGAAAAACTGGTTAGCCATGATCAATATCGCGAACACACCGAAACCACCATTAATCACTTTTATGAAAAGCTGTTTCAATTAGAAGATTTAATGAATACTGATGGTGGCAAAAAAGAAGCACACAAACGAACTGATTTCATGCGTGCTTTTGTTCAAGAATTTATGGATGAGTGGAATGTTTAATTAATTCTGCCGTTCTAATTGCAGTAAAGCCTTTTTACGTTCAATTCCACCAGCGTAACCAGTCAGTGAGCCGTCACTGCCAATTACGCGATGACATGGAACGATTAGTGTGATTGGGTTATGTCCAACTGCGCCACCAACCGCACGTGCTTTATTGGTTTTGACTGCTTGTTTTGCTTGTAGCTTGTCAGAGAGCTCACCGTAAGTGGTTGTTTCTCCATAAGGGACTTTTTGCAATTCATGATAAACTGCTTTTCTAAATGCTGTGACTTCTGGTCTAATTGGAATGGCAAAAGGGTCTGGTTTCAAACCAGCAAAGTAGTCATTGAGCCAGCGAAGAGTTAGCTTAAGCGGGATATTTTGAACATCATCTGCTTGGCCCAACTGATAATTTGCACCGAAAAATTTTTGATCTGCAAACCATAGGCCTAGTAAGGCTTCCTCATCACTAAGTAAGATCATGTCACCTAATTTAGATTGGAAAACTGCTCGATGTAACACTTTAATCACTCCATGCTAATAAACTATTAAAACCATGCGGTTTCGCCGGATGGTTTTTATTTGCGCATTATATTATTCATTTTAGCGTGCATTAATTTATTTTAATAGCGAACAACTTAAAAGCTCATTTTTTCAAAAGCTACTTTTAATAAACATAACACAAGTAAAAAAGTTGAAAAAAATTTCCTTGTCATATACAAAGCTCGATGGTTTAAGAGACAACCGCTAATTTGGCAAAATCAAAAATGTTGTTACATCAACACTCTATGTTGTATTATGACTTTGACGTGAATACTAAATATTGATATTCTAGTACTAGAAATTACATGGGGGTCATACATAACTATGAAGACTAAAATCAAGAAAATCCTATCCTTTGCTACCGTAACATTTGCGGCTGGTGTTGCACTTACTGCATGTTCGGGTAAAAAGCAGGGTGGAAGTGGTAACTCAACTGATAGCGCAAAGCATTCAATCGCGTTGATTACTGATACTGCGGGTGTTAATGATAATTCATTTAACCAATCCGCTTGGCGTGGCTTTAAGGCATACGGTAAAGACCATAACTTAAAGCGTGGTAAGAACGGCTATCAGTACTTCCAATCGAGTAGTGCAGCTGACTTTGAGCCAAACTTTGACCAAGCTAGCAAAGCAGGATATCAAACAATTTTTGGTATTGGTTATAGTCTGAAAGATGCTGTTAGTGCAGCAGCTAAGAAGGACCCTAAGAAGAACTTTGTTATCGTTGATGAAGTAATCAAAGGTCAAAAGAACGTTGCTTCAGCTAACTTCAAGAGTGAGCAAGCTTCGTACTTAGCCGGTGTTGCAGCAGCAACTCAAACTAAGACAGGTGTCATTGGTTTCATCGGTGGAGCTCACGGTAACATTATTGATTTGTTTGACGCAGGTTTTACTAAAGGTGTTAACGATCAAGCTAAGAAGTTAAATAAGAAGGTTACACTTCTAAATCAATATGTTGGTAACTTTACAAGTGCTGACAAGGAAAAAGCTATCGCACAATCAATGTACGCTAAAAAAGCTGACATTATCTTCCACGCTTCTGGTTTAGCTGGTAATGGTCTTTTCCAAGAAGCCAAAGCAATCAACCAAAACCGTCCTGCTGATAAGAAGGTTTGGGTTATCGGTGTTGATGTTGACCAATCATATTTAGGTAATTACAAGAGTAAGGACGGCAAGAAAGACAACTTTGTACTAACTTCAGTAATCACTGGCGTTAATGTTGCTACTCACGATATTGCTAACCGTGCATATAACGGTAAGTTCCCTGGCGGTAAAGAATTGGTTTACGGTTTGAAGACAAACGGTGTTTCCATTACACGAGGTCATATTGAAGACAAGGCTTGGAAATACTCACGTGACGCACGTCAACAAATTATTGACGGTGAGATCAAGGTGCCAATTCACCCTTCAAAATAGTTCGATTTTAGAATAACAAAAGTTTTTATATGCAAAGTCGAATAGATTCATCTTGTCTTTTTACGTATTTTATAATAAAGTAATAGATGAAAAGTTCGTATTTTTGTGGAGGATAAAAACTAATAATGGGTAAAAAACTTGCGAGACTTTTGTCATTAGGAACTGTGGCTGCTTCAATTACTTTATTAATGAGTGGTTGTTCTGGAAAGAAACAGAATTCAACCGGTGAAAGTAAAAAGAATAGCATCGCCTTAATTACTGATAGCAACGGAGTAAACGACCAATCTTTCAACCAAGCTGCCTGGGAAGGCTTTAAAGCTTATGGTAAAGAACAAGGTCTTAAAAAAGGAAGTGGCTATCAATACTTCCAGTCAAACAGCGCAACAGACTATACGCCTAACTTTAACCAAGCGGCTAAATCAGGCTACAAAACTATTTTTGGTATTGGCTACTTATTAAAAGATTCGGTTAGCGAAGCTGCTAAGAAAAATCCAAAGAAGAATTTTGTAATTGTCGACGATGTAATCACCGGACAAAAGAATGTTGCTTCGGTAACTTTTAAGAGTAACCAAGCTTCATACCTTGGTGGTGTAGCTGCTGCTTACTCAACTAAAACTAACAAAGTAGGTTTTGTTGGTGGGGCTAAGTCAACCATTATTGAAAGCTTTGAAAATGGCTTCAAACAAGGTGTTGCAGATGCCGCTAAGGCAATGCACAAAAAGATAACAGTTGACGCACAATATGTTGGTAACTTTACTTCAACTGATAAAGCTAAATCAATGGCACAATCGATGTATGCAAACAAGTGCGATGTTATCTTCCAAGCTGCTGGTTCAGCTGGTAACGGTGTTTTCCAAGAAGCTAAAGCTCACAACCAAGCACATGCTGCTAGTCAAAAAGTTTGGGTAGTTGGTGTCGATGTTGACCAAGAAAACATGGGACAGTATAAAGACAAAGATGGCAAAAAAGACAACTTTACTTTAACTTCTGTTTTAAAGGGCTTGGACGTTGCAACTAAATCTTTAGCAGATGATGCGGTTAAGGGTAAGTTCCCTGGTGGCAAGCACCTTGTTTATTCTTTAAAGGGTAACGGTGTTTCAGTTACAAAGGGTAATTTATCACCAAAAGCTTGGAGTGCAGTTCAGAAAGCTAGAGCTGATATCTTAGCTGGTAAAACTACTGTAGCTGGAGATTAATAGCAAATAATCAAGTAATAGGAAACTCTTTGTGTTTTAATATACAAAGAGTTTTTTATAGAAAGAAATATAAGCAAAATGGAAAATACGACGAATGTAATCGAGATGAAGCATATTGTCAAAGATTTTAATGGCTTTAAAGCAAATAATGACATTAATCTAACTTTGCGCAAAGGAGAAATCCTAGCTCTTCTTGGTGAAAATGGTGCTGGCAAGTCAACCTTGATGAGTATTTTGTCTGGTTTGCTAATGCCAACTTCTGGTGAAATTGATGTTCGTGGTCAAGAAGTTGAAATTAAAAATCCAACTGTTGCCAAGAACTTAGGAATTGGAATGGTTCACCAACACTTTATGTTGATGGAATCATTCACGGTTTTAGAAAATATTATTTTAGGTCATGAAACCACTAAGGGACCAAAGCTAGATTTTAAAAAGGCGCAACAACAAATTGAGGAGTTGTCGCAACGCTATAATTTGAACATTGACCCTAAAAAGAAGGTTAGTGAAATTACGGTTGCACAGCAACAACGAGTAGAAATCCTTAAGGTGCTCTACCGTGGTGCAGATATCATGATTTTTGATGAACCAACTGCTGTTTTGACCCCGCAAGAAATCACGGAATTTATTCAAATTATTAAAGAGCTGGCTAAAGAAGGTAAGTCAATCATTCTGATTACGCATAAGCTTGAAGAAATCAAGCGTGCTGCAGATCGGGTTACGGTTATCCGTGCAGGTAAGAGTGTTGGTACTTTTGATGTTAGCGATGTAACTAATAACCGCTTGGCTGAATTAATGGTCGGCCGTCACGTTAACATGAAGCTAGATAAGCCTAGTGCTGAAGTAGGGAAAACTACACTTAAAGTTAGTGACCTTAAGGTTAAGAACAAGCAAGGCATTCTAGCATTAAAGGGATTGTCATTTGACCTGCGTGCTGGTGAAATTTTGGGTGTTGCCGGTATTGATGGCAACGGACAAGATGAATTAGTACGAGCTTTGACGGGGATGCAACATGTTGATTCCGGCAAGATAAGTATTAATGATGAAGATATGACCAATCAAAAGGTACGAAAAATCACCGAAAAGGGTGTTTCGTACATTCCTTCTGATCGGCAAAAATATGGTTTAATTTTGCCATTTTCAATCTCGGATAATTTGGCGTTACAGAATTATTATCATCAACCGTATTCAAGCCACCATGTAATGCACTATGACTTAATTCATCAACATGCCGATGAGTTGATTAAAAAGTTCGATATTAGAACGACTGGTAGCAGTTTGCCAGTAAGTGACTTATCCGGTGGTAATCAACAAAAGGTAATTATTGCACGTGAATTAGATCTTGACAGTGATTTGATTATTGCCTTTCAGCCTACTCGTGGCCTTGATGTTGGTGCGATTGAATACATCCACCAGCAACTTTTGCTTGAACGTGCAAAAGGAAAAGCAATTTTGCTAATTTCCTATGAATTAGATGAAATTATGCAATTGTCTGATCGAATTATTGTTCTTCATGATGGCGACATTTCTGGTGAAGTTAAGCCGGAAGAAACAAGCGATGAAGAATTAGGCTTGTTAATGACTGGCATTAAGAAAGAAGGCAACGCTCTTGCTTAAAGTAACACCAAAAACAAAAAAAATCTTAGTACCACTAATTTCTATTTTTGCCGGTTTCCTAGTTGGTGCATTGATCATGTTGATTTGGAGCTATAATCCGTTTGAAGCATATTCATCAATGTTCTCTAGTGCTTTAGGCAACATGAATGGAATTGGTGAAACAATCCGTGAAGCGACGCCGCTTATTTTTACTGCAATTGGTTTTGCCATTGCTTCAAGTGCTGGTTTCTTTAATATTGGTTTGCCTGGTCAGGCACAAGCCGGTTGGTTAACCTCAATCTGGATTGTACTTGCTAATCCAAACATGCCAAAAGTTATCTTACTGCCATTAGCAGTTATTGCCGGTGCCCTTGCTGGTGCTGCTGTAGCTGGTGTTGCCGGTTGGCTGCGTGCACAATTTGGAACAAATGAAGTTATTACTACTATCATGCTGAACTACATTGTGCTCTATTCATGCCAGTACTTGATGCAACAAGTTATGTCTAGCAAATTAAGAATCGATACTGATACAACTAAGACAATTACTGCTAACGGTAGTTTGAAAATTGATTGGTTGAGTTCAATGTTTGGCGATTCTAGAATTAATGCAGGTATTTTCTTAGCCTTAATCGGTGTTTTCATTTACTGGTACTTAATGAAAAAGACAACAACTGGTTTTGAGATTCGCTCAGTTGGTGCTAATCCATATGCGAGTCGCTATGCCGGAATGTCAACGAAAAAGAATATAATCTACTCAATGCTTCTTTCAGGTGGCTTTGCCGGCTTAGGTGGTGTTGTTCAGGGACTAGGAACTTACCAAAACTACTTTACCCAGACTACTAGTTTGGATATTGGTTGGGATGGTTTGTCTGTTGCGCTACTTGGTGGCGGAACTGCAATCGGTATCTTGCTAGCAGCCATTTTGTTCTCAATTTTGAAAATCGGTGGCCTAGGAATGCAAACAATAGCGGGTATTCCTTATGAAATAGTTTCGATTGTAATTGCAGCAATTATTTTCTTTGTGGCAATTCAATATGTCATTGGACTTTTATTTAAGACCCGCAAAGCATCAGTTGAAGAGCCTGAACAAAAGACAGACGGCACTAATACTGAAAATACAACGTCAACTGAAGGAGGACAAAGGTAATGAATTTAGTTGGAATATTATCTTTATTGGTTTCGTCAACTTTTGTTTACTCTACGCCACTAGTTTTTACAGCTCTAGGCGGGGTTTATAGTGAAAACTCTGGTATTACTAACGTCGGTCTTGAAGGTATCATGACGATGGGCGCTTTTTCTTCAGTTGTCTTCAATCTGACCTTTGCTTCAACTTTTGGTAAATTGACACCATGGTTGGGTTTACTAGTTGGCGGCGTTGTTGGATTGCTATTTTCACTATTGCATGCTGTAGCAACGATTAATTTCCACGCTGACCACGTAATCAGTGGTACTGTGCTTAACTTAATGGCACCACCACTAGGCGTCTTTTTGGTAAAGGCAATTTATGATAAAGGTCAAACTGAAAATATCACTCAAAGCTTTGGTTACTTTAGTTTTCCTGGTCTTGCTGATATTCCAGTCATTGGACCAATTTTATTTAAAAACACCTCTGCTCCTGCTTGGGTAGCAATTATTGTTTCAATTATCCTTTGGTGGGTATTGTATAAAACGCGCTTTGGTTTGCGTTTACGTGCCTGTGGTGAAAACCCACAAGCAGCCGACACTATGGGTGTTAATGTCTATGGGATGCGCTATGCTGGTGTTCTGATTTCTGGCTTTTTAGGCGGAATTGGTGGTGCTGTTTTTGCTCAAGCAATTTCCGGTAACTTTTCAATTTCGACCATTGTAGGTCAAGGATTCATGGCTTTAGCAGCAATGATTTTTGGTAAATGGAATCCAATTGGTGCGATGCTTGCATCACTGTTCTTTGGCTTTGCTCAGAGTATCAGTATTATTGGTAATCAATTACCATTTTTCAACCATATTCCATCCGTTTACATGCAAATTGCTCCATATGTAATCACGATTGTGATCCTAGTTCTGTTCTTTGGTAAGTCAGTTGCACCAGCTGCTGATGGTCAAAATTATATTAAGTCGAAATAAGGAGAAAAATGAAAGAATTCTATTTCAATCACGATGGTAATATCGATGATTTAGTATCATACCTATTGTTTTTACAAGCACCAGAAATCAAGTTGCTTGGTGTTGGTGCAATCGATGCCGATGGTTATGTTGACCCATCAGTTGAGGTCTGCCGTAAATTAACCGATCGTTTTAATACGCGCGGTGATAAGCTAGAAGTTGCTAAGTCAAATTCACGTGCTGTTAACCAGTTTCCTGAAGCTTGGCGCACAGCATCGTACTCTTTCAATTCATTACCAATTCTCAATGAATCAGGCAAAATGGTTACCAAGGAAGCAGACCAACCTGCTCACTTAGACATGGTCACTAAGCTCGAAAATGCTACTGAGCCTGTAACTGTTGTTATGACAGGTCCATTGACTGACTTGGCTCGTGCCCTGGATGCTGCGCCTGAAATTGAAACAAAAATTGAAAAACTTTATTGGATGGGTGGCTCTCTTGATGGTCACGGAAATGTTGTCCAAGTTAATGCAGATGGCACACAAGAATGGAATGCATTCTGGGATCCATACGCTGTTGAGCGTGTACTAGCTTCGAATATTCCAATGGAAGTCATTGGTCTAGAAAGTAGTGAGGAACTACCGCTAACAAATGAATTGAAGATGCACTGGGCAGGTTTACGCAAGTATCCAGCTGTTGATTTAGCTGGTCAAGCTTATAGTCTTCTGGTTAATCCACCAATTCAAACAGCTCAACTATACTTTTGGGATATTTTAACTGTTATCAGTGCACTTTATCCTGAAGTTGTTTTAACAGCAGAAAAACGTAAGGTAAAAGTCATCACTAAGGGAACTGCTGCTGGCCGAATGGAAGAAGATCCAAATGGCCGTGAAATAACTTTAGTAACTAAAGCAGACAAAGATTTATTCTTCAAGAAGTTTGACGAATTACTTATGCGTGCAAAATAATAAACAAAAAAGAGTGAAGTTCATAATTTTGAATTTCACTCTTTTATTTTGCCTATTTTTAGTTTAAGCGATTGAGTCTCAAGCAACTGACTTACTAATTTGAAAGTTTGTTAAAGTGATTTATCATAATTTACGAACATTATACTTGAGCGTCAAAAATAATATACAGTTTATCCTATTTGCTTAACGGTACTTATTGTAGCTAATTTGTTGGAAAAGTGGCCTTGAAAGTTTTGATAAACTAATGTACTCTGTTATTAACTTATACATACAATTTTATGTATATATCAGTATAATATTCGTATTTTATGGAGGGATAAATTGAAACGAGGACTTAGGTATGACTTCGACTTGCTGGCACTTTTGTTAATACCGGTTGGTGTAGCGTTAAATTTTGTTGGATATCAGTTATCAGCGGCACTAAAGCTACCTGTGTGGATTGATCAAGTAGGAACTTGTTTTGTATCGATGATTGCAGGTCCATGGGTCGGCATGGTGATGGCTTTATTAGGAAATATAATTAACGGTATGCTAATACCAACAGCAATTCCGTTTGCTTTAGTAGCTATGACTAACGCATTATTTGTTGGTTTATTTTCACGGTTTAAGTTTTTTAGTAACATTTTTACGACAATTATTGCTTGTGCAGTTGTCAATGTTGCAACTGCAATACCTTCAGCTATAGTAACAACCTTTGTGTTTGGTGGAGTAACCGGATCTGGTAGTGATTTAATTACAGCCGCCTTTTTAGCAGCAGGTAAAGTTTTGCTTTGGTCTACAATCCAAGCAAACTTAGTTGGAGGTACTTTTAGTGTGGCCTTTAATTTCACAATTGCATGGTTGTTGGTAAGACGTTTGCCAGACAGATTTTTAATTAAGTTAAATTATGGTCGTCCTTATATTAAGAATAGAGAGGCTTTAGCATATGCTTAAATGGTTTAAAGGACTTTATCCTTCAACGAAGGCACTAATTGTTTTGCTTCTAATTTTGCTTAGCATGATGAGCTCAAAATGGCAGGTTCAATTATGTTTAATAGCGGTAACGATGATTTTAGCTTTGCTCTCAGGAACCCTTGTAAAGCTAATTAAACTGTTTTTTGAGTCTTTAGCATTAATTGTTATTTTCTTGTTTGTAATGCAAGTTTTCTTTATCGGATACCCTGATTCACATCAAATTTGGTGGATCATCAAATTCTCACAAACAGGCTTTAATACTGCAACAATATTGGCGTGCAGAATAATTGCTATTTCATTGCCGATCATTTGGTATTTCTTAGTTACTTCTAATAGTGCTATTATTCAAGCTCTAGATCAAACCAAGTTGCCTAAAAAAGTTATATTTGTTTTAGCTTCAACCATTCAGGTTGTTCCTCAATTAATGTGGCAATCGAATACCATTAATGAAGCTCAGCAAGCAAGGGGAGTAGAAACTACTGGCTCAATCTGGCAAAGAATAAAAACCTTTGTACCAATGATGGGGCCTTTGGTTTTATCTTCCGTAGAACAAAATGAAGAAAAAGTTTTAACTTTACAGGCACGTGGCTTTTCTAATCCAACACCTAGGACAACTTTGCATCATATTTCTAAAAAAAGAATTGACTATTTGTTAGATATAATGCTTGGTTTGATCTTAATTATTTTTGTTATTTGGGGAGGAAAGATTTTATGAGTTTACTAGAATTGCAACATATAAGTTATCGCTATCCGTTAACCCCAGAACTTACGGTTAAAGATCTATCACTAAAGGTTGAGCCAGGTGAAGTACTAGGTATTGTTGGCGGTAATGGTTCTGGCAAAACGACTATTTGTAATATCATGCGTGGTTTTATTCCTAGTTTTTATAAGGGAGAGCTTGAAGGAAAAGTTGTTTTTGAAGAGCAACCGCTGGATACCTCTAATCTTGGCAGCTTAGCACAAAAAATTGGTTATGCTTTTCAAAATCCTTTCACACAAATAACAGGTGTCAAATATTCAGTCTATGATGAGATAGGCTATGGCTTGGAAAATTTGTCTGTTCCTAGAGAAGAAGCTAATAATAAAATTGAACAGGTAATAGAGCTGCTAAACTTGCAAAAAATACGTAATCAAAATCCGTATGATTTGTCAGGTGGGCAAAAGCAAATGGTGGCTTTGGCATCAGTTATTGTATTAGATCCCGAATTGATTATTTTGGATGAGCCTACTTCGCAACTGGATCCTAGTTCGACATTAGCTGTATATGATATTGTTAAGAACTTGAAAGAGCAGGGGAAGACAATCATTATTGTTGATCATAAGGTTGATTTGTTAGCACAGATTTGTGATGAAATTGCTGTGATTCAGGATGGACAACTTGCACTTAAAGGTGAGACACATCATGTTTTTAGCGATAAAAAAGTGATAGAAGCAGGTGGACAGTTGCCAGAAGTATCCGACTTTTACTTACAAGTACATCCGGAAGCAAAAAAGGTTCCAGTTACGATTGATGAAGCATATAAAATGTTAAAGGAAGCTAAAGTATGAGCTATTTAAGTCTGCAGGATGTCTGCTATTCGTATGATGATGAACATAATGCGGTTGAAAATGTCAGTTTAGATCTTGAACTGGGTGAAGCGGTAGCTATTATCGGACAAAATGGTGCCGGTAAAACTACGACTGTAAAAATGATGAATGGTTTAATTAGACCTAGTAAGGGTCGGGTTTTACTTGATGGCAATGATACTAACGGAATTAGTGTTGCAAAATTGTCTCAGCATGTTGGCTATGTATTTCAAAACCCTGATGAACAAATTTTTCAGGATTCAGTTGAAAAGGAAATAGCATTTTCGCTCAAAAAGCAAAAGTTGTCACCGGTTGAAATAGACACCAGAGTGAAGGATGCTGCCACACTCTGTCATTTGGACAAAAAACTAGATGAACATCCATATAATTTGCCATATTCGCAAAGAAAGTTTGTCACAATTGCAGCAATTATTGCGATGGATCCTGAAATAATGATATTTGATGAGCCAACCGCTGGACAGGATCATAGTTCGATTGTGCGCTTGAATAAAATCATCAAGAAACTAACTAGCATGAATAAACTGGTAATTACAATTACGCACGACATGAGTTTTGTCGTTAATAACTTTGAGCATGTCATAGTTTTTGCACAGGCACACAAACAAAAAGAAGGCTCACCTGCGGAGATTTTTAGTGATGAAGCTCTCTTACGCAAAAGTAAATTAGAGCCGCCAGTAATTGCTCAACTTGCTCAAAAGCTTGGATTTGACGAGGCTTTAACAATTGAAGATTTAGTAAGAGCCGTAAATTGATGAATATTTTATACGACTGTGATCCTGGTCAAGATGATGCAATGGCATTATTAACTGCTCTAGGTAATCCTGATAAGGTGAAAATTCTATGTGTATCTACTGTTGGTGGAAACCAGGACATTAACTTAGTAACTCAAAATGCAGGTCATTTGCTTGCGTTTTGTGAGCAACAAATTCCTCTAGTTAAAGGGCAGGCGGGACCACTGCTTAATCAATTGCGCGCACAACCAGAAGCTCATGGGAAAACGGGGATGGATGGCTCTGGTAATTTAGATAAATACAATTATCCAGTTAGAAAAGATAATGCGATTTTGTTTATGGCAGACATATTGAAAAAGCAACCAGAAAAGGTGACTATTGTTGCTACAGGGCCGCTAACCAATATTGCTTTGTTAATAAAAACTTTTCCTGAAGCATTAGCTAAAATTGTTAAAATAGTTGTTATGGGCGGTGGCATAGACCATGGTAATGTTACTAAATTAGCTGAATTCAATATTTGGACAGATCCTGAAGCAGCACAGATTGTCTTTGATTCACCGCTAGAAGTGGTTATGGCTGGCTTAGATGTAACAGAAAAAACAACTATTACTAAAAAGCAGATAGCGAGTCTTCAAGCTGGTGGTTCTGTATCTAAATTAGCAGGTAATTTACTACGTTTTTATCAAAAATCCGGTGAACAATTTGGTTTCATAGACTCACCGGTACATGATTTGGTTGCAATGGAATATGCAATTTGGCCAGAATTGTTTGAAACAGTTCCAGCTAATATCAAAATTAGTACTGATCACGGAGATACATATGGTCAAACCTATATCGCTAGTGAAACAAGTGACAATAAGGGGACTGAAAATGTACTGATTAAAAGAATGAAAGTAGATCTATTTTTTGCTCTTTTACAAAAAAGTTTGCTGTTTCTAGACCAAAAATTAGACAGCTAAAACTAAAAATTATTGATCTGATTAAATGTTGATTTAGACAAAAAAAGACGAAATTCATAATTGAATTTCGTCTTTTTATATCTATCAACCAGCTTAAGCGATTGAGTCCCAAGCAGGAAGATCTGTAATTGGGCCTTCTGCCAAGGCAAGTTGTTCAGAAGTTAAGTACTTCTTGTGTACGACAACTTCGTAGACATAGTCCTTGAACCAGTCATTATTCATAACGAAGAAGCCCTTGTCCCCGTTTTGTTCGCCCCATGAGTTTTCAACTTTCCATTGACGAATATGACCGTTATCTTCATCAACACCAACTAGCGTCATAGCGTGAGTAGCTGAACCAGCACCAGTACGCAATCTGTCAGCCTTAGACATTGTTAAATCAACGCCAAACAACTCGTTGAATTTGTATAGATTGTTATCAAGGTAACCTGCCTTACGGTCACTTTGTATACCAACATCATTACCAAACCAAACAGCTTCGCCGTCTTTTAATTGGTTAACTGCGTAAGTTTCCAAAAACTCCATTGGCAAGTTTAGGAACTTGATTCGGCAGACACCTTCAACGTTGTCAGCGAATGGTAAGCCGTAGAGCTTGTTGTATTCATGATCAGGTGCATTTGTTAATACAACGTAGTCATCAAAGTCAACATCGCCCATGTACTTGTGCAAAAATTCGAGTGGAGTTAAGTCTTTATCTAAGTGATATTTCTTATCGTCATCACGATATTCCAAATCGAATTTCTTTGGTGGTTCACCAACGGCAATTGCTGTCATTTGGTAAACTTCACCTAAAAATTGTTCACGTGCTTTTTCGACTTCTTCGTCTTTTCCTTCTTGCTTTAATTTACGCAAAACCAAAGCGTCTTTCTTCAACTTGTCACCTAAAGCCTTACCCAAGGCACTGGTGTTATTAGCGTTGAAGCTTTCAGGCATTGCATAAGAAGGTACAACACCGTATTTTTCAATCAAAGCAGCTCCCATGTGGAAATGACCACCATCTTGACCGGCACCTTCTAAAATAGCTCTAACTGTCCGTGAGTTGAGGGGCTTGTCTGCTGTGTCCAAAATGTTGTCATAAAAAATGTTTGCACGCTCGATTTTGTCCCAGAAGAAGTTGTAACTTTGTGAGAAAGTAAAATTCTTACAGTTATGCTTTTTACCAAAGTTGTGGCGCAAAATATTTAGTGTGGCGAATTCCCAACAACGACCAGATTGACGCTGATTAGTAACATTTTCTGTGTCTAATTCTGTAGAGAAAACACGAGTTAGTTCACCTTGTACACGTTCATTGTAAGCAGCAGCTAACACACCACTTTTTTGAGTTGCACGTGCAACTACTTGATTTTTAGGGTTTTGATTAAAATTGTCCGTAAACTTTTCTAGTTCCTGGACAGTAACTTGATGTCCCATAGATAATTCTCCTTTTTTAATCTAATTTTAAATTACTTTCTATTTTAATCTAAAAGAAAAGTGGGTTCAATAGCTGAACCCACTTTAGAGAATTATTTGTATTGGCAACTTATCTAGAACTTCTTGCAATTAAAATATAAATAAGCTAATCAATTTGAATTGAATTATCACTTTGATCAGAACTTTGTTTTGGTAAAGTAATAGTCAATACACCATTATCATACTTTGCACTGATCTCACTTGCAACTACATTTGGTAATCTAAAGCTACGAGAAATGTGACCATCGATTCTTTCACGATGAATAAGGCTGTTGTCCTTGGACATATCTTTAAATGATTTTCTTGAGCCTGAAACGCTTAAAATACCATTATTGTAGCTTAGATTGATATTGCTCTTATCCATTCCTGGCATATCAACTTTAATCACATATTCTTTATCGTTTTCAATTACATCTGATTGCATTAATTTGGCAACATTAGTATCGTCAAAAAACTTTCTAGGAAGATCAAACCAATCATTCATTGCATCAAATAAGTCATTACGACGATTCATCATATCATTTGCCATAATTTAAAACTTCCTTCCAATTTTTTTGTTTTCAATTTAGTTAAATATGTAAGTGAAGACTTCCATTTCTTCCTTACAATTAATATTATAGTACCATTATTCGAAAAGTGAACAACTTTTTAGCACTTTTCTTTGCCGAGTGCTAAAAATCGAAGCGAAATGCTGATATATCAAGGAAAAAACTTGTGGAAAATTTTTATAAAAAAGTAAAAAAGGAGATAAAACTTTGGTTTATTATCAGAAAATGACGCCAACAGGCTACCAAAAAATTGAAGAGGAAATTGCTCGTTTAAAAAAGGACCGACCAAGACGAATCAAAATTTTGCAGGAGGCCCGATCACTTGGTGATTTATCGGAAAATACCGAGTATACAGAGGCTAAGAGAGACTTGGGGCACCTGCAAAGTCGTTTGCGCTACCTTGAAAAGCAATTGAAGTATGCTGAAGTAATTGAAAAGAACGATGATGGCAAAGTTGATTTAGGTAAAACAGTAACGCTTCGTTTTGATGATGATGAAGAAACAGAAAAGTATCAGATCGTTGGACGAATGGAAGCTGATATTGCCGAAGGCAAAATTTCCTTTGACTCACCTTTGGGTCAGGCGATAAATAAAAAAGAAGCTGGCGCAGTAGTAAATGTGGCAGCCCCTGCGGGTGAGTACCAAGTGACAATTCTTGCAGTCGAATAAAAAATTCTTGCCTAACCGAACTTGCGTTTGTATAATTTATAATACAAACAAGAGTTCGGAATGGAAGTGGTAAAAAATGTATGATTATCGTTATGAACCTCATAATGTTGTGTTTATGATTGATAATAAATCGTTTTTTGCTAGCTGCGAAGCAATTGAATTAGGTCTTAATCCAATGAAGGCGGTATTGGCAGTTGCGTCTCATCAGCAAGATGAGGAAAGTTACGGTTCTGGCTTAATCATGGCTGCTTCGCCCTTAGCTAAGGCAAAATATGGTCTAAATAATGTAATGCGGGTTCGTGATGTTCCTAGCAAAAAAGAGGCACCTGACTTAATTTTGGTGCCTCCGCATATGAACTTATATATTAAGCGCAGTACGCAGATACTTGAAATCTTTCGTCAATTTGCGGCTGATGAAGATATTCATCCCTATTCCATTGATGAAAGCATGATTGACATGACAAAATCGTGGCATCTATTTGGCGACGATCCATATTTAGTTGCACGTAAGATACAGCTCGAAATCAAAAATAAACTTGGTTTCTATACCACATGTGGAATAGGGGAAAATCCCTTATTGGCTAAATTATCAATGGATATCTCAGCTAAGCATCGTCACTCAATGATTGACTATTGGCACTACATTGATGTTCCTGATACTATCTGGCAGATTAAAGACATGGAAGAAGTCTGTGGCATTGGCAAACGCACAGCAAAGCATTTGCGCCGGCTTAACATTAATAATATGTATGAACTAGCACATTCAGATCCTGCAATTCTAAAAAAAGAGTTTGGCGTAATGGGCGAGCAGTTATTTGCAATGAGTTGGGGTGTTGACCGAAGCATTATTAGAGAACGGTATTTTCCCAAAATGAAGAACTATGGCAATTCGCAAATTTTGACCAGAGATTATACGGATCAGCGTGAAATAGAGATTGTCTTGCGTGAAATTAGTGAACAAGTGGCAGCTCGGATTAGATCACATAAGGTGCAGACGGGATGCATTAGCCTAATGGTGAACTTTTCAAAATATCGGCTTAAGGGCAAACGGAAAGGCTTTAACGTTCAGCAAAAAGTTTGTCCAACTAATGATAATGATGCAATTGCAGCAGAAGTGCTTGCCCTTTTTCGCAAAAACTGGCATGGAGAAAGGGTTCGTGCCTTAGGTGTGAGTTGTGGCGACTTGCATCCCGATAATTACCAACAATTAACCTTTTTTGTGCAACCAGGTCAACAGATTAAAAAGAAAAAAATTGATCAAACGGTTGATCAAATAAGACAAAAATATGGTTTTACAAGCTTAGTCAAGGCGTCAAGCCTGCTTCATGGTGCAACCGCAATTAAGCGTAGTAGCTTAGTTGGTGGCCATAATGGCGGTAATGCTTATGATTAGTGCTTAGTTTTTCTTAAGTGAAAAATGGTGCTGGTGTTTCATAAAGTAGTCTTTTTTTGCTATAATATGAACTTTGTAGGGTACACAAAGAGATAGGGGTAATTGATAGTGAATACACCAGCATCAAGACAGGGTAACCTAATACGCTATATTTTCTATTTAATTGGTTATTTGATGGTTGCCGGCGCGTTCAAACTGGTTACGATGAATTCACCAATTCACATCTGGGATTTGATTTTGTTTATAACCATTTCTTTGATGGTGTTGCTATTTTTTATTTACCGGTTTAATCGCGAGCAACGCTTTTTCGATAGAAGCTATTCTGGGTCCTGGCTTAATAACTTTGGCTTAATTATTGCTTCAACAATTGTTATAACAGTCTTACGCATTTTTGTTTCATGGCTACAATCAACTGGAAAATTAAAAATGTATCATTTTCAGATTGCTTATTTGCAACATGAATCGACTTTAGCTTATTGGTTTCTCGTATTGGCGTTGGGTGTGGTTATACCAGTTTTGCAGGAATTTTTGATTACTGGTTTCTTGTTCAATTACGCTTTTCGTAAAAATACAGTGATGACAGCAGTTTTGGGTATTATTGTTTCAGGCATTTTGTTTAGTTTGTTAAACTGGCAAGATTCAATTGCGCTTTTGCTAGTTAATGCACTTTTTGGCGCAATATTTGCATGGTCGTATCTGCATACCCAGACCATTTGGATGCCAATCTACTTAGCGGTCCTAAATAGCGTAATTCTAATTATTATGACTTAAGCAGAATAACATAAAACAAAAAGGCAACGATGTTCAATCGTTGCCTTTTTCTTGTTAAGCGGATAGCGTGAATCGAACCCGCATCTTCAGCTTGGGAAGCTAACGTTCTACCATTAAACTATACCCGCATTACTCAAATAGTTTACCATGTTTCCTTTTTGAAACCAAGCACAGATTTGGTAATTAGCTTATGAAGAAGTTGGGGTACTTTAAAAAGATATTTACTGACGTTGAGGTAGTTTGGCACTTGTGAGCTGAAATTGACTACGATCAACGAGGGATGAAAAGTCTTGAAAGAGCCATTGGCGTAGTTCACTAGGTTTGATCACTAACGGCATTCGATCGTGCACTTTGGCATATTCTGCTGACGGCTGCGTAGTTACCATTGAAAAATGGTCTTTTTGATAGATTCCGGCAATCAGCGTTAATGGCTCATTAGCAGTTTGAAAATAGTAGCGTTCGTGATATTCATGGCTGTTAGTAGCAACATAAGTTTCATGACTGGATTCAAAAAACTGACTAGCAATAATGATGCACCGATATTTAGCAAAGGAAGAATCCCACATTGACTTCTTTTGCTCAAAAAAGCGTTCAACGCGAGCGTTAAAAAGCACCTTTTGGTGGGCAAATGGACTAGGGTAACCCCAAGCTTTTGGCTGGAGCTGAAGCTGATCATTTTGGTATAGCAGCACTGAAGCGGTCCCTTTTGGAAAAACTGCCTGATTTTGCGGTAAGTTCTTATCGGGTTCAATCAATGGTAGGTTTAAGTCATTTACTAAGTATTTTTTAATATCTGCTAAGGTAGGCAGCTGAAATTGATTGCACATTTTATCCTCCATGTTTAATCATTGCTTGATTTTTGGTAGAATTAACTATAATTATTACATTAAAACAAGTTTTAAGTTTTCAGAAAGGTAAAAACCATGGCTAAAAAAGTTATTTTGACGGGTGACCGCCCAACCGGAAAGCTCCACGTTGGACATTACATCGGTTCCTTAAAAAATCGGGTAATGCTACAAAATTCAGGGGAGTATCAGCCTTATATCATGATTGCCGATACACAAGCATTAACTGATAATGCCCGCGATCCCGAAAAAATCCGTAATAGCCTCATTCAAGTTGCATTGGATTATTTGGCTGTTGGCATTGACCCTGAAAAATCAACTATTTTTGTGCAATCCCAAATTTCTGCGCTATTTGAATTGACGGCATATTATATGGACCTTGTGACTGTAAGTCGCTTGGAGCGCAATCCAACAGTTAAGGCTGAAATTAAGCAAAAGAACTTTAATGATTCCATTCCGGTTGGCTTTCTGAACTATCCAGTTTCGCAGGCAGCCGATATTACGGCGTTCAAGGCAACACTAGTGCCAGTTGGTGATGACCAAGAGCCAATGCTTGAGCAGGCACGTGAAATTGTTCGTACCTTTAACCGCGTTTATGACTGCAATGTTTTGGTTGAACCAGAAGGTTACTTTCCTGAAAAGGGTCAGGGTCGTTTGCCAGGACTTGATGGTAATGCCAAAATGTCAAAATCTTTAGGTAATGCGATTTATCTATCAGATGATTCTGAAACTGTTCAAAAAAAGGTCATGTCAATGTACACTGATCCTGATCACATTCACATTGAAGATCCAGGCAAGGTTGAAGGCAATACTGTTTTCACTTACCTCGACATTTTCGATCCTGATAAGAATAAAGTAGCGCAATTGAAAGAAGATTACCAAAAAGGTGGCTTGGGTGACGTCAAAATTAAGCGCTACTTAAATGAAGTGCTTGAAAATGAATTGGCACCAATTCGCGAGCGTAGAGCAGAATATGAACAAAAGCAAGATGAAGTTTATGAAATGCTAATCGAAGGCTCGGAAAAGGCCAACCAGGTTGCAAATCAAACCTTGAGTGAGGTTAGGGATGCAATCGGTTTGAACTATTTTAAGAGGTAAAAAAGATGCGTGATCGGATTCCTTGGAAGCAATATTTTATGATGCAGGCGTTGGTAATTGCCCAACGTTCTACCTGTGATCGTGCGCTTGTTGGTAGTGTTCTGGTTAAGGATAACCGGATAATTGGTACGGGCTATAATGGCTCTGTTACGAATGAACCACACTGCGATGATGTTGGCCACCAACTCGTCGATGGGCATTGTGTACGCACCATTCACTCCGAAATGAACTCGCTTATTCAGTGCGCTCGTAATGGCGTCTCAACTGATGGTACGGAGATCTATGTCACGCATTTTCCATGCTATAATTGCGCCAAGTCGCTGGTTCAAGCTGGAGTTAAGAAGATTAATTATTATTTTGACTATCACGACAGTCCGTTAACAATTGCACTGTTTAAAGATTGTGGGGTTCCTTATGAGCAAATTAAAATCGACCGAAATTACGTGGAGCAATTGGCACGTAAATTGGAAGATGCTGAAAACTAAGCTAGTAGCAGTTATTGCACTGATCGGTCTTTTTCTGACAACGACCGCTTTTTCAAATCCAGATTTACACGATAACTGTAATTTGGTAGAAAAAGAAACTAGCAAGTTAATTAAGGAGAAAAACAACCGCTATTTACAAACTAGTGAGCAACCCAAAATTATCGTGAAAACAGTCAATCGGGTTGATCATTTAACACCTAAGAAACTAAGCAAGTATAAGCGTACTGTCTTTATTATTGTGGGCTATAAGGACAAAAAGAAAAATGTTCAGATTTATTCCAGCAAGGATTTGCATAGTGCCTTTACTGCTGACATTAGGGGCAACATTATTCGATCACAATCTGATCAGCTTCGTAGCAACAATAAAAAAGAGTTTAATAAGGGCCTGCGGTTTGTTTTTAGGGCTTGTGCCACAACAATTGATCAGCGTTATCAATATGCACTAGATAAATATGATTTATCAAATGATGAACGTACGCAGCTCACGCATCCGCGCCGTCTGGCATTACCGATTGCCTTGGCATTAGTATTAGTAATTGGTGGATTATTATATTTCTTCAAAACTAATATGCAACTAAAGAAATAAATTAAATAACTTGACTTAGCGCAGTTTGATATATTACACTCAATATGAAAATTAAATAGCAACAAATAAACTGTTAGGTGAGACTCCTACGTGAACATATGCTATCGCCCGGAAACATCCAGAGATGCCAACGAGTCAAATAGTTTCCGTCGACATAAGGCGGCAACCAGATAGCTAGCTCTAAGCTTACGTCACGTAGTGTTAAAACTGAACGACGAGTATTAATGATACCTTGTTTTAAAGGGGTCGCCAGCGGTATGTAGGCGGCCCTTTTTTAGTTTGTTTGAGTTCTTTGAAAAAAGGAGTGAGAATAATGCTGAGAAAACCAAATGAGGCAACCAGCAACAAGGATTTAGAACTGGTGAAGGCAATTGCCAAAGAAAGCAGGTCTGAAACTTTAGCTAGACTACATGCAAGTAGTGACGGCTTATCCACTGAGCAAGCAGAAAAAAATCGTGAGGAGTATGGCGCAAATACAATTGAGTCCACCCAGCACAATTCAAAATTGCGCTTTTTGGCAGAAGCCTTTATTACACCATTTACACTGGTAATATTAGTTTTAGCTGCTTTGTCACTATGTACAGATTATATTTTTGTACCAGCAGGAGAAAAAGACTTAACAACCGTTTTAATCATGTTAATCATGGTGTTTATTTCTGGAGTAACTAGTTTTATTCAAAATGTCCGGTCTTCAAATGCGGTCGATTCACTGCTCAAGATGGTTTCTGTAACAACAGATATTATCAGAGACGGTAAGGACCAAGAAATTGATACTAGCGAAGTAGTTGTGGGTGATATCATCAGACTGGCTGCAGGCGATATGGTTCCTGCAGATATGCGGCTACTAAACAGTAAGGACTTGTTCTGTTCATCAAGTTCACTAAACGGTGAATCGAATCCAGTAGAAAAGATTGCGACTAAGAAGCCAAAAATTGGTGCCGATCGAGATTATCTTGACTATCCTAATGTTCTTTACGAAGGGACCACAATTGTTTCTGGTTCCGGACTAGGCGTGGTTTTTGCCACTGGTGAACGGACCATGTTTGGTAAACTGGCTCATGATATTTCACACAATGATGTCAAAAACACTGCTTTTGATGTCGGCATCAAAAATGTCTCTAAGTTGTTGATTATCATGACTGCAATTATTGCACCACTTGTTTTCATTATTAATGGTTTAACCAAGGGCGACTGGGTTAGTGCGTTAATCTTTTCAATCGCAACTGCTGTTGGTTTAACACCGGAAATGTTACCGGTAATTGTTACAACCAACTTGGTTAAGGGTTCAATTGAAATGTCCAAAAAGGGCACGATTGTTAAGAAGATGAACTCGATCCAGAACTTTGGTTCAGCTGATATTCTGTGTACTGATAAGACCGGTACATTAACTCAAGATAAAGTGGTTTTAGAGCGTCACTATGACCTCAATTTGCACGAAAACCAACATATTTTGGAGTTAGGCTACCTGAATTCATACTACCAAACAGGGATGAAAAACCTGATTGATAAGGCAATTATTGAAGCTGCCGGTGATGAACTAGACATTAATGAAATTCAACGTGACTACAATAAAATTGACGAAATTCCGTTTGACTTTTCTAGAAGAAGAATGAGCGTGGTTGTGGAAAATTCTGACCGTGAGCACGGTGAACACCTCTTGGTAACTAAAGGTGCGTCTGAGGAAATGATGGCTGTTTCCACTAAGATCGAGGTTGACGGACAGATTTTGCCACTTACTGATGAACGCAAGAAAAAGGTAATGGACAAAGTCAATGATATGAACGATGATGGTCTGCGGGTTATCATGATGGCATACAAGCGTAATCCTGCTCCCGTTGGTGAATTCTCTGTTAAAGATGAGAGTGATTTGATTCTATGCGGCTTCCTTGCCTTTCTTGATCCACCAAAGGAAAGTGCTAAGGCTGCTCTTGCACGACTCAAGGATGATGGAATCACCGTTAAAATTCTAACGGGTGATAATGAAGCTGTTACCAGAACAGTTGGTTTACAAGTTGGCTTGAATGTTGACACCGTCTATTCTGGTGCAGACCTAGAAGGTAAGAGCCCTGAAGAACTGGCAAAAATGGTGGAAGAGTGCAACATTTTTGTTAAGTTATCTCCAGAAGACAAAACCAATATCATTAACTTATTGAAAGATAACGGTCACACGGTTGGCTATATGGGCGATGGCATCAACGATGCTCCTGCAATGAAAGCCGCAGATGTTTCAATCTCAGTTGATACAGCGGTTGATATTGCTAAGGAATCAGCTGACATCATCTTATTACACAAAGATCTCAACGTGCTAGAAACAGGCGTTAGAATTGGGCGTAAGGTCTTTGGTAACACTATGAAGTATATTAAGATTACCTTATCATCCAACTTTGGTAATATCCTGTCGATTATGGTTGCTTCTTCATTTTTACCATTCTTACCAATGTTGCCATTACAGTTGCTAGCACTAGATTTACTGTATGGAACTAGCTGTCTATCACTTCCATTTGATGATATGTCTGATGAATTCTTGCGTGAACCGCGTACTTGGTCAACGAAAAAACTGCCAAAATTCATGTTCTATTTCGGACCAACTTCATCTGTCTTTGATATTTTGACTTTTGCACTGCTGTACTTCGTCATTTGTCCACATTTAGTTGGTGGCAGCTTTACTGCAATTGGCCCAGCTAAACAAGCTGCATTTATCGCATTGTTCCACACCGGCTGGTTCATTGAATCACTTTGGACACAAGAAATGGTTATTCATGCTTTACGTGATCCACGCTTACCATTTATTGGCCAGCACGCATCGCCAAGCGTTACTTTGTCTACTTTTGGAGCAGGGGTAATTGGAACATTGATTCCATTTTCTTTCCTTGCACAAAAATTAGGCTTTGGACCAATGCCAATTTCCTTTATCTGGATTGTTCTAGGAATTTTAGTCCTCTACATTTTGTTGACGATGATCGTAAAACACTTCTACATGAAGGATGAAAAATTCTTAATTTAAATAGGCAAATCTTTATAATATATCTTAAAAAAGGGAACTCCGTGAGGAATTCTCTTTTTTATTGATGTAGTATAATATAATGAAATTAAACGAATCTTAAGGAGAACAGAATATGGCTGATAAAAAAACTTTTTATATTACAACCCCAATTTACTATCCGTCCGGCCGTTTAACCATTGGTAATGCATACACAACAATTGCTGCTGATGTGATGGCGCGTTACAAGCGTAGCCAAGGCTATGACACTTTCTTTTTAACTGGTACTGACGAACATGGCTTAAAGATTGAACAAAAAGCAGAAAAGCAAGGAATTAAGCCACAAGAGTTTGTTGACAACATGGTTGTAACATACAAAAAGCTATGGAAGAGCCTAGATATTTCATACGATAAATTCATTAGAACTACTGATGAAGAGCACGTTAAGGGTGTCCAGAAAATTTTTGAACAACTATTAAAACAAGGCGATATCTATCTTGGTGAATACACTGGCTGGTACTCAGTTGAAGATGAAGAATATTTCACTGAATCTCAACTTGCAGAAGTTTATAAGGACGATGAAGGCAATGTGATTGGTGGTAAGGCTCCATCAGGTCATGATGTTCAACTAGTTAAAGAACCATCTTACTTCTTTAAGATGAGCAAGTATGCTGATCGACTTTACCAATATTACCAAGACCATCCTGAATTTATTTTGCCTCATTCTCGTGAAAAAGAAATGGTTAATAACTTCATTAAACCTGGTCTTGAAGATTTATCAGTTACTCGTACTACTGTTTCTTGGGGAATTCCTGTCCCAAGTGATCCTAAGCACGTTGTTTACGTATGGATTGATGCATTGTCTAACTATATTACTGCATTGGGTTATGGTTCAGATGACGACTCACTCTTTAAGAAATACTGGCCTGCAGATGTTCACCTAGTAGGTAAGGAAATTGTTCGTTTCCACACAATTTACTGGCCAATTATGTTGATGGCACTAGACTTGCCTTTACCTAAGCACGTTATTGGTCACGGCTGGGTATTAATGAAAGACGGTAAGATGTCCAAGTCTAAGGGTAATGCAGTTTATCCTGAATCTATCATAAATCGCTATGGCGTAGATGCTTTACGCTACTACTTAATGCGTGCATTACCATTTGGTTCTGATGGAGTCTTTACACCAGAAGACTTTGTTGAACGCGTTAACTATGATTTAGCAAATGATTTAGGTAATTTGCTTAACCGGACAGTTTCAATGATTAATCAATATCAAAATGGTGAAGTGGCTCCAGTTGCTAAAGACCAAGATGAATTCGGTCAAGAGCTTGCTAGCGTTGCCGCTGAAGCAATTGCTAGTTACCAAAAAGATATGGATAAACTTTACTTTACCCAAGCAATTGAAGATATTTGGAAACTAGTTAGCCGTGCAAATAAATACATTGATGAAACCACTCCTTGGGAACTAAATAAGGAAGGCAAAAAAGACGACTTGTCGCGTGTAATGTCCAACTTAGCTGAAAGCTTAAGAATCATTGCCTTATTAATTGCACCAATTATGACTAGAACACCAGTTGAAATGTTTAGACAGCTGGGACTTGATTGGGATAATTCTGAGCAAAAGCAACTTGGTTTTGGCGATTTTGCTTGGAATGTCAAAGTTATCAGTGATCCAAAGCCAATTTATCCACGTTTGAAACCAGAAGACGAAATTAAGTACATCAAGGATGAAATGGCTAAGGCAAAACCAAAAAAGGAAAGCCGCAGTGAGAAAGTAAAAGATAAAGAAATCTCAATTGATGATTTTGACAAAGTCAAAATTAGAGTTGGAAAGATTCTTTCAGTTGAGCCTGTTCAAGGATCAAGTAAACTATTAAAATTCCAACTTGATTTTGGTAATGGTGATGAACGTCAAATCCTAAGTGGTATTCGGAAGTATTATCCAAATGCTAGTGAATTACTGGATAAAAAAGTTTTGGCAGTTACTAACCTGAAACCACGTAAAATGCTTGGTCAATTAAGTCAAGGAATGCTTTTATCAAGTGAAAAAGGTGGCACAGTTAAGTTAGCAATTGTTGGCGACGAACATGAAATTGGGGCCGAATTAGGTTAATGGAATTAATTGATAATCATACGCACTTGCAAGATGGGCCTTTCCAAGGTAAAGAAGAATTTTATCTTGGTCGCGCACGCCAATTAGGTGTTAATAAAATGATCTGTGTTGGTCAAGATCCAGAGTTTAATCGGGGTGCAATTGAACTTAGTCAGCGTTTTGAGCAGGTTTATGCAATGGTTGGGTACTGTCCCGATGTTGCTAAAGATTACGACCAAAAGGCTGAAGATGAGTTAATTGAGCAGCTTCAAATACCCGGTGTTGTTGCAGTTGGAGAAATCGGCCTTGATTATTACTGGGATGAATCTCCGCGTGAACAGCAGCGTGAAGTATTTGCACGCCAGATTGAGGTTGCGCATGAATTGAAAATGCCCGTAGACATTCACACAAGGGATGCCTTTGCCGATTGTTACGATATCTTGAAGAATAGTAATCTGGAATACGGTGCAGTTCTGCATAGTTTTAACGGTGATGCTTCCTGGCTTGAAAAGTTTTTAGACTTAAACGTCTGCTTTTCATATTCTGGTGTTGTGTCTTTCACCAAAGCAACCGAGGTTCATGAAGCCGCTAAGAAGACGCCAATGGATCGGCTACTAGTTGAAACGGACGCACCATTTTTAACACCTAAACCATATCGCGGTAAGCAAAATGAACCTGGCAATGTTTATTACGTTGCAAGAGCAATTGCTGAATTGAAAGACATTCCGTTAGAAGAAGTTGCCAAGGCAACTTATGAAAATACGATGAGGGTATATGGTCTTAACAAAAAAACAATTTAATGCCGTTGTAGTGGTAGAAGGTAAGGATGATACGATCCGCCTAAAACAGTTTTTTCCTGGCATCGAGACAATCGAAACCAATGGCTCTGATGTGCCACCGGTGGTCTTGACTGAATTAAAAGAATTGGCGAAAAAACGTGAAATAATTGTCTTAACTGATCCAGATCTTAATGGTGAGAGAATCCGCAGATTAGTTACTGAGGCGGTCCCTAATGCCAAACAGGCTTTTATCACACGCAAAGAGGGTGATCCTCATAAAAAGGGGAAAGGCAATTCACTGGGAGTTGAGCACGCATCAAAGCAGGCACTTGTTAAGGCTTTGAGCGACTTGCACGAACAGCAAGCACCTTCTAGTGATATTAGCAAGCAAGCTTATCAAAAACTGGGTTTATCAAGCGGGCCCAATTCGCGTAAATTACGTGAGCAAGTAGGAATTAGCTTGCGTATCGGTTATGGCAACGCAAAACAGTTTTACAGCCGGTTATGCACATTTGGTATTACGCTTAAGCAACTTGAGCAAGCCGTTAAGGAGGCAAAAAATGAATAACGAAATTCCAATTGGTTCCGCGGTTCGGACTCAAGCAATTATTAATCGCTACTTTATTAAGGCGAAGAAGAACCTAGGACAAAACTTTTTAGTTGATTTAGATGCAATTAAGGGGATTGTTCAGGCAGCTGAAATTCAACCTGGTGATCAAGTAATTGAAATTGGACCAGGGATTGGTTCATTGACGGAACAGCTCTTGCTTGCAGGTGCAAAGGTCTTTGCCTACGAAGTTGATGAGAGTTTACCGGAAATTTTATATAATGAACTCCCTACTAAAATAGATGGCGTCCCACTTGATGACCTTTTTAAACTAATGATGAAAGACATTTTAAAGGCAGACTTTCCGGCAGATTTTGAAGATTTCCTTGATGTAAATAAACCAATTAAGGTTGTAGCAAATTTACCATACTATATTACGACTCCAATTATTTTCTTTTTGAATCAAGCAAACTTAAATTTCACTAGTTTAACTTTAATGATGCAAGAAGAAGTGACTGAACGGCTAGACGCTCAGCCAAATAGTAAAGCTTATGGTCCTTTGACAATTGCGGTTCAAACGCAAATGACAGTCAAACTTGCGCTAAACGTAAAAAGTAGCTCATTTATTCCGCGGCCTAAGGTCGACTCAAGTGTAGTTGTTTTGACTCCTTTGACAGAGCAGATGGATGTTGGCGATCCTAAACACTTTAATTGGGTAGTGAAAATGTGTTTCAGTCAAAGGCGTAAAACTTTAAATAATAATTTAAAGAATTTAGTACCAGATCCTGATCAACGAAAGCAGTTGATAGATTCTTTGGGAGTGGATCCACGTATTAGACCGGAACAGCTTACAATCAAGCAGTTCATCCAGATTGCAGCCGCAATTTCACCGCAAAAATCATGAGAAGCTTCTGGGCTACCACTTAAAAAGAATTGAAAAAATGATAATATTGTAGTAAAATAGAACTCCAAAGGAGTTGTTAACAGTGCCAACATCTATTACTACTATTAAGCAGAAATTAGATTCACATTTGGGTGATTCTTTGACTGTGGTTGCAAGAGCAGGACGTAAGAAAGTTACCAAAAGACGCGGAGTCTTGAAGGAAACATTCCCAGCTGTTTTCGTTGTTGATTTGGATCAGGACCAAAATAACTTTGAACATGTTTCGTATAGCTACACGGATTTGTTAACCAAAAATATCACATTAAAATTTGATGATGCGGCTGAATAAGCTAGATTAAAAATAAAAAGATCATACTTTTTGGCATTAACATTTTGTAAAATGTTAGTGTCTTTTTTTGTCGTTCAGTGTATAGTAGAAGCAGGCAAAAGACAAACATTAGAGAGGGGATTTTATGAAACGTTCAGAGAGATTGGTCGATATGACTAAATATTTAATGGAACGCCCACATGACTTGATACCATTACCATTTTTTGCTAAGCGTTATGGAGCTGCTAAGTCATCTATTTCAGAAGATTTGGCAATCTTAAAGCATACTTTAGCTAATAATCAGGATGGTATCTTAGAAACTGTTGCGGGTGCTTCAGGAGGTGTCCGTTACGTTCCTTTTTGGGGTAAAAAACATGCGCAAAATTATTTAACTGATTTAGCTGCAAGAATTGAGGACCCAGATCGAATATTAGCGGGTGGCTTTGTTTATCTTTCTGATATTTTAGGAAATCCGCAAGATCTTGAAAAGATTGGTAAGCTAATTGCTACACGTTATGCATATTCCAAAATTGATGTGGTAATGACAATTGAAACCAAGGGTATTTCACTAGCTCAAGCTGTTGCGCGCTATTTAAACGTACCATTTATTATTGCACGCAAACGCTCAAAGGTAACTGAAGGCGCAACGGTTTCTGTTAACTACATTTCTTCTTCGCTTGATCGTGTGTCCAAGATGGAATTACCTACAAGAGTTTTAAATGAGCACTCTAATGTTTTGTTAGTAGACGACTTTATGATGGCCGGTGGTACTTTGACCGGTATGCAGCAATTAGTTAGAGAATTCGATAGCAATATTGCTGGTATCTGTGTTTTATGTGAAGCTGATTTTGAAGATGAAAAGCTAATTGAAGGTCACCTTTCATTAGTTAAAATTAAGCGTGTAGACGGTAAAAAGAAAGTCATTATTGCTGAGCCAGGAACCATAGTCGCACATACCGATTATGATCGCTTTTAGTTTGAAATAATAAAAGTGGGCAAAATCCAAAATTAGAAGAGGCTAAAAAATAATGAAAAAATTTGTTATTGTCCTTGCAGCTGGCAAGGGTACAAGAATGAAATCTAAGCTATACAAAGTTTTGCATCAGGTTTGTGGCAAAACAATGGTTGAACACGTTGTTGAAGCCGCACAGGGAATCGAACCAGACAAAATTGTGACTGTTGTTGGCACAGGCGCAGAAGACGTTGAAAAGGTATTAGCTGGAAAATCAGAATTTGCACTGCAGAAAAAACAGTTAGGAACGGGTGATGCCGTTTTAACTGCAGAAAAAGAGTTAGCAGGAAAAGATGGTGCCACGTTAGTTATTACTGGTGACACACCACTGTTTACTAGTGAGACCTTTAAAAAGTTGTTTGACTACCATCAAACTAAAGGCAATGCAGCTACTGTTTTAACTGCGCAAGCACCTAACCCATACGGCTACGGTAGAATTATCCGTGACGATCAAGATAACGTCTTAAGAATTGTTGAACAAAAAGACGGTAGTCCTGAAGAACTGAAGATCAAAGAAATTAACACAGGTGTTTTTTGTTTCGATAATAAACTGCTGTTTGAAGCACTGAAACATGTTAATAATCAAAATGCACAAGGTGAATATTATCTGACTGATGTTCTGGAAATTTTGCGCAATGAAGGTCAACGAATTGGCGCATACCGCATGCGTGATTTTAGTGAGAGTATTGGTGTTAACGATCGTGTTGCGCTCGCACAAGCAAGCAAAATCATGCAAAAGCGGATTAATGAAAAGCACATGTGTAATGGTGTAACCTTTATTGATCCTGATACAGCTTATATTGATTCAGACGTGAAAATTGGTGCGGATACAGTTATTGAAGGCAATGTTGTCATTAAGGGTAAGACAGAAATTGGCAGTGATTGCTTGATTACTTCTGGCTCACGGATTGTTGATTCAACTATTGGCGACCATGTAACAGTTACTTCATCAACAATTGAGAACTCACAAATGTTTGAAAACACTGATATTGGACCAAATTCGCATCTGCGGCCTAATTCAATCATCAAGAAGGGTGCTCATATCGGTAACTTTGTTGAAGTTAAGAATGCTGAAATTGGCGAAAATTCTAAGGTTGGTCACTTGACTTACGTTGGAGATGCAACTTTAGGTAAAGACATTAATGTCGGTTGTGGCACTATCTTTGCTAATTATGATGGTATTAAAAAGGATCACATTAATGTTGGCGATCGTGCCTTCATTGGCTCAGGAGCAACTTTAATCGCACCGGTAAATATTTCAGATCACGCCTTTGTTGCAGCTGACTCTACTATTACCAAGGACGTAAACAAATATGATATGGCGATTGCACGTGGACGTCAGGTGAATAAGCCTGATTATTGGCACAAGTTACCATTATCAAAAGATGAAAATTGGGAATAAATCTATTTTTCAGTATTAAATTTAGGAAACAATCCAAATGTAATTAAATAGTATTAAGAAAAGGTAAGAAGTTACCATCTTAATTGGTTTAATTGCATTTTTGGTATACAATAAATATATTAAAATAGTTTTTTAATGAGGTGTAATAGATAAATGAAACTAAGTCATAAATTAATGATGGTATCAACAGCTGCACTTATTGGTGTTAGTCCAGTATTGAGTGCGAGTCAAACTGCAGTAGTTCAAGCAGCTCATAAATCTACAGCAACGAATACTTCTTCTACCAAGAAAAATACTTCAAAAAAGGGCACAATTAAATTAAGTCACAATTCTTACGTATATGATAAGGACGGTAAGCGTCTAAAGACTTATATGGGTAGTGAAAAGAACACGACCATTGGTAAAGGCTATACCTTAAAATACTCAGAGAAAGTAACTATTGGTGGCATTGAATTTTACGATATTGGCGGTGGCGCTTTTGTCAAAGCAGCTAATGTTGGCTACGTTGATGGCAAGAAGGTTACTAAAACTACCACAACCACTTCTACTGCAAGTGCTAAGATTAAGCACAATGCCTACATTTACGATGCTAAGGGTAAGACTGACAAGAAGAAGATTAAGAAGGGTCAAACCGCTACCTTTGATCAAGCAATTTATATTGGTAAAAAGCTTTACTACCGCATCAGTGGTCAAACTAACCAATTTATCAAGGCAGCTAACGTTGGTAAATTATCTGGCGCAACTTTAAAACCAGTTAATGATGACGATACGCCAAGTGATAACCAAAATGATCCAACGGTAATTACTTTGAACCATAATGCATATATCTATGATGACCAAGGTAATTCAAGCAAGACTTTACTTAAGAAGGGTCAACAAGTTCAAGTTGATAAGCTACAGTACATTGATGGCAAATTGTACTACCGCATTAGCGATAGTAAATATCCTGGTGAAAATCAATGGGTTAAGAAGAGCAACGTTGGTGTAATCACTGGTAAGCAATTAAAACCTGCAAATGAAAAGCCAGTAGAAGACCAAAATGCAACTTTTGCTACCATTGCGCGTGACACCAATGTCTACGATGACAAGGGTGTTGCACAACCAACAAAGACCTTTGCTAAGGGTCATGTTGCTCGTGTAAACGAATTACGTTACATTTGGGTTCAATCTGAAAACAAAGCTGTTTTGTTCTACAAATTACAAAGTGATAAGAATGGCTTTATTAAAGATGATGATGTTAACACTGTAAGTGGACATAAACTTACTCCAGTTAACACACCAGAAACTGCTAAAAGTCAGACCGTTACTGCTACTGATACAGACAAGAAGCCACTACAAGATGCTTTAGGTCAAGCAGCAGCTGTTAAGGCTAGCGATGCATATAAGCTTTCAGCTAAGTCATTACGTGATGCCTACGATGCAGCTATTGCAACTGGTACGCAAGTTAATACTGCAATTTCAACTGTTGCACAGGTAAATGATACTTTAAGCAAAATAACTTCTGCTAAAAATGCTCTTAACGGCAAAAAAGTAGTAGTTAACGACTTAAAGAACTTAAGTATTAGTGAAGCTGATCAAATTGTTCAACTTGCTGCAACAGCAAATGGCGTGGACAAATCAGCAATTCAATTTAGCAACAATAACACGGTTTTAACAATCACTAGTGCAAATGGTTTCCAACAAACTTTGAACATTACTGATTATGCAACTACAAACAAATAGTTAATGCATTTATATTAAATGCCACCAAATAATTGGTGGCATTTTTTGTTGTCAAAGATAGCTTACTAATATGTCAGTTAAGTGGTAAGAAGCTTTACTTAATAAAAATGTTTTACTATAATATATTGAAACGTTTCAAAAATATTGAGTGAGGTATGAAAATGAATAATCAAGCGTTACCTGATAATTTTATGTGGGGTAATTCAACTTCAAGCATGCAGACGGAAGGAGCGGTCCATGAAGGCGGAAAAGGCGACTCTGTTTATGCAAACTATCGATCAGAAGACGGCTCATCAGTATGGGATGAAGCAATTGATGAGTACCATCGATATCCAGCTGATTTAGATTTAATGGCTGATCAGGGAATTAATTGCTATCGTTTTCAAATATCATGGAGTAGAGTAAACCCAATGGGTGATGGTGATTTTAACCCAGAGGGAATTAAATTTTACTCGGATTTAATTGATGAATTATTAAAAAGAAAAATTCAACCAATGATTTGCCTCTATCATTTTGACATGCCACTAAATCTAGCTAAGAAATATAATGGCTTCAGTAGTAGGTATGTAGTTGACGCTTTCGTTCGATACGGCAAAAAGATGATTGACCTGTTTGGTGATCGTGTTAAATACTGGATTACTTTTAATGAACAAAACCTTTATTTTATGCCTGGTGCAGCGAAAATTGCAGGCTCACTAAAAGAAGAAGAAACGCTGACGGATATATATACCATTAGTCATCACTTGATGCTAGCTCACGCTAGAATTGCTGCTTACTTACATCAAACAACGGACTGTAAAATTGGTGGCATGCTCGCCTACAGTGAAGTTTATCCTGTTTCTGCACTTCCCAAAGATATTTTGTATGCACGTCAACTAGATGAATTCTTTAACAAAAATTTGTTAGATGCGTTTGTTTTTGGACATTACTCAAACGAAGTGATTAGTTTTGTTAAAAATAATAATCTTAATGTGGATGTTTTACCTGAAGACCTTAAAGAGATGAGTGAAATGAAAAGTGATTATATCGCTTTTAGTTACTATCAAAGTGCAACAATTAGTAGTAGTTTGATTCCAGACAAAACTGCGCCAAATTATTACCTTCAATATGGCGGTAAAGAAAATCCATTTTTGCAAGTAAACGAGTGGGGCTGGTCAATTGATCCTACTGGCTTTAGAGACATTTTAACCAAGACGTATAATCAGTATCAACTGCCAATGTTTCCGATTGAAAATGGAATAGGAATTAGAGAGAACTACCACGGAAAAGAAATTGATGATGACCTTCGAATTAGATATCACAAAGAACATATTCAAGCGTTAAAAGACGCAATGTACATCGATGGTGTCGACATTATTGGCTACTTAGTTTGGGGACTTATTGATATACCTAGTTCTTCAGGCAACATGGATAAGAGATATGGTATGGTTTATGTTAATCGTACTAACAAAGAAGTCCTTGATCTCAAACGGATTCCTAAAAAAAGTTACTGGTGGTTTAAAAAAGTAATTCAAAGCAATGGCAGGTACTTGGACTAAATACTAGGAGAGAAAAATGAAATTAGCAGTTTTCGATATTGGTGGCACCAATCTTAAATGTGGATATTTCGGTGACGATCATAACATTACGTGTCAAAAAAAGTATGAAACACCAAAAACCTTCAAAGGACTGGTAAAACAGATGCATCGCTATCTTGATACACTACTGGATATAGATGGGATTGCTATCAGTGCTCCAGGAGCAGTTGATGACACAAAGGGTGAAATTGATGGTATTAGTTCAGTACCCTATATTCATAATCGGCCAATTTTTCATGAGCTTGAAGCAGAATTTGGGCTGCCTGTAACTATTGAGAATGATGCTAATTGTGCTGGCATCTGCGAAGTTAATATTGGTGCAGGCAAAAACTTTACCAATGTAGCTTTTGTTGTAGTTGGTACTGGTATCGGTGGTGCAGTTTTTATAAACAGAAAATTATACAAAGGTAGTCATCTGTTTGGAGGCGAGTTTGGTTTAATGTCGACTGCTGATGGCTTAATCTTGAGTATGCAAGCGACAATTGTTAAGGCAGCAGCCAAGTATGTTGCTCAAACAGAAGCCGATGATGTAGACGGAGAAAAACTGTTTTTATTGGCTGATCAAGGTGATAAGTTGGCAAATGAGCTGATTGACGAAGTGTATGACCGTTTAGCTATGGGACTTTATAACATTCAAGTTTCGTTCGATTTTGATGCAATTGTTATCGGTGGTGGTGTTTCAGCGCGTAGCAGTTTTAGTGCTGAAGTAGCCAAGCGTCTAGAGGCACAACTTGTGGAAAAGAAAGTTGAAAAGATCATGCCTGTTGTTGAAACGTGTCAATACCATAATGACGCTAATTTATATGGTGCAGCCTATAATTTTATTGAAAAACAAAAAAAGAGGTAAAAATGGTCACGATTAAAGATATTGCCAATAAGTCAGGTGTGTCTGTTGGGTCTATTTCACGCTATTTGAATGGTGTTCATTTAAAAAAAGCAAATGAGGAAAAGATTCAGCAAGCAATCAAAGAACTGCACTATATCCCAAATCAAACGGCAAAAGCACTGAAGATGAATAAATCATTTTCAATTGGGATCTTAGTTGATAATATGGATAACTTTTATAGCTCTCAGCTGCTGGCAGCATTAGAACAACTATTTGATCAAGCTGGTTACTTTTTGCTTTTAACTAGTCACCGAAACGATAAGGAAACTTTTGAATACAAGCTGAAAAAACTGATTGAACGGTCAGTAGATGCATTAATTATTTTGAAAGCTGAAACTAAGTGGGATGCATTTCAAGAAGTAGGACAGGTTGGGATTCCTGTAATCTCAGTTGAAGCATCTTTGGCAGACAAATCAGTTCCAGAAATATTGAGTGCCGATCAACAAGCGTCTCAAGAAGTTGTGGAACGAATGTTGAAAAAGCGAAAGAAAACAGCATTCATCATTCCAACTGAAAGCGATTATGTACTTCAACAACGATTAGCAGGAATTAATGCGGCATGTAAAAAAATGTCAGTTGAAATTTCATCTGATCAAATAATTTATGTTGACTATGGAACTACTGAAGCGTATGAAGCTGTATCCGAGCTAATAAAAAACGACTTTGATTCAATTTTTGTTACCAATTATACGAATGCAATTCAAGTTGTAGAAGGAATTCGTGATGCTGGCATGGAAGTTGGAACACAGATTGCAGTTGCTGGATTTGGTTACTCTCACCTACTCCAAAACATGAAGCTACCGATTACATTAATTAAGCAGCCTGTGGATAAAATTGCGGAAAAAGTGGCAGACTCAACTTTAAAACTTCTCGACAATCAAGAAGTGGATAAGCAAGTATTTATTCAGGATAAGATTTTTTGGCAAAAGGAGCTAGAAAATGAGTGAAAACAAGAAACGACAGGATATTATTGAAAACAAAGCAGCTCAGCAAGAAGCATATCAAGATTTGCCATCGGAAATTGTTGATAAGCTTGAGTGGTTCCAAGATCAAAAGCTTGGCATTATTTTTCACTGGGGCCTATACTCGCAAGCAGGAATAGTTGAATCGTGGCAATTATCTAAAGAAGATGACTGGGCTCGCAAACACGGTGCTTGGAGATCAGATTTAACCACATTAAGGCATGATTACTGGAATTTGAATAGGGAATTCAATCCAGTTAAATTTAATCCGAATGATTGGGCAAAAGCAGCTAAAGATGCGGGTTTTAAGTATATGTTATTTACAACTAAGCACCACGATGGCTTTAATATGTACGACACAAGCTATAGTGACTACAAAATAACGGCAGCAGATTCTGTGTTTCATACTAATCCACAAGCCGATCTTTTAAAGTATGTGAATAATGCGTTTCGCAAAGAAGGGATTGCGACAGGTGCATATTATTCCAAGGCTGACTGGCATAGTCCTTTTTATTGGGAGCCTAATTCAGACCCGCAAGGTCGATATGCTAGTTACGACCCTGAAGAGAAACCAGAATTGTGGCATCAATTTCAGCAATTCGTTGAAAATCAGCTATTAGAAATTTGTCAAAATTATGGTCCAATTGATATTTTATGGCTTGATGCTGGTTGGGTTAATAGTATGCATCATGAGCAACTACCAATGGATGAAATTGCACAAAAGATTTGGCAGATTAAGCCAGATACTTTAATTGTTGATCGAACAATTGGTGGGAAATATGAAAATTATGTTACCCCAGAGCAAAAAATTCCAACTGTACCACCGAAAAAAGTTTGGGAAAGTAATCTTACTTTGGCCAAAAACTGGGGCTATGTTCCTAACGACCAGTATAAAAGCTTTGTTGAGATTTTAAGTAGTATTGTAAAGATTATTAGCTTAGGTGGGAATGTAATTTTAGGTGTTGGGCCAAAGCCAGATGGGACCTTACCAGAACCTGCATTAGCTCTAATGAAGCAACTGGGTGACTGGCTGAAAGTTTTTGGGGAAGCGGTCTATAGTACACGTGGTTGTCCAGAATATGCAAAAAACCAGCTATATCTAACTAAGAAAGATGGCAATCATTACCTGTTTTACGAACAACAACAGGGTGGTGAACAAAAATCTCTTGCTGATTTAACTTTTTCGTATGAATCTGTTGAAAACTTAGAAACAAAAGAAAGCATTCAGTCTTCTGATTCTAGAATTACTTTGCCAGAAACTGCATTTCCTTTTGGAGTATTAAAACTTAAAGCGGATAAATAATTAAACTAAGGTAATCTGTAAAAGCTTTCATTTTTATATTGAAACGTTTCCAAAAACATTGTATAATACTATTATTGAAACGTTTCAATAATTGAATCCTTTAAGTTAGAAATTTCAAAAATAGTTAAGGGAGTAAAAATGAATATTTCTGAAAAAATTAATAAGCTTGTTTTACCTTTAGCAAATAAAATTGGTAATCAGCGACATTTAGTGGCTATCCGAGATGCCTTTGTTGACATTACGCCAATAATTATGGTTAACTCGCTTTTCCTATTGTTAAATTCGTTAGTTCTGAATCAACCTGCAGTTTTAAAGGCATTTCCTTATGCAGCTAAATTGACTGAAATGGGAACGATGGTAAACAACGGTACTATGGGCTTTATGACCATATTTGTAACGTTTATAATTGGTTACCGTTTGCTTAATTCTTATATTGCTGACGGTAGAATTGGTACGAACGATATTAGTCCAATTCACGCGGGAATTTTAAGTGTAGCTACTGCCTTAATTATGTTTCCGTTGAATAATCCTGCAGTGATAACTGGTACTGTCAAAACAGTTACAGTTGCTGGGGTTTACGCACAATCTCTAACTTCATCTGGTGGGATGTTTGTGGGCTTGATTGCGGCAGTTCTAAGCACAGAGCTATTGTTGTTTTTCTACAAAGCGAAAAAGTTAAGAATCAAAATGCCTGACGGTGTACCGCCTGCGGTTGCTCAGTCTTTTAATTCACTAATACCTGAGTCACTTGTAGTTATCGTCTTTGCGGTTATTACCTTTGCTTATGTCCAAATTTTCCATCAAGGAATAACCGACTTAGTTCAAGCAGTAATTTCCAAACCTTTGCAAGCAGCAATGGAATCATGGATTGGCTGTTTCGTTATTCAGTTTGTGACGCAGTTCTTATGGTTCTTTGGTTTGCACGGACAGAATATTGTTGCATCAGTAACTTCGCCACCAATGATAGCAGCAATTCAGCAAAATATGGCTGCCTTTGCTGCCCACAAAGCCGTTCCGAATATCGTTACAAATCCTTGGATTGGTATGTACACTTTGTTTGGTGGAACCGGTGCGATTCTGCCGTTCTTAATAGCAATCTTTATTGCCTCTAAACGTAGGGAATATCGTGATGTAGCCAAATTGGGCTTACTTCCAAGTATCTTTAACGTTTCTGAACCGATTATGTTTGGGATTCCAATTGTAATGAATCCTTACTTTGTAATTCCATTTATCTTTGTTCCATTGATTAACCTTGCAATTGCATATCCACTAACATTACTAGGTGTAGTGGCAAAAAGCGTTGTTATTCCTGCTTGGACAATTCCTCCTATTTTAACTACATGGGTGACAACCGCAGGAGATATACCAGCAACGATCCTTTCACTCTTACTGTTCATTTTAGATATTTTCCTATATTTACCATTTGTTTTGGCAAGTAATAAAGGTGCCAAGTTAGAAGAAAAATAGAGCTAGTATAACTTATGAAACTAACTAAAGGACTAATTTTTAATTAGTCCTTTTTTGGTATTATTAAAAGTTATGAAAGGCAAAAAGTGATAATGCTTTTCGTATAATACTGTTATTTAATAATTCTGAATAAGCTGTTTTCCGAAATTAAAAGCTTATATTTATGGTTTTATACATCTAAAACTATACAAAAACCCTATTAAATACTATTATTTAATGCGTTTTTTTCACTTTTTCTAAAGCGATTTCATCTACTATGGTATAATACAAGTGTAGTTAAAAATAGTAGGAGGAAATTAAAATGAATGCTTTAATTAACTGGTTAAATAAGCATGTCGTTCCCGTTGCTGCAAAGATAGGTTCGATTCGCTGGCTTGTAGCCTTGCGTGATGCTTTCATTTCTATCATGCCATTGATTATGGCAGGTTCTGTAGCTAATGTTATTAATGCGTTAGTAAGAGATCTACCAAATCAATTCGGCTGGACCGGCTTTGTAAGTTCAATGCAATGGCTAATTGCCATTAATGCATTAGTCTGGACAGGTACAACCGCTGTTCTAGGTTTGCTATTTGCATTTACATTTGGTTACCAAATGTGTGTTCAATACAAAGTTGAACCAATTGCTGGTGGTTTAGTTACCTTAGGTACTTTTATCATGGGACTGCCACAGAGCTTCTCACTTGATTTAAAAGCTGCTTTAACAAAGGGAGATGTTAAAGCTATCACTGACGCTGGTGCTGCTGTAGCTGGTAAAAACGTTAGTGCATGGGGTTACTTCAACTTTAACAAGTACTTTGGTGCTTACGGTTTCTTCACAGTAATGATCATGGGCGGTATTGCTATTGCCGTATACATCATGTTGATGAAGAAACATATTACAATCAAGATGCCTGCTAGTGTTCCACCAGCAGTTTCTAACGCATTTACTGGAATTATTCCTGCTGTTGCAGGTTTGTATGTTGTCGGTATTATTAACTATCTATTCCAACTCAACAACACAACTGTTATTGACTTTATCTCAAAGACAATTCAAGAGCCTTTGATGAAAGTCAGTCAAGGTTACTGGTCAGTATTATTGATTACCTTCTTGGTTCAATTATTCTGGTTCTTCGGTATTCACGGTACCAACGTTCTTGCACCAGTTACCGAGAGTATTTGGACTACTGCGTTGATTGCTAACGTTAATGCCTACCACAACGGTAAAACATTACCTTACATGTGGACAAGAACAGACTTTGACCTTTATGTTTGGATTGGTGGTGCAGGTTCCACCTTACTATTGCTATTAGCAATCTTGATTTTCTCAAAACGTGAAGATCAACGTGCTGTTGCAAAAGTTTCATTAGTTCCTGGTATCTTCAACATTAACGAACCTGTAATGTTTGGTATGCCTGTTGTTTTGAATCCAATCTACTTCATTCCATTTGTTCTTGCACCATTAGTTATGGTTTCAATTTCATATGCTGCTTTGAAGTTTGGCTTGGTCAACCCAGTTAGAGCACAAATAACTTGGGCAATGCCACCATTCCTCAACGCATTCTTAGGAACAATGGATTGGCGTTCAATTGTGTTACAGGCTGTTAACATGGTTATAGGTTTCTTTATCTATGTACCATTCGTTATTGCTGCTAACAATATGAAACCTGAAGCAGAATAGTCCTAGTTTAAGGAGTAATAAAATTATGAAGCAATTAGGTATATCACTTTATCCAGAGCAAAGTACTTTTGAACAAGATCAAAAGTATATGGATTTGGCTCATAAATATGGTTATAAGCGTATTTTTACATCGCTATTGCAATTAAAAAGCGATGATGGCGAAGATTTATTAGCTAAGTTGAAAAAAGATGTTGCTTATGCAAATAAGCTAGGCTTTACGACAGTTGTTGATATTAATCCGGGCTTATTCAAGGAATTAAACATTGACTACAATAATTTAGTCTTTTTCCATGACTTAGGCGTTTGGGGCCTGCGCTTAGACGAAGGCTTCAGCGGGATGGAAGAAGCAGCAATGACTCATAATCCATACGGATTAAAGATTGAGCTTAATATGAGTCGTGGTACGAATTACCTTGATAGCATTATGTCTTATGATCCAGAGCCTGATAACTTAATTGGTTGTCATAATTTCTATCCACAGGAATATACTGGTTTGAGCGAAGACATTTTTATGGAATATTCACTCAAATATCGTGAGTATGGTTTACACACCGCTGCATTTATTTCTTCAAAGAATGCGCAATTTGGTCCATGGCCTGTTCATGAGGGCTTACCAACAATGGAAAGTGATCGTCAAAGAAACATTGCTAGCCAAGTGACACACTTACGCTTAAGCAAAATGATTGATGACATTATCATTGGTAATGCTTTTGCTAGTGAGGAAGAACTTGCTGCAGCTGCTGCAGCCCTCAATAGTCCATTTCCAGTTTTAGGAATTGATTTTGAAGAAGGTGTTCTACCAATTGAACAAACAATTTGTTTAAAAGATAAACATCTATACCGTGGTGACGCTTCTGAATACTTATTACGTGACACAATGCCACGTGTGGTTTATTCCGATGAGGACATTCCTGCTCATAATAATGAGAAGTCTACCTTTGATTTTGGTGATGTTGTAGTTGTAAATGACAAGTATCCTCGCTATAAGGGCGAGCTACAAATTGTCTTAACTCCATTTGAAAATGACGGTAGGCGTAATCTGGTTGGCCACTTGAGAGAGGATGATCTTGATTTACTTGATCTAGTGGAACCATGGAGTACATTTGTACTTGAAGAAAATAACTAAAACTAGTTTTCTGCAAAAGAAAAGGCTATAGGTTTAACCTATAGCCTTTTTTATTTTGATATCGCTTTCAAAAAAATAGTATAATAGAAATAACAGTTTTTTTATGAAGGAAAGAGAAAAAATGCTTGGATTTTCAATTTATCTGGATCATGACCTAACAGCCGATGATTATAACTACTTATTGGCAATGCGTAATGCTGGTTTAACGACAATTTTTACTTCTCTAAATATTCCTGAAGATGATGATAAACTAGTTTTAAAGCGCTTGGGGGAATTAACCAAGTGGTGTAGTAATCTAGATATAGATTTAATTGCGGATGTTTCTAAGGCTGGCTTAGAGAAATTGGGTGTAGCAATTACCGATATTGATCAGGTTAAAAAGTTGCATTTAACAGGATTAAGAATAGATTCAGGAGTTGACTACAGCACAATTGCAAAGCTATCAAAAGAGATGCCGATAGCACTAAATGCAAGCACGATTGAAAAAGATGATGTTACTGCATTGCGAAGTTATTGTGCTGACTTTACCCATTTACAAGCGTGGCATAATTATTATCCACGACCAGAGACTGGTTTATCCACAAATTGGTTAGCTACTAAAAATGCTTGGCTGCATGAAATGAACTTGCAGACGATGGCTTTTGTTGCGGGAGACGCAAAAAAGAGAGGGCCAATTAATGAGGGCTTGCCGACAGTAGAACAGCAACGAAAAGAAAATCCATTGGCAGCGATGCTTGAATTGAAAGAGCTCGGCTGTGATCACGTTTTTATTGGTGATGCTGACTTATCTCAGGCATCACTGAGAAGCTTTAAAAACTACATTAAAGAGAATGCAATTACGCTGCGAATAAACAAAGAAGTACCAGAGCTATTTAGTCACGAATGGCACAATCGAAGAGATTGTGCAGAAAAAGTTATTCGTTTAGCTGAAGGACGTGAACGGCAGCTCTTTGGAACAACTCCTAATAGCGAAGCTCTGGCACGTCCTAAAGGAACGATTACCTGTGATGATAGCTTGTATATGCGTTATCAAGGTGAGTTACAAATCACAAAATGTGATTTGCCAGCTGATAAACGGGTTAACGTTTTAGCGCAGGTGATACAAGAAGATTTGCCATTATTAAATCAAATAGAAGCAGGTAAAAAGCTACTCTTTACATCGGATGAGTAATTTATCCTACAGCGAGTAATAAAGTTTAGGTTGAATATCAACAATATAGCGTTATAATAAAAACGGTTTCAAAGAAATATTTTTAGTTGAGAGGATAATTATGTCAGCCGATAATTTATTGCTAGTAGTTGATGTTCAGGAACAAGCGATGCACTTTTCGAGCAAGAAGGCAAAATTGCTTGAACGGATTAACCGTGTCATTAAAAAGTTTGAAGAAAATAATGATCCAGTTATTTACGTCAAGCAGGAAAACCTTGGTGACTTTTCTTCTAAGTTGAAGGTCGAGAGTTCGGCACCAGTTTTCACTAAGAACGAACCAAGTCCGTTTACGCAAACAAACTTTGCTCAGAAGGTACATGATCTTAATCCTAAAAATGTTGTTGTGGTGGGGTTAATGAATCATGCATGTGTTCAGGCAACAGTAAAAAGTGCATTGAGTCGCGACTACTCAGTTACATTAATTTCGGACGGATATGATTCTTCTATTAAACCAGTAACGAATCATTATAATCACTTATTAACTAAATTAGGTGCTCATCGGTTAACGACGGATGAATTTTTATTAGTTCAATAATTTATGTGAGCCACGGATATGCTGAAAAAGTATCTCCGTGGTTTTTGTGTTCTAAAAGCAGTAATATTTTGGTAACTAGCAAGTTATTTTTTTAAGCAGGGAGGCTTAAATGAGTATAGACAAGTATACAGATTTGGGACAAAAAATTTATGACCAGATCGGTGGAATCGAAAATGTTAAATCGTTGTACCATTGCATGACAAGGGTGCGAATTTCAATAAGAGACAGAAATAAGGTTGACTTAGCCGGACTTAAGAAAATAGACGGTGTCATTGGAGTTGTTGACGGTGAAACTTTAGAAATTGTTTTAGGCCCAGGGGTGAATACTAAAGTCGCTCAAAGCATGGTTGATGCTGCCGGTGTAAAAGAGAATGATCCTTTCCCAGCTACTGCACCAAGTTCGTCAAGTACCGAGACATATCAACAAGATAAATCAGAGGTAATGCAAAAAGCACAAACGGTTCATGATGCGCAAAAAGCTAGTTTAAAGCAAACCTGGTGGAGAGCAATTTTGCAACATATTTCTGCTATCTTCATTCCACTTATTCCTGCATTTGTTGGTGCGGGACTGATTTCTGGTGTGGTTGGGATGCTGAGAAACTTGATGACAGTTAAAATATTGCCACCAAGCTTGAATCTGGGCATAACTGTTTTAGGTGTAATTTCTTCTGGTTTATTTACCTATCTAAACATTTATGTTGGTATTAATGCTGCCAAAGAATTTGGTGCTACACCAGGTTTAGGAGGCATTATTGGTGGAATTATTATGTTGCCAAATGTATTACCGCCAGTTACTATTCCGAACGTGTTTGACGGCAAACCACTTGCTGCAGGACAGGGTGGTATCATTGGAGTTTTAATATCTGTATGGCTACTTTCTTACGTAGAAAAGTTTTTCCACAATCATATAGCCGATTCTGTGGATATTATTTTCACACCATTTTTAACGCTCTTAATAATGGGTTTAGCTACTATCTTTATTGTCATGCCTTTTGCGGGTTGGATCTCAAATTCACTAGTTAACAGTATTAATTGGGTACTTAAAGTTGGTGGTCCAATTGCCGGTTTTATTTTAGGTGCAGTATTTTTGCCAATGGTTCTTTTTGGAATCCACCAAATTTTGACACCGATTCATATTCAAATGATTCAAAAAATGGGCTATACTCCACTTTTGCCGATTTTAGCTATGGCTGGTGCAGGTCAAGTGGGTACGGCAATAGCTTTATGGATTAAATGCCGCAAAAATAAAGCGTTAACTAAGTTAATAAAAGGGGCATTGCCAGTTGGAATTTTAGGTGTTGGTGAGCCCTTGATTTATGGGGTTTCGCTCCCACTTGGACGTCCATTTATTACTGCTTGTCTTGGCGGTGGTATTGGTGGTGCAGTCTTAGGTGCTTTTGGTAATGTAGTATCAACGGCAATTGGTACCTCAGGAGTTGCGCTGATACCATTAATTGCGAATAACAAGGCTCTATATTACTGCATTGGCTTATTAGCAGCTTACCTTGGTGGATTTGTTTTAACTTATTTATGGGGCGTTCCTCAAGATGCAATGTTAGCCAAAAATGAAGATGGCACTTTAGTAAACCAAGTTGAGGAAACAAATGAAGTGAAAAATAGTGTTTCAGTATCTTTAGCTAGTCCAGTTAGTGGTCAACTTGAAGCATTAACTGCCGTACCTGATGATGTGTTTTCGCAAAAAATGTTGGGTGATGGTTTTGCTGTTATTCCAGATAGTGATGAGATTGTTGCACCAGTTGATGGGCGAATTTTAACAATAATGGATACCAAACATGCGATTACGATGGAGTCAGCAGAAGGACCACTCGAAATAGTTCTGCATTTTGGAATAGATACGGTTGAACTTAAAGGTGAGCCATTTGAAATTAATGTAAAAAGTGGTCAGTATGTAAAACAAGGAGACTTAATTGCCAAAATGGATGTTGCAGCAGTTAAAGTGGCCAATAAGCCTACAGATGTGATGACCATTGTTAATAATATGGAAGATGTAGCTCAAATTAGTCCTATTTCTACTAAACAGGTGAAGGCTGACCAGATTGTTACAACTGTTACAACAAAAAGTAGAGGATAAAAATGGAAATTAAAGAGTTAAAAACTGAAGAGCGTAATCCTGCAACTAGTGAAATTGATAGAATGTCAACACTAGAAATGGTTAAGACGATTAATCAAGAAGATCAGAAAGTTGCTCAAGCAGTGAGACAGGAAAACGAGCAAATTGCCCATGCAATTGATGCAGCAGCTAAAAATTATTCTAATGGCGGTCGTTTAATCTATCTTGGTGCTGGAACTAGTGGACGGCTTGGCGTATTAGATGCTGCAGAGCTAGTGCCGACTTATGGTATTAAGCCTGAAAGAGCAGTCGGACTAATTGCTGGCGGAAAAAGTGCAATGTTTTCAGCTGTAGAAGGCACCGAAGATTCGGCAGAACTGGGTGAAAAGGACTTAAGTAATTTGGCTTTAACTCAAAATGATGTTGTACTTGGCTTAGCTGCAAGTGGCCGAACACCATATGTGATTGGTGGATTAGACTATGCCAAAAAGCAAGGTGCCTTAACAATTGCAATTGCCTGTGTAGCAGATTCTGTTATTGGTCAGCATGCAGATATTACTATTGAAGCGGTTGTTGGTCCTGAAGTAGTCACTGGTTCAACCCGGATGAAGGCCGGGACAGCTCAAAAGATGATTTTGAATATGATTTCCACAGGCGTGATGATTAAGCAGGGAAAAGTATATTCAAATATGATGATTGATGTACAGCCGACTAATGAAAAGTTGGTTGATCGAGCATGTCGCATCATTAGTGCAACTGCCGATATTGATACTAAAAAGGCACTACAGCTCTTAGAAAAGGCCAACAAAAATGTGGCTCAAGCAATTGTGATGGCTAAAACAGGAAAGACTGAACATGAAGCTGCCGAATTACTAAAGAAATATCATGGTAATATTCGTAGTGTCTTAGATCATGAATAAAAATTTCTTTTAAAATAAGTGGAAAACTTACGCATTATCTGTGCATTCTAGCATTCGGGACTTGAATGTCGTCCGCTAAAGTTGAATAATAGTATAGGAAAAAGCTTTTTCGGACAACTTTTGGTAAAATAATAAGTTGTTAACATTTTAATACGGAGGAAATTATGTCTTATAAAGACAATATGATGTTGTTTGCCCTCAATTCGAATTTACCGCTAGCACAAAAAATTGCGGACCGCGTTGGGATTCCACTTAGTGAATCCAGTGTACAACGCTTTAGCGATGGGGAAATTCAAATTAATATAGACGAATCTGTTCGTGGTAAGGACGTATATTTAATTCAATCAACGAGTGTACCAGTCAATGATAATTTGATGGAATTGCTGATTATGATTGATGCTGTTCGCCGCGCAAGTGCACAGACGATAAATATTGTAATTCCATATTATGGCTATGCTCGTCAGGATCGCAAGACTCGTCCACGTGAACCAATTACAGCCAAATTAGTTGCTGATATGTTGCAAGAAGCAGGTGCCACTAGACTATTATCACTAGATTTACATGCACCTCAAATTCAAGGCTTCTTCGATATACCTGTAGATAATTTAATGGGTGCACCATTACTTGCAGATTACTTCTTAAGAAATAATCTGGAAAAGGATGCAGTTGTAGTTTCACCAGATCATGGTGGTGTTACTCGTGCTAGAAAACTTGCAGAATTCCTAGGCACTTCAATTGCAATTGTTGATAAGCGTCGACCACGTGCTAATGTTGCCGAGGTGATGAACATCATTGGTGACGTTAAAGGTAAGCGAGCAATCATTATTGATGATATGATCGATACTGCTGGAACTATCACATTAGCTGCACAAGCATTGATTGATGCAGGTGCAACTGAAGTTTATGCCAGTGCTACACATGCTGTTTTATCTGGTCCAGCCATTAAACGTTTAAATGATTCTCCGATTAAAAGTTTGGTATTAACAGATTCAATTAACCAACCTGCAGAGAAGAAGTTGGATAAGACTTCACTTGTTTCAGTGGGACCGTTAATTGGGGATGCAATTAAGTGTATTCAAAAGAATGAACCACTTAGTCCTTTGTTTAATACCAGATATGAAAAAGATAAGCACTAAAATTTAAAATGACACGAAATAAAACCCTGAGATCAATTTGATTTCAGGGTTTTTTCTATATACTAAATTATCTTACTAATAAAATATGTGTCACTTAGTTGGAAAAAATGACCACTTAATTGAATAATATTGAATTTAAAATAAAATTAGACTTTAATAAGAAATATGAAATTAAGGAGGCTTGAGACCATTGACACTAAAGCAATTATTAAAGACTAGCATACCAAGAACAATTTTAATTTTATTAGTTTTCTTGGCTTATGCACTAAGCGGTACTGCAACAACATATTTTTTCAAATACATAACTAATGATCTTAGTAATGAAAACTGGAGTGGATTTGCTTTTTGGATAATTGTAGAACTTATCATTTCAATTTTTACTATTCTTCTACTACCACTAGGAACATTTTTGTTTAACAAGCAGATTCAAGAATATTTGCACGAAATTCGCGCCAAAATAATGAAACACTATTATGCCGACGAACCAACTAAGGTTGCAGATATGCAGAATCAATTGGGAAATAATCTCAAAGTTTTGTCCGACGATTATGCGACGCCATGGATAAAAATCTGGATTAACTTATTAAGCATCATTATGGCAATAGGAACACTATTAACATTGCATTGGTCATTAATTTTGATTGTGACCGTAATAACGATTATTGTTCTTTGCTTACCTCAAATCATGACCAAAAAATTGTCCAGTTCAACTGCTAAAGCAGCTCAAAAGAATGCGCAATTTTTAAATACAATTGAGAACTGGTTTTCTGGTCTAGGAGAATTACGACGTTATAGTGCTGGTGGCCGTTTAGCCAAAGCGCTTGGTCAAGATAACCAGAAACTTACAGATGCCAATGTAAATAGTAATAAAATGAAGTCTATTGCAATTGTAATTAATGGTGTGGGCAACTCAATCGGTCAAGTGGGAACTGGTCTCTGGGCTGGTCTATTATTTTTCAGACATATAATATCTCTGGGTGACTGGGCCATCGCTAGTGGTTTTGCTTCAACTATTTTTAATGGCTTATGGGAAATCATTAGTGCAATTACCCAAATTCGTTCAACAAAGGAATTGCGTGCTGATGTTACTAAACTCATTCAGCCGCTACCTGAAAGAAAGCCTAAGGCTGCAGTATATGGTTTAAAATGTCGCAACCTAGAGGTTCAATATCAAAATGGCGAAAGTATCACTTATCCTGATTTCACTATTAATCAAGGCGATAAAGTTCTACTAACAGGTGATTCTGGCACTGGAAAGTCAACACTTTTCAAGGTTCTATTGGGTAAAATTGAGCCCCAAAACGGTGAGGTCTATTTTATTGATCAAGCTGGTAACAAATTGCTACCTAAGCAAGCTGAATTAGGTTATGTGGCTCAAGACGCTACGCTTTTCCCAGATACGGTTGCTAATAATATTACGATGTTTAACCAAAAACTAAGTTCTAGATTAAGTGGAGCCGTTCAAAATGTACAGCTAGCTTCAGACATAGCAAGCTTTCCACAACAAATTGACACTAATGTTGATTTAGATCAAGAAAACTTATCTGGAGGGCAAAAACAAAAAGTTGTTTTAGCAAGAGCTGAAATACATGACAAACCATTTCTTTTATTGGATGAGGCAACAAGTGCAGTTGATAGCAAGACAACTAATAAAATCATTAGTGAACTGCTGCAAACAGATAAAACAGTCTTGCTAATTGCACATAATTTTAGTCCTGATTTAATGGAAAAATTTGATTATCAAATCTGCTTAAAAGCAAAGAAAAAGGAGGTCAAGTAGAAATGACTATTAAAGGTTTTTTTAAGCAAAACCCATTACGCTTTGTAGTGATAATGGTAGTGCTAATTAGCTTTTATGCACTTATGATTGTTAACTCATTAATTGTGATGATTGAAACTACAGCAATTCAGCAAGGTAATTTTAGAACTTTCATGGTTATGGTTCTTGCTAGTTTTGTATTAATCCTGATCGATTATTTATTGCAAGGACTGCTAGGTTATCTTCAATCTAAACAAGAGGAACAATATAAAGCTGTTATTCGTCAAAAAACAATTGACCATTTTTATAAAGATCAAAAGGAGCACCCTGTAGCCCAGGTTCAGAATGGATTAACTAATGACTTAGTTCAAAGCCAAGAAAATTACTTAGAACCCTTTTTCAATTTGCTCGGTGGTGTAGCAATTATCGTGTCTGTTGTTGCATTATTAATTTCATTACACTGGAGTTTACTTTTAGTGGTCACTTTGATGGTGATTATTTCGTTAACTGTGCCTAAGTTGCTTGAAAAACCGTTACAGCAAGCAATAACTCACATTTCTGAAAGCAATCAAAAGTATTTGGATTGCTTAGACAAGTGGCTTAGTGGCTTAGAAGAAATACAACGCTATTTTGCCGGTGAAAAGTTATTTGCGATAACAGATAAGGCAGCCAAAGACTTAGAGGATGCAAATGTTAAACAAAATGGGGTCATGCAACTGCTGTCTATTGTTAATGGGTTAATTTCAGTTTGCTTTCAAACAATCTTATTTTTATTAGCTGGCTACTTATTTCAGCAAAAACTAGTTGCTTTTGGTGTCATTATCGGTGTTGGAAACTGTCAATATTATCTAAGAATGGGCGTTGAAGAAATCATTAATTCATACGGCCAGATGAAGGGTGCCCAAGCTTTAAATAAAAAAATTGCTGAGGAAACTGAAAGTGTTGAACAGCCTAAACTAGAACAAGTCTCAGCACCTGCGGAACTGAGTGTTCGTGACCTCAGCCTACAATTTCCAAATGGTGAGAGTCTAAAATTCCCTGATATTGATATTAAAGCAGGTGAAAAAATACTATTAACTGGGGATTCAGGTGCAGGTAAATCAACTTTATTTAAACTTATTCTAGAGCAACTTAAGCCGACTACGGGAAAAATTGTTTTCAAGAATAAAAACGGCGTGCCAATTAATCCTGATATGGAGAAAATTGGTTATATCCCTCAAGATCCTGTTCTCTTTCCAGCAAGTATCGCTGACAATATGACGATGTTTGCTGATAAACTAAAAAGTGCTTTACCTTCGCTTGTAGAAAAAGTTCAGCTTGATGGAGATATTGCTAAGTTTAACCAAGGGCTGAATCAGCAAATCGATTTGAATAAGTTGAATATTTCTGGCGGACAAAGGCAAAAAATTGTTTTAGTACGTGCATTAGTTCATCACAGTGAATTGATTCTAATTGATGAGGGAACTAGTGCGATTGATCAACAAGCTACAATGGAAATTTTGCGTGAAGTAACTGCAACCTCTGCAACGGTAATCTTTATAGCTCATAACTTTAATGAACAAATGAAGCAGTTATTTGACCGTGAAATTCATATAGTTAAAAACACAGCAAAATAAGTAAATAAAAAGCACTCAATCTCATAGTATCAAGAGATTGGGTGCTTTTTTACTAAGATTCGTTGAATCGGTAGGTGTAAAGATCTGGGTTGTAATAAGAAACAAATACACCTAATGGGACACGCTGATTATCAGAAGTAATGGTATCAGTGTTTGCCAAGGTCATTAACAAAAAATCTACGTCTAATTTGAGCGCTTTTTGCTGTTCCTTAGTTGCTTTAACAGCCTTAATTTCAACGAAATTTTGGATGACAGGCAATTTTAACTTTTTTAGGTAGGAATAAAGAGATGTTGTTAACAAATTAAAATCAATCTTTTTAATTAGTTTGGCACTTATATAGTCTTCAGTTAATGCGATCGGATTACCGTCTCCAGTCCTGAGCCTTTTCGTGTGATGGAATTTCTCAATTGGAGAGGAGAATTCATTGGCTGAAGGTACTTCATTTTGATTTTCTAAATTATAAGAAATCAGAGTTGAGCCTGGGGTCATTCTCTGTTGCTTAATAATATCGGTAAAACTGATATTGTCGGTTAGTAACCGTAGCACACTTTTTTCTTTTACAAAGGTACCTCGCCCTGCAATTCTAGTTACATATCCTTGTTTTTCTAAATTTTTCATTGCCTTATTGACAGTCATACGGCTGTAACCGTATTTTTCACTAATTTGAATTTCGGGCGGCAGTTGATCACCTGCTTTAAGTACACCCTTGTTAATTTTTTCAATAAAGTAATCTTCTACTTTTTCATATTTAGCTTTCACTTGCGTATTCCTTAAATGATTTTATTTGTTGTCGTTGTTTTGATAACTGTTTCTTTATTAATTATAAATAATTTGTTGTGTGTTAAGCAAAAAATTATTTCTCTATGTTTCTTCATATAAAATGTATATACCATATATTTATAATAAGATAAAAAAGATAAAAATCAATTTTAGATTCCTTATAATTGCGTTAAAAATAGCATTTGTTGCCAAAATTAAATACAAGATAGCATTTTTATTCTTGCTAAAATGTATATACAGTAGTATATTTAACTTAGATTTAATGTTTACGCTAACATTTTAATCAAACAAATTGTAGAAACTAGTGAAAGGAAGTTATTCAATGAGTCAATTTATCATCGCTACGCACAGCTACTTAGCTGACGGATATAAGAATTCAATCAATTTTTTTAACGGTGCTACCAATAATGTTCATTTCATTAATGCATATGTCGACGATCAAAAGAATTTTGTTGAAGAGTTAAACGGGTTATTGGAAAAATTAAAAACTGACCAAATAGTAATTTTAACTGATATGCCTGGTGGAAGTGTTAATAAGGAAGCAGTTAATTTAATTAAAGATTACGACTGTAAAGTTATCAGCGGCATTAATCTCTCATTGGTATTGGAGCTAATAATGAACCCAGATGACAAGTTGTCTGATGAAGCAATTCGCCTTACTGTTAATGAAGCGCGTAAACAAATTATTTATGTAAATGATTTACTGAAGGAGGAAGATTTAGAATGATTAGTTTATTAAGAGCAGATGATCGACTTGTCCACGGCTTGGTTGCAGTGTCATGGACAAACCAATTACACCCTGACATTTTATTAGTTGCTAATGATCATGCGGCAAATGACTCAATGACTAAAATGACAATGAAATTAGCTAAACCAGCAGGTGTTACTTTGGGAATAAAGAGTCTAAAAGATGCAGCACAAATCTTAAATAGTCCTAAATATACAAACAAGAAAATTTTTGTAGTAACGATTAATGTTAAGGATGCTTTAGCTTTAAAACATGATGTGGCAGGAATCGATAAGGTGAATGTAGGAACTGCAGGAATTCACTATGAAAACGGAGTTTCTGTTTTACCACAAATTAAGATGACTGAAGAAGAGTTTGCCAGTGCCAAAGAGTTACACGACCAAGGTGTAGAAGTTTTTGCCCAGGTAACACCGACTGCTGAAAGCTTGAATTTTGCTGGTATTGAAAAAGCATTTAAGAAATAAATAAGAAGGAGATAAATTATGTTACAAGCATTCTTAGTTGCTCTCGTGGGAGCGGGAGCATACATGGAAAGTCGACTTGGCGGGCAGCACATGCTTGATCGACCAATTATCATTGGCCCTATAGTTGGCTTAGTAATGGGTGATTTTACCACTGGACTAATTTTGGGTGGACAACTTGAATTAGTATGGATGGGTTTAGTTGGTATAGGAACAACTACACCTCCAGATGTTGTTGTTGGCTCAGCTCTTGCGACTGCTTTGGCAATCAAGACAGGCACAAATTGGCAAACAACACTGACTTTGGCTATTCCAATTGCTTTAATTGCTCAAATTATTGCGATTGCAATTGGCAGCTTTAATGCGATTTTCACCCACTATGCTGATCGTCAAATTGAAAAGAAAAACTGGAAAGGAATTGCAATTGGACAATGGTCTGGAACAGTAATGCTATTCTTAGCAAAATTTGTTCCAATCATGGTCGGATATTTAGTCGGTGCACCAGTAATTAAAGTTATTATTAAGGCAATTCCAAAGGTTATTCAGGATGGATTAACTCAGTCTGGTAACTTGCTACCTGCATTGGGAATCGCAATGTTAATGCAGTTAACTTACGATAAAAAATACGCACCATTTCTCTTTTTAGGATTTGGTTTGGTAGCCTTTTTGAAAGTTCCAATGATAGGAGTAGCTGTGTTTGGCCTAATCATTGCTTACATTTACTACGAATTTAAACCAGCAGAAAATAACGAGGAGGACTTACTATAATGGCAGACGCAGCAACACAAAAATCAACTAAGAAACTAACCAAAAAAGACCTGCGTAGTGTAATGTGGAGACACTACCAATTATTAGGTTCCTTTAATTATGAACGGCAAATGTCTCTTGGTTATGCATGGGCAATGACTCCAGTGATTAAACGCCTTTATGGTGATAATGATGATGAAATGCAAAAAGGATTTCAGCGTCATTTGGAATTCTTTAACTGTTCAGCATCTACTTCACCAATAATTTTGGGAATTAGTTGTGCAATGGAAGAACAAAACGCCAATTCAGAAGATTTCGACGCTAGTTCAATTAACTCTGTAAAAACGGCCTTAATGGGACCTCTTGCCGGAATCGGTGACTCAATGTTTTGGGGAACTCTACGTGTAATTGGCGTCGGGGTTGGAGCCCCACTGGCTGTTAAAGGAAGTATCTTAGGGCCAATTCTTTACTTTTTAATTAACGTTATTCCTAGTGAGCTGTTACGCTGGTTTGGTTTTAAACTAGGCTATCAAGGTGGAAACAAGTTTCTTGCTGAAGCAAGTGAAAGTGGGACACTACAAAAGCTTACGGAAGCTGCTAAAATTTTAGGATTAGTGGTGGTTGGAGCAATGATTGCGTCCATGGTAATTATTAAGGTGCCGTTAGTTATGAAATTAGGTGGAACAAAGGTCAGTTTGCAACAGACTTTAGACTCACTAATGCCTAATTTATTACCATTACTTTTGACTTTTGGCTGTTATGGGCTGTTACAAAAGAAAGTTAACGGTACGGTAATTCTGATTGGCTTGATTATACTTGGAATTTTAGCAGTTGCAGTTGGTCTACTATAGGGACTGAAGATTTATGCAATCAGCATTACTAGTAGTCTTGTTACTTTTGACCTTTGGACTTAGCTGGGTTGCAGAAGTTAAGCTAAGAAAAAAGCTACTGACACAGTTATTAACTTCTCAGAAAAATGGTGATCAAAAGCGATATTTCCAACTACTAAAATCACCGGTTGCAGTAGTTTGCTTATCTGCTAAAGCACGGGAATTTTTATCTTTAGATTATTACTTAGCATACGAGGACTATGACCAAGTTTGTCATATTGTCGCTCATCTAACTGAAAAGCCAGTAGATTTAACTAAAGAAAAAGAACAAGATTTACTGATTCGTCTGATGAGGTGCTATCTCTTTTATCTGGATAGTAACCATTCAAATAAAGCGATTGAGTTAGAAGAATATTTGCTTAATAATTGTAAACTTCCTGAAGTTCGTGCAGAAGTTCAGGAACTACATCAAGTTTATCTAGCACCAGATAGGGAAGTGTTAGCTAAATTAAAAGAGCAGTTGGATACGGCCGATGAACCACAGCAGCAACTTATTATTTATCAAAGGTTAGTTAAAGTAACCGAAGAGTTGGACTTAAAAAAGCAAGCAAAAGAGTATTTAGAAAAAATGCGCGAACTTGCGCAAACAACAATTAAAATGGAGGAATTTAAAGATGACAAAACTAACAATGATGGGACACATTGAGGACACAGCTCGGGTATTGCAAAGAGCAATTGATGAACGAAATGATTATGGTAAGGAGTTTATTTCTTTCTGGTTAAACAATGACTTTAAAAAAATTATTTTTACTGGTTCGGGGACTTCATATAATGCAATGCGTGTAATACGCAATATGTTTGTCAAACTACTAAATGTGGAAGGCGTTGCAATTGAACCAACTGTTTTTACTAACTCGGAAAGCATTAATCCAAGCAGCTGTTTTAGAGATGATCAAATTTTAGTAGTAGGTTTATCCCAACATGGCGATAGCATTTCTACTTGTGAGGCTTTGCAACATGCACAAAAGTGTGGATATTCAACTTTAGGCATTTCAGAACAATTGGGATCAGCAATTACTAAAATTGCAGATCACTATGTTCACCTAGTTTGTGAAGAAGAACAGATTGGGCCAGAGACTCGTGGCTATACTGAGACTTTGTTACAATTCTATTTACTTGCTGTTGAAATTGCTCATCAATCTCAACTAATTGGTAAGGAAAAATATGACCAATTAATCAAGGATGCACAAGACTTAGTTGATAATTTCCCAACTGTTGTTAAAGAAAGTACTGCATGGTATGAAAGGCAGCAAGATGAACTAGTTGAAATGCAAAAAGCTTCAATTGCAGGTTATGGTTATAACTTCCCAACTGCACTTGAAGCTAGATTGAAGTTCTTTGAAACTTTTGGCCGTCCAACTAGTGCATATGAACAAGAAGAGCAATTGCATGGACCACTTCGCGCATATCATGACGACAACTTCATTTTCTTAATCGGTGGTAATAAAGGTCCAGAATTTGACCGCATGGTTGATGTAGCAGCATATTACCGTCGTGCTTATACTGAACATGTTTTTGTGGTTTCTGGTGAAGACTTTGAAGCAACTGACAGAGATTTAAAACTAAGTGTAAAAACTACCCCAATACTTTCTCCTATTTTCTATGTTGTTCCATTCCAAATTTTGTCAGCTAAACTATCTGAGAAAGTTGGCATTGATACCAGTGTCAGTCCTGTAACTGATACTTCAATTTCAGGACACATGAACGTATAACCTAACAAACAGCTCCCCAAACAAAAAAGATCGAATTCAATCAGAATTCGGTCTTTTTTATTTTTTATTAGTTTTTGGTTTTCGCAAATAGCGCAGTTTACCATTTTTGACATAACGTTGGAATTGTTGGTAAAGCGGGTCAAAAATTTGTGGTTCATCGCTATTGGACATCATGATTTTAGGGAAGAAGAACCGCTCGTCGCCTTGAATTGTTCCATTAAGTGCGCGAACTAACGGACTTAACTGTGATAACTCAATTAGTTGACCGTCAGCTTGCATGATTTCGATTTGACTATTAGCGTTTTTCCCGCTTGGCTTATACGCATCATAAGGTTCATCAAAAGCGGAATTGGTGTCTGTATAATAGAGCGGATCAAACCCCGCTTGCTTAATTAGGTCCTTTAATTTAGGTAATAAGCTTTTAGTTTCGTCATCGATGCAAATACTTGCTAGTGGTTTTCGGTACAAATAGCAATTTGCTAAATCAGCTAAAATTGGGTCGCTTGCCTTTGTCCACATGGAGAAGTTTGTTTCCATGACTCCATCGTCTAATTCAAGGTAGTCACTGAGCGTCCAGTCGCCAGCTAAAAACTTGGCTAAACTTGGTGTAACTTGCAGGGTGCCTTGCTCATAAACGACTTTTGCTCGTTCAAGTAAATGCTGCAAAATGACTTCCATTGAGCGGCCAACACGGTGAAAGTATACTTGCTGATACATTTGATAGCGCGAAACGATATAATCCTCAACTGCATGCATTCCGGCCATTGTGAAGCAAATGCCACCTTGATAAGGTCTAATTTCCTGAAGAATTCGCGACAAATCAAATTCGCCGTATGTAACGCCAGTGAAGTATGCATCACGTTTAAGATAATCCATACGGTCAGCATCAGCCTGACTGGAAATCATTTTAACGACTTGAGGATTAGGATAAGTTTTGTCAATAACGCTAGCCACTAATTCAGGAAAGTTTGGCGCAACTTCGCGCAAAACATGGTTAATTTCTGTATTAGGGTCAGTAATAATCTTTTGGCCAATCTTTTCGTGGTTTGTACCAAATAGATGCTCAAAAGTATGTGAGTACGGTCCATGTCCGATATCGTGGAGTAAACCGGCACATTCAACTAATAAGCGGTTATTGTCGTCCCACAGACCATCACCCGAATTATGAGATGGGTACTTTTCTGCGAAAATATTACAGATTTTTCTAGTTAACTCGTATACACCTAGATTATGTTCGAAACGGGTATGAGTTGCTCCAGGGAAAACATATGAAAGAGGGCCGAGTTGTTTGATGCGACGCATTCTTTGGAATTCTTCTGTTTTTAAAATGTCCAATATGACTTGATCTTCAATGTGAATGTAGTCATGAACAGGATCACGTAAAACAACTTCTTTAGTTAATTTTTTACTTTGAAATTTTGGCATAAATATTCCTCGAAGTTAGTTTATAATGTAAGATTAAAAATTGATTATTTACTTGATTATAGCAAATTTGCAATTTATAGGGCACTTTGAATATTCAAAAGGATCAATTTGTTAAAAACAAATAATATTTTTGAATGTTTTTCTGATTAGTGACCATAATATTTTATATGGAATAAAAAGGGATGATAATTATGAATCGCATTGGGAACAAATTAAAAAAGTTACGTCATGATTTAGGTTTAACCCAAAAGGAGATGGCCGCTGATGTAATTTCTGTTTCGTTTTATTCAAAGGTTGAACGTGGCTTTCATGATATCGGAGCAGAAGAGTTGATCCAAATTCTTGAAAAACATGGGGTTAGTTTTCAGGAGTTTTTTGCTGAGCCAAAAAAGAATGATCTTAATACTAAAAAACTTAATGCTTTGGTAAATGATCTTGTTAAGGCGGCAAACGAGGATAATGATATTGAGATAACAAACATTACTAATCAATTAATGCAAATTGAGCCACAAACAAGTGTAACAGAATCACTTGTTTTACAAGCAAAGGTTATTTCTAGTACTCATAGTAAAGATTCATTAAAAAAATTATCAAATACGGAAAAAAAGAAAATTAAGCAATTGGTGTTTCAAAAAGATATTGATGAAAATGGATATCTAAGAATTGTTTTGATAAGCAATGTGATGGAAATTTATACTATAGATGAATTAACTTTTTTAATAAAAAGTATTATTAGAAGATATCAAGATGTGGCTAAGCTCGAAAAGGAGGTACTAATAGCACTGAGTGTATTGATGGTTAACTATATAGATTTTTGCCTACAGCAAAATAAGATAAATCTATGTAAAGAACCATTAAATTATTTAAAGAAGCTTCCTTGTATAGTTGAACTAGCGCTTACTAAAATATTAGGCAAGTACTATGAAGATATAATAGAAGGTAAAAAAGAAGAAGCAGATAAAATAAAGAAAGTTCTAACTATTTCAGGCTATAAAGCAAATGTAGAAAGAATGAAAAGATGATTTTTCGAATATGAAAATTGTGTTGTAAATAATATAATAGGGGGTATTATTACTGTAAAAAGTTCGATTTATATAGGAGAGAGAAAATGGATTTATTGAAAACAGTAATTATCATTGTTGCATATTAAAAATAATTATTTAAGAAGTAATATAGTATAAATTAAAGTAAAAAAGAGCTAGCTCAAGTTTCATGCTTGACTAGCTCTTTTTGTTTTTATTTGTTTTTGAAGTCAGATTTATTTTTAGACTTCAATCTAAGTTGACGAGTTTCTACTCATTCCTCTGTTCCCAGATAGCTTTGAGTCGTGCTAGCTCTTTGGGGTCTGGGTTCATTGCATCAGCCTTCAATTTCTTGATATCATCAGAAGATGGTTCCCAGCCATCTAAATGTGTAGCTTGAACTGCTCCTCTAATTTGCTGGAACATAGTCTTGTCAGGTATAAAAACGCCTTGAATAGTTTGCTTCTCGTTGTCAATGTCTAAGCTATATTGTTTTGAGTTTGACATATTTTGTAAATCTCCTACATTTTGAGCTGGTAAAAACAATGGACTCTTAAAAGGTCAAATTGAAATTAGTCTTCTTAAGTTCTAATGATAGTTAGGATTATCAAGATTCATCTTTTAATTAGTTGCAATCATATTATGTACTACTATCAATATAGTTATATTTTATCAAATTTTGCTCATTTATGGGCGAGTGTTGACCATAATCAGAAATATTGGTGGCCCAGTTTCATCAATGGTTTCAGGTATAATTCTTGACTGTGCCAGTGGAAAATTTATTATTGTCTTTTGCTCAAGCTTAATCACAATAGGTGGGATTAAGCTGGTAATATCACCGAAAAAGGAATTGGAGTAATTACTGGTATAAAAAAATAATTTGTTTTATAATGTTTTCTGCTAAAATTAAGAAGGATATTAAGAGTTACTGCTAATCTTGATGGTTAGCTTTTTTATTGCAAAGAATCAAATATATGACTAAAGTAAAAATTGATTTTACTAGTAAAATTGTTCAGGAAAAGGAAAGTGAGACTTTCCATAAAACTGGACAGGGTGAACTAATCGAAAATGGAGACGTAACTAGGGTCTCTTACTTAGAAGATGACAAAGTTCCAGTTAAACTGCTAATTAAAGAAAATGATGTAATCATCAAGCGTGGTAATACTAACGATGATTATTCGCAACTTCATTTTACGGTTGGACAAAAAAGGGACTGCCGTTATGTTGCATCTGGCTATCAAATGGACCTGAAGAGTTCCACTAAATTAATTAAATTTTTCCCTAAAATTGACGGTTCAAAGCAACTTCAGATTGAATATGACCTCTTTAGTGGACTATACTTAGTAGGAAGTTACACAGTTACGTTGATTTTTACTTGAGCGCCTAGTAAAATAAAAAGGATTGTTAAAAGAGAGGAATACAATTGTGGGATTAAACGACTTTAAAGACAAAAATCGCAATGAACTATCAATGATTGAAGTTGCTCGTGCAATATTGGAAGATAACAATAAAAGAATGGGTTTTGCCGATATTGTTAATGCCGTACAAAAGTACTTGGGAGAGAGTGACGAGGAAATTAGGGAACGTTTACCCCAATTTTACACGGACTTGAATACCAACGGTGAATTCATTTCAATGGGTGAAAATGTTTGGGCTTTACGTTCATGGTTTCCTTATGAATCAGTTGACGAAGAAGTTAACCATCCAGAAGATGAGGACGAAGATGACAGTCGTGCACATCACAAGAAAGTTAATGCTTTCTTAGCAAGTGCTACTGGAAGCGACGACATTATTGACTACGATAATGACGATCCAGAAGATGAAGATTTAGATGCGACAGCTGACGATGAAGCAGATGACTTTGTCGAAGATGAAGATTTCGTTGATACTGATGATGACGATGATGAAGATTTGCCAGATGGCATTGAAGGTCAATTGTCAGAATTAGATGATGACGAAGATGATGAATAATTCTCTTGACTTAATGACGCAAAATAGATAGTATTTTAATTGGGCACCCTTATGTGCGTTTATGCTCCCTTTTTGGGAGCTTTTTTATTTTTATTTTTTGCAAAAAGGAGTTTGGCTAATGACAAAATATATTTTCGTTACGGGCGGCGTTGTTTCTTCACTAGGCAAGGGAATTACTGCTTCAAGTCTTGGTCGGTTATTAAAAAATCGTGGTTTGAAAGTAACCATGCAAAAGTTTGATCCATATATCAACATTGACCCAGGTACAATGAACCCATATCAACACGGTGAGGTTTTTGTAACTGATGACGGAACAGAAGCAGATCTTGACTTAGGCCACTACGAGCGAATTGTAGATGTGCGTACCAGTAAATACTCAAATGTAACTACTGGTAAAATTTACAAAGAAGTTTTGGAAAAAGAACGTCGTGGTGATTACCATGGCGCTACTGTTCAAGTTATTCCTCATATTACGGATATGATTAAGCAAAAAATCATGCGTGCAGGCTTAACCACTGACTCTGATGTGGTTATTTCTGAAATTGGTGGTACAGTTGGTGACATTGAATCTACTCCTTTTATGGAAGCAATTAGACAAATGCGTCGTGAAGTCGGTGAAGAAAATGTGATGTACATTCACTGTACTTTAGTACCATATTTACACGCAGCTAAAGAAATGAAAACTAAGCCAACCCAGCACTCCGTTGCTGAATTGCGCAACATCGGTATTCAACCAAATATGTTAGTTTTACGTGCAGAAATGCCAATCAACCAAGAACATAAGGATAAGATTTCTAACTTTACTGATGTCCCAGTTGATCGAATTATTGAATCAATCGATGCACCATCACTTTTCGACTTACCATTAGCCTTTAAAGAACAAGGTATGGATCAAAAAGTTTGTGACTTTTTACATATTAAGAGTCCAAAAGATGAAGCTGATATGGCTGAATGGACCCGTCTTGACGAAAGGGTTAAGAACTTAAAGTACAAGACCAAGATCACTTTAGTTGGTAAATATGTTGAACTTGAAGATGCTTATATTTCTGTTACTGACGCACTTAAGCATGCTGGATATTCTTATAATACTGATGTTGAAATTAACAAGGTACAAGCAGAAGATATAACCGAAGACAATATTGCAGACTTCATGAAAGGTTCCGATGGCTTGATTGTTCCCGGAGGATTTGGTTCCCGCGGTTTTGAAGGCATGATTACTGCAATTAAATATGCCCGTGAAAATGACATTCCATTCCTTGGAGTATGTTTGGGTATGCAAATGGCAACTGTTGAATTTGCACGTGACGTTTTAGGATATAAAGATGCAAATACTGCTGAAGCTGATCCTAACACTAAGCACAATGTGATCGATATTATGGCTGACAAACGTGATGAAGAAAACATTGGTGGTACTTTACGTTTAGGTCTTTATCCAGCAGCATTAAAGCCTGGTACTAAGACTGCAGCTGCTTATGACAATCAAGATGTTATTCAAGAACGTCACCGTCATCGTTACGAATTTAACAATGAATACCGTGAAGCATTTGAAAAGGCTGGAATGACCTTTGCAGGTGTCTCACCAGACAACCACTTAGTCGAAGTAATCGAACTTACAAAGAATAAGTTTTTCATTGCTGCACAATATCACCCTGAATTTTTGAGTAGACCACAAAGACCAGAAGGACTATATAAGGCCTTTATCGGTGCTGCTTCTGGTTTAGAGGAAGAAAAACTATAAAGAGTGAAATTGAATAATACAAAAATCTTTATTTTTAAGCAGGGAAGACGAAGGTCTTCCCTTGTTTTTTCCGGTAAATTCCTTTAACATAATTATGACTAATCGAAAATAGAAAAGGATTTTTTCGCCAATGAAGCAAATGATAATTCATGGTGGAAAGCCCCTACAGGGTGATGTCTGGATTGGCGGCGCAAAGAACTCAACCGTTGCACTAATTCCGGCATCAATTTTGTCGCGTACACCGGTAACTTTGGAAGGCGTTCCAAGGATTGCAGATGTTGACAACTTAATGGATTTACTGAGTGAGATGGACGTCGTTTGTTCTTTTGAAAAGACAACTTTACAAATCAATCCAGAGAACATTAAGATGAGCCCATTGCCAAGTGGTAAGATCAAGAGTTTACGAGCTTCCTATTACTTTATGGGTGCTCTTCTTGGCCGTTTTGGTAAGGCTGTTGTGGGCTTCCCTGGCGGGGATGATATTGGACCCCGCCCCATTGACCAACATATCAAAGGTTTTGAAGCCTTAGGTGCATGTGTAACAAATGAAAATGACCAAATAACAATTACTGCTCCCGATGAAGGACTGCAAGGAGCGACTATTCACCTAGAAATGCCATCCGTAGGCGCGACAATGAATATTATCATGGCTTCAGTTACCGCAAATGGGCAAACTGTCATTGATAACGCTGCTAAAGAACCTGAAATAATTGACTTAGCAACTTTCCTTAATAATATGGGTGCAGTTATTCGTGGGGCAGGAACCGATTCAATTCGAATCGAGGGTGTTGAAAAGTTAGAAGCTAGAGCTCCGCATACGATTATTCCTGACCGAATTGAAGCTGGAACGTACATTTCTCTTGCTGGCTGTATTGGCAACGGTATCTGCATTCATAACATTATTGAAGAACACCTTGATTCTTACCTTGCGAAGGTAGAAGAAATGGGACTCGTCATTGATGCAGATGAGGACTCACTTTACGTTTATCCTGCTGGCGACTTGAAAATGACGCAGATTAAAACTGGTGCATACCCAGGTTTTGCTACTGATTTGCAACAGCCTGTAACTCCTTTGCTGTTATCTGCTAAGTCAGGTGAAGGTGTAATAATTGATCGCATTTACCCTAAAAGAATTGGTCATATTGAGCAATTGCGTAAGATGGGTGCTGACATCAAAGTAGAGGATAATATTATTCTTGTTCATCCGACTGAAAAGCTGCATGGGGCAACTGTTGCTGCTGGAGAAATCAGAGCTGGTGCATGTTTGATGATTGCGGGACTAATGGCAAAAGGTGACACAATTATCAATAATGCTGGTAATATTCTTCGTGGTTATGATCGCGTCCAAGAAAAATTACGCTTGCTAGGTGCTGACGTTACAATCAAAGACGTTCCAGATAAGTAGCTAAAAATAGTGCAATTAAAGATATTTAAGTAAACGACTAATCTTTTGATTAGTCGCTTTTTACTATTTTCATTAATATCGATTACTAGTACTCTTTATTATTTTATTAAATCTGCTTTTTGTAGTTCTATTTGATTGTTTAATACAACATGCTGATTTTCGGAAGATGAAAAATAATTAGATATTAGAGTTTATAATATATTGCTGCTCGAGTGAAAAATAAAGAATAATACTTTTAATTAACAAAATAGAAGGCAAATCTCAACTTTAGAGGTTTGCCTTCTATTAGTCTGTAATCATCTTACGGAACGGATATAGTTTAACATCTTTTGCAATTTAGTCTGTTTGGTAGATATTCCTGACATGTTGTCGCAAATTGCATAATAAAAGTAGATTATAAATGATTTGTGATTGATTAGATATTTAAAAATTTTGAATCGTTAGTAAGTGTTCGACATGATTTTATAAGCAGCTAAACGCTAATTTAGCCCTGACTTTGTAGATCCTTTGTATTGATCCAAGGCAGATTTTAAATCCTTGTCTGTAATTTTGACGTTTTGATCTTTCAAAACTTGACTGATTACATTTCTCATAACAGCAGAATTTGCAGCCCATTTGTCATAAAGATTATTTGCTAGTTCTGCTTTATTGTTTTCAAAACTCCCTTTAGCCGGGTGGTTAATCATTTTTATTATCTCATAGCCATTAGTAACTTTTACTGGGGCGTCGGTATATTCACCATTTTTAAGCTTATATGCAGCATTTTTGAAAGTAGAATCCAAATTTTTATTTTCTTGGTTAAAAGGTGCTAATTTTCCGCCATTAGTGCTGGTAGAGCTATCCACAGAATATTCTTTTGCTAAACTTGAAAAACTTTTTCCCTTGTCCAACTGATTGATAATTTTTCCAGCTGTTGATTGACTCGTTACTAAAATATGCTGAGCAGTAATTTTTGGTTGATACGTTTTCCATTCTGCTCTTAATTGCTTATCTGTTGGCTTGATTTGAGACCGCAATGCAATTTCACTAAGTAGATTAATTTGAATCATTCTCTTAAACGATGACTTAGTGTATAAATTTTGTGCTAAAAACTCATCAAATTGTGAACCATAGCGTTCTTTATAATTATTGTATTCTTGAGTAACTTCTTTAGAATTCAATTTTTCCCCATATTGGGCTTTTAGAGCGTCATAAATTAACAAATTAGCTAAAACACTTTTACTCGAAGGAGCTGACTTAAGTTCCTTATAAAACTCTTGTTGCGTAATTTTTTTGTCTTTTCCATATTGAGCAACTTCTGCATTATTTGACTTTGAACAGCCTGCTAAGCTTAGTAAAGAAATACTAGTTACAGCAGTTATTACACCTTTTGATAATTTGTCCATTTTATCTCCTCCAATGAAGATTTCTTATCTAATTATTAAAAACATTAAAGCAGATTGCAACTTTTTATTTAATAAAATTACAAAAAATAACAAGTAATAAACAGGCACTCATCACGGTTGAAGCTAAAAAAGCCATGTATTACAGTAAAAATTAAATAAAAACCAATAGCTAGCATTACTAAAATATTGTTGATTTTTTAATTTATTACTATATAATTTTTAATTAAATTGGTAACATTATTAATTTAATCAGGCAAAAACACTTTTATTAATTAGGCTTGGGGGACTAACCATGAAAAAAAATAAGTATGTGGGAGTGCTAGTTTGTGCGGCTGCACTTTCTGTATTCTCTAATGCTGAACTGCAAGTTAAAGCCAGTGTTGACAGTCAAACAAAAACTGTTGCAAAAAGCTCTAAAGTAACAGAATCAGCTACAGTGGGCGTGACAAACAAAGCAATTGAAGCACAATTAGCTGCAAAGGGAGTTAATCTTAAGCATTTAACTTCTAGCGAAAAGCAAGATGTATATGTTGATGTAATTGTTCAATTGTCTGCTGCACCTGCAGCTGCAAATGGTTCAGTAAACACAAATTCAAGTAGTGCAGAAATTGAGCGGGCTACAAAACAAGTAATTGCTCAACAGGCTTCAGTTAAAGCAAATATAAAGGCAATTACCAATCAAGCAATTGGTCAAAGCTATGGTTATGTAGTTAACGGTTTTGCTACTAAAGCAAAGGTTAAAGATATTCAAAAATTAAGAGCTATTCCAGGTGTTAAATCTGTAACTTTGGCAAAGGTTTACTATGCCAATGATTCTTCAGCTGATGATATGGCTAATGTTTCAACAGTTTGGAATAATTATAAATATAAAGGTGAAGGCACTGTAGTTTCTATCATCGATACAGGTATTGATCCTAATCATAAAGATCTACGTTTGAGTGATGAATCTAAAGCAAAATTAACTAGGGAAAAGGTTGCTGCTTTCACTAAAGAAGCAGGTTATGGTCGCTACTTTACTGAAAAGGTCCCATATGGACATAACTATTCAGATAACAATGACAATATTACTGACAATAGTTCTAGTACTCAACACGGTATGCACGTTTCAGGTATCGTAGGTGCCAATGGTACTTCAGATTCTGTTAATTCAGTTGTAGGTGTTGCTCCAGAAGCTCAGTTATTAGCAATGAAGGCATTCTCTAATTCAGCTAGTTCTGCTTCTACTGATTCTACTAGCGTTATTGGGGCAATTGATGATTCAGCTAAACTTGGTGCTGATGTTTTGAACATGTCCTTAGGTTCTGTTTCTGGTCAGCAAACTGATGATGATCCAGAAATTGCTGCTGTTGAGCGTGCTACTAAGACAGGTACTGCTGCTGTAATTTCTGCTGGTAACTCCGGGACCTCAAACTCAAAATCTGATGGCAACAACAAGGCATATTATGGCAATCCTGATATGGAAACTATAGGTAGTCCGGGTACTGCCAGAACTGCCACAACGGTTGCATCAGCAGAAAATAATAAAGTTACTACTGATGGTATAACTTTTACTTCAGCTGATGGTAAAACTGTAGTAGCAGGCCCAGAAGCTACTCAACTTTCAGAAGGTACCGATCGTTCATTCTTTAATGACAAGCAATTCTATGTTGTTAAAGATAAAAACGGACAATTAGGTATAGGTTCTGCAAATCAATATACATCTGATGTTAAGGGGAAAATTGCCATCGTTAAGCGTGGGGCTCTTGCTTTTACAGATAAACAAAAATTTGCGCAAGAAGCAGGGGCTGCTGGTTTAATCATTGTTAATAATCAAGCCGGTGCATTAACTAACATGCAACTTAATGCCGGGTTCCCAACTGTTGGATTATCAGGGGCTGCTGGAAGCAAGTTAGTAGAATACGTTGAAAAAAATCCTGATGAAGCATTAAAGGTAAGTATTGCTGTACAGCCATTAGATAATTCAGCGCTCAAGACAGATTTAATGTCTGACTTTACTTCATATGGTCCTGTTTCTAATTTGGCCTTTAAACCAGATATTTCAGCACCTGGTGGAAATATTTGGTCAACGCAAAACAATAATGGCTATACTAACATGTCAGGTACTTCTATGGCGTCTCCATTTATTGCTGGTACGCAAGCACTTGTTAGTCAAGCAATGAATGATAAAAATGGTTCTTTCTATGAAATTTATCAAAAGATGAGTCCAGATGAAAGAACAGCATTTATTAAGGCTTTGGAAATGAATACTGCAAGTATTCAACCTGATATTAGTCATGATAATGTAATTGTTTCACCTCGTAGACAAGGTGCTGGATTTATCAATGCACAAGCTACTATTCAGGCATTAGCTAAAAATCCTTCGACTGTTGTTGGTAGCAATGGCTATCCAGGTGTTGAACTTAAGAGCTTCACAAATAGAACACTCAACTTCAAAGTTAAGTTTGTTAATAGAACGGATAAGACTTTAACTTATAAGTTAACTAATAATGGTAAAGAATCAGATGTTTATACTTCTGCTATTGATAGTAGTTCAGTTTTATACGACAAGAAGATTGATGGTGCTTCAGTTCAAGCTGATGGTGATGTAGCTGTTCCTGCAAATTCAACTAAGGAATTAACTATTACATTAGCACTGCCATCTGATTTTAAGGAAAACCAGTTTGTTGAAGGATTCCTGACCTTTAATGGATCAGATAGTTCACAATTGCGTTTACCATACATGGGATTCTTTGGCGACTGGGCAAGTTCAGATTTGCCAATCTTTGCTAGCTTAAATGATCCAGACGTGTTCCACCCTGAGAATAACATCTTGGGTACCATTGTAACTGTTGGTAATGACTCTATTAATGCTAACCCGGGCTTAGATATTGATGATGAAGGTAATTATGTATTTGATTCCTCGAAATTCGCAATTTCTACTGCAGATAATGCTCAATTCCAATGGTTTAAACCGACATATTACTTATATAGAAATGCGAATAACGTTAAGGCTCAAATTTTGGATAAAGATGGCAAAGTAATTAATACTTTAGCTTCATTGAGTAATGCCACTAAGTCATACTACTATGCACCAGCTCAAACATACAATTACTTTGATGAAGCTCCTGAGTGGCATGGTACATACTTTGACCAACAAGCTAACAAGACAGTTAAAGTGCCTGATGGAACATACACTTACAGAATCTCTGCTACTGTTGATGGCACAAACACGGAGCAGCACTACGATATGCCAGTTAAGGTAGACAGTGTTAAACCTGTATTAAAGAATCTCAAGTTAGAATCAAGTACAGAAAAGGGTGCCGACGGCCAAGAAAAGACTCGTTACTACTTGTCTGTCGAAGCTAAGGACGACCTTAGTGGTTTGAGTGGTGACGCGAATGTTTCTATAAATGGTATCTTCAGTCAGTTAGCATATGATCCAACTGTTAAGGTAGATGAAGAAGGCTTCCAAAAAGTTGAAATCGACTTATCTCCTGAACAGGTAAAAGCTTTACAAGCAGGTACTAATGACTTTGCTGTAGCTTTATTTGATAATGCTTCAAATGCAGGAACTGCTTCAGGTAAAAGCAATAAACCTGGTGAAACTGGCTTTGGCTTAGTTCTTAGAGATGGTGGCTTACCAGATAAGATTTCTTCAAAGACTAAGAATTATGATCCTGACACTGAATCCTTTGTCTTCTCAGGTAGTTACCCAAGCAAGGTATATGGTACTTATACTGATAAGCATGGTGAGACTCATGACTTAGATATCGAAAGTGACGATGATAATACATTTGCTGCTGCGCTTCCACTTACTAAGGACGATTACAAGACAAAGGTTACCCTTTATGCCGATGCTGACCATAAGACCGTCCTTAAAGAAAAAGAAATTACAGTTAGTCTTGTACCAGCCAAGGTTGAAAGCTTAACCGTTGATAAGACTGATACTTACGATGCAAGCAAGGATTCATCAGCTGAATTGGCCCAAACATCTGAAGCTACTGTTAAGCTATCAGGTAAAGTGAGTGATGATACTAAGTCGTTAGTAATTAAGCAAGATGGCGAAGATGACATATCAGTTGATTTAAAGGATGACCATACTTTCTCTGTTGAATTACCAGTAAGCTTTGGTGAAAACAACTTTAATCTTGTGACAACTGATGAAGATGGTAATTCATCCAGTATTGAACAAAAGGTTAAGTCTAGTGATCATGGTAAAACAACTGTAAAAAGCAGTGACGTTACATTCGATAACGGCATCAAGTGGGGCACCAGCACCGTTAGCGCTAATACCAAAAACTATGATCCTAAAACTGGCCAGTTGACTATTACTGGCAAGGTAAGAAGACCAACTACTACTTTGCAAATTGATGGTAAGGACGTGAAGATTAATTCTGATCAAACATTTGAAGTAACGCTAAATGTTGGTACTCACGGTGCTAAGATTATAAATGCTTTGATTGGTGATTCAACTGTTAGAGAAACTACTCAAGAGAGACTAACTTTCTATGTAGATGCAGAATCACCTGTTTTAACCCTAGATGATGATGGTCCTGTTTACATTAACAAGGATAAATATACTATTTCTGGTACTGTCACTGATGACTACAATTACTATGGACTATCAATCAATGGTAATAATATTGAATCTGCCTGGGGGGATGTAGATTACAACAGCAAGGAAGGTGTCAAGAAGGACTTTAAGTATGAAGTTGAATTGAAGAAGGGTAAGAATACTTTTAATATTAAAGTAACTGATGCCCAAGGCAATGAAACTACTCAAGCTTTAGTTGTTTACTATGAACCAAAAAAGACCTTAGATGAGCCTGATGTAAAGCAAACTATGGCAGAAGATGCTGAGTCTGCTCTCCTTGAAGCTACTACCAAGGAGCCTGATGCAAAGGTGGTTTACAGTGTTGATGGCGGCAAGACATTCAAGGATATGCCAGCCGACGGACTCAAAGTCACTGAAAATGGTACCGTTGAATTCAAGGCTGTTGATAAGTATGGTAATGAATCTGATGTTAAATCTGTAGAGGTCAAGGATCTTAATGAGAAAACTAATCCTAGTGCAGATGAAGAAAAATTATCCAAGGCTAAAGAAAAGCTTCAAGCTGGTGTTGATGCTGGCGAAAAGAAAGACTTGAGTGGCTACACTGATGATTCTAAGAAAGCTTATGAAGAAGCTTTAAACAAGGCAAAAGATGTTTTGGCAGACAAAGATGCTACATTGAAAGATGTTCAGGCTGCAACTGATGCATTAGATAAAGCAGAAAAGGCATTGGCTGATAAAGAAAATGGTACTTCAGATGACGAGTTGTCTAAGGCAAAGAAGGAACTTCAAGCCAAGGTTGACGCCGGTGCTAAGAAGGACTTGAGTGGCTACACTGATGATTCCAAGAAGGCTTATGAAGAAGCTTTAGACAAGGCAAAAGATGTCTTAGCAAAAGACGAAGCTACATTGGAAGACGTCAAGGCTGCAACTGATGCATTGGATAAAGCAGAAAAGGGATTGGCTGATAAAGAAAATGGTACTTCAGATGACGAGTTGTCTAAGGCAAAGAAGGAACTTCAGGCCAAGGTTGACGCAGGCACCAAGAAGGATTTGGGTAAATACACTGATGAATCCAAGAAGACTTATGAAAAAGCTTTAGACAAGGCAAAAGATGTCTTGGCAAACAAAGACGCTACATTGGAAGATGTCAAGGCTGCAACTGATGCATTGGATAAAGCAGAAAAAGACTTAACTGTTAAGCCTACTGAACCATCTATTCCATGGACCAATACCACTCCAAGTTCCATTGAATCTACTTCACAAGCAAGTGCAGATGTAACTGCTTCAGATAATAACAAGAATAATGCGGAAAATAAGGATACCAAAGAAGAGGGTAAATCAACTAAGGTAATGTTCAAGTCTGTTCTTTACACTAAGGAGATCAAGAAGACTTCTAAGATTGCCAAGGCATATAGCTTCCTTAATCTTGTAGTTGAAAAAGATAAGTTAAAGATTTATACATTTAATGGTCAACATTTCTACAAGGTAGTAGATAAAGACGAATATGTTCGTGTAAGAAACATTACTGGTACCAAGGCTAAGTTGAAGAGAAATTCTTACGTATACAAGTCTAATGGTAAGAAGGTATCACGCCAGCTTCTCAAGAAGGGTGCCACTGTAACCATCTACGGTGATCAATATAAAGCTTTAGAGAAATTCAAGAAAACATATAGAGTTGGCGAAGGCAAATACGTCAAGAGCGTAAACTTCTATGAAGTTCATCTTGTAAAATAGTTTTTAGATTTAAAAAAGCGATTAAATATATAAAGGGTGGTTTAATGAAATGAAATTAAAATTAGTAAGAATATCAAAAATCGCTTTAGCGGCAGCTCTTCTTTGTGCTCCGATTGCAGCGGTAGCAACATCAAGTAATATTATTTCTGCTAAGACAGCTGCGAATAAAAAGACACCGTACCATTATTCAACAAAAGCTTGGACTAAGAAATTAGCAAAAGCTGGCTATTCATTTAAACTACCTAATGCAGCTAAAGGTGCTTTGTATAAGCCTAACGGTAAGCCTTATGGTAAAAAGTCACTTAAGAAGATTGTAAAAAGCAATACTCTTTTTAAAGCAAAAAAAGTAAGGTTAATCCACAACAATGTATTCGTTGATCTTGTATCAAAGAATGGTAAATTCAAGGGTTATACTTCATACATTAATGGCATTTATAATAAGAACTTGGATAATCCAAAATTACAGCCACTAATAGAAGCTGAATTAGGTGTAATGACTGCAAAAGTTAATCAAAATCCGACAGCTGATTTATTAGGTCAGGCGCAAAACGAGGCCGCTAAATTAACTGGTAAAGAGAAGAAAATTGCTGATCTTTCGCTTAAGCAACTAAAAGAATTCGTTGAATATGGAACAGTAGCTGAAACACCAGTATTGCTGATCGGCCGCTATCCAGGAAGTGTAGTAGAAAAATAATTTAATTTAAACAAAAATAATTTTTAAAGGACTTGAAGACAATAGCTTCAAGTCCTTTTTGTTTTCACACTGATATAAATTTTTCACACAAATGCTTTTTAAATTAATAAAAAGTGCGTGCGCCAAAGAGAAAAAACACTATAACAAGAGCGAATTAGATGAAAAATCTTTTTCTGCCAGCCGGATTCACAGTTTGCTACAGTGAAAAAAGCTCAGATTTGTTAATAAAGTTAATGTAAAATGACTTTGAAAGCGGTTTTAAGTTGAGACGGTATTTAAAAAAGAGGTCATTATGCTAAAAGACGAGATTTTACATTACTTGGATAAAGAAACGAAAACAGTCAATTTGGAGGAATTAGATGACAAATATACTGCTGGTGGAATTGCTAAAGCTTTAAACGCAAAGCGCAATACCGTCAGTTTGTATTTAAATCAACTGACTAATGAAGAGAAATTGGTAAAAATTGAAACTAGACCTGTGCATTTTCTTCACCGCGCAAGCTTTGAAAAAGAGAACTATAAACTGAAAAAAAGTGTCTATCAATCCGTTACAAAATTAGAACAAGAAAATAGCAACCAAGATTTACTAAAACGGTTCGTCCAAATTAATCCTAGCTTGAAGGAGAGCATTGAGCGGGTTAGGGCCGCAGTTCTCTATCCTAACGGCGGCTTGCCTTTGCTGATTAATGGTGAAAGTGGTACAGGAAAAAGTTATTTGGTCAGCTTGATCAATCGTTTTTGCCGCACACATAAATTAATTAAAAAGTCTGCGCCCTTTATAACAATCAACTGTGCACAGTACGCTGACAATCCAGAACTATTAACTAGCAATCTTTTTGGCTATAAAAAAGGTGCTTTTACTGGTGCTGATGAAGATCATGAGGGTGCATTTGTGGAAGCAGATGGTGGAATTCTCTTTTTGGATGAAGTTCACCGACTTGGTCCTAAAGGGCAAGAAAAGCTATTTACTTATTTAGATCAGGGGATAGTTTATCCAGTTGGTGAAACGAAAAAAGGAAAAAGGGTCCATGTGAGATTGTGTTTTGCCACAACTGAGGATCTGGATACCAGTTTTTTAACTACTTTTACACGTCGTATTCCCGTAAAAATCACTTTGCCTCCGCTTAGTCAACGGAGTAAGGAAGAGCGCTTGAATTTGGTTTATACGCTTTTTAACAATGAGCAAAAAAAGATTGCTAAACCACTTTCTATTAGCGACCAAGTTTTAGACATGTTGGCCAACTATCAGCCAACCGGCAATATAGGAGACTTAAAAAATGCAATTAAGTTAACAATTGCTCGCGCTAATGCTGATCAAAAGGATAACGAGACAATTACTTTGACGGCGTATAACTTACCACTAGACGTTTTGAATAAAAGCAAAGTGGAGGTCTATCATCCTTCTTCTAAGCCAATTATGATTACAAATGAAACAGAAGTAGATGATTTAATTGAACGAAATTTTCCCGAAAAGAAAATTTTTCTTAATAGCTTAAATAAGTTACTCAAAGTCTATGAGCAAAGTGATGATAATTTGGCTGAATGTGAATCTAAGTTAAAACAAATAGTGTACCAGCTATTTGATTCCTTGCTTTTTGAAAAAAATAATAGCGATCATATTCCATTGCTTTCCTATGTGATCGATGGCGTTAACCATTTGTTTGAACAAATGAAAACAGCTTATCAGCTAAAGATTAGTAATAATGCAGTATATGCAGTTAGTTACTATTTATTTGAGCGCCAAAAGTTTCAATGGAGCAGTGAGGAAATAAAGAATCAAAAGGCTTTGATGAAGCTCAACAAAGATGTTCGCCAACGCTATCTTGACATTTATGTTTATGTAACCAAGTTAATTAATTTGATTAAGACAAATTTGGATATTGAACTTAATGAAGTAGATTATATCTTTCTAACTATTTATCTAAACAAGTTGGAGATTATTACCAAGACTGGTTTGATTAAAGCAATTGTGATTGCTCATGGTTATGCCACAGCTGGGAGCATAGCAAATGTAGTTAACCGGCTTTTGGGTGCACATACACTTGATGCATTTGATATGCCAATTAATGTTAGTACGCAAGAAATTGCCGACAAAATAATTGATTATACTGAAAATAATGATGTGACGCATGGCCTAATTATTCTAGTTGATATGGGATCATTGAAAGAGATTGAAACACTTTTTCCACGCCAGATTAATGCACCGATTTTATTAATTAACAATGTTTCCACATTATTAGCCTTAACGGTGGGTGAAAGCATTCTAAAGAAACGTAATTTTCGGAAAATTAGTCAATTAGTAAAACAAACAGGAGAGATTGAAATCAAATTAACCTACCCGGAAACCAGTAAGCAAAAGGTGATTCTAACAACTTGTTATTCTGGAATTGGAACCGCAACGCATGTTGCAAGACTTTTGGAACGTTGCTTGCCGAATAAAAAAATTAAGATTGTACCGTATGATTTTCAAGCTTTGAAAGATACTCATGAAGTGGGCATTATTAAGAAAATGTATGAGGTTGTTGGCATCATTGGAACTGAGAACCCAAGCATTAACGGAATTGATTTTATTTATCTTGAACAAATTTTATCTGACAAAGATACAGCTAAGTTAAGTGACTGGCTAAAAACAGCATTTTCGAATCAAGAAATAGAAACGATTCTCAATAACTTAGTTAAGAACTTTTCCTTAGAGCAAACCATTAATATGGTTACTATTCTTGATGCACCCAAAGTTATTGAAAACATTACTATTTTTATTCAAGAACTTGAGCGTCGATTTTCAATTACTCTGTCTAATCAAAAGAAGTTTACCCTTTATGTTCATGTCAGCTACTTAATTGAGCGGTTAATTAGGAAGGAAGCTAATAATATAAATCCAGAATTCGAAGAAAGATTTGCTCAAAAATATCAACGAGAATTAGATGAAATTGATGTCGCATTTAATGTGATAAAAGAAAATTATAGTGTGAAAATTCCAAAATCAGAGTTAATTTACATAGATCAAATTATTTTTAATCGGCAATGAAATTTCTGATAAATCAGCGTTTAGTAGAGGAAAATTAATATTTGAAATGAACTTGGCACGTAAATTGCTATTAGATTTTTGAAAAGAAAACTGTTTTCCAAGTGAGATTATAAAAGCTTGGAAACAGGCTAGTGTTTATTAGGAGGATTTATAGTGAATGTACAATTTTGGCAAATTGCATTAATAGTCTTATACGGCTTCTTTATTAATTATGATAAAAATGGTTCAATGCTGGGAACCTCGCAACCAGTAGTTGCAGGTTTCTTAGTTGGCTTAATTCTAGGAGATATACCTACAGGTCTTTATATTGGTGGTACGCTTCAGTTAATGACATTGGGTATTTCAAGTTTTGGTGGTGCTTCAGTCCCTGACTATCAAACAGCTGCACTTATCGGAACATACATAGCTATTACGACTGGTCAAAAAGCTGCAATTGGTATAACTTTGGCTATTCCAGTTGCAATGTTAATGGTTGAACTGGATGTTTTAAAATGGACAGTTAATATTTACTTCCAAAATAAAGCTGAAAAATATGCAGATGAAGAGCAATACGGCAAAATTGAAGTAATGCAGATATGTGGTGTATTAACTACCATGATGGTTTCAGGATTACCTGTTTTATTGACCGTAATAGCAGGACCATCTTTAGTAAAATCAATTATTGCCTTTATTCCTCAATGGGTCACAGGTGGTTTGACAGTTGCAGGAAACTTGCTACCAGCTTTAGGTATTGGTTTATTGTTACGCTACCTCCCTGTAAAAAGTTACTTTGGCTACTTGATTATTGGGTTTGTTGCAGCAGTTTATCTAAAAATGACAATTTTAGGTATTGCTTTAGCTGGTGCAGCCGTAGCCTTAATTCTATATAAGAGAAATAGTGAAGAACAAAATAATGTTCAAAGTGCTGGAGGAATGAATGATGACGAATAAAGAAGTAAGTAATAAGACAAAAAACCGCGTTTTATTTAGATGGATTTTAAATGGCGGGGCATCATTAAACTATGAAAAAATGATGGGCTTGGCATACACATATTCGATGCTTCCTTTCCTTAAGGAGAACTACAAGGATAATCCCAAAGGTTTAAAAGAATCAGTAAAAACACACTTACAATTTTTTAACACTAATCCTTATTTAGCTCCATATGTATTGGGGATGAATATTGAAATTGAAGAAAAGGAAAAAGATAGCAGTCTAAAGACAGTAATGGGTTTGAAGACAGGCTTAATGGGTCCTTTGGCAGGACTAGGAGATAGTGTCTTTGTTGTTATCCCTTGGACTATCTTTGGTGCAATTGCAGCAAATATGGCATTGAGCGGTAGTCCTGTAGGTATATTTCTTTGGTTTATCGTTACTTGGCTTCTTCGTGCTTTAGGAATTCCTTTGTTTAAAGCCGGTATGAAATCAGGAACCAGCCTGTTAACATCAATTGAAACAAAGATGAAGTTAATAACTGAAAGTGTTTCTATTTTAGGATTAATGGTAGTCGGCGGATTAATTCCAACAGTGGTAAAAACAAACTTAGCTTTAAAATTTAAGCAAGGTTCATTATCAATGACTGGAAACCAAATTCTTGATCAAATTATGCCTGGTCTTTTACCAGCAGCCTTAGTTTTTGGTGTCTATTATTTATTAAGCAAGAAGGTTAAGCCAATATATATCATTTTAATTATTATTGCCTTATCGATTGTTCTGTACTTACTTGGAATTATGAAATAGTTTATTGAGAAAAGAGATTTAAAATTATGGAAGGTATAATTCACATCAGAATTGATGATCGACTGATCCATGGTCAGGTTGCAACACTATGGACTAATGAACTGGGCGCTACTAGAATAATGGTCATTAACGATGAAGTAGCCAATAACGAAATTCAGAAAACAATGCTTAGAATGGCCGCACCATCAAATGTATCTACATCGTTGATAACCGAAGAAAAGGCTGTCAATAATATTAATAATGGTAATTATAAAGGACAAAAAGTATTAGTTATCGTTAAAAATCCAGAGACAGTTGTCAGATTAATGGATCAAGGATTGGATATTAAAAAAATAAATGTGGGCAACATGTCTACTAGAGAAAACACTCATCATATAAAGCCCAGTGTTAGCATTACGCCTGAAGAAGAACAAGCATTTCGCGTTCTTTTGGATCGTGGAGTTGAAATTACTGCAGTAATGGTACCAACAGATAAAATGGTCTATTTAAAAGACTTAATTTGATAAAAAGGAGAGAAAAGAATTGTTTAATATTGTTATTGCTTCGCATGGGCCGTTGGCTGAAGCTATGAAAAAGTCGGTAAAGCTTTTCTTTCCTGAAGAAAATAAAATTACTACAGCTAGTATAGATGAAAAAGGCTTAGAAATTTTTCAAGCAAATTTGGACGAGATTATGGCAACCGTTAAAGATAAAAGTGTACTATTTCTAGTCGATTTATCATATGGCACGCCCTTTAACGAAATTGCCAAAAGAATGTCAATGGTTAGTGACGATTCTGAAATTTTGTCAGGAGTAAATATGCCGACATTAATTGAAGCAATAAATTTACGAAATCAAGGTTATTCTTTAAAGGAAGTTGTACCAAAACTTATAGAGGTAAGCAAATTGCAATCATACTCTGAAAGAATAAAAACAATTAATAATCCAGATAATGAATAGCATTGAAAAAGTAGTAAGAAAAATGATCTTACTACTTTTATTTATTTAGGAAGTACAAAAATGAACTTAATTGATGAGGCTAATCAAACACTAAGAATCCAAAACCATAGATATAGATACCATCTTTCTCCTAATTCGGGCTGGTCAAATGACCCAAATGGCTTAGTTTTTTATCAAGGAAAGTACCATGTTTTTTTGCAAAATGATCCTTTTAATTCTAGTTCTAACAGGATTTTTTGGGCACATTTTATATCAACAGACTTGATAAAATGGAAACAGATTGACTTTGCATTAGCACCGGACAGCTTTTATGATATTGACGGTTGCTATTCAGGTAGTGCGATCGTTGAAGAAAATAAATTATTTTTGGTATATGCTGGACATAAGAATAAACAAAATTCATATGTCGAATCAATTTGCGTTGCCGAAAGCAGTGATGGAATCCATTTTGAAAAATGGAATAATAATCCAATAATTACTAGAGATCCTAATATAAATACTAAAAGATTTAGAGATCCTAAAATTTTTAAAAAGGACAATTATTTTTTTATTCTAGTAGGTGGAGAAAGTAACGAAGGCTGCGGACAACTTTTGCTTTATCAAAGTAAAAGTATATATGGTGAATGGCATTATGTCGGAAAAACTTTAAACAAAGCGAAAGGGCTAGGCAATATGATAGAATGTCCTGATTATTTCAGTCTTAATGGAGAAAACATTCTTTTAGGATCGCCAAAGGGGATTGAAACAAATGAAAAGCATGGGTTCGATTCCTGTTACTACTTATGTGATCCCAAGTTTGCTGGCGAAAGATTACCTCAGGGTAAAACATTGGACTATGGCTGGGACTTTTATGCTCCTCAAACTATGTATGATCCAATTAAAAAGCGAAGATTACTTTTTGGTTGGCTAGGTTTACCAATAGAGCAAGAGAAAGAAAGTGTAGCTAATTACCAAAATATTGGTGCGTTGACTATACCTAGAGAACTAGTGCTAAAAAATGATAAGATTTTAGTGTTTCCTGTTTCTGAGTACGAAAAGCTAAGAGATGGAGCTGGTTCACGTATCCAAGAAAAAATAGATTATTCAAGCTCTTCTGAGTTTGTTTTCAGTAATATCCCAAGTAACTTTGAATTCCACATTTCTTCTAAAAGAGGATCTTATGGCATTTTAGTTAAGGAACACTCTTTAATTGTAAAAATACATGACCAAATTCGAGCACATCAAGTTACAATAGATAATGTATACGGAATAGAAAGCTTATCACTTTATATTGATAATGGTCTTACAGAACTTTTTATAAACAATGGAGAATATGTTTGCACCAATAAATGCGAATTTGAATCTAATAATGTAAAGGTAGATTTTGAAAACGACGATAAAGTGGTAGGATTTAATTATAAAATTAACTCAATATTTTAGTTAAAGGAGCAAATATGTTATTAGGATCAATTGAAGCTGGTGGAACAAAGTTTGTTTGCGCCGTCGGTAACGAAAATTACCAGATTAAAGATCAAACTACTTTCCCAACCACAACTCCAGAGGAAACACTTCGCAAAACAGTCGACTACTTCAAAAAGTTTGATATTGATGCGATTGGAATTGCCTCTTTTGGACCAATCGAAGTACGTAAGACTGCATCGAATTATGGCTACATTACTGACACACCTAAGGCAGGCTGGAGTAATACTGACTTTGTTGGTTATTTGAAAAAAGAGATTGATGTACCAATGTACTTCACAAGTGATGTAAATGGATCAGCGTATGGTGAGTATGTGATGTCACAATTATCTAATGAAGACATTGACTCTCTTGTTTATTACACTATTGGCACCGGTGTTGGTGGTGGAGCAATTATTAACGGCAAGTTAGTTGGTTCACTTGGTCACCCTGAAATGGGCCATGTTAAGCTTAAGCGTCATCCTGATGATCTTGATTTTGCAGGTGTTTGTCCTTTCCACAAAGATTGTCTGGAAGGTTTAGTATCTGGTCCAACTTTTGATGCTCGTTTGAATAAGCCAGGCAAGGATGTTCCACTATCAGATCCTGTTTGGGACATCATGAGTTACTACGTTGCTCAAGCTGCTTTGCAAGTTACACTGATTTTGCGCCCTGATAAAATTGTTTTTGGCGGCGGTGTTACTAGTGAAAAGTTTTTAGAAAAAGTAAGACGTGATTTTGCCAAACTGTTGAATGATTATGTTCATGTACCTGAACTTAATCAATACATTGTTATGCCTGAAATTGAAAATAATGGTTCAGCAACTGTAGGTGATTTTGCACTTGCAAAACGATTATTAAGAGAATAATTTTTATATATTAGTATATGTTAATTTATCCAGCTTTAACTAAGTTTGTTCAAAGCATATAAAAAATTGAATACGATATTTTACAGAGCATGAAGTTTAAATACTTCATGCTTTTTTAGTTCAGTTTTTGTACTGAACTTAGTTAACTTTTTTCATGGAAGCGATTTATTCATAATGAAGACAACAAGGAGGCAAATCCAATGAACATGAAATTTACCAAAAACCAGCACAAGATTATTAATCTCCTTGTTAAAGTTAAATATTTCATGACGATTAGTGAAATGTCTGAAAAAGTGGATATTTCTGAAAGGAGTGTATATAAAAATTTAAGTCTAATTAATGAAAAGCTTAAGTCTTTGAATATTGAAGGAATTCGTAATGTATATGGTCAGGGCTATTACTTGGGAGAGAATAGCAAACGAGAACTAATGTTATATCAATCCAAGTTAGAGCAGAGTAAATATAGTTCAACCGAAAGACAATATCTAGAATTTATTGAACTTTTCATTAATGGCAAATTTAGTATTCAAAAAGTTAGCGAAAGGTGTGGTGTTAGCAAACAAACAGTTTTAAAAGATATTGATAGTCTCAAGCAAAAAATGAATGACTACGAAATAACAATTATCTCAAACTATGATGGTCACTTTTTAAGTGGATCTGAAATTCAAATTCGGCAATTTCTTTTTTCCTGGCTATATTCTAATCAAGAATTAGCTAATCTCTATGAAACAAAAGAAATTAAAGAGTTACGCTTTTTAATTAGCCAATGGCTAGATTCGCTGGAAAATTCGAAAAATATTATTTATTCAGATGAATTTATCTATGTTTTTGAACATTTCTATGCATTAACACTAGAGAGAATTTTTAATGGAAATAGTACAGCGAAAAAGTTTAATTACCCTTTAAACAGTAAGTTACAAGAGGAGCCAGAATATAAATTTTCCAGTGCTTTTTTATCGATTTTATTAGGCGATAAATATGACGAATTTGAAAAAACTTATTTAACTTCCGTACTTTTAGGTGGACAAAAAAGAAAGCTTTCGAAAGATAGTATTAATCAAGAGATTAGTCAAATTGTTTCTGTAATTATCAAAGAGTTCAAAAACTTAGCTGACTGTTCTTTTAGAGATGAAAACAAACTTCACCAAGATTTAGTTGTCCATTTAGCTACAACGTTTTTTAGAGTGAAATACCGTCAACAATATCAAAAGAGTGATTTTGATTTAATCAAAGAGAACTATCCAGATATTTATATTTATACCAAAATGAGCATTCATCCCTTTGAAAGATTTATTGGTGCCAGTCTCAATGATTATGAAGTTGGTCTAGTTTCAATCTACTTTGCTTCACAAATTTCACGTGTGGTCGAGACTGAGCCAAAAGTACTTTTAGTAAGCTCTGGTAGTAATGGCTCAGCTGGTTTTTTAATGACTCAAATGGTTGAACAGTATCCATATGTTAATTTCAGTATTCCCATTTCCCCCTCAGAATTAAAGAATCGTGCAATCCAAGAAAAAGTAATTATTACTAATATTTCTTTGGTACAAACAAAACTCCCCTGGTTAAAAGTAAACACTGTTCTTTCAAGTAAAGATTTTGAGAATATTGATAATTTCTTTCAGCTAAACGGCATAACTAATTCAGAAAATCTCCAAACTGAGTATAAGGCCATCATGGAAACAATTTATGATAATGCAAAGGTAGTTAACAGAGTAGAGCTTGAAAAGGGAATTAGACAAATTCTAATTGAGAAAAAACGGCATGAAAGTAAGAAAAAAAGGACAGGACCATTGTTAAGCGAGATATTAACAGAAGATACGATTAAATTTAATCATAATGATTCTCTTAATTGGGAACAAGCAATAAGAGCGTGTGCGCAGCCATTACTAGAAAAAGGTAATATTTCTGAAAAATATGTAGATGCAATGATTAGAAATGTTAAGGAAAATGGCCCATATATCAATATTGGTACGGAAATTGCATTAGCGCATGCTCGTCCTAGTGAGGGTGTTAATAAGTTGGGGATGTCGCTCCTGTTACTAGACCATGACATTGATCTGGTCGATTCAGAACACAAAATAAAATTGATCATTGTGTTGGCAGCAGCAGATTCTACATCCCATTTAAATGCACTTTCGGAACTAGCGAAAATCTTAGGTAATAAAAATGATGTTTCTAAGATAATGAACGCGAAAAGTGCAAGTGAAATAGTAGATTTAATTAAGAAAGGCGAAAAATGAAATTAGGAGCATGTTGTAGTACTGGTGTTGGTTCATCCTTCATGGTTGATATGAATATGCAAGATGTCTTAAAGCAGATAGGCAGAGAAGATGTAGAAACAACACATATTGATTTGTCTGGTCTAAATAGAGATGTTGCAGACCACTTCTTTGTTGGTCGTGATATGTATGATGCAGTAGTAAATGTAGTAGGCCCAGAAAATGTTACTGCACTAGATAGCATTATTGATAAAGACGAATTAAAAAATAAAATACAAGAATATTTGAATAGTAGCGATAAAGAGAGTGGAAGTGAAGACTAATGAATGAAGTTTTAAATTTCTTTTTGAGTATAGCTAGAACACCTTCTATTTTAGTTGCTTTAGTAGCAGTCCTAGGTTTGATTTTGCAAAAGAAGGATTCTACTGAAGTAATTTCAGGAGGTTTGAAAACATTTGTAGGTTTTTTGGTTCTAACAGGAGGATCGGGTGTCATCACTGATTCACTGACTCCATTTGGAAAAATGTTCATGCAGGCTTTCCATGTACAAGGAGTTGTTCCAAATAATGAAGCCTTTACGGCAACAGCATTAACAAAATATGGTAGTGCAACTGCATTAATCTTGTTGGTTGCAATGATTGTCAATGTTTTGTTAGCACGAGTTTCTCATTTTAAATATATTTATTTATCTGGTCACGTCATGATTAATATGTCATGTATGTTGGCAGTTTTACTGGCAGTGGCAGGTTTTACCGAGATTCCTTCAATTATTGTTGGTGGTACCTTTTTAGGACTATTTGATACGATTATGCCAGCTCTAATTCAACCGTTTGTCCGAAAAGTTACCAAAAGCGATGAAATTGCGATTGCGCATACTGGTGATTTTGGATATTTAATTGCTGGACTTGTTGCTAAAGTAACTGGGGATTCTTCGAAGTCTACTGAAGATTTACATGTTTCTAAGAAAGTTTCATTTCTAAGAGACAATACAATTGCGGTTACGATCACAATGGCAGTTGCTTATTTAATCATTGCTATTTTTGCTGGTCCTACTTATGTTGAAAAATTGAGTGGCGGCATTAACTATTTAATCTTTGCGTTGATTGAAGCAGGTTCATTCTCAGCAGGTGTTTACATCATGCTTGCTGGTGTAAGAATGATTTTGAACGAATTAATTCCTGCATTTAAAGGTATCTCAAGTAAACTAGTTCCTAACGCAAAAGCAGGTCTGGACATTCCAATTCTATTCACATTTGCACCTAATGCAGTGATTATTGGATTTTTCTCAAGTTTTGTAGGTGGTTTAGTTGCTACATTTTTGATGGTTGCTTTACATATGACAATTGTTATTCCTGGTGTAGTTGCTCACTTTATGTGTGGTGGCGCAGCTGGTGTAATTGGAAACTCAGTAGGTGGCCGTCGCGGTTGTGTTATTGGCTCATTTGTTCACGGTCTATTGATTTCCTTTGTACCAATCATTTTAATTCCAGTTTTAGGGCATTTAGGCCTTGGTACAGCAAGTTATGCTGATGCTGACTTTGGTATTGTCGGTTCATACGTTGGTTATAGTGGATTACTTGGTGGTCGTAGTTTGATTATCGCTGCGCTTGTTGCCGCCTTAGTTGTTTTCTTTATTGTTTCAATTATTTTTGACAAAAAAGAGAAAGCTGCCAAAGCAGCTAAAGAAAACTAAATAATATTTTTGTTTAAATCAAGATAAAGGAGAAAAAATGAAATATACAGCAAAAGACGATTTAGCGGTAAAAACGATTCGTGCTTTGAGTGTTGATGAGATTCATAATGCTAATTCAGGTCATACTGGAATGGCATTAAGTGCAGCTCCACTTATTTATACTATTTACCAAAACATGAAATTTGATGTTAATGATCCTCATTGGTTTAACAGAGACCGTTTTGTCCTTTCAGGTGGTCATGCATCAGCAATGCTTTATGCGACTTTACATTTGATTGGTTTTGATATTTCAATTGATGATCTTAAGCACTTCAGAACCTTAGGTAGTAAGACGCCAGGACATCCTGAAATAACTACTTCAGGAGTTGATGCCGCTACTGGACCATTGGGTCAAGGACTAGGAATGGCTGTAGGAATGGCAATGGCAGAGAAACATCTTAGTTCAATCTATAATAAAGACTCATACAACATTATTGATAATAAAGTTTATGCAATTGTTGGTGATGGGGATTTAATGGAAGGCGTTAGTCATGAGTCTGCTAGTTTAGCTGGTCATTTGCACTTAAATAATTTGATAGTATTGTATGACTCTAACCGTAATACGATGGATGCCCCAATGGAAAATGAGTGTGACGATAATGTTGCTCAAAGGTTTGAAGCATATGGTTGGAACTATCTCAAGGTTAATGACGGTAATTCCCTTGCTGAAATTGATAATGCAATTAAAATAGCTCAGGATGAAAAAGCTCGCCCTACTATTATTGAAGTAAATACAGTAATTGGCTATGGCTCACCACTAGCAGATAATCATTTGGCTCATGGTGCAGTCTTGGATGATGCGCAGCTTCAGGAAACAAAGAAGAAACTGGGCTACGATTATCAAATGTTTGAAGTACCAGAAAGTTCATATCAAGTATTTGATCATGTAAAAGAAGATGGACAGAAAGAACATTCAAAATGGTCAGATATGCTAAAGGACTACTTAGAAAAATATCCAGAGCTAGGTGGTAAGTTAGTTAAAAACATTAATAATAATGTTAAATTGAATTTTGAAGAAAATGAGTCAGATGTGCCAGAGTCAGAATCGACTAGGGATGCTATGCATCACTTTTTGCAGGTTACTAATGAATCTGACCTTAATCTTTGGGGCGGTTCCGCAGATTTAGGTAGTTCTGATAAAACCTTTTTTGATGACGACCAAGGCTTTCAAGCTAATTCGTATGACAACAACAATCTATATTTTGGTATTCGTGAGTTTGCTGAAGGTACAGCAATTAACGGAATTACTTTATATGGTGGTTCAAAAGTATTCGGTAATACTTTCTTCATCTTTTCAGATTATATGAGAAATTCTATCCGACTTGCAGCATTAATGAAAATTCCATCAATCTTTATTTTTGGACATGACTCTATTTCTTTAGGGCCAGATGGTCCAACCCATCAACCAATTGAGCAATTGGAAGGGCTTAGGGCAATGCCAGACTTGTTGGTATATCGTCCAGCAGATTATTTGGAGACACTTTATGCATGGCAAGATGCAATTAATCAGAATGAAAAGCCCGTTGCTTTCATTCTAGGTAGACAAAATCTTCCAACATTGGTTGATCATCGAGATGAAGTTGCATCGGGTGTTGCCAAGGGAGGATATATTCTTTCTGAAGCCTTTAATAGTAAGCCCGAGGGAATCTTGCTTGCCACAGGTTCTGAAGTAAGTCTGGCGCTAGAAGCACAAAAAGAACTTGCTAAGGCTGGTGAAAATGTTCGCGTTGTATCAATGCCTAGTTTTGAACGCTTTTTGGAACAAGATAAAGATTATCAGGAAAAGGTATTGCCTAAGTCAATTAAGTATCGTGTATCAATTGAAATGGCATCAACTTATGATTGGGGACAATTTGTAGGACTAGATGGCGCAAGTGTTGGCATCAATCACTTTGGTGAAAGTGGCGATGGTGATGAACTGATAAAGAAATCAGGCTTTACAGTCGATAATCTAGTCAAAACGTATTTGAACATTCGTAAGAAATAAGTATAAAAAGTGTAAGCAAAGCTTCGTCAGAAGATAATTTTTATTGAATTAAAAGTCAATAATACTAAAAAAAGCCAATGGCATCTATTTGATGTCATTGGCTTTTTGTTGTGTCTATTTAGTAAGGCACCGGTAGCCTTAGTCTAATAAGTCAAACTTAAGTGTAGCTAAGTTATGACCTTCATTAACCATGTTGCTGAGCAATTCAATTGTATTGTTGTAAACTTGGTCGGCCATCTTTTGGTTAGCTTCAGTTAACAAGTCTTCAGCTTCTTTACCTGTAAGACCTGCGGCCTTCTTATCAGTTTCGTGTTGAATAAAGTGGCATTGTGATAATGATTTTTGTTCAAAGTCACTTTCAAGCTCGCCATATACCTTAAAATTAGTGTCTCCAAGTTGTGCAGTTAGCTTGTTTAACCAGAAAATCTTGTTGAGATCAAATTTTGGACCAGTTTGGAAGCTTGCAGGAGTGTCATTAACATTGGTATAGAAAGGAACAAAGCTGTTAAAAGTGTTTGGACCGAAGCAAAGCCATTGAACACCAGCGATTTCTTCTGGAACATCATTTCTAACTTGGAGAATATGAGTTTCGAAGTTACGGTTAAGTGCAATTGGACGATAAGTCTTCTTTTGCTCAGGAGTACCAAGGTCGCCGTATGGGTCAAATGGTGTATCTTGGTAGTGTGAACTTTCTACAAAACAAATGTCTTCAATACTAATCTTACGGTTAGCGTGGCAAATGAATGGTTGGTCCTGATCAGTTGGTTTGCCACCAAATTCTGGATCAAAGTAATTGTGTACAAACCAAGCACGAGGGTTGTTGTAGTGCGCATCTTTAACAGTTGAACTACCAAAAATGTGACGCATGTTGTAGCCTTCACGATCAGGGTTTAAGTGGTATTCTTCGATTAAACCTTCCAAAGTATCGTCAGCTAAAAAGCCGTCTTCACCAAAGTGGAATTCATCAATGTTCAAACGGTTAGGAGCAACAACATAAGCGTCATCAGGGATGCGACGAGCGATCCAGTGATGACCACCGATTGTTTCAAGGTACCAAATTTCATCATGGTCAGCAAAAGCCATACCATTCATTTCATAAGTACCATACTTTTCAAGTAAGTAACCCATCCGTTTAACACCGTCAAGAGCGCTGTGGATATAAGGCAATGTCAAAGTAACAAAGTCTTCTTCACCAAGTCCACCTTCAGTTACTAGTGGGTCGATTCCTTGGATGCGGGAATTCGTAGTGATTGTTTCAGTTGCAGTCATTGCAATGTTTTCGGAGTTAATTCCGGCTGCTGCCCAAATACCACTTTCACCTGATACGTCTGGTGCACTAGTGTAGCGTAAAGGAGTATCTGCTAAGTCCTCATCATCAATTTTTTGGTGACTAATAACACTTTCATAGTGCTTAGGTTGCTTTTCTGGTGTAATGAGTTCGAAACCTTCGGGAATAATTTCACGTCCACCGTCTTCACTTCTGGCAATCATTGCTGAGCCATCAATTGAAGCATTTTTACCGACAAGAATAGTTGTACATTCTGCTTTTTTCATTTAATCTGTCCTTTCAAAATAACTTAATCTATATTGTATTAAAAAGGACAGCTATAATGCAAAGAAATACGCAAACTTAACCTGAAATTATTTATTTGATTGTTGGAGTTGAGAAAAAAGTGAAGGAAAATATTTCTTGATTAGATATTGCTTAAATATGTAAAACATGATTTACTTAAATTACGTAAGAAACAGCGCTATTCACAGGCTCAATTAGCAGAAGAAGCCAATGTTAGTCGCCAAACGATTAATAGAATTGAAAATGACAAATATGATCCCTCACTAGGTTTGGCTTTTCAACTGGCAGATATATTAGGGGTTACAGTTGACGAATTGTTTATTAATAAGTTGCCAGTGCAATCAATTGAGACGCCTACTTCAGTTTCTGCTATGGGTATTATTGAGTTTAGCAATCTAATCATTATAAGTCAGTGGGCTTTTGCCTTTGCGGATTTCTACCTTGATTAGTAAGAAAATCGTGTGAACTAATTTGAATTAAAAATCATAAAAAACTATAGAGACTAAAAGAGATATACATATGGAAACTAGAAAAATTTTACAGGAAAAATTAAAGGCAACATTAACCCAAATAACGCATGAGTCACTAAACAGCACTTTTGTTGGGTATAGTGAGCTTTATAAACAAGTGATTTTTGTCAAAGTTTTTTCTCAAGAAGGTAAATTTTTAACCGAAAAAACTGTTAATGAACAACTTAATTCACGCGTATTAGGCTTTTTTACGATTGAAAATCCGCAGCGCTTCATATTAATAATGAAGGATTGTGACCCGATAGACTTAAAACTACCGCTTACAGCCGAATTGGCTTTTGAAATGGGACAAGAGTTGTCAACCTTTCATCAAAATGTAAAACCATTTGAGGGCATTTATCTTAATGAACAGCTTTTTAAAAAGATTGAGATGGATGTTAGCAGTCTAAAAAACATTGCGATCAAGGACAGACTTGAAGAACTATTAAAAGCATTTAATCCAATTAAAGCCAAAATTGAACATGATTTATGTGCTTATTCCACGGTAGTACTTCATGGTGATGTTGGTGTGCGCAATTACAAACTTGTCAATGGAAAACTGCGTTTAATCGACTTTGAGCGAGCAAGAAAAGGTGTAAACTATCAAGACTTCATCAAACTGTTTTATCAAGATTTTAATTTAAACAGAAATCTGATTAGCTCGTTTATTGAAGGATATAGGACAAAAGGTCCTAAGGTTGAGATTTTGCCTGAAACACAAGTTTTTCTAATTTTTATTACAGCAGTTGGAATTATGAAGTACGTGGAAAAAATAGAAGATCAACCGTTTGAAAAGATAGGCGAATTGATGTTAGAAACTTGCACGCAATATTTCAATATGGATTCTGGAAATGAGTCCAAACCGAAATTGAATGCAATAATTGAATAAAGCGTGAGCTATTTTGGTAATTAGAAAAGGCATCTTCGACTTAGAAGATGCCTTTTGGCGCGAACAAAATAATTTTAAGGGAAAATAATTGTTCACATGATATTTGCAGTTTGATTTTTCTATTTTTCCTTTGACTCACCTCCCTTCAATAAAAGATTTAGAAGTGTAGCGGATAAACTGGTGATAACAATTCCGTTACTTAAAAACAATTGAACTGTTGCAGGTAAGTTCTTGAAAAATTGTGGATAAATAGTGACGCCAAGTCCTAAGCCAACTGAAATTGCGATGATTAGGATATTATTATTGTCACTCAAATCTACTTTTACAAGTGTTTTAATTCCTTGAACGGCAATCATGGTAAACATTACCAGCATTGCGCCACCTAAAACAGGAGTAGGAATAATAGTAACTAGTGCACCAATTTTTGGTAACAGTCCCATAGCCATTAACAGGCCAGCTGCCCAATAAATTGGTCTTTTTGTTTTAATACCTGACAGTTGAAGTAGTCCAACGTTCTGGGAGAAGGTAGTGTACGGAAAAGCATTAAACAAACCACCAAAGATTTGTGCTAATCCTTCTGCACGATACCCCTTTTTTAAATCCTCTTCAGTTACATCATGGCCGATTAGGTCGCCTGTAGCAAAGAAGACGCCGGTAGACTCAATCATTGAAACTAATGCGATAATCATCATGGTCAAACTGGATGACCATTCGAATTTCGGAACACCAAAGTAGAATAATTGTGGTAAATGAAACCAAGAAGCTTCTAAAACTGGTGTTAAGGAAACTCGTCCCATCAAAGATGCAATTACGGTCCCGGCAACTAAGCCGATAAGAACCGAGATTGACCGCAAGAAGCCTTTAGTCCAGATTTCTAATGCCAAGATAATGAACATTGTACTGAAAGCCAATATCAGGTTTTGGCTGCTACCAAAGTCTTTGGCATTAGCATTGCCACCACCCATATTTTGAACGGCAACAGGGACCAATGTAAGACCAATAGTAGTGATTAGAGTTCCTGTAACCACTGGTGGAAAGTACTTCTTGATTTTGGCAAAAACGCCAGAAATCAAGATGACAAAGATTCCTGCAATGATAATGGCACCATACATATCGTTAATCGAAAACTTTTGACCGATCATTTGTAAAGGTGCAACTGCTTGAATGGCACAACCCAAGATTACTGGAAAACCAATACCAAAGTATTTGTTTCGCATGAGTTGTAGTAGTGTTGCAAGCCCACACATAAAGATGTCAATTGAGACAAGATAAGTCAGTTGTTCAGCGTTGAACTTTAGCGCGGTTCCAATTAATAATGGAACGGCAACTGCACCAGAGTACATGGCCAATAGGTGCTGTAGACCTAAAATAGCTGCTTTTTGGTGACTAACTTCTTCTTGCTTCATTATTTTTCGTCCGCAAATTGAACTTCACCGTTAGCTAAACTAGCGATATTTGCTAAGGATTCTAGGCGGTAGCCGTGTTCTTTAATCCAGCTGCTGCCACCTTGGAAAGTTTTCGCAACCACGATACCGATTCCAGCAACATTAGCATTGGCTTGATTAGCTATGTTAATCATTCCCTTGACTGCTTCGCCGTTAGCCAAAAAGTCATCGATAATCAATAAGTTGTCGTCTTCATGTAAAAATTTTTGTTCTACACAAATTTGATTTGTGGTTTTCTTGGTGTAGGAATATACGTCAGCCCAGTAAACCGCATCATTAAGTGTTGATGGCTTTTTCTTGCGAGCAAAAACCATTGGCACATGAAGTTCGTATGCTGCCATTACTCCGGGAGCAATACCAGAAGCCTCACAGGTTAATACTTTTGTAACTCCGCTTTGATCAAACAGACGAGCAAACTCTTTGCCCACAGCCATCATCAGCTCTGGATCAACCTGATGATTCAGAAAAGAATTAATTTTTAGTACATCACCAGGTAGAACCTCACTGTCTTGACGGATCCGATCTTCTAAAAGCTTCACAATTTCCTCCTTGAAAAATAAAAGGGCCTTCTCTACCAAAACTATGGTAAAAAAGACCCTTAAGGCAGCTTGCGCTGAATTAATTGTTATTGTTTATCCATAGTTCAGAATTTACGGTTCTGAGTAGAGACTGTCGACCACATTACGACAATATATAGATTAATATTTACTTGTTGAGTGAATTCTAACAAACCAAATTAAGTTGTGCAAGGTGAAGTTGGAATTCAGAATTTTAAACAGCATCGATCAAATATAGTTAAATTTTACAAGTGAATTTCCAGTGAAAAAAGTAGTTGACCAAAGAGACAATTCTTAGTACAGTTTAAATAAATTTATGTTTTTTAGAAGAGGAGCTCGGATATTTGTGAAAAAAGACATTCACGATTTTGATGAAATTATCGTTTTAGATTTTGGTAGTCAATATAATCAATTAATTACCAGGCGCTTGCGCGATTTTGGGGTTTATTCTGAGCTCCTACCGCATGACGTCAGTATGGAGAGAATCAAGGAAATTAATCCAAAGGGGATTATTTTTTCTGGTGGGCCAAATAGTATCTACGGTGAAAATGCACTTAAGGTTGACCCAGCAATTTTTGACTTAGGGATTCCAATCTTAGGTATCTGCTACGGAATGCAATTAATGTCGTACTATCTGGATGGTAAAGTTGAAAAAGCTGACAATTCAGAATACGGTCGTGCAGAAATTGAAGTTGAAGATTCTAGCAACGTTTTATTCAGTGACTTACCAAAAGAGCAATATGTGTGGATGAGTCATGGGGACCTAGTAACTGGGGCTCCTAAAGGCTTTGAAGTCGTTGCTTCAAGTAAAAACTGCCCGATTGCTGCGATTGCAAACGATCAAGCCAAAATGTATGGTATTCAATTCCATGCCGAAGTGCGCAACACACAATATGGTCTCGACATTTTACGTAATTTTGCTTTTAAAGTATGTGGTGCCAAAAATGATTGGTCAATGACCGACTTTATTGACTTACAAGTTGCAGAAATCAGAAAAACGGTTGGTGACAAAAAAGTCATTCTTGGTTTATCCGGTGGGGTAGACTCTAGTGTGACTGCAACACTTTTACATAAAGCAATCGGAGATCAATTGACTGCAATTTTCGTTGATCACGGGATGCTGCGTAAAAATGAGGGTGACGAAGTAATGGCAGCCTTAAATCGTGATTTGGGTGTGAACATTATTCGTGTGAACGCTCAAGAACGGTTTTTAAATAAACTAAAAGGTGTCACTGATCCAGAACAAAAACGTAAAATAATTGGTAAGGAATTCATCGAAGTATTTGCTGATGAAGCTAAGAAAATTAAGGATGTTGATTTCTTGGCTCAAGGTACCCTTTACACTGATGTAATTGAAAGTGGAACTAACACAGCACAGACAATTAAGTCGCACCACAATGTAGGTGGTCTTCCTAAGGACCTAAACTTCAAGTTAATTGAACCATTGCGTAAGTTGTTTAAAGATGAAGTGCGCGAATTGGGCGAAAAACTAGGCATTCCACACGATTTGGTCTGGCGTCAACCATTCCCTGGACCTGGTCTTGGTATTAGAGTTCTTGGCGAAGTAACAGAAGACAAACTAAAAATTGTACGTGACAGTGATGCTATTTTACGTGACGAAATTAAAAAGGCAGGACTGCAAGAAGACGTATGGCAATACTTTACTGTTTTACCTGGAATTAAATCCGTTGGTGTTATGGGTGATGGCCGTACTTATGACTACACCATTGGTATTCGAGCAGTTACTTCAATTGATGGGATGACAGCAGATTTTGCCCGTCTGCCATGGGATGTTTTGCAAAAAATCTCGACTAGAATTGTCGATGAAGTGCCAAACATTAACCGCGTCGTCTACGATGTAACGAGTAAGCCACCTTCAACAATTGAATGGGAATAAAAATAAACAATCTGGACTTATTAAGTTAAGCACTCATTGGTATTAAACCGATTTGTAAAAACTAATTATGTTCTGATTGTTTTTTGCTTTCTGGTGATTAAAAAATAAAAAATTTAAAAGGATGGAGTAGTGAAATAGTATGGCAAATACTTTATACCAACACGGTACAATGCAAATGTTAGTTGAAGGTTTATTGGATGGTACAATGCCGATTGAAGATTTATTGACACATGGAAGTATTGGCATTGGCACTGGTGATGGTGTGGATGGTGAACTCGTCATTTTAAACGGTGTTGGCTATAAAATCGATACGAGTGGTAAAGCAGTTGAATTACCAAAAGATTTTAAAGTAACCTATGCAGATGTTTGCAATGATAGTTATCGTGAATTTAAGCAATATCAAAATGTTGAATTAGAACAAATGCTTAATGATGTTCTTGATGCCAATAATGGCCAAAATCAGTTTTTTGCTTTTTTGACTAAAGGAGTTTTCCAAAAAATTAGAACCAGATCATCTAAAAAGTCGCAAAAACCCTATCCATCTTTAGGAACGATTGCACAAAATCAAGTTGAATTTGAGGCAGAAGATATTGCAGGGACAATGATTACTTTTTATACTCCTAAAGTATTCCAAGGTGTGGGAGTTTCAGGCTTTCATAACCACTTTTTAGCTGATGACTTATCATTTGGTGGACATGTTTTAGCCGCAACGATGAAGGATGTCACTGTCAGCATTCAACCAATAGAAAATTTTGAATTACATTTACCAGTAAATAGTCAGGAGTATTTGCAAGCTGACTTGAACGATACGAGTAGTCTGGATAATGTAATCTCAAAGTCAGAATAAGCACAAATAAATTAGCACTAGCTAGTTTAGTGACTATAACCTATAAATACAAACAGTATATATACTAGTTAAAGCGGATTTTTATGTTAAGCAGTTTAATTAAATAGTAAAAGACCACCGAGTTCCGGTGGTCTTTTTTGATAAAAACTAATAAATGGAGGCTAGCTTGCAAAAACACTTGGAGCTTAAAGACAATATAAGTATTCTTGGAGGCCAGCTTAAAGTTTTGTGTCAATGTTTTTCACTATGTAGATTAAGAGCATAACTGGAGAATACTCTATATAACTTAGCATGTAAGTAGTTTGCTATTTGTCATGTATTGATTCGCACTAAATTAGAAGCAATTTGGAAATTATTAAAATAGCAATTATACTATAGCAAAAAGTGCTTTTAAGAATAGACTTTATAATTATACGAAGAATAGGAAAATTTACATGGGGAAAAATGTTAATGCTATCGAGCTAACAAGAAATATTGAAAACGAGTATGAGCTTATACTGAATAAAGTATCTGATTATGAAAAAATTGAGGAAGGAGTAAGTACGCATGCTATAGATAATGATGTGACTGTAAAAGAACAATGCGAAAAAGTTGAGAAGGATCTAACAAATTTACGAAAGAAACTTGAAAAAAGTTTTTCTGAAATTAATGATGAAGATATGTCAAAGCAGTTTCATGGAATTCTTAATAATTATATTTCCTCTGCTGAGTTATGCTTAAACAACGTTAAACTATTAAATGAAAATCTTTCAACTCAGAGCATTATTGGTATCGAGGAGATTCAAATAAATAATGGTATGCTCAGAGACTTTATAAATAATTTGCGTCGAATTGTTCTAATGGCAAACATGGCAACTATCAATAGTAACATAATTATAGTTGGAAAAAATGGTAGTGGTAAGAGCACATTTGTAAATAGTTTGAATAGTATTGCTTTAGATAACATAACTGTTATTCCTGCACAAAAAGTTTTGCACTTTGATTTAAGACTGCTTGGGCAAAAATATGATTTAGAAAACTATCGACAAATAAATTTAAAACCCATTAACAATGACTTTAAGGAAGAAAATATGTATATTGGGGACATTGCTTCACCTTTTACAGCAATGATTTCAGCTTTAGTAAATGATGATATAGCTGTTGGGCAAGAGGATCGGCAAAGGGCTGAAAAATATCCAAGAAGGATTGAAAGAACAGAATCTAAGTTGGATAAAGTAAAGAAAGTTTGGAACGATATAATACCAGAAATAACTTTAAATATCTCTAAAACGCAAGATTCTTGCTTAATGGCTGAAAAAAACACACCTAGTGGAAATTCTGAATATTCAATAAATAGTTTAAGTGATGGCGAAAAGTGTATTTTATTTTATGTTGGGAATATTATTTTGGCTAAAAGGGATAGCTATATTGTTGTTGATGAACCCGAAACCTTTCTTAATCCAGCGTCTTACAACAGATTGTGGGATATATTAATTGAAGAACGTTCTGATTGTCAATTTATATTTACTTCTCATAATCCTGATTTTATCACAGCAAGAGATAATACAACTTTAGTTTGGTGCAAGCATTTTGCTCTGGAAAATAGCGGTCCGACTGATAATACAGAATTGGAAATTTTACATGATAAAGATAAATTATCCAGTGAACTACCAACTGAGTTAATCTCAGAGCTTGTAGGGAGTCGAAAGAGAATATTATTTTGTGAAGGAACAAATGAGAAGTATGATTACAAAATTTATTCAAAATTATATGAAGAATACACGGTAAAGCCTGTAGGAGGACATGATAAAGTTATTCAATATACAAAAACTTTTAACGAATTACCTCAGTGGATTGAAAATTCTGCAATTGGCATAATTGATAACGATGGAATGTCCAATTCTGAAAAGGAGAGCTTGAAAAAAGATAATGTCTTTTGTCTTCCATATAATGAAATAGAAATGCTGCTATTGGATGAAGAAGTAATATTTCAAGTTTTAAAAGATGTGAAATATGCTGATGACATTAAAAAAATCAATATGAAGATTGAAGAATTCAAAAGTAAACTTGTTTCTACTATTGAAGTTAAAAAAGATAAAATAATATATGATATCGTGAAAAACCGAGTTGATTATAAAATTCGAACGGAATTCATAGATTCAAAAAAGTATAAAGCCCTCGAAGATATCAAAAAATATGTAGATGAGTTTTCTAAACAAATGAGTGTTGACAATATTATTGAAGAAGTCAATACAGAAGTCTCAGAAGCGATAAAAAATAAGGAATATTCTGATTTGCTTAGGATATGCACATTAAAAGATGAAGTGGCTAAAGGAATTGCTAATAAGATTTTTGGCTGTGATTATATTAAAAGTGTATTAGCTAGAATAAACCAAAATGATAAAATTAAAGAGCATCTTCGAGATAAAATTAGTTTACCAAAATAATAAGCTTACTATAATCTGTTAAGTGACTTAGCAATCTTATGAGATATGTAAAAAAATAGCCTTGGAGGCTGTTTTTTAGAGTTACATATTTTGCTTTTAAAGTAGATTAAACTTTGGGTGGATCACAAGTGATGTTTGCAATATGCTTGCCAGAGCAAATTTACAAAAATCTAATGTTTCTGGTGACCAAAGGCAAAAAATATTTTGGCATAAGCTCAGATACATAGTAGTAAAATCCTGGAGAGTACAAGTGTGCTTGATAAGGTTACTACTAGAATAATTATCTAACACGAGCTTTATTTAAGTAAATAAATTGATTTTAAGTATTAAAGGTGCTGACCAAAAATTTGGCTAGCACTTTTTTCATGCCTTAATTTTAGCTTCTTGTGATTACTATTTCGCCTCTTATTACCAAATGTGCTACAAATTTCATTTTCGCTAGTATGCTTAATTTAAATTGAAGAGGAGGTGTCGCTATGTTAATTGAAACGCAGGAGTTAACTAAAAAATTTGGTGATAAAATTGCCGTTAACAAAGCTGATATTCAAATCAAGCGAGGACAATTGGTGGCATATTTGGGAACAAATGGCGCAGGCAAATCTACCACAATAAATATGTTAACAGGACTATTAAAACCAACTTCGGGAATCATTTCAAAAGTTTCAAATCTTAAAATAGGGGTAGTTTTCCAAAATAGTGTTTTAGATAATGCTTTAACAGTCAAAGATAACCTTTATTTAAGAGCTCAGATGTATCGCAATTATTCGCCAGATTGGCTTGAACATCTAATTGCTTTGATGGATATCAAAGAATTTTTAAATCAAAAATTTGGCACTTTATCAGGTGGACAAAAAAGGAGGGTAGACATTGCTCGAGCACTGATTTGTAAACCGGACTTGCTCTTTTTAGATGAACCAACTACAGGGCTTGATATTCAAACCAGAATTGTTATTTGGAACTTATTGACTAAATTGCAACAACAGCAAAACCTAACTATATTTTTGACAACTCATTATTTAGAAGAGGCAGAAAATGCTGATCAAATGTATATTTTGGAAAATGGTCAAATTCTTGCAAGTGGTTCTGCAGCAGAAATCAAGACAGAATTTGCCCCTAATAAACTAATTCTTACTGTGAATGACACCGAAATTTTACAGGCTAAACAAAAAGTCATTCAGTTCAGTCACAATCAGGTTGAAATTGATTCATTATCTCCTCAAGAAGCAATTGGAATTTTAAAAACTAATCAAGAAAATATTACTGATTTCTCGTACCGCAAAGGAACAATCAATGATGCCTTCCTTCAAATTACCGGAAAGGGGATACATTAAATGTTTGCTTTATTTCGTAGAAATTTGAAAATTTATTTCTCTAACATTCCTGGTGTATTCATGTCATGCCTAGGTGCACTGATTTCCTTCTTTATCTATATTGGCTTTTTGCAAAATAATTTAAAAAGCAATTGGCAGCAATTACCTCATGTGACTAAGATGTTGGATTTATGGATGATAGCAGGTATCGTTGCAGTTTCTGGCATTACTACGGCTTTTCAAGCTTTGGGTCAACAAGTAAGTGATCGCGAAACTCGAGCTGAGGCCGATTTTGAACTGACAGGAATATCACGCTTTGCAGAAAATTTTGCATATATTTTATCCGGTATAGTAGTCAGCTTTTTTATGCAAATCATCACTTTTGTTGTGATGGCAATGTACTTTTCATTAGTTGATCATATTACGATTCCTCAATCAGCCTATTTACCAGGACTTTTGTATATCTTGGTAGGTGCGATTGCAGCAACTTTATTAGACGAAATAATCGTGCTTTTCATGCATTCCAGCACTACTTTTAGCAGACTTTCCGCCGTTTTAGGAGCTGCTGCTGGCTTTGCTGTAGCGACTTATTTGCCATACGGTATATTGGTCTCCCAAGCACAAAGTTTGGTAAAATTAATACCAAGTAGTTATGAAGCAGCTGCTTTAAGAGACTTTTTACTTAAACAGACATTGGCAGATCTTCCAACTCATGTAAAAAGTCATCTTGTTTATTATTTGGGAATACAATTTAAAATGGATAGTTGTCGACTAAATAATATGCTTGTTTTGCTATTAATGATTGCAATACTAATTTTGGTAATTGGATTGCTTTCTTTTATCACTGATAGAAGGCGCAATAAGTAAAGTGAAAATTGAATTTAAAACAGATTCGACTTTAGACGAACAAGAAATTGAAGTTGAAATTAAAGCAGCTCAAAAAAGTGAAGCAGTTAATAATTTAATTAGCTATTTGCATAAATTTGGCAAAAAAAGATATGATCTTTTACCAATTAAAGTGGAAGACTGTATAGTAACAATTAAGCGTACAGAAATTATTAAAGTAGAAATTCAAGCAACAGATATTACTTTTTATACTACTGGAAACATAATAAAAACAACTGGTCGATTATATCAGGTACTAGAAAAACTGGGTGATAGCTTTATTCAGGTTTCAAAACACGGCATTATTAATATCAATTTTCTGGAATCGATAGAAGTAGGTTTTTCAGGAAATATGATTGCACTTTTAAAAAACAATCTAAAAGCTGACGTTTCTAGACTGTATTTGCCTGCATTAAAAAGAGAGTTAGGTCTTTAAAATGAGAAAATTAAGTAATTTCATTAACTATTTCTTTACTGGTATGGGCTTTGGTGCAATTGCTTATTTGATAATACTTACCTTTGCTTTTCCAGGTGTTCCTACCAGTCCCTTAGGTGTTATTTCTGTTTTCATTATTTCTGGGTTAATAGGTATTTTATCTATGATTTTTGCAATGGATATACCGCTTGCTATGGCCTTTGGTGTTCATTTGCTAGGAACACTTTTACTGGTTTTAATAATGATCTGGATAAATAAGTGGCCGGTTAATTTTTGGTTGATTGGTGTCTTTGTATTAGTTTATATTGTCGTTTGGCTAATCGTTATTTTGTCACAGACGCAGACTGTAAAAGAAATTAATTCCAGTATTAAAAAAAGAAATTCAAAAAAATAAAATTTACTTTTGATATATAAAAGCCAGAATCTTTTAGTGAAGAATTCTGGCTTTTTAATTATTTAAATATAGTTCTATTTTTGTAAATTGCTTTTACCAATCAGCACGCAGAATAACCAGTTTGAAATTAACTTAATGCATTAATTGTCAAGTAGACACTATCACTTTTTCTACGTCAAAAACTTATTTTCTTCCTTTTTTAATTCTTCAAGTTCTTGATAATATCTGTCTATCACATCATTCATTTTAATTTCTAAGTCTTTAAGTGGTTTTCTTTCAAAATCGTCATCAATAAAAACTAGACGAAAGTCATCAATTATTGCTGCTAAATTTTTACATTCTTGATACCAATTATTTAATTTTTTAGATGATAATGGCAGGTTTCCATCTTCGATATATAGGTCATTAATTTTCGGACCGATTTGATTTATATGTTTGACTAAATCTTGTCTGGTTATATTTTTGTTTAAAAAGTCGTTATAGGTTGAAATAAAACTTTCAGCTTGATCAATTAATTTATATGTTATTGTTCTTTGCTTTTTTAATAGTAAACAGTCCTTTTCAGTATTTTTATTTTGAAAATCCTTCAAAATAAGATAATTATCATTAAAAGCAAAACCAATATTATTAATTTCTTTTTCAACACCAAAGTTTATTTTTTGTAGTTTCTCGTTCTTAGCTTTATCTTTCCAAACTGTATGACAAAAGAAATTTTGATACATCATGTCTTGCTCATCTCTACCAAAAAAGCAGAAAACTACATTTGCCTTTTTGTTCTTCCACAAATATTCAGAACTGCTACTATTAAATATATCTAGATTTTTAACTTTGTTGACGATTTCATTAGTTAAATCTGCAATTTTAAAAAAGTAGGGGAATTTCTTAACAATTATTTTAACTCTTAATCTTTTTAAAGACCCTGTACTGATAGGTTCAACAGAATAAATAATGTAGTCTTTTGTTTCTTCTCTATATTTTTTGGGATGGTAAGGAATGTAATTACTTATAGGAAATGTTATGGTGCCCTTGATATTTGAATGAAAAGAAGGGTTTTGGATTTTGGTTCTGTTAACTTGTTTATTCCACCAATCAAAATAAAAGCGTACTAAATTCATTATATCGTTTAAAGATTTTTCCCCTTTTTTAATTATTGTTTTATCTTCTACTGCTTCGCAAAAAAACTTTGTAAATGCACTGATGCTAGAATTTTCATAGGGGTATGAGCTTTGAGTTGAACTTGAAGAGGAAATAATTGCATAACCTTTGTCTAGAAAGCTATCTATATTTTTACCAGTTTTAAGAGGAGCTGCTTCGTCAACTTTTACATTACCAGAGTAGCAGGTATCAAGAACTATTAACTTGTTTTTAGAAGGAATACAGTCTAAATCCTTAACAATCTCTTCAGTTTTTATTTCTTTATCAGTTAATAAAAGATAGTGATTTTTTCCGTCAATATTTCCTCCATGACCGGAAAAATAAAGAATAAAAGTGTCATTAGCTTTAACACAATTAATCATTTTAAAAAGTTTACTAACAAAAGATGATCGTGTAACAATCCCATCGCTTCCCAATATAAATATATTTTCTTTTTTTACATTGAGCCCCTTCATTAATGATTTAGAGATGGCCTTAATGTCGTTTTTACAAAATGGAAGATTTGAATTATCGTTGTAATGATATTCACTGACGCCAACAACTAGTGCTTTTATGCTCATAAATTTTATACCGTTTAATCTTTAGTCTTAATTTTTTTAACTAAATTTATTTTAAATCAATATTCGGTAATGTTATAGTCAATTTTATGGATAGTATAACTGGACTGATTTAGCGTTAAAAAGTCTTGAAATAGAGAATCACTTCAAGATTATATATTTTTGTTATTTGTTCTATAAAAGCCCCCATTTGTCCATTCTATCAGGAACTTTAATCTGCAAAAATAAAAGGCTTTGTCATATATGACAAAACCTTTTTAATTTGCTTTTTGGCGATGAACATAGAGATAAACAGGCCAGCCGCTCAAAGTGAGTAGAATGCCAATTGCCGACAAGACGGGCTGCGTTAGCGTGGTAGTAATCACTATAAAGAGAGCGCCACAAATTGCTAGCAGTGGTGGAAGTGGATACCAGGGAATCTTATAAGGACGCTCCAGTTTCGGCTGCCTTTTTCTTAAAATCAATACACCAACAAATAACAGGATTGAGAAGATCCAAGAAACGTAAACAAGCATATTAGTCAGTGAATCGAATGTTCCCGAAAAAATCATCACGGTCGCAATAGCACATTCAAAGAGCATACTATTTGTTGGTACCATCGTTTTACTATTTAGTGAACCAAAGAAATTAGCAGCAGGTAGCTGATGTTCTTTACCCAAAACGTAGGGCATTCTAGAACCTAAAAGCGTGTGACCGTTGATGGCACCGAAAACAGAAACCAAAATACCGATTGCAATGATAATACTGCCGAAGTGTCCGAAAAGCTTTTGTGCGGTCAATAGCGCAGTCGTTTGATTGCCAACAACTTTAGACCAGGGAATGATTTTTACATAGCTCCAATTGAGTAGGGTGTAAAAGATAGTTACGCCGAATAGTCCCCAGATAATTGCTTTGGCTAAAGTCTTAGCCGGATTCCTGATTTCACTGGCTAAGTTACCGATGCTGAGCCAACCGTCATAGGCAAATAAAACTGCCAATAGCGCCTGGCCAAAGGTTGCTGCACCAGCACCTGATGTTAAATGAGGAGCTGGTGCTCCAGCCAATTGATTTGGTCCCTGGTAAAAGAGAGCAAAAATGATAATTGCTGCAATTGGTAATAACTTGATGACCAACGTAATTTTTTGAACTTGACCACTTAGTTTTGAACCAAGCCAGTTAATTAACAAAACAACTAGCATAACAATCAATGCGATGATTGTAGTTGAGAAGTTTTTAAATTGAGGAATTTCTTTTAACTGGGTTGCAAAAACAATTGAAAGTGCGGCGATGTTGGCTGGGTAATAAATAATAATAAGTGACCAGCCAAACAGAAATGAAACTTTGGGACCGTAAATTTCGTCAAGGTATCTGACTGGTCCACCGTCTTCAGGGAAAACGGACGCCAGCTCAGCGATACTGAGTCCCGCCATTAGGGTAATGAAGCCCGCCAGGGGCCAAACTAAAATGCTTAACCACGCGTTGTGGGTTAATGATGAAATATTAGCTATTTTAAAAAAAGCTCCGCCACCAATCATGGTTCCCATAACAGTGGCAAGGGCAGCGAAGAAATTGAGTTGTCTTTTCATAATAATTACCCTATAACAAGAACGAAAAATAAATTTAATAAATATTATATGCTAGGATTATGAAAATAAAAAGAAAGTCGTTGAACTAATAACAAAATTTAAGTAAAGTTCTTCTTTGCCTACTTGAATTTGAAGTATGGTTTTTGCTAAATTGAAAGCAATTACAGCTTACAAGCTTTTTGAATAACAAAAGATGATTTAACCTTCTTTTGATTTGATAAGGAGAAAAAATGAACAAAGTTACAGTAATAGGAAGTATTAACTTAGATACCAATTTACGTGTTGCGCAGATGGCTAAACCAGGTGAGACAATCCATGCCAAGGAGCACTATTCGGCAGCTGGTGGAAAAGGTGCCAACCAAGCAGTAGCTGCTGCGCGTTCTGGTTGTGCTGTTAGTTTTGTTGGTGCCGTTGGCGATGACGCACCGGGTAAGGAAATGCTTGCTTTATTGAAAAAGGAAAACATTAACCTTGATGGTGTTAAAGAAGTTGCTAATGAGTCAACAGGTCAAGCTTTTATTACGGTAGATGATTCTGGTCAAAACTCAATTACCATTTATTCTGGGGCTAACTACGCTTTTGACCAAGACGATATCGAGCAAAATAGCGACCTAATTGCTGCAAGTGACTTTGTTGTTGCGCAGTTTGAAACACCAATTGAGGCAACAATTCAAGGATTCAAAATCGCGCGTCAGAATAGTGCAAAAACAATCTTAAATCCAGCACCAGCAATTACCGAAATTCCGGCTGAATTATTGCAAGTGACGGATATTATTATCCCTAACGAGACCGAAGCTGCCACTATTACAGGAATTGAAGTTGTTGATGAAAAAAGTGCTAAAAAGGCAGCTGACAAACTTCATGAATTAGGTGTCTCCGCTGTCATAATTACAATTGGCGACAAGGGTGCATTTTACGATTTTCAAGATAAGCAAGGTCTGATTCCTGCATTCAAAGTAAAAGCAGTTGATACTACAGCAGCCGGTGATACCTTTATTGGTGCGATGACCAGTATCTTAAAACCAGATTTTTCTAATTTAAGTGATGCAATTACATTTGCTAACAAGGCTTCTTCGTTAACGGTTCAAGGTTATGGTGCACAGCCTTCAATTCCAACCAAGGCAGAAGTTGAACAAGTTAAGTAAAATTTCTGATTAATTTAGACGATAAAAAGTTTAATTTAGGCTGAAGAAAAACTATAATTAGCTTTATAAAGATGTATCGCAAAAAGCGATAATAATAATCTAGGAAAGGTTAAAAATTATGTCTACTAAAATTGGAATTATCGGTGATGGCCACGTTGGCTGCACGATTGCACATGAATTAATTATTTCGGGCTTAGTTGATGATTTGGTAATGATTGACGTCAACGAAGGCAAGGTTAATGCCGATGCAGTTGATTTTGAAGATGCAATGGCCAATTTGCCATATCACACAAATGTTGTAGTTAATGATTATGATGCTCTTAAAGATGCAGAAGTTCTTATTAGTACGCTGGGAAAGATCTCACTTGAAACTAAGGGCGACCGTTTCCAAGAGCTTGAATACAATAAGAAGCAATTGCAACCAATTACTGAATCGATTAAGAAGAGCGGTTTTAATGGTATCTTGTTGGTAATTTCCAATCCAGTTGATGCAATTACCAACCTTTATCAACAATTAACGGGTTTACCAAAAGAACATGTTTTGGGAACAGGCACCCTTTTGGATACAGCTAGAATGAAGAAAGTTGTAGCTAAAAAATTCAACGTTGATCCAAGATCAATCAGTGGTTTTGCATTGGGCGAACATGGTGACTCTCAATTCACTGCTTGGTCAACTGTCAAAGTTTTGGAGCAACCAATTACTGAGCTGGCAAAATCAGCTTCGTGGAGTCTTGATGACCTTGAAGATGAAATCAGGACAGGTGGTCAAACAGTATTTGTGGGTAAGCACTACACTAATTATGGTGTTTCCGCAGCTGCAGTCAGAATTGTACGTGCAATTTTAACTGATTCACATACTGAACTTCCAGTTTCAAGTTACCAAGAAAAATACGGTACTTATATGTCTTATCCAACAATTGTTGGACGTAACGGAATTGAAGCTAAAATTAAGTTAGCACTAACTCCTGAAGAAGAAGAGTTGCTGGAGCAATCAGCACAGGCAATTAAAGAAAAATCACAAGCTTAAAATTAAGCTAATTAAAAGGCATCCCATGGGGGATGCCTTTTTTTAGTTTCTAAGACAACTGATTGATAAAAAATGATTAAAAATGAATGATGCAAATCTGTTGACAAAAAGTAAGTATAAGCATAGCATGTGAAGAGTAACAGTTATTACAAAAAAGGAGTACAAACCATGTTTAAACTTGGTGTAAGTAAAACACAATGTCAAAAAGTCTGTTTTGTTAAAAACAATGTGGACAATCTTTTGGCACGCGGATTCTTAAAGTTAATAACTGCTTAATTAAAGAATCGACGTGCCGACGCGGCTCGTGGTTTTTTGTTATTGGAATTAGACAAGACCTATGAAGTCCATGTGGATAAATAGGTCTTTTTTATTTAGAAATGGGGATAGAAATGAACTGGCAAGTTATTAGTCACAGTTTACCAATCTTTGCCCAAGCTTTTAAGCTAACTTTATGGCTTTCGCTTGTTGGTATCTTAGGTTCGCTAATTGTTGGTGCGCTAAGCAGCCTGATACAGTATTTTAAAGTGCCAATTTTAAGTCAGCTATTTACAGCTTATGTTGAACTGGCAAGAAATACACCATTATTAATTCAATTATTTTTCCTGTATTATGCTTTTCCTGTTATTGGCTTGAAAATGTCTGCTACAACTTGTGGCATTATTGGACTGATTTTTCTGGGCGGTGCTTATATGGCAGAAGGATTTACCGGTGGTTTTAGTGGTGTTAACCAGACCCAAATTGATAATGGTAAGGCGCTGGGGATGAATAATTTACAATTAGCGCGTTATGTGGTTTTTCCACAAGGTTTTGCACTGAGTATGCCTGCACTAGCTGCTAACGTCATATTTTTGGTTAAGGAAACTTCAATCTTTTCTGTAATTGCTATCCCAGAATTAACAAATACAGCACTTGATTTAATTGGTATGTATTACCGCTCTAATGAATACTTGTTTGTTCTCGTTGTTGCGTATGCAATCATCCTCATTCCAATTATTTTGCTCTTGAATTTGCTTGAAAGGAGAGTGCGCTATGGAACATTCGGTGATTAATGTCCTTTTTGCAGGAAACAATTTTGCCAGAATCATGCAAGGATTGTGGACATCTGTGTGGATTTCCGTTGATAGTCTAGCTGCTGGTTTAGTTCTGGGGACACTTTTGGGAATTCTAAGAACACTACCTAATAAGCCACTACGCTTTATTCTAAGGCTTTACCTTGAGTTCTTTAGAATTGTGCCAACAATTGTCCTGCTTTATTTGGTTTATTACATTTTGCCACGCAGTTTCAACATTAACTGGCCGGCTAGTTGGATGGCGATTCTCGCCTTTGCATTGTGGGTGGCCGCTGAATTTAGTGATATTGTCCGTGGAGCTATCGAATCAGTACCAGTAACGCAAAAAGAATCTGGTTTGGCATTAGGCTTAAGTAAAACGCAGCTTTTCCGCTATGTGTTATTACCACAGGCAGTTAAGTTGGAATTGCCTGCAACGATTAACCTCGCTACGCGGGTAATTAAAACAACTTCGCTCTTAATGATGATTAGTATTATGGATGTAATTGCAATTGGTCAACAAATTATTGAAGCTAATAACCAAAAATATCCGACTGCAGTTTTTTGGATTTATGGTCTGATTTTTATTTTGTACTTTATCATCGATTATCCATTGTCACTTTGGTCTAAAAAGTTGGCAGCTAAAGAGAATAGGTAAGAAAAATGACAGAAGAAATTTTACGAGTAGAAAATTTAAACAAGTTTTATGGTGATCGCCATATTTTACACGATATTAATTTTACGTTGCATCAAGGTGAGGTTCTAACTCTACTTGGTCCGTCGGGCTCAGGAAAAAGCACTTTAATCAGATGCCTTAATGGATTGGAAGATTTTAGTAGCGGTGCGGTTTATTTTAAAGGTGAAAAAATCAAGCCAACCGATAAAAATTGGCAAGAGATACGACAAAAAATCGGCATGGTCTTTCAAAGTTATGATTTATTTCCTAACTTAACTGTCATGGAAAACATTTTATTAGCTCCTACTAAGGTACAGAAGCGTGCAAAAGATCAGGTGGCTCAAGAAGCAGAAGGATTATTAAAAGACGTTGGGCTTGAGAAGTATGCGGATTCGTATCCTCGAGAATTATCTGGGGGACAAAAGCAAAGAATCGCTATTGTGCGCGCCTTAATCATGCACCCAGAGGTAATGCTGTTTGATGAAGTAACTGCTTCACTTGATCCAGAAATGGTGCGCGGCATTTTGCAGATAATGACTAAGTTATCAAAAAAGCACCATATGACCATGATTATTGTGACGCATGAAATGGGCTTTGCGGAACAAATAGCGGACCAAGTCCTATTCCTAGAAGATGGGCGCATTTTAGAAAATACGCCCGGAAAAGCTTTTTTTGCCCAACCCAAAACTGAACGTGCACGCGACTTTTTAGAGAGTATGGATTTTTAAGGAGTTATAATGAAGAAAAATAAACTTAAAAGGCGTATAGCAATTTGGTCAGTTGTAATTGTTGTCTTATTAGTTACCTTTTTTGGCTTCAGGTCTTCATTAAATGACAGTACCGGCGGAAGCGACAGCAGTGTAGTCGCAATAAAAAAGCGTGGCGTTTTGCGTGTAGCGGTCTTTGGTGATTTGCCACCATACGGTTGGGTAGATGAACATGGTAATCGGCGAGGCTATGACTTACGCTTGGCCCGTAGAATGGCCAAAGATCTTGGTGTAAAAGCAAAGTTTACACAGGTTAACGCTAATAATCGAGTTGACACATTGAATTCTGATAAAGCTGATATTGTGTTGGCCAACTTTACTGTGACACCAGAACGTAAACAAGTGGCTGATTTTGCTAGGCCCTATATGAAGGTATCTGTTGGTGTGATTTCACCCAAAAATGCACCGATTAGTAATGAGCGTCAATTGAAAAACAAAACGGTTATTGTGAATAAGGGGACTACTGCTGAGAATTATTTTACTGAAAAAGGTGGGGTCAGCTTGTTAAAATTTGATTCAAAAACGCAACAGTTTAATGCAATTAAGAATAAACGAGCTGCTGCATTAGCGGATGACAATTCATACCTGTATGCGTGGGTTAAACGAAATCCAAGTTATACGGTTGGGATTAAAAATATTGGTCCTAATCAATACATTGCGCCAGCAGTTAAAAAGGGCAATAAATCTCTACTTGATTGGACTAACCAAGAAATCACTAAACTAACAAACCAAGGCTTTTTTGTGACAGATTACAATAAAGAATTAAAGCCTTATTTTGGCAAGGAAGTAAAGCCGAGCGATATTGTTCTTAATTAATAAAAAGCTAGTTTAGTAATATATCTTGAAATTGACTCAAAAAAATGTTATTGTAATAAACGTTAATCGATTAATCTATGGCTTGAAAGAGAGTCATGGCAAAGGAGTAATAAACATGAAACAAGGCATTCACCCAGATTACCAAGAAGTTGTCTTTATGGATTCCGCAACAGGTGCAAAATTTGTTGCTGGTTCAACCTTAAAGTCAAAAGAAACAGTAGATTACGAAGGTAAGACTTACCCATTGATTCGAGTTGAAATTACTTCAGATTCTCACCCATTCTACACAGGCAAGCAAAAGTTTGCTCAAGCAGATGGACGAATCGAAAAGTTCAACAAGAAATATGGTGTCAACAAGTAATATCTTTAATCTGGTGGAAGCAGTCCCATTGGGGCTGCTTTTTTATGTAAGACGTAATTATTATGCTGTAACAATTATGCAGACATAATGTTGGGTTGAGCAAAATTTCTTTTAGGTAGGAGAGTATTAGATGAAAATGCAACTGGCAGAAATTGCCAAAGCAATTAATTCGACTTGTGAAGGTAACGACCAAACTGTTATTACTTCTGTTGCCTTCGACTCAAGAAAGATCTCTGAAGGCGGACTATTTGTGCCGCTAAAAGGCGAACGTGATGGCCATGATTTTATCAATAGTGCAATTAGTAATGGCGCTAGTGCAACTTTATGGCAAAAAGACCGTCCTAATAAACCTGAAAACATTGCTGTTTTAGAGGTTGACGATCCACTTTTGAGTATGCAACAACTAGCGCAATATTACCTTAACAAGGTAAATCCTACAGTAGTAGCAATTACTGGTTCTAATGGTAAAACTACTACTAAAGATATGACCGCAGCGGTTTTAGCTAAGCGCTTTAATGTACACAAGACCGATGCCAACTTCAACAATGAAATTGGTGTTCCAATGACTATTTTGGACATGAAACCTAATACGGAGATTTTAGTTCTGGAAATGGGAATGGATCACGCTGGCCAATTACACCAGTTAAGTGAACTAACCCATCCTGACGTAACTGTTATTACCATGATTGGTGAAGCGCATATTGAGTATTTAGGTTCGCGTGAAGGCATCGCTGATGCCAAAATGGAGATTACCGATTTCTTGCGTGAAGATGGCGAGCTTATCTATAATGGGGATGAACCACTTTTACGTGAGCGTGCTGAAAAGCTTGAGCAAGCTAAAATTACGTTTGGCTTTAACCAAACTGATAGCATTTATGCAACTGGCTATCGTAGCTATAAGCATCATGCAACATTTACGGTCAATGACTCTGACAGCCAATTTACTATTCCAATGATTGGTAAACATAATGTTTCAAATGCTCTTTCGGCGCTATGCGTTGGTCGTCATTTTGGTGAAAGTGATGAAGAAATTGCTACCGCATTAGCAAGCTTTACCCCGACAGCTGATCGCATGGAATGGGAAAAAGGCGATGTGGGCGAAGACATCATGAGCGATGTCTATAACTCAAACCCAACAGCAGTTCGAGCAGTTATTTCCAGCTTTGGTCAAATTCAGGTCCCTGAAGGCAGTCGCAGAATTGCCGTTTTAGGTGACATGCTTGAATTAGGCGAAAGATCGGCTGCATTACATGCTGGACTTGCTGATTGCCTTGATCCGCAAGTGATTAACGAAGTATATTTATTTGGTTCAGAAATGGAAAATTTAGCTGATGTTCTAAAGAACACATATGGACCAGAGAATTTACATTATTATAAAGAAGATCAGATGCAGCGATTGATAGCTGATCTGAGAAATGATATTAAGCCGCACGACATTGTTGTTCTGAAGGGATCACATGGGATGCACCTTGAAAAAGTAGTAAAGCGGCTTAGATAAGGAGAACTTAGTGAAATTTTCAGAATTAGGATTAAATGACGAGCTTTTAAAAGCAATTAAACGTTCAGGCTTTGAAGAAGCAACGCCAATCCAGGAACAGACAATTCCTCTTGCCTTAGCGGGTAAAGACGTAATTGGTCAAGCGCAAACAGGTACAGGTAAAACTGCAGCATTTGCTTTGCCAATTTTACAAAATTTAGATAAACACAATAAAACTATTCAAGCGTTGATTATCGAACCAACACGTGAATTAGCTATTCAAACTCAGGAGGAGCTTTTCCGCTTGGGTCGTGATGAAAAAGCACGTGTTCAAGTAGTTTATGGTGGTGCAGACATTGGCCGCCAAATTCGCTCACTTAAGAACCATGTACCAGCAATTTTGGTTGGTACACCAGGTCGTTTGCTTGACCACTTAAAGCGTAAGACAATCAACTTGGAAGGTGTCAACACAATTGTACTTGATGAAGCTGACGAAATGCTAGACATGGGCTTCATTCAAGATATTGAAAGCATTTTGAGTTATGTGAAGAATCGCAGTCAAACTTTGCTTTTCAGTGCCACAATGCCAAAACCAATTTTGCGCATTAGTGAAAAGTTCATGCATGATCCAGAGATTGTACGGATTAAGACAAAAGAATTAACTGCTGATTTAATTGATCAGTACTACGTTCGTTGTAAGGACGCAGAAAAATTCAACATCATGTGTCGGTTAATTGACGTTGAAAGTCCAGATTTGGCGGTTATCTTTGTTCGAACTAAGAGAAGAGTTGACGAAGTTACTCGCGGTTTGCAAGCACGTGGCTATAATGCTGCCGGCATTCACGGTGACTTGTCACAAGCACGTCGAATCAGTGTCTTGAAGCGATTCCGTGCAGGAAAATTAGATATTTTAGTTGCTACCGATGTTGCAGCACGTGGGCTTGATATCTCAGGTGTTACTCACGTTTACAACTATGATATCCCTCAAGATCCAGATTCATATGTTCACCGTATTGGTCGTACAGGTCGTGCTGGTCAAAATGGTAGTTCAATTACTTTTGTTACTCCAAACGAACTTGGCTACATGCGCACAATTGAGCAATTAACTAAGAAAAAGATGACTCCACTTCGTCCACCTTCAGATGATCAAGCGCTTCGTGGTCAATTAAAGATTGCTAAGACTAAGATTGAAGACTTGATGAAGGAAGATTTGAGTAAGTACACTGATGACGCTAGTGAGTTACTTGAAAACTACTCAGCCATCGACCTAGTTTCTGCATTTTTGAAGAACCTTTCAAAAGATTCTTCTGATGTTGAAGTAACTATTAGTTCCGAAAAGCCATTGCCATATAAAGGTGGTAACGGTGGTGGTCGCCGCAATGGTGGCGGCAGAGGCCGTGGACATTATGGTCGTGGCGGCGGTCGCGGTGGTAATAGCCGTGGCGGTCACGGTAATTATCGCGGTGGCGATCGTAATCACGGTGGTCATAGCAGTTACCGCGGTGGCCGTTCAAACCGCTCAGGTAGTGGTCATGATTTCGTAATTAAAAACAAAAAAGATTAACGTTTTTGCTAAAAAGAGGGTTGTGGTTAAGTGCAACTCTTTTTTTGTATTATAATTTTGGCTTAAGAGGTGAGCAAATTGATTTATGGTGTTGGTATTGATGCAGTAGAAGTAGAACGTGTAGCAAAAATAGTTGCCAAAGGTGATGGCTTTGCCAAAAAGGCATTAACACCAAATGAATTTGCCCAGTATCAAAAAATGTCTGGTAAGCGTAAGGTTGAATACTTAGGTGGTCGCTTTTCAATTAAGGAATCATTTTCCAAGGCAATGGGAACTGGTTTAGGAAAAGACCTTGGCTTACAAGATGTCGAAACACTTTGGGATGAAAATGGTCATCCGATAACAACTTCAACTAAGTTTGAAGGCAAAATTTGGTCAAGTATTACTCATGATAATCATGAAATAGTTACTTTAGTTGTATTGGAGAAATAAAAATGGTACCTGGAATACATCGCCCAGCCGCTGTTTATGTCAATCTAGCAGCGATTAAGCACAATTTAAAAGAAGAACAACAGCAACTCAAACCGGGACAAAAACTATTTGCAGTAATCAAAGCTAACGCATATGGTCATGGTGCAGTTAGAGTGGCTCAAGCCGCGACTGAAGTTGGCGTTGACGGCTTTTGTGTGGCAATCTTAGATGAAGCATTGGAATTGCGTCAGGCGGGCATTAAAGCTCCAATTTTAGTTCTGGGTGTCACACCTACGCAATACGTTTCACTGGCCGTTTCCCATGATATCTCTTTGACTGTTCCGGATTTAGCTTGGCTAAAAGAGGCCAATAAAGAACTTACAGATGAAGATGGTGAGCTGAAAATTCATCTTGCAGTTGATACAGGTATGGGACGCATTGGCTTTAGCGAAGATCAGGATTTTCTTGCAGCCAACGATTTTCTTTTGGACAATCATCACTTTAATGTCGAGGGAATGTATACCCATTTTGCCTCAGCAGATAGTAGCGATGATTCATATTTCAAAAAGCAAGTTGAGTGCTTTAATCATTTTAAAGGCCTACTTAAGCTTAAACCTAAGTGGATTCACGCAGATAATACAGCTGCAAGTCAGTTTCACCAACAAGTTGAAAGTGATATTGTTCGTTTTGGAATAGGAACCTATGGCCTGAATCCATCGTCTAATCCCGCAAGTCAAGATTTGCCTGTGCGTCTTAAGCTAGAGCCAGCCTTATCTTTTGAAAGTGAATTAGTTCAGGTACATACGGTTCATAAAAACCAGGGCATCAGCTATGGCTCAACTTATGTTACCGATAGTGACCAAATTATTGGTACTGTTCCTGTCGGTTATGCCGACGGTTTTATTAGAAAGTTTCAGGGCTTTACGGTAAAAGTGGGAGATGAGTACTGTCCAATTGTTGGCCGGATTTGTATGGATCAGCTGATGGTACGTTTGCCGCATGAAATGCCAGTAGGAACAAAAGTAATTTTAATTTCAAATGATCCGCAAGCGCCTAATGACATTAAGGCTGCGGCTGATTACGTGGACACAATCCATTATGAGGTCGCTTGTTTACTTGATGACCGTTTACCTCGGATTTATTATGAAAAATAGACTATAGTGGAAAAAGAGCATTGACATTGTTTTTTGTTTAATGTTATCATCTAGTAAACGGTTTCAGAATAAAAACTGGATTGTTACTGTTAAATCAGGCGATACCACAATGATTTTTGTGGTATTGCCTTTTTTAGTTTTAGGGGGAGAGTCAATGCATTGATTATCAAAAAGAAGTTTAATAATAATGTACTCATGACTGATGATAATGATGGCAAAGAAGTAGTTTTAATAGGTAACGGACTTGCTTTTAATGCACATCCAGGTGATAAAGTTGATACCAGTAAGGTAGAAAAAGTTTTCCATATTGAATCCGGAAATAATACTGAATCATTTGCTGATTTTGTTAGTAAGATTCCCGAATGGGAATTGAATATGGTAGAGGAAATAGTCAACTATGGGGAGCAGATACTAGGAATAAAGTTAAATAAATACTTATATCTTAGCCTTAGTGACCATATTGAAAATGCAATTGAGCGCAGCCGTAGCGGTACTAATCTTACCAATCCACTTTTATGGGAAATAAAAGAGCTTTATCCTAAGGAGTTTGCAGTAGCTAAGCAGGCACTTAAAATAATCTTTAAGTATACTGATGTTGAGTTACCGGAAGATGAAGCAGGTTTTATTGCACTACATTTTGTGAATACACAACAAAAGAAGGAAAAGATGAGTCAGACAATGTCAATTCCCAAAATTGTCAGAGACATTCTATCTATTGTTGAGCATCACTTTGGCATTAAACTTGATAAAAAATCGACATCTTATGAGCGATTCTTAGTTCATCTAAAATTTTTTGCTCATCGAGTAGTTGATAATGAAGGTTTTCCTGAGGCACAAATAAAAATGGTAGATCAGCTTGCGCAATCGTGGCCAGATATTTATGAGTGCGTAGAAAAAATAGATCAATACATGCAGGATAAACATCAAATTAAGATTAACGATGATGAGCGCTTATACTTAATGCTACATATTAATCGAGTTATAAAAAAATAGTTTTTAAAGGATTGTTACTGTTAAATCAGGCGATACCTATACTTACTTTTGAAGTTGCAAAAGTGGGTAGGTATCGCCTTTTTATTTTGAAAGGATCGTAGAAAAATGAAGAATAATACTAAATTCCCTGATGGATTTTTATGGGGTGGAGCAATTGCAGCTGATCAAATTGAAGGAGCATGCTTTGAAGGTGGAAAAGGATTAACTACTTCAGATATGTTTGTTTATAATCCTGAAGCAGACAATTCTAATTTACATACATCAACGATGACTAAAGAACAAGTGCTCAACGCCATCAACGATCAAGAAGGATATTATCCTAAACGTCATGGAATTGATTTTTATCATACTTATAAAGATGATCTTAAGTACCTTAAAGAAATGGGGTTTAAGACATTTCGCTTTTCAATTAACTGGGGAAGAATTTTTCCTAATGGCGATGATGCTGAGCCTAACCAAGCAGGACTAGATTTTTATGATCAGCTAATTGACGAAGTTATTGCTGACGGCATGGAGCCAATTGTCACAATGCTTCATTATGAAATCCCAATTAACATTACTTTGAAGTACGGTGGCTTTAATAACCGTAAAGTTATTGACCTGTTTACTCGATATGGAGAAACACTACTTGAACATTTTGGACAAAAGGTTCGTTATTGGATTGTAATTAATCAGATTAATTTGTTTCATATTGAGCCTTTCAATTCCACAGGGATATGCATTGATCAGGTTGATAATTTTGAAGAAGCCAAGTTTCAAGCTATTCATAACCAAATGGTTGCAAGCGCAAAAATTGTAAAAAAGGCGCGAGAATTGGATCCAAATATACAGATCGGAACGATGCTTGCTGACTTAACGGCATATCCTGAAGATAGCAATCCTGATAATGTCATACTGGCAATGCATCACAATCAAATGAGTTATTACATGACAGATGTTCAGTTTCGTGGAGAATATCCTGGTTACATCTTGCGTTACTTCAAAGAACATAATTATGATTTAAAAATTACTGCAGAAGATAAAGAAGTATTGCATGAAAATACAATGGACTTTTTAGCTATTTCATATTACTTCTCACAAATGGTTGACGTGAAAAAGAGCACAGACTATCTTGCTACCAGTTCAAACCCATATCTAAAAGATAATCCATGGGGTTGGGCTATTGATCCAAAAGGCTTATACAACTGTATATCGCAGTACTGGGATCGCTATCAAAAGCCAATTATGATTGCTGAAAATGGTTTAGGAATGTATGACAAATTGGAAAATGATACGGTCAACGATGATTACCGAATTGAGTATTTGCGTGAGCATTTACAACAACTTAGTGAGTGTATTGCTGATGGCATTGACGTTTTTGCATACTGTGCTTGGGGACCAATAGATTTAGTAAGTTCATCTTCACAAGAAATGGAAAAACGCTATGGCTTTGTTTATGTTGATTACGACAATTGGGGACAAGGTACCGGAAAACGATACCTGAAAAAGTCATTTTCATGGTATAAAAATGTGATTGCAACTAATGGAAGTCAGTTATAGGGAGAAAAACATGGATTATGAACTACTAGCCAATCAAATCATTGACTTGATTGGTGGATTAGAAAATATTGATCAAGTATGGAACTGTACTACACGCTTACGTTTTAAACTTAATGACGATAGTTTAGTTCAGGATGAAAAAATCAAAAAGTTAAACGGTGTTCTTGGTACTCAAGAACGTAACGACCAGTATCAAATTATTATTGGTAACGATGTGGAGGAAGTAGAAAAAATCCTTGAGCAACGAATAGGTAAAAAGAGTCCGGCCACTGATTCAAAAAGTGTTCACCAAGAAAAAAAGAAGAAAGAGAACATTTTTAATCAAATTATTGATGCAATTTCAGGTATTTTTTCGCCTATTTTGCCTGCAATAATTGGTGCAGGTATGATGAAATGTATTTTATCAATTTTAACCTTAACCAAAATTGTTTCTCCTAATAGTGGTGTCTATGTAGTGTTTTATATGATTTCTGATGCTGCATTTTACTTTTTACCATTTTTAGTTGCGGTGTCAGCGTCACGAAGATTCCATTTGAATGAATTTATTGGATTATCTGCTGCAGGGGTTTTACTCTATCCAACGTTAATCAATGGAGCTGCTAAGCACCTTCCACCAATTAATTTCTTAGGATTAAAGATTCCATATTTAGGCTATAGCTCTTCAGTAGTGCCAATCATTTTAGTTGTTTGGCTGATGAGCTTTGTATATAAATATGTTGATCGGTATATGCCTAAAGTTCTACGATTTATTCTAACTCCTGTAATCACAATGATTATTACGATTCCAATTGGCCTTTTTGCTCTTGCACCACTAGGGAATTATTTAGGAGAACTATTATCAACAATTTTAGACTGGCTTTTCACATATGCAGGACCGCTGGCTGGTTTTGTTCTAGCTGGACTAAATCCGCTGATTATAATGACTGGTATGCACTATGCGATTATGCCAATTGCAATTCAGAACTTAGCACGCACAGGATATGACAACTTTTGGTTACCATTTGCATTAATTAGTAACATCGCGCAAGCTGGAGCACTATTTGCCCTTGGCTTTAAGTTTAAGAAATCTGAAGATAAGTCTATTGCCTTTTCAACTTGTGTATCAGCTATTTTAGGGGTTACTGAACCAGGACTATTTGGTGTTACTCTGAAGCTGAAAAAACCACTTTATGCTGCAATGGCAGCAGGGGGAGTTGGCGGCTTAATAGCAGTTTTAATGGGAGTAAGAACATATTCTTTTAGTGCGCCAAACATTTTGATTTTACCAACTTATATTGCTCCAAATGGTAGTCTGCAAGGATTAATCGCAATTGTGGTTGCGCTTATAGTTACCTTTATTTTATCCTTTGGTCTAACCTTTATTTTGAAAATAGATGGTTTGAATCCCGAAACGACTACCGGTGACGAAGTCAATAATGATTCAAAAGTTACCGAGGTTGCAGCTGATGAAACTAATGCGCTACAGGAAGAAGAGCTAATTTATAGTCCTGTAGAAGGCGAATTACAAAGCATTAAGCAAGTCCAAGATAGTACCTTTTCAGACGAAATTATCGGTAAAGGTGTTGCTATTATTCCAAGTAAGGGTACGGTTTCTGCTCCATTTGACGGACAAATAACAATGGTTTTCCGAACTAAGCATGCTCTTGCCTTTACGTCAAAAAGTGGAGTTGAAGTTTTAGTTCATATTGGAATTGATACGGTTGAACTTGATGGTAAAGGTTTTAAACTATTAAAGAATAAAGGTGACAATGTTAAGCAAGGCGAGCCTGTTTTAGAATTCGATCAGGACTCAATCAAAAAGCAAGGATACCAACTTATTACTCCTGTAGTAGTAACTAATTATCAAAAATTCAAAAATGTGGAAAAGATATCGGGATTAAAACAGATTGATTCTCATCAAGTAGTTATGAAAGTAGAAGAGTAAATAAACATTACAACATCAAAAAAGCACTGCAATTAAGTAGCAGTGCTTTTTATCTTGGTTAAAAATTAATCTTCAGTTGGTTCGCTTAAGAAGACACCAGGATTTTCATCACTCATGATGGTCATTCCGGCTTGTAAGTCTTCAATTTCTGCAACTACATATCCTTTGGCTTCAAGTTTGGCAACAATGGTCTTCATTGTGTCATCTGTTACACCAGCGGGTAGGGTGAAGAGAATTCGTCTAACAAAGTTATCATTAATTGTGTTTGGTGATGAATCCAAGCTCATAACACCAGCAATTTCTGAATATTTACTAATCACTTTTGACATTTTAACTAAATTACCACGAGAATTATCGGTTAAAACAGTTAATACATAAGAACCAGTTTTAACATTCCAGGCAGCTGACAACATGTCGAGCAGACGAGAGTGTGTCAAGATACCATAGAATTTGTTGTCCTCGTCTAATACACTGATGTAAGGCAAATCCTTAATCGTGAAGAAAACTTTGAAAAATGGTGAGTTAACTTTAATAGTTTTTGTAGCATTTTTCAGTAAGTAGGTAACTGGCAGGTTCATGTCCTTACCTTCAGACTTGTGACGATAAATATGCATGCGGTAAATATTACCGCGGAAGATTGTACCGGTATCATCTAAAATCGGTACACACCGAAAACCAGACTCCTCTAAAGTCTTTAGTGCTTCTTCAAGCGTTGCGTGTTCGTTAACTGTTGTAAGATAATCTTTTTTTCTAACTAAAGATTTGATGAGCATGAAACTGCCTCCGTTTTTAAAAATAATCTAATCAATTATACCATATGATTTTTGATTAAATAAAAATTAAAATAGTTTTTTCGAATAAATAGAGTTTAGCACGTGTGAGCTAAATAAAAAAGTAATTTTGTTCACTGAAACTAAAGTGTAATAGTCTGAGAGAAACTGAGTAGGGTTGAATGTGCTATCATTAAATACGATTATTTAATTAAGGGGAAATATGATGAAACTAATTGCGGGTCTGGGAAATCCAGGCAAAAAGTATGACGGAACTAAGCACAATACAGGCTTTATGGCACTTGATCAGTATTTAGCTAAAAATTCTTTGGTTCTTGAACGGGAAAAGTTTGAGGGTAAATATACTAAACAAAAAATTAAAGGTGAAGACGTAATTTTGCTTGAGCCACAAACATATATGAATGATTCTGGGCGCTCTATTGCGCAATTTGCGCACTTCTTTAAGATTGATCCACAAGATATTTTAGTCATTCATGATGATATGGATATGCCGTTAAGTAAAATCCGCATTCGTGCAAATGGTAAGTCAGGCGGGCATAATGGTATTAAGAGTATTATCCGTGACTTGGGTTCAAGTAATTTTAACCGGTTAAAAATAGGTATTAGACATCCCGACAACGTGACAGAATCTAGCGTTATTTCATGGGTTTTATCGCAATTTGACAGCCAGCAACAGAAATTAATGGATGCTGCATTCGATACTAGCTGCGAAATAATCGACGATTTTATTGCTGGCAAGGGCAGTCAATTTTTGATGAATAAATATAATTAAAATGCGCTTAACAGAGTTAATTAAAGAAGATAAAGAACTAACAGATTTCATTAATAAGACAGCTAAAGTAAAAAATTCACTAATCACTGGCGCTAATGCCGGTGCTTTTGGTCTGCTCTTATGTCAGATTGTGACTTCGCTTAACCGTCCACTATTATTAATAGAAGAAAACGAAAATAAGGCACAGAAGCGGTATAGTGAATTAAATGCAATTATGCCTGATGGAAGTGTTCAAATCTTTCCAGTTGATGCTACAATTGCAACCCAAACTGCTGTTAGTTCGCCAGATGAATTAAGTAGCCGAATTCAGGCGCTTAATTTTTTATTGACCGGCCAAATGGGAATTGTTGTAACCACACCGCAAGGGTTACAGTATAAATTATCTAGACCAGAGCAATATAGCGCTACAAAGCGTGATTTTGAAACAGGAAAAGAATTTGACCTTGCCGAATTGACAAGCTGGTTGGTGGCAGCAGGCTATCGTCGTGAAAATTTGGTTGCACGAGTAGGAGAGTTTGCTTTGCGTGGGGATATTTTGGATATCTACCCACTTGATCGCGAAAATCCTGTCAGAATCGAATTTTTTGGTGATGAAATTGACACAATAAAAGAATTTGATTTGTCCAGCCAGCGTAGTAAAGATGTAATCGACAAGGTTACAATTGGTCCTGCACAAGACCGTGTTTTTACGGAAGCAGACTTTCAACGGGCTGTGACTAAAATAACTAAGGCAATGGGGGATGCGCCTGCTCCAGAAGAAGCAGTGAAGGATCACTTTACCCAAACTCTGGATGAGCTAAATAGTGCTACTTTGCCCTCAAATTATGCTTTTTTGGTTGATTTTTTACTCGAGAAACCAAGTAACTTACTCAAATATTTAAGTGCAGACGGCTTAATCATGCTCGATGACTGGCCGCTAATTGATCAAGCTGTTAAAACAGTTGATCAGCAAAATGCTGGTTTTATTGATGATGAACTGAAAACAGGTGCAATTTTACCTGGTCAAGAACTGAGAGCTGATTTTAATCGCGCTTGGACTAAAGATGATCATCATCACCTTTATTTTTCATTATTCCAACGTTCAATTGGGCGGATTCGGCTTGATCAGTTATTTGACTGGCAAACACGGGAGCCGCAACAATTTTTCAGTCAGATGCCTTTGATAAAAACAGAAATTGAATCGTATCAAAAAAATAAGCAAACAGTTATTTTGCAGGCTGACAATCAAAAGCGAGCACGCCAAATCAGCCAAACAATGATTGAATTTGGCATGTCGATTCCAATTGTTGCTAAAGATGATCTTGTTGAAGGACAGACACAAATCATTGTTGATTCTTTTGCCAGCGGCTTTACATTACCGAAAAACAACCTAGTTTATCTGACAGAGCATGAGCTGTTTAATAAAACGAGCCATCACCGTCGACGTGTCAAGACTTTGGAAAATGCACAACGTTTGCGTAATTATAATGAACTCAAACCAGGTGATTATGTAGTTCACGTTAACCACGGTATTGGCCGGTTCGAAGGAATCAAAACACTAGAAAACAACGGTGTTAAACGCGACTACATTACGATTACCTATCAGCATGGTGATCAATTATTTGTGCCGGCTGATCAATTGAAATTAGTGCAAAAATATGTGGCTTCGGAAGATAAGACGCCTCATGTTAATAAGCTGGGTGGCAGTGAATGGGCTAAAACTAAGCGCAAGGTTGCGGCTAAAGTTGAGGATATTGCTGATGACTTGATTGACCTTTACGCTAAGCGTGAATCAGAAAAAGGTTTTGCCTTTTCAAAGGATGATGAATTGCAACGAGAGTTTGAAGATTCGTTTCCTTACGTTGAAACGGCAGACCAGTTGCGTTCAATTAAAGAAATTAAGCATGATATGGAACAACCCAAACCAATGGATCGGCTACTTGTGGGTGACGTTGGTTTCGGTAAAACTGAGGTGGCTCTAAGAGCAGCATTTAAAGCAGTACAGGACAATAAACAGGTAGCGTTTTTAGTACCAACTACCATTTTGGCGCAACAGCACTTTGAAACAATCCAAGACCGTTTCAAAAACTTTCCGGTTAACTATGCGGTTTTGTCACGCTTCCAGACTGCAGCAGAATCAAAGAAAATCACAGAAGGATTGAAAAGCGGTAAAATTGATTTAGTAGTTGGTACGCACCGATTGCTATCCAAAGACGTCCAGTTTAAAGACTTGGGCTTGTTAATTGTTGACGAAGAGCAGCGCTTTGGTGTTAAGCATAAAGAGCGCCTTAAGGAATTGAAGGCTAACATTGATGTCTTAACTTTAACGGCCACACCAATTCCCCGAACCTTGCATATGTCAATGGTTGGTGTGCGTGACTTATCTGTTATGGAAACTCCGCCATCCAATCGTTATCCAATTCAAACATATGTAATGGAACAAATTCCAAGTGTAGTTAAAGATGCCTGTTTGCGTGAAATGCAACGTGGTGGGCAAGTCTTTTATTTGCATAATCGAATTGACGACATTGATGATGTTGTAAGTGAGCTGGAGGACTTGATACCAACGGCACGAATTATTAGTGTCCACGGACGAATGAGCAAGAATATGATGGAGGATATTCTCTATCGCTTTCTAAACCGTGAGTTTGATATTCTGGTTACAACAACAATTATTGAAACGGGAATTGACATGCCAAATGTCAATACAATGATTATTGAAAATGCAGATCACTATGGCCTGAGCCAACTTTACCAGCTCCGCGGTAGAATTGGTCGAAGTGCACGGCTTGCCTATGCTTACTTCCTATACCAGCCAAACAAGGTCTTAACAGAAATTGGTGAAAAACGATTGGAAGCAATCCGCGATTTCACCGAACTTGGATCAGGCTTTAAGATTGCTATGCGCGATTTATCGATTAGAGGGGCTGGCAATATGCTTGGCGCCCAGCAGCACGGCTTCATCGATAGTGTTGGGTACGACCTTTATTCACAAATGCTTTCTGATGCAATTAAAAGCCGTAAAGGCAAGAAAAAGGTCGATAAGAGTAACGCTGAGATTGACCTTGGACTGGAAGCCTATATTCCTGAAAGCTATATTGCGGATCAAGAAGAAAAGATTGAGTTTTATAAGAAGATCAAAGCGGCTAATGCTGATGACATTGAGCAAATTCAAGATGAATTAATTGACCGCTTTGGTGATTATCCCGAACCTGTTGAAAATCTATTGGCAATTTCAAAACTAAAAGCTGAAGCTGATTTGGCGCAAGTGCTTAACATTACCCAAATTAAGCAGCAGGTGAAAGTTGAATTTAATAATAGTGCAAGTAAAGAACTGAAGGGGCCTAACATTTTTAAGGCACTCGAGCACGTTTCGTTCAAGGCTAAAATTAGTTTGTCACCGCAACAACGCCTTGTCGTTTTATTAGACTTACCAGCGGATATCCATCATCGGCGACTTTTTAATGAATTAACGACATTTATGACAGCAGCAAGTGACATTATTCAAAGATAACGAGGTAAAAAATGCGTATTGATAAATTTTTGAAAATTTCAAGATTAGTTAAAAGAAGACCCGTGGCCAAGGAGATGGCAGATCAAGGTCGAATTAAAGTAAATGACAAAGTTGTTAAGTCAAGTTATGACGTAAAAATCGGTGACGTTATTGAAGTAGGTTATGGCTCAAGAGAGGTTAAGGCCAAAGTCTGTGACATCCGCGAGACAACCAAAAAAGCAGAGGCAAGTGAACTTTATGAATTAATTGAATGATAACTTTGTTATTTAATGACTTTTATGAATGGTCTTGTTATAATTAAATAGTATTTTAGAATTACAGAGGACAAAAATTATGAAAGGACCACGTATCTATAATTCGCTTAGTCCAGAAGAGCGAATTGCGCGCCTAAAGCGTAAGCAAGAAAAACGGGAAAAAGAAGTACACCGAATTCGACGCAATCGTATTATTGCCGTCTTTTTAGTCTTGTTTGCACTTTTAGGTATTCAGCTTACGGTTACGCGTGTACAAACACAGCGCATCAATGAACAAGTACAAACGCAGAAAAAATCGCTCAGCCAAATTGATAAGCAAAAACGTGCTTTGACCGCTAAGCGCGACGACTTAAAAGATCCTGATTACGTGGCCAAACTTGTCCGCTTTAAGTTTTTATATTCTAAACCAAATGAGACAATTTATAATTTACCTGAGGGCAAAGACGATAATTGATGAAATTTCAAGTAGGACAACGTGTTACAGGTACAATTAACAACATCACCGATTTGGGTATTTTTGTTAGCCTTCCTAAGCATACGTCGGGACTCATTCACCACAGTGATTTTGGCGAAAACTGGGTGCGCGAACGTGCTAACTATCAGATTGGTGATTCTATTCGTGTAGTTGTAATTAATAATTTTAAAGGTAAAATTGGTCTTTCAAGAATGCGGTTAAATGATCCGAATTTAATTGACCATACTAATGAATTTTCTGATGTAAAAAAAGAGCAGTTTTTAACTGTTTTAACCAAAACAATCACTGATTCTGAGCAAGAAATCAAAAAACTGCAGCAAGAATTGAACAATTATGCTGATTGATGACTTCTTTAAAGCAAATAGTTTGCCGTTAGAGGGTAAAACACTTGTTGTAGCGACAAGTGGTGGACCGGATTCAATGGCACTCCTTGACATGGCTAATGAAGCTAAGGCGCAATATCATTTTAAGTTAATTGCGGCTCATTTTAATCACCAATTGCGTGTTGATTCCAATTGCGAGGATACAGCAATCGGTAATTATTGTCAGACAAAGCAAATTGAAGTTGTTACTGGAAAATGGTCGAAACAGTTGCAACCGCAAAAAGGAATTGAAGCAGCTGCGCGCCAAGTTCGCTATCAGTTTTTGACTGAAGTAATGAAGAATAAGGCTGGCGACTATTTGTTAACGGCACATCACAGTGATGATTTGCTGGAAAATATTTTGCTCAAATTTATCCGTTCTGGTAATCCAAGTGAAATGAATAGTTTGCAGCCAGTTAGCAAAATGAATGACCAGATTTTGTTACGACCACTGCTAACAGTTGAAAAGGCAGAGTTATTAACTTATGTAGAGAAACGTCAAATTCCATTTGTGATTGATCAAACCAATAATGAGGATGACGCTTTACGTAATCGGATAAGACATAAAATTGTGCCTCTCTTGAAGGCTGAAAACCCAGAAATAAAGCGCAGCGCTTGGCGTTTTAGCGAGCAAATGAACTTAATGACATCGCTAATTACTGGTGACTTTGAGCAAATAGAGCAGCCCAGTGAATATCTCGGTTTTTTCTATCGGCTTAAAAAAGAAAATCTGGCTTCTCTGACCGAAAAGCAGAAAGTACTGTATTGGCAAAAATTTATTTGGAAAACATGGCATGTACGTGTTAATGATAATCTTGGCAATTTTGAATTACTGTCTTATCAAGATTATTTTTATCTGATTGAAAAACCATTGCCTGACATTGAGCAAAAACAGCAAGTTGAACTAGGACAAAAGTTTAAATTTGGCAGTAGGGAATTTGTCATTACTGATAAATTGAATGTTAATGGCAACTTGATTGCTAAGCTTAGCATTCCAGAAGGCGCTAGAATATATGCTGGACCAACTGAGTCTGGTGCCAAACTTAATCTAAAGAATGGGCGACACGTCAAAAGTAAGAAAAAGTTTGCTCAAAGCGGCATTCCTAATGTGCTACGACCATATTGCTTGGCTATTCTTGCGGATAGCGAAGTGGTCTTCATAGAGGATACTTATTCAAGTCAAAAAAAGGTAGCAAATAAACGTCATTTTTATCTATATGGCAATATTTAATAAGAAATTTTAAAATAATAGAGTGATACTGAAATATGTGTTAAACTTTTATTCGTATATCTCTAGGAACTTTTGTGGAGGATTTTTATGAAAAATAACCGGAATCGGCTGTTTTCAAATGGCTTGTTCTATATAGTTGTTTTCCTTTTATTATTAGGAGGAATCAACTGGGCACTTGGTGGCACCGATAATTCCGGTGGTAGTGAGAACATCAGCTACTCGGAATTTGTCAAAGATTTGAATGACGGCAAGGTAAAGAACTTTAACGTTCAGCCTGCCAACGGTGTTTACACTGTATCAGGTAGTTACAAAGAGGCCCAAGATACTAAAAGCCAATCAAGTAACAGTCTCGACTTCTTTAACGGTAGCTCTGGATCAAAAGTGAAGCGTTTCTCAACAACTATGCTTCAAAATGATTCGAGTGTGTCGAATGTTCAGAACTTAGCTGAAAAGAGTGGCACAAAAATGACCACTCAAGGCGAATCGCAGTCTGGCAACTGGATCTCAACCATTGTAATGCTGGTGCCAACTATTCTGTTCATTGTCATGCTTTGGATGATGATTAGTCAAAGTAGTGGCGGTGGCGGCCGTGGTGGTAACGGCGGTATTATGAACTTTGGTCGTTCTCACGTTAAGCCAGAAGATCCAAAGAAGAATAAGGTTCGTTTTTCTGACGTTGCCGGTGAAGAAGAAGAAAAGCAGGAACTTGTTGAAGTTGTTGAATTCTTGAAGAATCCTGCCAAATTCACCAAGTTAGGTGCGAAAATCCCATCTGGGGTTTTACTCGAGGGTCCTCCGGGAACTGGTAAGACTTTGCTTGCTCGTGCTGTTGCTGGTGAAGCCAACGTACCGTTCTTTTCAATTTCAGGTTCTGACTTCGTTGAAATGTTCGTTGGTGTTGGTGCTAGTCGTGTACGTGACTTATTCACTAATGCTAAGAAGAACGCACCAAGTATCATTTTCATTGATGAAATTGATGCCATTGGTCGTCGTCGTGGCGGTAATGCTAGTGGTGGCGGTAACGATGAACGTGAACAAACCTTGAACCAATTGTTAGTTGAAATGGATGGGTTTGAAGGTAACGAAGGTGTTATCGTCATTGCCGCAACTAACCGTTCTGATGTTTTGGATCCAGCTTTGCTTCGTCCTGGTCGTTTTGACCGTAAAGTTCTAGTTGGTTCGCCAGATGTTCGTGGTCGTGAAGCTATCCTACGTGTTCATGCCAAGAACATGCCATTGGCAGATGACGTTGACTTAAAGGAAATTGCTCGTCAAACTCCAGGTTTCGTTGGTGCTGATTTAGCTAACTTACTAAACGAAGCTGCATTATTGGCTGCTCGTCGTAATGGCAATGAAATTACTGCTAATGACTTAGATGAAGCAGAAGATCGAGTAATTGCTGGACCAGCTAAGCGTGACAGCATGATCTCAAAGAAAGAGCGTCAAAGAGTTGCCTTCCATGAGGCAGGACACTCGATTTGTGGATTGGTTCTAAGTGATTCACGGACAGTTCGTAAGGTTACAATTGTTCCTCACGGTCGTACAGGTGGATATAATTTAATGCTACCTAAGGATGATCAGTTCTTACTAACTAAGAAGCAATTAATGGAACAAATCGTCGGCTTAATGGGTGGACGTGCTGGTGAAGAAGTTGTGGTTGGTGACCAGTCAACTGGTGCTTCCAACGACTTTGAACAAGCAACACAAATTGCTCATAGTATGGTTGTCAACTACGGTATGACTGATTCGCTAGGAATGGTTGAACTCGAAAAAGAGGGCGAAACTAATCCTTACGGCTTTAAACCATATAGTGAAGCAACTTCTGCCAAAATTGATGAAGCTGTCAAGCAAATTCTTGACGAGGCCCATGAACAAGCAGTTGAAATCGTTAAGAATAACCGTGAAAAGCACCGTATTATTGCGGAAGCATTGCTTAAGTATGAAACTCTAGATGAAAAGCAGATTATGTCGCTTTACACTACTGGAAAAATGCCTGAAAAGACAGTTGAAGAATACCCAAGTGAATCTAAGGCTTCTACTTATGAAGAAGCTAAGGCTGCTGCTGAAAAGAGAGAAAATCAAAAGGCAGTTGCTAATTCTGATGAAACTGGTGTAGAAGAACAAGAAAAAGCTTCTGAAGAAGAAAAATCTGAATCTCCATTACAAAAGAATCAGGAAACTGAAAAGCGTAATCCAGAAAATCCAGAGAAACTTGAATTTCCAGAAGAACAAAATTCTTCACAGACTACAGAAGATAAAGCTGATCATGATTTAAATGAAACTGATCATTCATCTGATGATCATCCTCAAGATTAATAATTAATAGGGCCTGTTTAAAGGCTCTATTTTTTTAGGAGAATTAAAATGAACGATTATTTAATTAAAGCAATTGATAAAACTAAAAACTTACGTTTATTGACAATTAATGCCCATGATTTAGTTCAAGAAGCACAAACTAGGCATGACACTTGGTCGGCTTCTTCTGCTGTTTTGGGAAGAACATTAATTGCTGGTGTCCTATTAGCAGGCGCTGAACTAACTGACAAAGAAGAGTTAACGATCCGCCTATTAGGTGATGGTCCAGTGGGACCAACAATTGTAACCGCCAAATCTGATTTGACGGTTAAGGGCTATGTTAAGAACCCTCATATTGCTTTGCCACCTAAGGAAAATGGTCATATTGATGTTAAAAAGGCCGTTGGTAAAGGTTGGCTTGAAGTGACTAAGGATTTAGGACTAAAGGAACCTTATACTGGTCAAGTCCCGATTGTTTCCGGTGAAATCGCTGAAGATATTGCTTACTATTTAACTAAATCTGAGCAAATTCCTTCTGCTGTTGGTCTTTCCGTTTTTGTTAATCCAAACAACACAATTGGCGCAGCGGGCGGCTTTATGCTTCAGGCATTGCCTGGTGCAAGTGATAGTCTAATTGATCAAACGATTGAACGGATTAACAATTTACCTGCACTCTCCAGTTCATTTTTAGACGGCATGACTCCTGAAGAATTGGCTAAGAAGATTTTGGGCGATGACTGCAAGATTTTGGAAAAAGATGATGTTGCATTCAAATGTGACTGTTCAAAAGAAAAATATGGTGACATTTTAACAACTCTGAAAAATAGTCAGTTAAAGGAAATGATTGAAAAAGATCATGGTGCTGAATTGACTTGTAACTTTTGTGGTGAAAAATACGATTTTTCTGAAGATGAGTTAAAAGCGATTTTAGCCAAAAAATAAGTTGAAATAGATTTGTAGATTAATCACACGTATTATTAAATTTTGGTGCGGTAATTAGCATTTTTGATTATAATGAAGAAGTTGAATTAAATGAAATTAAAGGAGTGTAACTAATGCTAAACGTGTATATCGTTCGTCACGGTCAAACTGATACTAACAAAACCCTTGCAATTAACGGCTCGGGTACCAACTTGCCATTAAACGAAACAGGAATTAAGCAGGCTGAAGCTTTACGTGACAGTTTTGACATTGATCGAATCGATTATGTTTATGCTAGTCCTTTGACCCGTGCAAAACAGACTGCAGAAATACTGGATCAAGGAAAGCATGAAATTATTTACGATGACCGCTTAAAGGAAATGAACTACGGTAATTGGGATGGTAAACCTGCAGCTGAAATTCATGCAAAATATCCGCAAGCTTTTGATGATTTAGGCTATTTTACTGAAAACTATAGTGATTATTGTACTGGTGAAACATATCGTCAATTAGCTGATCGATTAATGGACTTTTGGCACGATCTCGTGAATAAACACGTAAACGAATCTGTAGTATTAGTTTTCCATGGGACTGCTTCACGCTCATTAGTACAAAATATTTTGGAGAGCACAGGAATTTCCAAAATTGGTGAAATGCAAAATGCTGGTGTAACCAATATTTCTGTTGATGATACAAGCAAAAAAGCATTTTTGCGTTACTATAACCGTTCAGCCCCTTGTGACTTCTTTCTTGAACCAAAGAGCTGATGAATAAGTTTCTACAATTTTTTTCTTAATAAAAAGGTTGAAGTTTTGCTTATGAAGCCCTTTTTGTTATGATGTTAAGGTATTTGAAAGGATGATTAGGTGGATAATAGCTGGAAAATTCGCGAAATAACCATCCCTAATCGGGTTGTTGTTGCTCCAATGGCTGGAGTATCAAACTCTGCATTTCGAATGATTTGTAAAGAATTTGGTGCAGGCTTAGTTGTGTGCGAAATGATTTCCGATCACGGAATTATTTATCGTAATAAAAAGACAATGTCAATGATGAATGTGGATCCGCGTGAGCACCCCATGAGTATTCAAATCTTTGGTGGGACGGAAGAGACTCTCCTTGAAGGAGCGCAGTATATTGATCAACATACTGATGCTGATATTATCGACATCAATATGGGTTGTCCTGTTCCTAAAATCACTAAGACTGATGCAGGTTCAAAATGGCTTTTGGACTCAAATAAGATCTATCAAATGGTTCATAAGGTAGTTCAAAATGTTTCTAAGCCCGTTTCAGTTAAGATGCGGATTGGCTGGGATCGAAAACATATTTTTGCAGTTGAAAATGCTCTAGCTGCACAAGAAGCTGGTGCAAGTATGATTGCAATGCATGGTCGAACCCGTAAGCAGATGTATGCTGGTGAAGCAGACTGGGAAACGCTTCATGATGTTGCTCAAGTGCTTGATATTCCGTTTTTGGCTAATGGTGATATTGCTACGCCAGAGCTTGCCCAAAAGGCACTAGATGAAATTGGATGTACTGGTGTCATGATTGGCCGAGCTGCTTTGGGTAATCCTTGGATGGTCAAAGATATGGTTCATTATTTGGAAACAGGTGAAAAATTACCGCCTCAAACAGTTCGTGAACGTGTAGCCACTGCTGAGCATCAACTCCAAGGCTTAGTTGAGCTTAAAGGTGAAAAGATTGCTGTGCCGGAATTTCGCCAACAAGCTGCATATTATTTAAAAGGAATTCCCCGTTCAGCGCGGACTCGTGCTAAAATAAATGAAGTTTGGACTGCACAAGAAGTCTACGATTTACTTGACAATTTTGTTGATGAGTATGAAAAGAGACAGGCACAAAAGGTCGCAAGAAATTAAAGTGAAAGATAATGGAGGAAAAATAATTGGCTAAAAGTGAAATGAATGACCAATTAATCGTTCGTCGCCAAAAGATGGAAGAACTTCGTGAAAACGGAATTGAACCATTTGGCATGAGAAAATTCGACCGTCAAGATTTGGCTCGTACTTTAAATGAGAAGTACACTAAAGAAGACAAGGACGAATTAAACAGTGAGTTACCTAAAACCAAGGTTGCTGGTAGAATGCTCGCTAAAAGAGGTAAGGGTAAAGTTGGCTTCGCTGACTTATATGACCGCACTGGCAAAATCCAGATTTATGTTCGTAAGGATATTGTTGGTGAAGAAAACTACCAAATTTTCAAAAAATCAGATATTGGTGACTTCTTAGGAATTGACGGCGAAGTCATGAAAACTGATACTGGCGAATTAACAATTCGTGCAACTCATGTAACCTTCTTATCTAAGGCCTTGCGTCCACTTCCTGATAAGTATCATGGTTTAAAGGATGTTGAACAAATTTATCGCCAACGTTACCTTGACTTAATTACTAATCATGAAAGTTATGAACGCTTTGTTAATCGGACTAAGATTATCCAAGCAATTCGTGACTTCTTAAACAACAAGGACTTTTTGGAAGTTGAAACACCAGTTTTGCACAACATTCCTGGTGGTGCAGAAGCACGTCCATTTATTTCTCACCACAACGCCCTTGATATTGACCTTTACATGAGAATTGCTTTGGAATTACCTCTGAAACGGTTAATTGTTGGTGATATGGAACGCGTTTATGAAATTGGTCGAGTTTTCAGAAACGAAGGTCTTGATACCCACCATAACCCTGAATTTACTGAGCTTGAAACTTATGCCGCATACTGGGACTTCCATGATGTTATGGATGAAGCCGAAGGAATTATTCGTGCTGCCGCAAATGTTGTTACTGATGACGGTAAAGTCACATACCAAGGCACTGAAATTGACTTAGGTAAACCATTCCGTCGTGTACATATGGTTGACTTAATTAAGGAAAAGACCGGTGTTGATTTCTGGCAAGAGATGAGCGTTGAAGAAGCAACCAAAATTGCTGAAGACCATGATATTAAGGTTGAAAGCTTTTGGAAGGTTGGTCATATTATTAATGCCTTCTTTGAAAAATACTGTGAAGAAACAATTGTTGACCCAACTTTTGTATATGGTCATCCAGTTGAAATTTCACCACTTGCTAAGAAGAACGCTGATGATCCACGCTTTACTGATCGTTTTGAAATTTACATCATGGGTGAAGAGTACGGTAACGCCTTTTCAGAACTAAACGACCCAGATGACCAACGTGAGCGTTTTGAAGCACAAATGGCAGAACGTGAAGCTGGAAACGATGAAGCTGATATGATCGATGAAGATTACTTACGTGCTATGGAATACGGTATGCCGCCAACAGGTGGATTGGGAATCGGAATTGACCGTCTTGTAATGCTTTTGACTGATGCGCCTGCAATTAGGGATGTTTTACTATTCCCAACAATGCGTCCAGAGCGAATTGAAGATATTGAGCGCGAAGTCGAAGAAGACATGAAGAAAAAAGAAAATAATAAATAATCGTTTTGCTAGCACTATAGTAAGCTAGCTAATGACACTATTAAAAAAGAATCCTTCTTTAAGGATTCTTTTTTAGTTTGCCTACAATGTAAAACCCATTTTTTCGTTGTAGGCAGTTATTTTCGAAAGTAGATTATCTTGAACTTCCTTATTGGTAGAAAAATAAAAATACCAATTTTGTAATAACCTGAACCAGGAACTCAAACAATACCAGTTAGCACGATCATCGTGTAAAAGCTGCTGATAAATTTTCTTATCGAAATCGTCAACAAATGAATTAAAGTCAGCTGAAGCTATCTTTTGGAAATGAACGCCTTGAAAAAAAGCAAATGCTATTCGTTGCTCTTCATCATCAACAAATGGATTTTTTAAATTTTGGAAAATGCTCGTAATTACTTCAAATATTGCACTTACACTCTTAGGCTTGAAATCATGGTGACTCAAAGTAGCACCCAGAAAATCACTTCCATGCGCGACACTGTGTGCCCAACCTTTGGTTGTCACATAGCCACGAAAATCTTTTTCTTCTTTTAGATACCTAATGCTCCAGTCAAAAAGTAATTGACGTTCACTATCTGTTAAGATTGGCTTGTCATTATCTGATTCTAAAATGAGTGCGCCAAGTAAGGCACTGAAAGTTCTTAGAAAAACGGCATCGTTTTCTGGTTGATTAATTTGTCTAAAAAGACCTCTGTTCTGAATAAAACTGTCGATAATTACCTGAATCTGTTTTTGTTTAAATGCATTTTCTGAAAAGCCGCGTGCAAAGAGGGTGTAAACAAGGTTATCTCTAATATGTGGATTCAAATTGCCAATATTGTCTAATAAGAATTGAATCTGCTCATCAGTAAAAACGAGCTTTCCTTCTGGCAGATCAACTAATTTCTCCAATTCATTTTGCATAATTTTTCCTTTAAATCTATAAGTGTATTTTAGCTATAATTATATAATAATCGGAGATTTTTTGGTGATTTTTTTAAAAAAAGGGGTTGAAAAAGATAACTGATTTGCTATAATAATATTTGTTCTTGCGGAAGTAGTTCAGTGGTAGAACATCACCTTGCCATGGTGGGGGTCGCGGGTTCGAATCCCGTCTTCCGCTCCAAGAGAAACAGAAAAAACTCACCGTTTTGGTGAGTTTTTTTGTTAACCGGGAAATAGCTCAGCTTGGTAGAGCGCTACGTTCGGGACGTAGAGGTCGCAGGTTCAAATCCTGTTTTCCCGATAAATGAGATTTTGCCTTTATGTCAGATGGTTTAAACGCTGATATAAAGGCATTTTTGTTTTTTCGAATTTTCTGAAATTAGCTCAAAATGGGCTAAAAAACTTCATATTAGACTTCATATTTTAAGCAGACGTGCAAGTGGGCTAATCTTAGATATTTAGCTAAATTGGTGTAGTTGATTAGTGGAAAATGTGGCTCAAATAGGTTGAAAAGACTTCATATTTGCGGTGGATAGCTTAGGTGTTGTTAACACGTGGTAAATTAACAAGGAGATTTTCTATGAAAGAAGTAAAGGCATACCTTAAAAATGATTTGAATCACTATTTAGCACAGTGTAATAGGCATAGAAGTGACTTGTTAGCGGATAAGATAGACCACCTAACCACCTTGGCAAAAGAACGTACTACCGAAGGGATAACTTATGCTGAAAATTTAACTTTGGCCACCGGCAAGGCAATTCAAGCATGTTCTGATAAATCGCGCACAATACTAACGAAGGTATATTTGCAAAAAGAATTAAACAAACAAGTAATGGTTGAAATGGGCTATGGATCAACGAGATACTTTGAGTTAAAACACATTGCTTTATGTGAATTTGACAAGAACTTTGAAATGTACTTGAAAAAGTATGGGATTAATTAAATGGGGGTATGAAATGGAGTATAGAGAAGACGTAAGAGTATTTCTTATGTATGATTTAGGAACATTTGCAGCTCGTTCAGGGCAGCATAAAGCAGAATTGGTAAAAGGCCCCAGAGATAGATTTAAAGGCATTAAAACTAATAGTAGAATTGAATACGCTAAGAATATTACCACATGTGCTGTTAAAGCAATTAATGACTGTTCAGATAAATCAAGAAAAATCTTAACTGGAGTGTATATACTTGATAAAACTAATCGCGAAGTAATGAAAGAAGTAGGCTATAAGAAGTCACGCTATTGGGATTTAAAGCATATAGCAATTGATGAGTTTATGGATAATTTTGCAAAAGTTCAAAAGGAAATGAATCTAAAGCCGTCATTTAAGTTAATAAAATAAGCTGTAATACCATTCTGGTACTACAGCTTTTTATTTAGACAAAAATGTTCAGGTTTTTTCAGGTTTTGAACTAGTATTAGGTGAAGATTTTCAACTAAGTTGATAAGGAATGCACCCTGGTAAATGCTGACATATAGCCTGTTTTGTTACTTCACACTAGTTTGTTGACATGCAAATAAAATTATCCCTATAATCAATATCACTGCGATTAATACTATGAACACTACATTTAACCAAAACCCCCAGTTCTTATAAAAAGTTCTTGTTTGATCTTTTTTAATTGTACTTATCCAATAAAATAATAGTAAAGTTATACCCCACATAATTAAGCCAAATATTGCTGCAAGAATCAGCGTTTGGCCCAATGAAGCTTGTGTACTACCAATGTTTTGGAATAAATTACTAAGTAAGTTCATTCCGCCAAAGATGGCAAAAGTAATAGCGGTAAAAATTCCTAGAATTGCAATAAACTCTGAGTAAACTTTGCTCTTGATTTTATTTTCTATTTTTTCATCGGTGTGTTCATTTTTTTTCTCTATGGATTTTATAGATGTGTTGTGGGCATCGAGTCTACTATTAATTGCGTTTATGGAATCTTCTGTTTCAGTCTGAAATGGGTTGAATTTTTCCTTGCTTGCTTTATTTATTTTTTCGTCGATTTTTTCGTCGATGAAATACTTGTCAAATTCAACAACCTCATGAATAGCTATGAGTTTTCTATAAAAATCCTCATTTTGTTTTTGGATTGAGCTTACGTCTAAATTGCCCCAACTTTCTGGGTCCATAAGCATAAAACTATATATAAGGGATAAACTTGCTGGATTATTAAGCTCTTCTGTGACCTTTTTAATGTCCAAGTCTTCATGCTTACTTGGTTCATGAAGATATTTAATTAAATTTGTAATAGATGTGAAGTCTTTTGAATTTACTGCTCCACGTTCTTCCCACGTTTCAAAAAAACTTTTTGGTTTATTAGTCAATATGAATCACCTCAAAACAATTATACATTAAACTAATGAAATATTTTGATAGATATTTAAGAAGTAGCTATCATAACCAGTTCAAAAAGGGTGGTTATAGGTATATCTATAAAACAAATTATTTGAAACGATTTTGAAATGGGTCACAGCCATAACGGATGTTCTAAATGGGTCTGAGCCACTTAAAGCATCTCTGGAAATATATTTAGTGGCATAATGAAACTAAATGAGAAAGTGCTCCTATATAAAGAAGTAGGGGTGGTGAATGCTGTAATAAACCACGTTTCTGGTTTGGTATCGCTGCATCCCAATAATTAGCCACGATCTTTGAATAAAAAGCAAGCATTTTCCAGCATTTAGGGTGCAAAGATAATAGCTACAAAGACTGTTGTATAAGGATTAATGCAATTAAAAGATGTGCGCAAAGTGCACCCAAAAAATTTCATTGAGGGTGCACTCACGGTATTTATTATTGCATGGGATGCTGTTCTAATATTCCCTATATACCAGATTTTTAAGCTTTATTCCTGGCTTAGGTACGCTGATATGAATTATAGAAAAGGTTAGCGTTTGTTAGCATAACCACTTGTCTATAAAAGTGTTAAGGACTTAGTTGTTTTCTCTAAATAAAGTTTCGCTTTTTTCCGTAATTATTAAGCCCCTTTGATGCTCTTTTAGGCACTTTAGATGCCGTTAAATCAGCCTTTGGCGTAGTAGGCCCCCCTTTCAAAAAAATTCAAAAAATGGTCTGTCACGCAAGCAAACACCACTTGTTGCGGCTCCTCGCCTAACGATAGTGGGGGCGGGGGTCAATTATTATCAGGGTAGAGAACGGTGGTACACGGATCACTGCTAATCCAAGGGATGCATTTCGTGATAACTATCAGCAATAACTCTGATAATTATAGAGATAAAGAAACCACCGACCTTGCAAATTGCCTAAAGATTAAATACTGCAACCGTGAATGGCCACACACTATTCGATAACGCATTCCAAATATTGTTAAACATTGTTTCTAACTTCCTTTCGAAAATAAATATAAATCTTAGACAATAAGCAATCAGTATCTTATTAGATTAGAGCAAACAAAAAGACACATCTATGTCCTTTATATCGACATTTATGTGTCTTTGTTGGTTGAATTTAGTTTATGTCCCCACAACTGCATGCTCCCCCATGAGGCATTTCTTCTTTCGGAACTTCCATGATATCAACCAAAACTATGTTCATTTTATTAAATTTATCAATTCTTTCAATCCATCTTTGACGATACACCCTATCATCAATCGTTGAAAAATAAAGATTAACTCTTTTAGGGCAACGAGAAAAATAGCTTGGGTCACTCATTGTACTATGAGGTAATATGATAGCTCGTTCATTTCCCATTACACACGTTTCTATATTACAATAGTCTGTTCTTATTACATTACCGGTTAATTTGTTTTGATATTCAACTTTCAATGCTACGTTAGTAGCTACGGCTTGACTTACATTTTTAAATTCATACGCATGAATATCATTCTTAAATTCATATTCACTATTATTTTTAAAAGTATTGCCAATTTTTTGAGAACTAGCATCCTCAATTAGAGTCCATAAATGATCCTTATGCTTAGTTAAATAAGAAAGTTTCATAAAAGAAAAGAAAGGTCGGTTGGCTAATATTTTATCTTTCTCTTCTTTATTTTTTTGCACATGCATTTGCCAATAAGCGAATATAATCGCCCCTAATGAACCAATACCACTTACCCAATCAGCAACTGTTCCCCATTCTAATTTAGATAAAAAAGGTATTATGGTTCCATTTATCCAACTCATTGTGTTCACCTCATAAAAAATAATACAAAAAACTAGCCTTTTTAGCTAGTTTGTATTAAATGAATATATTCAGATGAGCATAATTAAAATTAGCATCAATAGCTATATTTTAGTTATTTCCTAGTTGCTTGACCTCACGGTTAACTTGATTGCCTTTGACGGTGTAGATATAAAATGTCTTAGTTGAAAAGGAACCACAGAATAGTGTAGGGGTACCGTCATGCTCAACGGCTATCCTAGACCAAGTTAGCTCATCGTTCATTTCATCAAAGTAATCGCTATGTTCAGCCTTGTTCAATCACAGAAGTGGATAGCTGCTTGTTTACCAGACTTCCTTTTAATCTGCATGACAAAATCTAATTTATCGAAGTTGTTTAAATCTCCAAGTGAGTAATACATATAATTTAATTCCTTTACTTAATACATGTGATACGGTACAAAGACATGGCACAAATAACTAATTCAACAAATCCTTTATGTATCAAGGTTTTGATGGTTGTGGTACATCTGGTACAAATTGGAAAATCCCCCTCTAGCCTACAGCCTGTAAGCTTGGAGTAAAATGTACACTTTTTTTGGCTTGATGGAGATTGTATATAGGGGGTATATAGTCCTATATAATATATATGTTATTTTATTTATTTTAAAAAAGAGTGTACCACTAGTACCTTACTTACTCTCTCAACGAGTTAGGCATGTTTTTTTATCTGAACCTAGAAAGTTCCATTTGCACCGTGGTTACTCTCATAAGGGCTTATTAAAAATCTGTGGTTTGTACCTGTCTTTAGTCTTTATAAAAATATCGCCCTTTTCGAATTCAATTTCTTTGCTTAACCATTCGTCACAATTATTTTTTTGCTGTCACAAATCAGAAAACAGGCATAAGCCTTACAGCCTCAAGGTTGAGAACAAAGAACAAAAAAATTCTGCAATTTTACTCCCCACACGTATATATACTATATATTATATATATTATATATTTTCTGCTGTTTTAAATATAAGGGTGTTCCTTTGTTCTTTACCTAGTTACTCAAGGGATTAGACCATTTTGATTTTTTTGATTTAATTGTTCACAGGGGTTCCTTTGCTGATATTTCAGTGCTTATGAGATGTTCCCTTAGTTTATTTCGCCTTGATATTTTTGTAGTAATAAACACGTGGTCTTTTGCCATTGGGTAATCTAAGTTGTTTGCTAATTCGTAATATTCCTTTTCTTTCTAATTCGTTTTTGAGTTTAGTCATTGATAAGGGATGCTTAATTCTATTGGCATCACACCAATTCTTATAAGCTTGGTATAAATTTTCTTGGTTTACAGTTGAATTTTCAGATTGAATGTAATTTTCATTAATAAATTGCTGAACTAAATCGTTGTCAGTTAGCCATTTGTTTCTTGCTTTCAAAATTGATGGAGTTTGTGTAAGAGTATGTTTAGCCATAGCTTTCTCTGCTAAGTACATACATAAGTAAACAAATTTACCACGTTCTTTTTCTATTTTTTCAGTATCAATGTTCTTATCAAAGTTTTCTATTCGCTTGAAGTGAACTATGTTTACTCTCCGTTTAAAGCCATTACTAGTATCGGAAAAGCTAGGCTCCTCATTACCAATGAATAGCAGTTTAGCGTGGTTAGAGAAGGTGATATCAGCTTTATTTTTTACTTGGGCGTTCATTTCACCACCACCTGTTAGAGTTTTAATAACAGCTGGGTTCTTAATAAAAGACTTTGAAATATCATCGTGGATATTTAAGCATTTGCCAAATAGCTCTGAAAGACTAAAGTTGTTGCTCTTATCATCTGTTAAGTTCTCTAACGAAACATGAGAAACATTTTCTTTGCCTAGTAATCTTTGTAGGTAATTTGCGAAAGTGGTTTTACCGTCACCACCTTTACTTATTATCAAAACGAAAGCTTGAATAGGTTTGTAACTAGGGTAGAAAGAGTAGCCTATCAATTCCATTATTGGAGTTATGTTCTCGCCAAACGATTCCCATAACCACTTGGACGTTTCTAACTGTGCTACTTTTTTATTCTTGATATTGATTAATTCCTTATCTGCATCAAACGGAACTAAGTCATAATCAACACAGGAAGTGAAATAGTATTTGGGGTCGTGTTCTTGTAATTTGAATGCATCCCAATCCCAAACACCATTTTTAAAGTTAAAATAGTTACCACGTTTTTTACCGAACGTATCTATCCATTTAACTCGTTTAATGCTGTAACTAACAAAGTCGAAAGCATCCTTAACCACTCGAGCAGTCCACACGTTATATCTGTTTAAAAGCTCTGTAATGACGCTCTTAATGCTTTTAATGTTCCTAAGGCACCAGTACCCTTTAACTTCGTTATACTCGTAGAACTCCTCTTTATTGCCGTTCTCGACGATGATAAAGTTATGCTCGTTGAGGATAGCTCGGCCAAATTTGGAAATAATGACTTTAGGTTTGTCATCATTGTAAAATTTTATCCAGGTGGGAGTTCCTTTGATATGTTTTTCTTTTTTATTATCAGACAAATTTGAAACCTCTCTTTCTAAAATGCTGTATTAGGACTCGATACAAGCTGTTATTACTTTCAGACTTTTAATTGAGCTATTTATATCTTTTAGACTTTTGTTTATTTCGTTTAAACATTGGATTAATTCTTCGTTACTATTTTGATTCATAATTTATTTCCTTTAGTTAAACACCTAAGATTAATTCACTTGCACGTTTCTAGATGTTATAATTACTTAAATACCGTTTTCTTTTTCGTGGTTGTTTAAGAAACGGTTTTTTCTTTGCTCTGAATCCATTTAGTGATGGATTGCTTACCATATAGTTTGCGACCGTCAATTACGGCCACAGGCATGCCCAGAGAGGCCCAATAAGTAATGGTAGAGGGAGCAACCCCAAAGTACTTTGCAATCTCTACACGGTTTAAATATGGCTGCTGAGGGGATGCTGCTTTTTTAAGACTGTCTTTAATCAGACCACAAATATAGTTTTGTAGGTCTGTTTTTTGTTCTTGGTCTAATTTGAATTCCATGGTTTATTCCTCCTCAAAATTGATTAATGATTCTGTATGAGATATTTCATCTCGCAAATTGCATGCATAAACTCTCATTAAATCAGCTAATCCATAGATTTTTTGATAATCAGCTAACGTCATGTTTTCCGCCCCCTGTATGCTATGTAGTTTTTCAAGCATTAACTCAATGGCTCTTAATAAGTTTTCACTTTTTAAAGATGCAGTTATTAGACCGTTGTCTATATCTTTAACAGTTCTCTTCATGGTTTATTCCTCTCCGCAATAAGTTAGCATGTACGAATTATTTACCAAGTCGCTATAGCGCTTAGTAAAACTCTTAATTACATTTGTTAAAGCTGATATTTCGTTTAACTGATTTAGTGTTAAGTCGCTAGGACTTTCAATTTCAGTTATTTTGTCTGAAAGGACAGTCAGACAATTAAAGATATCCGAGCTTTCTGTTGCCATCTGAATAAACTTATTGTCGAATTCATTGCTTACTTTGATTTTTCTTTCCATAGCTTTTCTCCTTAATCATTAACTGTTTGTTGGTGTTCTTTCATAAATTGATCAATTGCAGATTTGCTAATCTTTTTAGTTTTTCCAACTTGAATAATTGGTAATCCAGCATTAAACAGATTCCTTAATCCCTGATATGAATTAATACCTAAATAATTCATAGCCTCTTTATATGTAAAATATTCAACCATTATCATTACCTCCTGTTACAAATATTCGTAATGGTAATGGAATTATATATTACAAATATTTGTAAGTCAATAAATTATTGCAAATATTTGCAATATGAATTATTCTATTGATTATAAAAATATGTAAAAAGATGGAGATAATATGACTAACAGAATAAAAGAGTTCAGAAATAAAAAGGGGATGTCACAAAGCCAGTTTGTACAGACCTTCAATAAATACATAATTAATAAAAATTTGAAACCTATAACAATTCCGACATTTTCAAGATGGGAAAATGCATTAAATAGTCCGACCGAAAAAATGTGGACTTACTTATCTGAAGTGATGGGGGTATCAGTAATCATTCTGAAAGGTGCATATAGCAAAAAAGAAATTCTAGAAGTCTTAAAAAATAGTTATATCTCTGAATCTAAGAAAACTTCTTTAAGTTATAGTGAGAAAATCTTCGAAATTTCATTCAACGTGGATTTGATATGCATAGCGAAGGGCTTAATACCATATGATGAGCCAAAATTTAATCTGCTATCTGAAAAGGAAATCAATAATATAGATTTTTGGAAGGAAAACTTTTCGTTTATCTTTAAAAGTGTTGCTGTTAAATGGTTAGTTACTAAGCCTTTGGATGCTACTAAAGAAGATATAGTAGATGCTCTTAACGATGCTTTGTCCGCTGAACTGCTCAAGCTAGAGAGAGATGATAGAACTCAAAAAGATGGCGAAGAGTGGATAGAATCTCCTAAAGAGCTTTTGAAAAAAAGACAAGATTTTATCAATGAACATATTTTTGTAGATGAAGATGGAGAGGCATTTCTAGATTTTAGTAAAACCAATAATTAGTTTCTCCATGTAATACTGCTTAAATCCAAATTAACATGTTAAATATTTAAGATTAGTTCACTTGCACGCCTTCTGATGTTAAGAAGGGAATTAATTAAACATGGATAATGAAATTAAAGAGTACACCACACCTAGTGGCCAAAGCAGATTTGGATTTAATATTTATGTTGGTAAAAATGATGCGACAGGACATACGATTCAAATAAAAAAGCAAGGCTTTAAGAGCAGGGATGCTGCCGAAAAGTCTTACTATGAATACAAAATAAAAGTCCTGAATGGTGAATATGAACCACTTACCAAAAGGCGCTACACCATGAAGGACTTGTTTAAATTATGGTCTAAGACCTATAAGACTACGGTTAAAGAAAGTACATATGCCACTGCATTAATGATTTTTGATAACCATATTCTTAAGGAATTAGGTAATATTTATATAGATAAGCTTACCATTTTCCAGTGTCAAAATGCGGTAAATAAGTGGTTTGAAATTGCCCCTAAGGCATATAAAAGATATATTCGCTATGCATCCCGCATGCTTAATTATGCTGTTGATCTTGAATTAATTGATAAGAATCCAATGAAAAAAGTTGTAAGACCAAAGTATATTGAGCAGCCAAAGGAATTTGACAATTTCTATTCTAAAGAAGAATTGAAAGAATACCTTGAATGCGCTAAGAAGGTCAAATTTCAATACTACGTATTCTTTAGATTATTAGCTTATTCAGGGATGAGAAAAGGTGAGGCTTTAGCTTTAAAATGGAATAGGATAGATTTTCTACATAGCACAATTAGAATAGATAGGTCGGTAAGTAGGGGATTAGAGAATCGCCTGTATATTTCTACACCTAAGACTAGGACTAGTATTAGAACCATTCAAATGGATAAACAAACCATGGGTGTGTTAAAAGAGTGGCGAACACGTCAACAAAAAGAAATGTTGAAGATAGGTTATAATTTTATAAGTACGGATAATTTGGTGTTTGCGACTAACCAGAATAAGCCACATCAGCCAACGAAGACTACTGATTGGAACAGTAGGATATGTGAATTTGGTAAATTAAGACATATTACTTCCCACGGATTTAGACATACTCATGCATCCCTACTATTTGATTCTGGGGCATCGATGAAAGAAGTTCAAAAAAGACTAGGTCATTCCTCAATTAAAACGACAATGGACGTATACACTCACGTAACAAAGCAGAGTGAGCAGGAGACAGTGACTGGGTTTGAAAGATATATGGAAGGCTAAAATCGACTTCATATCGGACTTCATATGTCGAAACTATCGCTATAATCGTTGATATATAGGCGTTTTAAAGAGCAGAGTTCAAGACCTGTTTTCCCGATAAATGAGAATTTGCCTTTATGTCAAAGGTATGAATTAGATTTTATATCATACTTTTAATCATGAGTAAAAAAATAAAAAGTAAGTTTAATTATTGAGGAACATTAAGATGAAAACAAATATTGGAATTATTGTTTTATTCATATTTATGATTTTATCTAGTATAGCTGCTGCTTGGGATTTTTTTGAAAATGATAAGCATTCATATTTAGACATAATAACTTTTCTTGCAGGATTATCTGTTTTTACATTCTTTTTAGTTACTTACAAACAATTTTTAACTATAACTATAATTTCGAATTTATTAATAGTCATTTCAGCAATTTTGCATGGTATTTTGAATAAATCGTTTCATCTAATGCATCATGTAGTCAGAATAGTTTTATTGTTTTTGGTATATATACTTTTATTAAGTTAATTAACATATATAGTATAAAGCTTAACGTTAGGCTAATTATTTAAAAAATTATTGTCGGACAATGATCTTTCAGTACTTTAAAAGTAATTTTGAGAAGTCAATCAAAAATTTAGTAAAGCCTAAGGATACTAGTAGCTACATTGACTATACAATATAAGAAGATTCTATTTAGGGTGAGTTCAGAAGGTTAGACAATTTTGAGGTTATTCATAAATTATAATTAATTTGTTTACGTCGACATAAACGCAAGTATCCTAACTATTAGGAAACGATGGGGCACCTAACTTCATTCAACGCAATTTCTTTGTTCTACGCTCTAACCTGAAAGTGGTACATTGACATAATCAGGTTTTACCCTGTAGGAATAAATTTTATTCTATGCAATTTTATGGAATCCAAATCTTAACCTGATAATGATATTGTTTAATTACATGCACTTAAATTGTGCAGCATTATGTAAATATCTTGTGCGGCTCTTTGTCAAACAAATATTTAACTTTCAAAAAGGCGCCTTTCTGAAGCTAGCTCAAATAGGAAATATATAAACCTGGAAAATTAATAAAAACTTGAAGCATAGCAAAAAAAGGAGATTTTGGATGATAATCAATAAAAAAGATTGGAGTAACTACCTTAATAAAAAGGAGTTAGTGAAAATTTATGGGAAATCACAAGATAGTTATATATTTGCAGTAGGATATATGATTGCCGATATAGGTCAATACTATATCTTTGAAGTTGTAGACGATATTGGCAGTTTAGATAGTTATGTTTTATATAAAAAGACGGAAATTGAAAAATTAGTATGTAATGATAGTCATACAAGGATGTTTGATTTCTATATTGACTACCTAAAAAAACAAGATGAATATGATAGATTAAACTTACGGAAAGTATATAATGATATTCCAGATAATGATATCATTACTTTGTTAGATTATTGTTGTAATTACGGCTTTTATGTCACTATAGCTGAATCTGAAGATGAATATGAGGAAACTGTAAAAATAATTTCTGTTGACACGCAAAAGGTATTAATTGATCAAACAGAATATTGTAAAGACCATAATTTGATGGACGAGGTTAGATCCGATCCAATCGAAATCGCTGATATTCTGACACTAGATATTATTAGTAAAGAGAATTTTTTGTATGAACAATATCTTAAACAAAAAAATAGCTAGTTAAATTTATTCGCGCAAAAAAAGCAACTTTTTAGGTTGCTTTTTATTGTACACAAATTTAATTATAAATAAGGTTAGTTGATTACATACGATTTCTGAAATCGATTAGTAAGTGAATAGAAATTTATATCACTCGTACCTAAACTAATCTACTTATATAGTGAATCTTTTGCTACAATCAAGGTATTTTGTTTAACGAAAATAAAACATTTGGAAAAGCACTTATATTAAGAAAACAGAAATTAGCATCATTAGCTAGTCTTTGCTATAATGGTGGCAATGTTTTTACGCTAAAAGCACTTTACTTGAAACAAAATATTTTACAATTCAGCCAAAAAGTTTATAGTGGATACACATCGTTTTTAAAGGTGGTGCTATGATGAAAAAATCCTATACCAAAAGTGCAAATCAAGTTTTAGAAATTGCACGTGAACAGGCACAGAGCTTTCATCATCGTTTAATCGGTACGGAACACGTACTGCTTGCGATGGTAATCGAATCTGATGGTGAGGCTGGTAAAAACTTGCGTGCATGGGGCGCAACGCCAACGGCTATCCGTGAAGAAATTGAACGCTATACCGGCTATGGCTCGGCAGGTAAATCTACTTATATGGAAATGTCACCTCGGTTGAGTATGGCATTATCTTATGCAGGAATCTTAGCTGAACGTGAAGGTTCAGCTCAAATTAAAACTAGTCATATTTTGCTTGGTTTGATTCTCAATGAACAAATTCTTGCTTCTGTCATTTTACGAAATTTGAACATAGATCTTCCTGGTTTGCGCAATGATTTATTACATTCGCTAGGTGAAGATATCGATAATATTGATGATAATGATCAATCTGATAATAGTGGTTGGTCGAGTTTTAATGGTGCGGATTATAGTAATTCCACTAATTCGCAAAGCAAAACGCCAACCCTTGATCAAGTGTCAGTTAACTTAAATGAACGAGCAGAAAATGGCAAGATCGATCCAGTGATTGGGCGAGATAAAGAAGTCGCTCGTGTAATTGAAATTTTATCTAGACGTAACAAGAATAACCCTGTTCTAATCGGTGAACCGGGAGTCGGTAAGACGGCTGTTGCTGAAGCGATTGCGACAGCAATAGTTAATAAAAAAGTGCCACATGACCTAATGGACAAAAAAGTCATCTCACTTGATTTGGGAGGTCTTGTTGCTGGTACTAAATATCGTGGTGAGTTTGAAGATCGACTGAAGAAAATTATCAAAGAAATTGTTGATGACGGAACAATTATTCTGTTTGTTGACGAAATGCATACCTTAATTGGTGCCGGTGGGGCCGAAGGATCAATTGATGCAGCTAATATTTTGAAGCCATCGCTTGCACGTGGTGACATTCAAATGATAGGTGCAACAACTTTTGACGAGTACCAAAAGTATGTTGAAAAAGATCAAGCATTAGCACGTAGATTTCAAATAGTGCGTCTAAATGAACCTTCTAAGGAAGAGACACTAGCTATTTTGAGTGGTTTGAAACCAAAATATGAGAAGTTTCACCATGTCACAATTACTGATGCGGCCCTTGAGAATGCAATTGATTTATCAAGTCGCTATATTTCTAACCGTTATTTGCCGGATAAAGCAATTGACTTAATTGATGAAGCTAGTGCAGCTGTCAAAATCAAGTCTGGTAAGGGCTCAAATAACCAGCTGGTTCAACTTAATGAACAAATTAAAAAAGTTATAGAGCAAAAAAATCAAGCTGCGATTAATCAGAATTTTGTCAAAGCGGCTCAGCTTCAAGATAGACAAAATAGCTTGCAATTACGCCAAGATAAGTTAAACGCTAAATTGGAAAGTGCGACTAGTAAAAAGTCTACAGTGCAACCAGAAGATATTGCTAAGGTAGTTTCAAACTGGACAGGCGTACCTGTTACTCAAATGAATCGCGATGAATCAAAGCATCTGGCTAATCTGGAGTCAGATTTGCATAAGCGCATTATCGGACAAGAGGATGCAGTTCGTGCAGTTAGTCGCGCAGTTCGTCGTAGTAGGAGTGGAATTAAGGATGAAAATCGTCCAATCGGTTCATTTCTATTCTTGGGCCCAACAGGTGTTGGTAAGACAGAACTAGCCAAAGCAATAGCGGCCTCAATCTTTGGTTCAGAGAATAACTTAATCAGAATTGATATGTCTGAATACATGGATCAAATTGCTAATAGTAAGCTGATTGGCTCAGCTCCAGGCTATGTTGGCTATGATGAAGGTGGACAATTATCCGAACAGGTTCGTCGCCACCCATATTCTGTAGTTTTGCTCGATGAAGTTGAAAAAGCCCATCCTGATGTTTTTAACCTGTTATTGCAAGTACTTGACGATGGCTTTTTGACCGATTCAAAAGGACGCAAAGTAGACTTTAAGAATACAATTATTATTATGACTTCCAACTTAGGCTCGCGTTCTTTATTTGACACCAAAGAAGTCGGCTTTAATGCTGACAATTCAAGCCAAGTTGAAATGCGAAAAGATCGTGTTCGTCAAGCGCTTAAACAGTTCTTCCGTCCAGAATTTTTAAACCGAGTTGATGAAACAATCATCTTTGATGAGCTTAACCAGCAACAATTACGTCAAATTGTCACTCTACTTACTCATAAGTTGATTGTCCGTTTGCAAAAGCAAGGCGTGCAATTGAAAATTTCACGTGCTGCTTTGGATAAAATTGCTAAAGATGGCTATAATCCTGAGATGGGTGCAAGACCTTTGCGCCGCGCAATTCAAAAGGATATTGAAGACGAAATTGCCTCAAAACTAATTACTGGTGAACTTGGTGATGGCGATCTTCTCAAAATTGGTTGTAACCATGACAAATTAAAATTTGAAATAGTTAAAGCAGAACCAAAAAATCTAGTTGGCTCTAAGTAAAACAATTGACAAATCAGTTATCATTTGCTATATTAGTGCGTGATTAAAAAGGCTGATTTTCAGGATTTTGCTGATATATTGTCCAGCAGAATAATAAAGGACAAAAACGACAAAGGTTGTTTTTGTCTTTTTTATGCTTAAAAATCCCGCTTTTTGAAATTGTAACCAAAATGTAATATTAGCTTTCTCTGACAGAAAGGATGTTTTCTCCTTGTTAAATGGACACGTAGTGAACTTCGGTAAGCATCGAACAAGACGTAGTTTTTCACGTATTAAAGAAGTACTGAAGCTACCTAACTTGACAGATGTTCAAACCGAATCGTACCAAAACTTTTTGGATGAAGGTATTAAGGAAGTCTTCGACGACATTATGCCGATTAGTGACTTTTCAGGTAAGCTTTCGCTTGAGTACGTTGGCTATAAACTGCAAAAGCCAAAGTATACTGTTGATGAAGCGCGTGATCACGATGCAACTTACGCTGCACCAATGCACGTTACCTTAAAACTGACTAACCAAAAAACTGGTGAAATTAAGACCCAAGATGTTTTCTTCGGCGATTTACCTTTAATGACTGAATCTGGTTCATTCATTATCAATGGTGCCGAAAGAGTTATTGTTTCCCAATTAGTTAGATCACCAAGTGTCTACTATTCTGGCGACTATGATAAGAATGGTCGAGAGATTTTCGGCACAACTGTTATTCCTAACCGTGGTGCATGGCTAGAATATGAAACAGATGCTAAGAATGTTTCTTATGTACGTGTTGATCGTACTCGTAAACTTCCTTTGACTGTTTTAATTAGAGCTTTAGGGATTGGCTCAGATGACGAAATTATTGATATCTTTGGTGAAAGTGATACTTTGCAATTCACTTTGGATAAAGATGTACACAAGAATCCAGCAGATTCACGTGTCGCTGAAGCCTTAAAGGATATCTATGAGCGTCTACGCCCAGGTGAACCAAAGACAACTGATTCTTCACGGTCCCTCTTATATGCTCGTTTCTTTGACCCACGTCGCTACGACTTAGCCCCTGTTGGTCGATACAAGGTTAATAAGAAGTTATCATTAAAGAACCGTCTCTACGGTCAAACTTTAGCAGAAACTTTAGCTGACCCAGATACTGGTGAAATTATTGCTAAGAAGGGTACTGTTGTTACTCATGAAGTAATGGACGGCTTAGAAGAGTATCTTGATCGTGATGACTTCAAGATGGTTACTTATGAACCTTCAAAAGAAGGTGTCTTACCTGACCCAATTGTTGTTCAAGAAGTTAAGGTATATTCAAAGGCTAACCCTGAACGTGTTGTTAAGTTGATTTCTAATGGGCACATCGATAAGGACGTTAAATACTTAACTCCAGCAGATATTTTGGCATCAATTAACTACTTCTTCTTATTACAAGATGGTATTGGTGACACTGATGACATCGATCACTTAGGTAACCGTCGTATTCGTCGTGTTGGTGAATTGTTACAAAATCAATTTAGAATTGGTTTGGCAAGAATGGAACGTGTTGTTCGTGAAAGAATGTCAATTCAGGATCCTTCAACTGTTACACCGCAACAATTAATCAACATTAGACCTATTGTTGCCAGCATCAAAGAATTCTTTGGTTCATCACAACTTTCACAGTTCATGGACCAACATAACCCGCTTGGCGAATTAACGCACAAACGTCGTATGTCTGCTTTAGGGCCTGGTGGTTTGACTCGTGACCGTGCTGGATATGAAGTTCGTGACGTTCACTATACCCAATATGGTCGTCTTTGCCCGATTGAAACTCCTGAAGGGCCAAACATCGGATTAATTAACTCTCTTGCATCATACGCAGTTATTAACAAATACGGTTTCATTGAAACACCATATCGTCGCGTTTCATGGAAGACTCATAAAGTTACGGATCGAATTGATTATCTAACAGCTGATGTAGAAGATAACTTCATTATTGCCGGAGCAAACACCAAGTTAAATCCAGATGGTTCTTTCAAGGACGATTTGATTTTAGCTCGTCATAAGGAAGATAACGTCGAAGTTAGTCCTGATAAGATTGACTACATGGATGTTATTCCTAAGCAAGTTGTTTCGGTTGCGTCTGCATGTATTCCTTTCCTTGAAAACGATGACTCTAACCGTGCATTGATGGGGGCTAACCAGCAACGTCAGGCTGCTCCATTGATTGATCCACATAGCTGTCTTGTTGGTACTGGTATGGAATACCGTGCTGCGCATGACTCTGGTGCTGCAATTGTTGCTAAGGCAGCAGGAACTGTTGAATACGTTGATGCTAATACAGTTAGAATTAGACGCGCTGATGGCACTTTAGATAAATATGTGCTTGAAAAATACCGTCGTTCTAACAACTCCAAGTCATATAACCAAACACCAAACGTTAGATTAGGTGATCAGGTTGAAGAAGGCGAAGTAATCGTTAATGGTCCAACAATGGATCATGGTGAACTTGCTTTGGGTCAAAACCCCGTAATTGCCTTCATGACATGGAACATGTACAACTATGAAGATGCCATCATGCTTTCAGAACGTTTAGTTAAGGATGATGTCTACACTTCAATTAGTATTGAAGACTATGAATCAGAAGCTCGTGATACTAAACTTGGTCCCGAGGAAATTACACGCGAATTACCTAATGTTGGTGAGGATGCACTTAAAGACCTCGATGGTCAAGGAATCGTTCGCATTGGTGCTGAGGTTCATGACGGTGACATTTTAGTAGGTAAGGTTACACCAAAGGGTGTGACTGAACTATCCGCTGAAGAACGTTTGCTTCACGCTATCTTTGGTGAAAAAGCACGTGAAGTACGTGATACATCATTACGTGTACCTCACGGTGGTGGCGGAATTGTTCGCGATGTTAAAGTATATACTCGTGAAAACGGCGATGAACTTTCCCCAGGTGTAAATACCTTAGTACGTGTTTACATTGCACAAAAGAGAAAGATTCAAGTCGGAGATAAGATGTCTGGTCGTCACGGTAACAAAGGTACTGTTGCTGCAGTTGTTCCTGAAGAAGATATGCCATACTTACCAGATGGTACTCCAGTTGATATTTGTTTGAACCCAATGGGTGTTCCTTCACGTATGAACATCGGACAGTTACTTGAATTGCACTTGGGCTGGGCTGCTAATAGTCTAGGTATCCATGTTGCAACTCCAGTATTTGATGGTGCGAGTGAAAATGATGTTTGGGATACTGTTCATAAAGCTGGTATCGACAAAGATGGTAAGACTGTTTTATATGATGGTCGTACTGGAGAACCGTTCCATAACCGTGTTTCTGTCGGAATTATGCACTATCTGAAATTAACCCACATGGTTGATGATAAGATTCATGCACGTTCCATTGGGCCTTACTCATTAGTAACCCAACAACCTCTTGGTGGTAAAGCACAATTTGGTGGACAGCGTTTTGGTGAAATGGAAGTTTGGGCACTTGAAGCTTATGGTGCTGCATACACATTACAAGAAATTTTGACTTACAAATCTGATGACGTTGTTGGTCGTGTAAAGGCATACGAAGCAATTGTTAAGGGTGACAGAATTCCTAAACCAGGTGTTCCTGAATCATTCCGTGTTCTTGTTAAAGAATTACAATCTCTAGGATTAGATATTCGTGTTCTTGACATGGATCACAATGAAATCGAACTTCGTGACATGGATGATGATTCAAATGAACATTTGAATATTGATACCTTGTCGAAGATGGCCGAAGAGCAACAAAAGAAGAAGTTAGCCGAAGAAACCGCAAAATCAGAAGATGAAGAATCAGCCGAGATTGAAGCTCCAGTTGATGAGTCTGACGATGATAACAAGATTTCTAAATAAGTAGGGGGTTAAACTTTTGATCGACGTAAATAAATTTGAAAGCATGCAAATTGGCCTTGCTTCTCCAAATAAAATTCGGAGCTGGTCGTATGGTGAAGTAAAAAAGCCTGAAACGATCAACTACCGTACTTTAAAACCGGAAAAAGATGGTCTGTTTGATGAAAGAATCTTTGGACCAACCAAGGATTGGGCATGTGCATGTGGCAAATATAAAGGTGTGAGATACCGCGGCATCGTTTGTGATCGTTGTGGTGTTGAAGTTACCTCTTCTAAAGTTAGAAGGGAACGGATGGGTCACATCGAATTAGCAGCCCCAGTAACCCACATTTGGTACTTCAAGGGAATTCCATCTCGAATGGGATTGATTCTTGATATGTCACCAAGATTATTGGAAGAAGTTATCTATTTTGCGGCATACATTGTCATTGATCCAGGTGACACTGAACTTGAATTCAAGCAGCTTTTAACTGAAGCAGAATACCGTGAAGAAAAAGCTAAGTACGGTAACCGTTTTGAAGCAAAAATGGGTGCCGAAGCAATTCGCGACTTGTTACGTAAGGTTGACCTAGAAAAAGAAGTTACTGATTTAAAGAAAGAATTGGAAACTGCTACTGGTCAAAAACGTACACGTGCAATCAGAAGATTAGATATTCTTGATGCATTCAAAGATTCTGGTAACAAGCCTGAATGGATGGTCATTGATGCGGTACCAGTTATTCCACCGGACTTGCGTCCAATGGTTCAATTAGAAGGTGGTCGTTTCGCTACTTCTGATTTGAATGACTTGTATCGTCGTGTAATTAACCGTAACAACCGGTTAAAGAGACTGCTCGACTTAAATGCACCAAATATCATTGTTCAAAATGAAAAGCGGATGTTACAAGAAGCCGTAGATGCACTAATTGATAATGGTCGTCGTGGTCGTTCTGTTGTTGGACCTGGTAACCGTCCACTTAAGTCACTTTCACACATGCTTAAGGGTAAGCAGGGTCGTTTCCGTCAGAACTTACTTGGTAAGCGTGTTGACTATTCCGGTCGTTCAGTTATCGATGTTTCACCAAAATTGAAATTCTATCAATGTGGTGTTCCTCGTCCAATGGCACTTGAATTATTCAAGCCATTTGTAATGCACGAATTAGTTAAGCGCAAGATTGCTTCTAACATTAAGAGTGCAAAACGTAAGATTGACCGTGAAGACGATGATGTATGGGATGTACTAGAAGATGTTATCAAGGAAAGAACTGTTTTACTAAACCGTGCACCAACTTTGCACCGTTTGAGTATTCAGGCCTTTGAACCAGTTTTGGTACCAGGTAAGTCAATTCGTTTGCATCCACTTGCATGTGAAGCCTACAATGCCGACTTTGATGGTGACCAGATGGCCATTCACGTTCCTTTATCTGACGAAGCTGTTGCAGAATCACGTTTGTTAATGCTTGCAGCTCACCATATTTTGGCACCTAAGGATGGTAAGCCAATTGTTACACCATCTCAGGATATCGTTTTAGGTAACTATTGGTTGACTCAAGCTGAAAAGGGTCGTGAAGGTGAAGGAATGATTTTCAATTCACCTGATGAAGCAACAGTTGCATATAATAATGGTGATATTCACTATCACACTATTATTGGCATGTCCGCTGATTCAATGCCTAAGAAGTCATGGCCTAAAGGCTACGAACATGGTATTTTCATTACCACTTACGGTAGAATCATTTTCAACCAAATTTTCCCAGAAGATTACTTCTACATTAATGAACCAACTGAAGAAAACTTGAACCACCCATTAAGCGCTAAGTACTTCTTAGAGCCTGGTGAGGATATTCATGAAAAGATTGATGATGTTGCTGGTGATTTAATCTCAACTCCATTTAAGAAATCTTTCTTATCCGATTCAATCGCAACTATTTACAAGTACTACAAGGTTCAAAGAACTTCTGAATACCTTGATGACTTAAAGACACTTGGTTACACTAGTTCAACTACTTCAGGTATTACAATCGGTATGACCGACGTTCCTGAAATTGATGATAAGGATGAAAAGGTTGCTAAGGCGCACAAGCAAGTTGATGTCGTATCTAAGCAATTTAGACGAGGTTTAATTACTGAACAAGAGCGTCACGATCGTGTTATCAGCATTTGGAATGATTGTAAGGATCAGGTACAGGACGAAATTGCTCAAATTTATGATCCTCGTAACCCAATTACAATCATGGCCGACTCTGGTGCTCGTGGTAACATTTCCAACTTTACTCAGTTAGCTGGTATGCGTGGATTGATGGCCACTCCTAACGGTGGATTATTCGAAATTCCTGTTACTTCAAACTTTAAGGAAGGTCTATCAGTTCTAGAACTATTCATGTCAACTCACGGTGCTCGTAAGGGAATGACTGATACAGCCTTGAAGACTGCCCAGTCAGGATACTTGACTCGTCGTCTAGTTGATGTTGCTCAAGATGTTATTATCCGTGAAGATGATTGTGGTACTGATCGTGGTATCAATGTTCATGCCATTATGGAAGGTGACGAATTAATTGAGCCATTATACGATCGTCTATTAGGACGCTTTACTGCTGAAACTGTTAAAGATCCTAAGACTGGCGAAGCTATTGTTGGACCAAATGTCATGCTTGATGAAGATTTATCACATAAAATTTGTGATGCTGGTGTGACAGATGTTAAGATTCGTTCTATTCTGACTTGTGATACTTCCCATGGTGTTTGCCGTAAGTGTTACGGCATGAACCTTGCTACTGGTGAAGAAGTTGAAGTTGGTGAAGCAGTTGGTACAGTTGCAGCTCAATCAATTGGTGAACCTGGTACTCAGCTTACTTTACGTACATTCCACAACGGTGGTGTTGCCGGTGCAGAAGATATTACTCAGGGTCTTCCTCGTGTTCAAGAATTGTTTGAAGCACGTAATCCAAAGGGACGTGCTATTATCTCTGAAGTAGATGGTATAATTGATTCAATTCAAGAAAACCCAGCAGAGCATACACGTGAGATTACTGTTAAAGGTAAGATTGATACTAGAAGCTACAGTGTGCCTTACACTGCATCAGTTGCAGTTAGTGAAGGTGATGAGGTTAGTCGTGGCTCCAAGTTAACTCTCGGATCAATCGATCCAAAGGAACTCATCCAAGTTACTGATACCTTAACAACTGAAGAATACATCCTGGTTGAAGTTCAAAAAGCATACCGGATGCAGGGTGTAGACATTTCTGATAAGCATGTCGAAGTTTTGACTAGACAAATGTTACAGAAAGTACGTGTACTTGATCCAGGTGAAACGAACTTACTTCCAGGTGAAATCATGGATATTGGTGAATTCAAGGAACGTAACACTTCAGTTATTATTTCTGGTGGTATTCCTGCCACTGCACAGAGTGTTATTCTTGGTATTACTAAGGCTGCTCTTGAAACTAACAGTTTCTTATCAGCTGCTTCATTCCAGGAAACTACCCGTGTATTAACTGATGCCTCAATCAGAGGTAAGAATGATCCATTACTCGGTTTGAAGGAAAATGTTATCATTGGTAAGATTATTCCTGCCGGAACCGGTCTTCCAATTTACCGTGATATGGAACCTGAAGCTGATGTTCAAAAACCTAAATCTGTTTATTCAATAGCTGATATTGAAAAGAAGATGAAGGAAGCTGACCAAGCTACAGAATCATAAAATAATGTAAATAAAAACTGTTCTGTTAGAAGTTACTAACGGAACAGTTTTTTGTTTGCTCGAAAATATTACTTTAAAATTTTACCAAATAGAATATATGATAGTGTCCATAAAATAATGCCAACAATCAGAAAGAAACCAAATATTTTTACTAAATCTAGTATTGATTTAGTCGGGAACCAGCCACTGAATACTAAACAAGGATATACGGTAACCAGCATGATTAGAAACTGAACGACAGTTTGTCTTGCTAATGTCCAACTTTTGACATCATAAATAACAGAGGTTGCTGCAACTGCAGTTATTATTAGTCCCGTAATAAATGTCGAGTTGACGCTATAATCATCGATATGTTGTAATTTCATAATTCCAGAAAGTGTACTCATAATGATAAATGGTATGGCGCCACGTATTCCTGCAGATAAAATATAGTGCATCATTTTTCCTCAATAAATTCTAAATGTTTTTATATAAAAGATTTTATCATAGGTTGAAACGCAAAAGAAAATAGGTGATAAAACTGGCTAAATAATAGTCTTTTGATTTTCATCTTTAATCGGAGATCCGACTTAAAAGGCTTTTTATTTGTACAAAAGTTGAGTGATTACACCAATATAAATAAATGGAATAAACGCAACAGAAGCTTTTCTATCTAGCTCATCAGTTTTAAAGAGAATAATTAAAATAATTGATGCGACTAAAAAAGCTAAATTAGCAAATTGAGGACTAAAGTATAGGGCTAGAATTAAATAAACAAGTAGATCCCCGAAACCCAATTTATTTTTGAAGATTTCATAGACAAAAAGAGCAAAAATAGGAAAAAAGTGAATGAGATCAACAGAACTGATTTTTTTGAAATTTACTAGTAAGTGTATGGTTGTAATAATGAAAGCCGGAACAATGAATGCAACATCAAATTCTTTACTTTGGTAGTCGCTAATAGCTGCAAGTAGTAGGCTAAATAGTACAAGTGCAGTATTCATGCCACTAATACTACTAAAGTCAATTTTACAAAAGGCAAAGCCACCCAAAAATTCTATTAAGAAATATTCACAGGGGATGTGCACTTTGCAATAGCGACAGCGACCTTTGAGCATTAAATAAGAAACTAAGGGAATTTCATCAAGTAAGCTTAGTTGCTGTTTGCAATTAGTACATTTGGAACGAGTAAAAATAAAGTCCTCTTTGCCAGCTCTTTCAGCAATTACACATGCGTGGGAAGCCAAACAAGTCCCAATTAAAAAATTAGTCAATTGATAAAGTAAATTCATTTTTCCACCTCACATATTTAAATACGCAGAAAACTAAATTTTGCTTTTTCAAAAAAGAAAATTGCATTTTGCTGAAAAGGTAGTACAATAGTCTTTGTGTATTTTGGAGATAACTCAGGTCTAAAAAAGAAACTCCTGGGTGTGTGAACAAGATAATCAAATTTTAGGAGGAAAAAGTTTATGCCAACCATAAACCAATTGGTAAGAAAAGGCCGTCACACTAAGACGACTAAATCAAAGTCACCAGCTTTAAGCTATGGCTACAACAGTATGAAGAAGGAATTAGTAAACAACCCTGCACCACAAATGCGTGGAGTTGCAACTCGTGTTGGTACTATGACACCAAAGAAGCCAAACTCAGCTTTACGTAAGTATGCTCGTGTTCGTCTTTCTAACTTAATCGAAGTTACTGCCTACATTCCAGGTGAAGGCCACAACTTGCAAGAACACTCGGTTGTTTTAATCCGTGGTGGACGTGTAAAGGACCTTCCTGGTGTACGTTACCATATTATCCGTGGTGCCCTTGATACTGCTGGTGTTGATGGCAGAAAACAAAGCCGTTCTAAATACGGTGCTAAGAAAGACTAAAGGAGGAGTTAAATAATGCCTAGAAAAGGACATATAGCTAAAAGAGATGTTTTGGCAGATCCAGTATACAACTCAAAGCTTGTTACTAAATTAATCAACCACTTAATGCTTGATGGTAAGAGAGCTAAGGCATCTTCAATCCTTTACGATGCTTTTGACATTATCAAAGATAAGACTGGTAAAGAACCACTTGAAGTATTTGAAGAAGCAATGAACAACATTATGCCAGTTTTGGAAGTTAAAGCTCGCCGTATCGGTGGTTCTAACTACCAAGTCCCAGTTGAAGTTCGTCCTGAAAGAAGAACAACTTTGGGCTTAAGATGGCTTGTTTCATACGCACGTTTACGTAATGAACACACAATGGATGAACGTCTAGCTAATGAAATCATTGATGCTTCAAACAACACTGGTTCAGCTGTTAAGAAACGTGAAGATGTACACCGTATGGCTGAAGCTAACCGTGCATTTGCACACTATCGTTTCTAATTTTATAAGGAGAGAATGAATTTATGGCTAATAAACGTGAGTTTCCATTAGAAAAAACACGTAATATTGGTATCATGGCCCACATTGATGCGGGTAAGACTACCACTACTGAGCGTATTCTTTATTACACTGGTAAGATTCATAAAATTGGTGAGACCCACGAAGGTGACTCACAAATGGACTGGATGGAAGAAGAAAAAGAACGTGGTATCACTATTACGTCTGCTGCTACTACAGCTCAATGGAATGACTACAGAATTAACATCATTGATACCCCAGGACACGTTGACTTCACTATCGAAGTTGAACGTTCCCTACGTGTTCTTGATGGTGCCGTAACTGTTCTTGATGGTCAAGCAGGTGTAGAACCACAAACCGAAAACGTTTGGCGTCAAGCTGAAACTTACGGTGTTCCTCGTATTGTTTTTGTTAACAAGATGGATAAAATTGGTGCAGATTTTGATAAGTCTGTTACTTCTTTACATGAACGTCTAAATGCTAACGCAATCGCTGTTCAAATGCCTATCGGTTCTGCTGATACTTTTGAAGGTGTCATCGACTTAATCAACATGGTTGCTGATGTTTATGATGAAGACAAACTTGGTTCTAAGTGGGACACTATTCCAGTTCCTGATGAATACAAGGAAGAAGCAGAAAGACGTCGTAACGAGTTAATTGAACAAGTTGCTGACGTTGACGATGCAGTTATGGAGAAATACCTTAACGGTGAAGAAATTTCCGTTGATGAAATAAAGGCTGCTCTTCGTAAAGCAACTTTGGAATTAAAGGCTTTCCCTGTCTTTGCAGGTTCAGCATTTAAGAACAAGGGTGTTCAAATGATGCTTGATGGTGTTGTTGATTACTTACCATCACCATTAGACGTTAAGCCTTATATCGCTCATGATCCTAAGACTGATGAAGAAGTTCAATTGATTGCTGGTGACGATAAGCCATTCTCAGCTTTAGCATTCAAGATTGCTACTGACCCATTTGTTGGTCGTTTAACTTACATTCGTGTTTACACTGGTTCACTTGAATCAGGTTCATACGTTTTAAACGCATCAAAGAACAGTCGTGAACGTGTTGGTCGTTTATTGCAAATGCACGCTAACTCAAGAAGTGAAATTTCTGAAGTCTTCTCAGGTGATATCGCTGGTGCTATCGGTTTGAAGAACACTACTACTGGTGACTCTTTAACTGACCCAGATCATCCATTGATTTTGGAAAGTTTGGAAGTTCCAGACCCAGTTATCCAAGTGTCAATCGAACCTGAATCAAAGGCTGACCGTGATAAACTTGATGTTGCTTTACAAAAGTTAACTGAAGAAGACCCAACTTTCAGAGCTGAAACTAACGCTGAAACTGGTCAAACTTTGATTTCAGGAATGGGTGAATTACACCTACAAATCATGGTTGAACGTATGAAGCGTGAATTCCACGTTGAAGCTAAGATTGGTGAACCACAAGTTGCCTACCGTGAAACCTTCACTAAAGAAGCTAAAGCACAAGGTAAGTTTGTTCGTCAATCTGGTGGTAAGGGTCAATACGGTGACGTTTGGATTGAATTTACTCCAAATGAAAGAGGTAAAGGCTACGAATTTGAAGATGCCATCGTCGGTGGTGTAGTTCCTCGTGAATTTATCCCATCAGTTGATGCTGGTTTGCAAGAATCAATGAAGAACGGTATCCTTGCAGGTTACCCACTGATCGATGTTAAGGCTAAGCTTTACGATGGTAGTTACCACGAAGTCGATTCATCAGAAGCTGCCTTCAAGGTTGCTGCATCTCTTGCTTTAAGAAATGCCGCTCCTAAGGCTGGTGCTGTAATTCTTGAACCAATTATGAAGGTACAAGTTATTACTCCTGAAGAATACTTGGGTGATGTAATGGGTTCAGTTACTGCTCGTCGTGGTACAATGGACAACATGGTAGACCGTGCTGGTGCCAAAGTATTGAATGCAATGGTTCCACTTGCTGAAATGTTTGGTTACGCAACTACTTTACGTTCATCAACTCAAGGTCGTGGTACATTTACTATGGTATTTGACCACTATGCTGCAACTCCTAAGTCAATTCAAGAAGAAATTATTAAGAGTCGTGGCGGTAACAACAATAACGCTGAATAATTTTAACTAAACAATTTGTTTAATCGAGCTATTGGTAAATCCAATAGCTCTTTTTTTGTTTAAAAATAAGCAATTTTCTTGCTATATCGAGCTATAGATAGTAAATTAGGCGCTGTTGAAAATTTTTAATCTTAATTTTTGAAAAAAAGTATATTAATTAATTGGTCAAAATCGAGAAAAATATCCTAAAACCCTTGATATCTAGCCATAAAATCAGTATACTAGTCTTTGTGCGCTTAGGGCATACTATGCTCTAATGCACATATTTGTTGTAAAGCGTTGATGCAAAAGGTTGCGGCACACCAGGCTGCATTGCCACAGAGGTGGTGCTGGGAATTTTTGCGGAAGCTAGTCATCTTTTAAAAAGAAGACGTTGAGGAGGTAATTCAATGGCAAGTCAATCAATTCGTATTAGACTTAAGTCTTACGAACATGGTATTCTCGATGAATCGGCTGCTAAAATTGTAGAAACAGCTAAGAGAACTGGTGCTGAGATCTCAGGTCCAGTTCCACTACCAACAGAAAGGGTTTTGTTTACTGTTCTTCGTTCACCACACAAGAACAAGGACTCACGTGAACAATTTGAAATGCGTACGCACAAGCGTTTAATCGATATTTTAAGTCCTACACCTAAAACTGTTGATTCTTTAATGAAGCTTGATCTACCAAGCGGCGTTGACATCGAAATCAAATTATAATTTTTAAAAAGAAAGAGGTGTAATCATGACCAAAGGAATCTTAGGAAGAAAAGTCGGTATGACTCAAGTCTTCACCAAAGATGGCATCCTTGTTCCTGTAACTGTTGTTGAAGCAACTCCTAACGTTGTTATGCAAGTTAAGACTGTTGAATCAGACGGTTACGAAGCAGTTCAATTGGGATACCAAGACAAGCGTGAAGTTTTGAGCAACAAACCAGAAAAAGGTCATGCTGAAAAAGCAAAGACTTCGCCTAAGCGCTTCATACGTGAAATCCGCGGAGTTGAGCTTAAGGACTACGAAGTCGGCTCAGAAATTACTGTGGACACATTTAAGGAAGGTGACGTCGTAGACGTTACTGGTACTACAAGAGGTCATGGATACCAAGGTAACATTAAGCGTTGGGGCCAATCACGTGGACCTGAAACTCACGGTTCAAGATACCACAGAGTTCCTGGTTCAATGGGTTCCATCATTAACCGTGTACCAAAGGGCAAGCGTTTGCCAGGTCACATGGGTATGAAGAAAGTTACCATTGAAAACTTAGTAATTGAAAAAGTTGTAGCAGATAAGAATGTTTTACTTATTAAAGGTAACGTTCCAGGCGCTAAGAACTCTTTAATTACTGTTAGATCTGCTGTTAAGAATAGTAAATAGGAAGGAGGACTAGAATGGCTAATTTAAAAGTTATCGATCAAAAAGGTAAAGATGCCGGTGAAGTTACTTTAAAAGATGAAGTATTTGGTATCGAACCAAACGAAAGCGTAGTTTTCGACGCAATCATCAGACAAAGAGCTGGCAAGCGTCAAGGTACCTCAAAAGTTAAGAATAGATCTGCTGTTCGCGGTGGTGGTAAAAAGCCATGGAAGCAAAAAGGTACTGGTCGTGCTCGTCAAGGTTCTATCCGTTCACCACAATGGCGTGGCGGTGGTGTAGTCTTCGGACCAACTCCACGTTCTTACGCATATTCAATGCCAAGAAAGCAACGTCGTTTGGCTATCAAGTCAGTTCTTTCCCAAAAGTTGATTGATAAGAATTTGATCGTTTTAGACCAGTTGACAATGTCTGCTCCTAAGACTAAAGAATTCAAGTCAATGTTAGACAGCTTAAATATTGAAGGTAAAGTACTTGTTGTTTCAGAAGACAAGAATGTACAACTTTCAGCTAGAAACTTACCAAAGGTTAAGGTTGTTCCTATCAACGGTTTAAACGTTGAAGACGTTGTCAACTATGACAAATTGATCTTGACTAAGGATGCTATTGAGAAGATTGAAGAGAATGTTGAGGGGGCTTCGAGAAAATGAGTGCACATGATATCATTTTAAGACCTATCATTACTGAAAAGTCAACGAACTTAATGGATGATAAGAAGTACACTTTCAACGTGCTTTTAACTGCAACCAAGACTCAAGTTCGTAATGCTGTCGAAGAAATCTTTGATGTCAAAGTTAAGAAAGTTAATATCATGAATGTTCGTGGTAAAGACAAGCGAGTTGGTCGTTACACTGGTAAGACTGCTCGTACGCGTAAAGCAATTGTCACATTAACTGATGATTCAAACGACATTAAGATTTTCAAAGACGAAAATCAAGAAGAAAATAAGTAATAGGAGGTCAGTCAATTGGCTATTAAAATTTATAAGCCAACCACAAATGGTCGCCGTAATATGACTTCTTCCGACTTTGCTGAGATTACTAAGACTACGCCAGAACGTACCTTACTTGAATCTCAATCACATACTGCAGGTCGTAACTCATATGGTCGTATTACAAGTAGACACCGTGGTGGTGGTCATAAACAAAAGTACCGTATCATCGATTTTAAGCGTAACAAGGACAATGCAAAGGCTGTTGTTAAGTCTATTGAATATGATCCAAACAGAAGTGCTAACATTGCGCTTTTACACTACACTGATGGTATCAAAGCTTACATTTTAGCTCCTAAAGGCTTAAAAGTTGGCGATGTTGTTGAATCTGGTCCAAATTCAGATATTAAACCAGGTAACGCTTTACCATTAGCAAACATTCCAACTGGTACTTCAATTCACAACATTGAATTAAGACCTGGCAAAGGTGGACAATTCGTAAGAAGTGCCGGCACCAGTGCTCAAGTTTTAGGTAATGACGGTAAGTACACTTTAGTTAGATTACAAAGTGGCGAAGTTCGTAAGATTTTGTCAGCTTGTCGTGCAACTATTGGTGTTGTTGGTAATGAACAACACTCATTGATTCAATTAGGTAAGGCTGGCCGTAGTCGCTGGTTAGGCAGACGTCCACAATCTCGTGGTTCTGTAATGAACCCTAACGATCACCCACATGGTGGTGGTGAAGGTAAGGCTCCAGTTGGTCGTCCACAACCTATGACTCCTTGGGGTAAGAAAGCTCGCGGTATTAAGACTAGAGATAGTAAGAAAGCTAGCGAGAAGTTAATTATTCGTCACCGTAAGGGTAGCAAGTAACAGAAGGAGGGTTAATTAATGAGCCGTAGTATTAAAAAAGGGCCTTTTGCTGATGCATCATTGCTGAAGAAAGTCGATGCACAAGCAGACACAGAGAAAAAACAGGTTATTAAAACCTGGTCGCGTCGTTCAACTATTTTCCCTTCCTTCGTTGGTTTGACTATAGCTGTTTACGATGGTAGAAAACATGTTCCAGTTTATATTACTGAAGACATGGTTGGTCACAAGTTAGGTGAATTTGTTCCAACGAGAACTTTCCATGGACACAAGACATCTGACGACAAGGCCACTGGAAAATAGAGGAAGGAGAAACACTTAAATGGCAGAACAAATTAGTTCAGCTAGGGCTGAAGCAAGAACTGTTCGTATTGCTCCAAGAAAAGCACGTTTGGTCGTTGATTTGATTCGCGGCAAAGATGTTGCTGAAGCATTGGCAATCTTGGAATTTACGCCTAGAGCTGCTTCCCCAATCGTTGAAAAAGTTTTACGTTCAGCAATCGCTAACGCAGAACATAACTACGATCTTGAAAGTGCTAACCTTTACGTATCAGAAGCATACGTAAATGAGGGTGCTACTTTAAAGAGATTTAGACCACGTGCCAAGGGTATGGCTTCTCCAATTAACAAGAGAACTAGTCATGTAGTTGTTGTAGTTTCAGAAAAGAACGATTAAGGGAGGTATATTAATGGGTCAGAAAATTAACCCAAATGGTTTTCGTCTCGGCGTAATTCGTGACTGGGAATCTAAATGGTATGCTGACAGAGGATATAAAGAAACCTTAAATGAAGACTTGAAGATTAGAAACTTCATCTCAAAGAAATTAAAGGATGCCTCTGTTTCTACTATTGAAATTGAACGTGCAGCAAATAGAATCAACGTATCAATTAATACCTCAAAGCCTGGTATGGTAATTGGTAAAGGTGGTTCTGAAGTTGAAGCTTTAAGAAAACAATTAAATGCATTAACTAAGAAGCAAGTTCACGTTAATATTGTTGAAATTAAGAAGCCAGATCTTGATGCTAAGTTAGTTGCTGACAGTATTGCAGCTCAACTTGAAGCTCGTGTTGCTTTCAGACGTGCTATGCGCCAAGCAACTCAAAGATCTATGCGTGCTGGTGCCAAAGGAATCAGAGTTCAAACTTCTGGTCGTTTAAACGGTGCTGACATGGCAAGAAGAGAATGGCACACTGAAGGTCGTGTTCCATTACAAACTTTAAGAGCTGACATTGATTACGCTTGGGTAAATGCCTTCACTACATACGGTGAAATTGGTGTTCAAGTATGGATCAACCGCGGAGAAGTTTTACCTTCAAAGAGTAAAAATCCTGCAAAAGCTGTGAAGGGAGGAAACAAATAATGCCTCTAGTACCTAAAAGAGTAAAGCACCGTCGTGAATTCCGTGGAAAGATGCGTGGTGCTGCTAAGGGTGGTAAGACCATCGCTTTCGGCGAATACGGTTTACAAGCTCTTGAATCTCACTGGATTACTAATCAACAAATCGAAGCTGCCCGTGTTGCGATGACTCGTTACATGAAGCGTGGTGGTAAAGTTTGGATTAGAATTTTCCCTCAAAAGTCATACACTGCCAAAGGTGTTGGTGTCCGGATGGGTTCCGGTAAAGGTGCACCAGCTGGTTGGGTAGCTGTAGTTAAGAGAGAAAAGATTATGTTTGAAATTGGCGGAGTTAGTGAAGAAGTTGCTCGTGAAGCTTTAAGACTTGCTTCAACAAAATTGCCAATTAAATGTAAGTTTGTGAAAAGAAGTTCGGAAGTAGGTGGCAATTCTAATGAAGGCTAAGGATATCAGAGCACTAACCACTGATCAGATGTTGGACAAGGAAAAGCAATACAAAGAAGAACTCTTCAACTTGCGTTTCCAACAAGCAACGGGTCAATTAGAAAATACCGCTCGTCTACGCAAAGTCCGTAAAAACATCGCTAGAATTAAAACAATTCTAAGTGAAGATGCATTGAAGAAAGATTAGTGGAAGGGAGTTATTAACTTGAGCGAAACAATCGAAAGAAATCGTCGTCACGTATATCAAGGTCGAGTAGTTTCAGATAAGAATGACAAGACTATTACAGTTGTTGTTGATACTTACAAGAATCACCCTGTTTACAAGAAGCGTATCAAGTACTCCAAGAAGTACTACGCACAAGACGAAAAAAATGAAGCTAAAGTTGGCGATACTGTTCGTATCATGGAAACCCGTCCATTATCTCGTACAAAGCGCTTCCGTTTAGTAAAAATTGTCAAGAAATCTGTATAGTTTTGCGGATTTAGTGAGGGGAGGATTAAATAGTGATTCAAAATGAATCCCGTTTGAAGGTTGCTGATAACTCTGGTGCCAGAGAACTATTAGTTATTAGAGTCTTAGGTGGATCAAGACGTAAGACCGGTAACATTGGTGATATCGTAGTAGCAACTGTTAAACAAGCAACACCAGGTGGCGTTGTCAAAAAAGGTGACGTTGTCAAAGCTGTCATTGTTAGAACAAAATCAGGCGCACGCCGTGAAGATGGTTCATACATCAAATTTGATGAAAATGCCGGCGTTGTAATTAATGCAGATAAGAGCCCACGCGGTACTCGTATCTTTGGGCCTGTTGCACGTGAGTTGCGTGAGCACGACTTTATGAAAATCGTCTCTCTTGCTCCTGAAGTCTTATAATTAAGTGAGGTGCACTGATGTTTGTTAAAACTGGTGACAAAGTAAAAGTTATTGCCGGAAAAGACAAAGGCAAAGAAGGTACTGTTCTTTCTGTTAACGTTAAGAAAAACCGTGTGGTTGTTAAAGGCGTTAATACAATTAAGAAACACCAAAAACCTTCTCAAACCAATGCTAATGGTGGTGTAGTTGAATCTGAAGGTTCAATCCACGCATCAAACGTTAAGGTTATTGCTAAGTCTGAAAGCAAAAAAGAAGAAACTAAGAAATAGGAAGGAGGACACAAATGGCAAATTATTTAGCAGAAGAATATAAAGAAAAAATTGTTCCTGCATTGCAAGAAAAGTTTGAATACAGCTCAGTTATGCAAGTACCTAAAATCGAAAAGATCGTTTTGAACATGGGTGTTGGTGACGCTGTTACTAATGCAAAGAACTTGGATGAAGCTGTCGAAGAATTAGCTTTAATCTCAGGTCAAAAGCCTTTAGTAACTAAGGCTAAGAAGTCAATCGCTAACTTCCGTTTACGTGAAGGTATGTCTATCGGTGCTAAGGTTACCCTTAGAGGAGATAGAATGTATGACTTCTTGTACAAGTTAATTAGTGTTTCACTTCCTCGTGTTCGTGACTTCCGCGGTGTTTCAAGCCGTTCATTCGATGGTCGTGGTAACTACACTTTAGGTATTAAGGAACAACTTATCTTCCCTGAAATTGACTTTGATAAAGTTAATCGTACAAGAGGTTTAGATGTTGTTATCGTTACTACTGCCAACACTGATGAAGAAGCTCGTGAGCTTTTAAGTCAATTTGGTATGCCGTTTGCAAAATAATGGAGGACACTAATGGCTAAAACATCACAAAAAATTAGAAATCATCGTCCTGCTAAGTTTTCTTCACGTGAATACACTCGTTGCGAGAGATGTGGTCGTCCACACTCCGTATATCGTAAATTTGGTTTATGCCGTATTTGCTTGAAGGATTTAGCACACAAAGGTCAAATCCCAGGTCTTAAAAAGGCTAGTTGGTAATACGGTTAGGAGGATAGCATAAATGGTCATGACAGATCCGATCGCAGATTACTTGACTAGAATTAGAAATGCCAACATGGCAAAGCATAGTTCAGTTGAAATTCCTGCATCAAACATTAAAAAATCTATTTCAGAAATTTTGAAACGCGAAGGCTTCATCCGTGATTACGAAGTTACTGATGACAACAAGCAAGGCATGATTAAGATTTTCTTGAAATATGGTCCAGACGGAGAACGTGTCATTTCAGGCTTAAAGCGTATTTCTAAGCCAGGTCTTAGAAACTACGTAAGTGCTGAAAACTTACCTAAAGTTCTTAACGGTTTAGGTATCGCCATCGTTTCAACTTCTGCCGGTGTAATTACCGATAAAGAAGCTAGACAAAAAGACGTTGGTGGCGAAGTTGTTGCTTACGTTTGGTAATTTTGACAGAAAGGAGAACAATCAATGAGCCGTATCGGTTTAAAAACAATTGAAGTCCCAGATAGTGTCACAGTTACCAAAGATGGTGACAACATCACCGTTAAGGGACCTAAGGGTGAATTAACTAGATACTTTGATCCAAAGATTACTTTCAAGCAAGAAGATGGCAAGATCAACTTTTCACGTTCAAGTGAAAGTGATAAGGCACTTCATGGTACTGAAAGAGCTAACTTAGCTTCAATGGTTGAAGGTGTAGTTAATGGTTATAAGAAGACTTTGAAGTTAATCGGTGTTGGTTACCGTGCAACTGCACAAGGCAACAAGTTAACTTTAAATGTTGGTTACTCACACCCAGTAGAAATGACTGCACCAGAAGGTGTTTCCGTAAAAGCTACTTCAGCAACTGAAATTGAAGTAGAAGGAATTTCAAAGCAAAATGTTGGACAATTTGCTGCTGAAATTCGCGATGTACGTCCACCAGAGCCTTACAAGGGTAAAGGTATTCGTTACACTGACGAATACGTACGTCGTAAGGAAGGTAAGACAGGTAAATAGTAAATAAATTTTTGAGGTGAAATTGTGATTTCAAAACCAGATAAAAACAAGTTACGCTTAAAGCGTCACAAACGTATTCGTGGCAAAATTTCTGGTACTGCTGAGCGCCCACGCTTAAGCGTTTTTCGTTCAAATAAAAACATCTACGCTCAATTAATTGATGACGTAGCGGGTGTAACGCTAGCAAGTGCCTCATCTTTAGATGATTCTGTTGCAAAGGATTCAGCTAAAGTAGAACAGGCTCAAGCTGTTGGTAAGGCAATTGCCGAAGCAGCAAAAGCTAAAAACATTTCAAATGTTGTGTTCGATAGAAGTGGTTACTTATACCACGGCCGTATTTCAGCTTTGGCAGATGCCGCTCGTGAAAACGGATTAGATTTCTAGGGAAGGAGATAAATACATGGCAAACCGCAACGATTCTCGTAATAATCGCAGAAATAAAGACGACATCGAAGATCAGTTAGTAGCAATTAATCGTGTCACCAAGGTTGTCAAGGGTGGTCAACGAATGAGATTTGCTGCCTTGGTAATCGTTGGCGACAAAAAAGGTCGTGTAGGCTTTGGTACTGGTAAAGCTCAAGAAGTTCCAGAAGCAATCCGTAAGGCCGTTGAAGCTGGTAAAAAGAACATGATTACTGTTCCTAAGGTTGGTACTACTATTCCTCATGAGGTAATTGGACACTATGGTTCAGGTAGTATTTTAATTAAACCTGCCCCAGCTGGTTCCGGAGTTGCTGCCGGTGGTGCCGTTCGTATCGTTATGGATATGGCTGGTATCGCAGATGTTACTTCTAAGTCACTCGGTTCAAACACTCCAATTAATGTTGTTCGTGCAACTATTGATGGTTTGAAGAAGCTTAGAACTAGTGAAGATGTTGAAAAGCTTCGTCACGCAGATTTAGATTAGGGAGACAATATAAATGACTGAATTAAAAGTTACTTTAATTAGAAGTGCTGCGCACCGTCTACCTAATCAACAAAAAATTGTTAAAGCTTTGGGCTTAGGTAGAATCAATAGTACAGCTACTCTACCAGACAACGCTGCTACTCGTGGTGCATTGATGAAAATTGCACACTTGATCTCAGTTGAAGAGATCAACAAATAAATTATTGAGGAGGTGCCGAATTAATGAAGCTTCATGAATTACATGCTGCTGAGGGTTCACGCAATACTAGAAAACGTGTTGGACGTGGTACTTCAAGTGGTTACGGTAAGACTTCAGGCCGTGGACAAAAGGGACAATTAGCCCGTCAAGGTGGACACACTCGTTTAGGTTTTGAAGGTGGACAAATGCCATTATTCAGAACTATGCCTAAGCGTGGTTTTAAGAATGTTAACCGTAAAGAATATGCAATTATTAATTTAGACGACTTAAACAAGTTTAAAGACAATGACGAAGTAACTATCGCAAGTCTTAAAGAAAACGGTTTGGTAAAGAAAGAATTATCAGGCGTTAAATTACTTGCCAATGGTGAGTTGAAAGTTAAGTTAAACGTAAAGGTTAACAAAGTTTCCGCCGCTGCCAAGAAAGCAGTTGAAGCTGCAGGCGGATCTGTTGAGGTGATCTAATGTTTTCGACTTTGAAGAACGCCTTTAAGGATAAAGAAATTAGAAATAAGATTTATTTTACCCTCTTTATTCTTTTGCTTTATCGCATTGGAGCTAACATTACTGTTCCAGGTGTCAATGCAAAAGCGATTACTCAAGTTGCACAAACTGGTTTGGTCCCAATGCTGGACACTGTGTCCGGTGGTGGACTAGATAACTACTCAATCTTTTCACTGGGTGTTTCCCCGTATATCACTGCTCAAATTGTTATTCAATTATTGCAAATGGATATAGTTCCTACATTAGTAGAATGGGGAAAGCAAGGTGAAGTAGGTCGTCGTAAGACAAACAATGTGACAAGATGGCTTGCATTGGTTGTTGCTTTCATTCAGAGTATCGGAATCACGCTTGGTTTCAACGCTTTGACTGAGATGGGATTAGTCAAATCACAGACTTGGCAATCCTATGTTGAGATTGCAATTGTGATGACTGCCGGAACAATGTTACTAACCTGGTTAGGTGATGAAATCACTGATAAAGGTTTAGGAAACGGAGTTTCAGTTATCATTTTTGCTGGTATTATTGCTCGACTTCCGCGCGGCCTATGGCAGCTTTATAAAGATGAAGTTATTAACAATAGTGCGAGTGACCGTTGGCAAGGAATTGTGTTCTTCATTGCGATTATCATTGCAATACTCATCGTAACTCAAATTGTTACTTGGGTTGAACAGGCAGATCGCCGAATTCCAATCCAATACACTAGACGAGCAACTACCAGTGGCTCAGAAAGTTTCTTACCATTAAAAGTTAATGTTTCAGGTGTTATTCCAGTAATTTTCGCTAGTTCGTTTATCGTAACACCAGCGACAATTTTAATGGCCTTTCAAAGAACCCAAGGCGATCAACAATGGTACAAGGTAATGACTACAATCTTTAGTCTGCAAACTACGCCTGGTGTAGTAATTTACACAGTGTTGATTGTACTGTTTACTTTCTTTTATGCTTTTGTTCAGGTTAATCCTGAGAAGCTTGCTAAGAACTTGCAAAAACAAGGTGCATACATTCCTAGTGTATGGCCAGGCAAGGATACTCAAAAATACGTTTCAAAAGTGTTGATTAGATTATCAACTGTTGGTTCAGTATTTTTAGGTTTGGTAGCATTGCTACCACAACTTGCAACTAATTTGTGGGGCTTACCAAGTTCAATCGGACTAGGTGGAACTAGTTTATTGATCGTAATTGGGGTTGTCTTGGAGTTATCTCGTCAAATTAACGGCTTGTTAATGAAGAGAGAATATGTAGGATTCATCAGATAGGAACGAATAAATGATTAATTTATTTCTTTTAGGTTTGCCAGGTGCTGGTAAAGGAACAGTATCAGAGCAAATTGTTGATAAGTATCATCTAACTCATATTTCAACTGGGGATATGTTTAGAGAAGCAATGGCTAATGAGACCAAGGTTGGTCTTGAAGCTAAGAGTTATATTGACAAAGGTGATTTGGTACCGGATGAGGTTACAGCTAGATTAGTTGAAGAACGTTTGGGCCAACCTGATATTAAGGAAGGCTACATTCTAGATGGTTTTCCAAGAACTTTAGTTCAAGCAGAACTTTTAGAAGAAATCACTAAAAAGCTAAATAAGCCTTTGACTAATGTTATCTCACTTGAAGTTAAAGAAGATACTTTAGTAAATCGTTTGTCAGCACGCTTCATGTGTAAAAAATGTGGTGCAACATATAATAAGATTACAAAGATGCCTAAAGTTGAGGGTACATGTGATCGTTGTGGTAGCCACGAATTTTACCAACGTGAAGATGACAAGCCAGAAGTAGTAAAGAATCGTTTACAAGTTAACGAAAAGATGAATACACCTTTAAAAGACTATTATCAAAAGAATGGAATTCTCAGCGTCGTTGACGGTGAGCAAACTCCAGAAAAAGTCTTTGAAAGTGTTGATGCGGTTTTAAGTAAATAGTAATAATTTGTATATTTACTTTTCCGTGTTATAATTTCAAAGTATGACTGTTTAAATGCGGAGGAACCACTTTGGCAAAAGATGATGTCATTGAAGTAAAGGGTAAAGTTATTGATACTTTACCTAATGCTATGTTTAAAGTTGAATTGGAAAATGGAGCTGAAATTTTAGCACATGTTTCTGGTAAAATCAGAATGCACTATATTCGTATTTTGCCTGGAGACCGTGTTACTGTTGAACTTTCTCCTTACGACTTAACAAAAGGTAGAATTACTTATCGGTATATAAAATAATAACGGAGGGAAACATGAAGGTTAGACCATCTGTTAAACCAATGTGTGAACATTGTAAGATTATTAAAAGACATGGTCGTGTAATGGTTATTTGCCCTGCAAACCCAAAGCACAAGCAGCGTCAAGGTTAAAAACAAAATAGGAGGTGCAATTTATGGCACGTATTGCTGGTGTTGACTTACCAAGAGATAAAAGAATCGTTGTTGCATTAACATATATTTACGGTATTGGTGAACCAACAGCTCAGAAAATTTGTGCGGATGCTGGTGTTTCTGAAGACATACGTTCAAAAGATTTGACTCCAGATGACCAAGAAAAGCTTCGCGCAGAAGTTGATAAATACCGTGTTGAAGGTGACTTACGTAGAGAAGTCAGCATGAATATCAAACGGTTAATTGATATTGGTTCTTACCGTGGTATGCGTCACCGCCGTGGACTTCCAGTTCGTGGACAAAATACCAAGAATAATGCCCGTACACGTAAGGGCAGTAAGAAGAGATAAATAAAATTATAAGGAGGTTTATTGATGCCTAAAACAGCACGTAAACGTCGTGTAAAGAAGCACGTTGAAAAAGGCGTTGCTCACATTCACTCTACGTTTAATAATACTTTAGTCATGATTACTGACGCTCAAGGCAATGCAATTGCCTGGTCTTCAGCTGGTGCATTGGGCTTTAAAGGTAGCCGTAAATCTACACCATTTGCTGCTCAAATGGCAGCAGAAGCTGCAGCTAAGAGTGCAATGGACCAAGGAATGAAACATGTAGAAGTTTCCGTTAAAGGTCCTGGTGCTGGACGTGAATCTGCTATCAGATCACTTCAAGCTACTGGTTTAGAAATCACTGCAATTCGTGATGTTACACCAGTTCCCCACAATGGTTCTAGACCACCAAAACGTCGTCGTGTTTAATTTTGTTCTTAATGAAGGACGTTGCGTTTTGAAAGGGGCCTAGTAATGATTGAATTTGAAAAACCAAATATTACCGTTGTGGACCAAGAGAAGTCTTATGGTAAATTTGTCATTGAACCACTAGAACGAGGCTTCGGTACTACTCTAGGTAACTCATTACGTAGAGTTTTACTTACATCTATTCCAGGTACTGGACTTGTTTATGTTCAAATTGATGATGTTTTACACGAATTCTCAACCGTTCCAGGTGTTAGAGAAGACGTTGCTAAAATAATCTTGAACCTAAAGAAGCTTCAATTGAAATCATTTTCTGATGAGCAAAAGACAATTGAAGTAGACGTTGAAGGTCCGGCTACTGTTACTGCAGATGACTTAAAAGTCGACTCAGATGTGCAGGTTCTTAATCCAGAGCAATATATTTGTACTATTGCTGAAGGTGGACACTTACACATGCAAATTGCAGTTAAAAATGGCCGTGGTTACGTTGCAGCAAGTGAAAATAAGAGTGAAGATATGCCAATTGGTGTTATTCCAGTTGATTCTCTCTTTTCACCAATTGAAAAAGTTAATTATCAAGTTGAATCAACTCGTGTTGGTAAAAGAGATGATTTTGACAAGCTCACTTTAGAGATTTGGACTGATGGTTCAATCAAACCTAATGACGCCCTTAGTTTTGCTGCTAAAATTTTGGTAGCACACTTTAAAGTGTTTGAAACTGCTGATGCAAATACCCAATTCAATGACGTGATGGTTGAAAAAGAGGACGACACTGCAGAGAAGAAGCTTGAAATGACAATTGAAGAGCTTGATTTGTCTGTTCGTTCATACAACTGCCTGAAGCGTGCTGGTATTAATACTCTGCAAGAACTGACTGATAAGACAGAAGCAGATATGATGCGTGTACGTAATTTGGGACGCAAGTCATTAGAAGAAGTTAAAAACAAATTAACTGATTTGGGACTTTCACTTCGTCAAGAAGATTAACCTAACAAATAAAAGGAGGTAAACTGATGGCATACCGTAAATTAGGTCGCGATAGTGCACAAAGAAAAGCAATGCTTAGAGAAATGACCACTCAATTGATCATGAACGAACGTATTGTTACTACTGAAACACGTGCTAAGGAAGTTCGCAAAACTGCCGAAAAGATGATTACTTTAGGCAAGCGTGGTGACTTAGCTGCAAGAAGAAGAGCTGCTCGTTACGTACGTAATGAAGTTGCTGATATTCAAGAAGAAAAAGATGCAGTTGTTGTAAAATCAGCATTGCAAAAGCTTTTCAGCGATATTGCACCTCGTTATAAAGACCGTAATGGTGGTTACACCAGAATTATGAAGTTGGCTAAACCTCGTAGAGGCGATGCAGCTCCAATGGTTATTCTAGAATTAGTTTAATTTAGATAACCAACTTAATAGCTATTAAGAATTACCCGTGAGAGTGAGAATAAGCGTTAAGATGATGACGAAAGTTTAGTCTAGCTTAGATAAGTAAATTATCCCTCCTCATGGGTGATTTTTTTTGCTCTTTTTTATTCTGCTGAGTCAGCTTGCTTAAGCTATCAGCAGGATTTTTATTTTTAGAAATCATCTTTTTGAATGTCTAGTTTTAACCTTAACCATAAGTTATTATAATAGATACAGTAATAGAAAATTTAACTCTTAAAGATAGAGTTATAAATCGAAAAGTTTACCAATAACATTATGCGGTGTGAAGCAGCTGAACTGATAATCATCTAACGAAATATGTGATTAATAGTCTTAAAGAGAAAAAATAAAAAAGTGTAAGAAAGCACGATCATCGAAGAATTTTAGTTATTTTTTGGTACAATTAAATCATACTGTGAGAAAGGTGAAATCATGACAACAGATAATATTATAAAAATCAAAAATATCAGCTTCACGTATCCTGAGTCTGATTCGCCTGCTATTGATCAACTTAGCTTTGAGATTCCGAGAGGATCTTGGACATCAATTATCGGTCATAACGGAAGTGGTAAATCGACAATCGTCCGTTTAATCAATGGCTTATTAGTTCCGAATGAAAATGAAGACTCATTTATCGAAGTTGATGGAACAAAACTAACTGATGATTCTGTCTGGGACATTAGAAATAAAGTTGGGGTAGTTTTTCAGAATCCCGATAATCAATTTGTAGGAGCAACAGTTGCTGATGATGTAGCCTTTGGATTGGAAAATCGAGGAGTACCCCGGTCGGAAATGGTAAAGCTTGTTCCAGAAGCAATTAAAGCTGTGGGAATGACGGATTATACACATACTGAGCCAGCTAACTTATCAGGCGGTCAAAAGCAGCGGGTAGCAATTGCCGGTATTATTGCAATTAGGCCAAAAGTAATTATTTTGGATGAGGCAACTTCAATGCTTGATCCTGAAGGCAGAGATCGGATTTTAAAGACAGTTCATCAGATGCAGGATGATTACAATTTAACGGTTATTGCAATTACACATGATATCGATGAAGCAAGTTTGGCAGATAATGTGATTGTGATGGACGACGGTCATTTAATTACCCAGGGCACTCCTAAAGATGTATTCGCACAAGCCAAGTTGTTAAAAGAAATTGGTTTAGATATTCCTTTTTATATGCAAGTAAAACAGGCATTACTCGAGGATGAATTTCCAATACCAGAACAAGTTAATTCAGAAAAAGAGTTGATTAAGTACTTATGTCAATTAAATTCGAAAAAGTAGGATATACATATTCACCAGGCTCACCATTAGAGAAAAAAGGGCTTGATAATATTAGTTTTGAGTTAAAAGAGGGCTCTTTTACTGCAATTATAGGACATACTGGAAGTGGTAAGTCTACGCTGATGCAACATTTTAATGCGTTGCTTAAGCCTACCGAAGGACAAATTGAAATTGCAGGAACAACGATAACACCTGAAACTTCCAACAAGAACCTAAAACAACTTCGTAAACATGTTAGTTTAGTATTCCAATTTCCAGAGTCGCAGTTGTTTGAAAATACTGTACTTGATGATATAGCATTTGGACCAAAAAATTTTGGTTTTAGTGAAGAGGAAGCTAAAGAAAGTGCACGTTCGTGGCTAAATAAGGTTGGTTTACCTGATGAAATTGGTGAACGCTCTCCTTTTGAACTTTCTGGCGGACAGATGCGTCGTGTGGCAATTGCAGGTGTAATGGCTTATGAACCAGATATTTTATGCCTTGATGAACCCGCAGCTGGTCTTGATCCACGTGCACGTAAGCAGATGATGAATTTGTTTTCTGAATATCAAAAAGCTGGTCATACTATTATTTTGGTTACACATAATATGGATGATGTAGCTAATTATGCTGACGACGTTCTTGTCTTGGAGCATGGTAAGCTATTGATGCATGATTGCCCTGACCAAGTATTTAAAAACCGTGCGTGGCTTGAAGAACATCATTTAGAAGAACCCAAGGCTTCACTTTTCGCTGCACAGCTGGAAAATTTCACTTTTGCTAAGCCACCGTTAACAAAACGCGATTTGGTAAAAGAAATAGAAAAGAATTTAAAGGGGTGAGTGTGCGTGAGTAAAATTTTAATTGGGCGCTATATTTCTGGTAACTCGCTGGTTTATAAAATGGATCCACGCGGTAAATTACTAGCCACTATCTTTTTTATTCTGATTGTTTTTATGGCGAATAACCCTCTTTCTTATTTAATTGTTACAGTATTTAGCTTAGTTGCTGTTGCTGCTACTAAGTTAAAGCCAAAGATTTTTTGGGATGGTGTCAAACCGTTAATATGGTTGATACTATTTACTTCCTTTTTGCAGCTCTTTTTTACTGTGGGAGGAAAAGTATATTGGCGATGGACAATATTTGCAGTTTCAAGCTATGGTATTGAGAATGCGATATTCATTTTTATTCGCTTTACGGTAATTATTTTGATTTCGACCGTTATGACGGTTACAACTATGCCACTTGAAATTGCTGATGCAATTGAATGGATCTTGACACCGCTGAAGCTAATAAAGGTTCCTGTTGATAAAATTGCTTTGGTTATGTCGATTGCGTTGCGTTTTGTTCCAACATTATTTGATGAAACATTTAAAATCATGAATGCGCAGAGATCGCGGGGAGCGGACTTTAATAATGGTGGATTAATTACCAGGGCTAAAGCTGTAACACCGCTTTTAGTACCACTGTTCATTAGTTCGCTTGAAACTGCGATTGATCTGTCGACGGCAATGGAGTCGCGTGGTTATCGCGGAGACGAAGGTAGAACCAAGTTTCGCGTTTTAAAGTGGTCAAAATATGACTTAGTGAATTTGGGCTATTTTGCTATTTTAATTGTATTGTTATTAGTTTTTAGGACACATTAATGACTACTAGATATAAGATGACTTTGGCCTATGACGGTCACTTGTTTCATGGCTTTCAATCTCAACCCAATCAGAGAACGGTGCAGGGGACAATTGAAGCAGCTTTGAAAAAAATGACTAAGGGACAAGATGTTCCAATTGAAGGCTCAGGCAGAACAGATTCTGGGGTTCATGCATTAGGGCAGGTTATTCATTTCGATTATCCGGGAACAAAAATTCCGCCAGAAAGAATGATTCGGGCTCTTAATTCAATTATGCCTCTCGATATTGTTTTTAAAGAATGTGAAATAGTTGATGAAAGTTTTCATGTTCGCTATAGTGCAAAAGGTAAATGGTATCGTTATCACGTTAGCTTAGATCGCTTTGTTGATCCATTCAAACGTTTTTATACAGGACATTATCCGTATCCAGTTAATTTGGAAAAGATGCAGCAGGCTGCGACTGACCTAATTGGTACTCATGATTTTACTAGTTTTGCTGCAAGTGGTGGACAAATAAAGAATAAAGTACGGACAATGTATTATGTTAATATTCAAAAAGATGAGCAAGAAAACGAAATTGTTTTTGATTTTATTTGCTCCGGCTTTTTGTACAATATGGTGCGAATTCTTGTTGCAACTTTATTAGAGATTGGCAATGGGAAAAGACCGGTGGATGATCTTCCTAGAGTAATTGAGGCAAAAGATCGGGAACAGGTCAGAGAAACTGCACAAGCAAATGGTCTATTTTTATACCATGTTTTTTATGAAGATATCCCCAAAAAATATCGACTGGATAAGGATTAATATTGACAAACTGCTTAAATAGACGTATTCTATTTAAGTATGTTTGTCCACGATAGGCCCCGGAATCTTATTGTTTTCAAACAACGTATTAACGGAGGAAATTAAATTGCGTACTACACAATTAGCAAAACCTAATGAAATTGAACGTAAGTGGTATGTTATTGACGCAACAGACGTATCTTTAGGTCGTCTGTCTACTGCAGTAGCAACTATTTTAAGAGGTAAAAACAAGCCTCAATATACACCAAATGTTGACACAGGTGACAACGTTATTATTATTAACGCTGCTAAGCTTAAGTTAACTGGTAAAAAGGCTACTGACAAGATTTACTACCACCACTCTTCTTACCGTGGCGGCTTAAAAGCTACCCCAGCAGGTGACTTACTTGCCAACAACCCAGTTAGATTAGTTGAATTGTCAGTTAAGGGAATGCTTCCAAAGAATACTCTTGGTCACCAAGAATTCATGAAGATGCATGTTTATGCTGGTGAAGACCACAAGCATGAAGCACAAAAGCCTGAAAAATTAGACATTAACAAATTAATCTAGGAGGTTAAATTAAATGGCACAACAAGTTGCATATGCAGGTACTGGCCGTCGCAAGAATTCAGTTGCGCGTGTACGTTTAGTACCAGGCAGTGGTAAAATTACTGTTAACAACAAAGACATTGATGAATACATTCCATTCCCTAACTTAGTTAAGGACTTGAAGCAACCATTGACTTTGACAGAAACTGACAACCAATATGACGTTAAAGTTAACGTAAATGGTGGTGGATTCTCAGGTCAAGCTGGTGCAATCCGTTTAGGTATTGCTCGTGCTCTTCTTGAAGTAGACCCAGATTTCCGTGGTCCATTGAAGAAGGCAGGTTTCTTAACTCGTGATCCAAGAATGGTTGAACGTAAGAAACCAGGTCTTAAGAAAGCTCGTAAAGCTTCACAATTCAGTAAGCGTTAATTTTATTTCATATTTATTAACGTTTTGCCGTAAGATTGCAGAGCTTAAAATAAAAAAAGCACTTACTGTAGTTTAGTAAGTGCTTTTTTGTTGTAATTTTTTGGAGATAGATAATGGTACAAATAGAATTAACTCGCTTTAGAATTAAAAAAGGTAAAGAACAAAGGGCTGAAAAGTGGATGGAATTTCTAAATGATCATCATGCTGATACAGTTGCAACGATGGCTGGTGAAAAAATGTATGTTGAAACTGTTTTTAAAGAAGAAAATGCCGATGGCTATATGTACTTTTACTGGTACTCAATTCAAGGTGAAAATGGTAATGCAGTTGAAGACTCGGAGAGCTATATTGATAAAAAACACCTAGAGTATTGGGAAGAGTGCATTGATAGTACGTACCGCCCTGTTGATATGACCTTGATGCAAAGTTTGCTTGCACCTAAAATTGAAGAAAATATGTAGTAATGCATAGATAAATATTCAAAGCTGGAACCAATTATAGTTCCAGCTTTTTTCTTTTCTCAAGTTTTGAAAAAAGAAGTATACGGGTAGAATATACATGAATTCTATGTGTCATTAATAAAAAAATATAATTGGATTATAGATGAGCAAAATTGTATTTAACTGTTATTTATGAAAAGTCGGTTCACATATAGATATCAAAGAAAGAAGCGATAGTTCTTACTGTAATACTATGTTATTTTATTTTTCCAGTTTGTTATTTAGCTTATAAATGCTATGTTGACGCAAAAGTTACCATAATATATAATCATAAAACGTGATGATTAAATAAATAATTCTATGATATGTGTTATTTAATTTGGTGTAGTTGTTACTATACCTACTGCTTGTAAGACATTTTATAGAAATTTTCATTTAATAGTATGGTCATTATTTTTTTGAAATATAAAAATATGGAGAAGTGTAATTTAATATGGAAAAAATTAAAAAGGCACTATTTTGCTTTATGAGTTTAATGGTTCTCTTACAGTATATGATGCCGACAGTTGTCTTTGCTGTAGAAAATCAAGGCGACTTTCAGTTAACTTCTTTATCTGTCGATAAAGAAGAGAAAGACACGATTGAAGCGAAAATAAGCCTTTCTTTTAAAGCTCAGACAGAAGAAAGCCAAACGTTGATCTTTAACGAAGACGCAACCGTTAAAGATGTAAAAATAGAAAATAAAACTGAGTCAACTAAAGTTGATTACGTTATCAACAAAAATAAAATAGAGATGAAGATTGCTCCTAGAACAGAGGGAACAATTATCCTTTCTGTTTTACTCGACTCTTCAGATTTAAAAGATGATAATCTGATGCTTACAAATGGTGTTCAAACACTAAAGGCACCGCTAAAAACGCATGAGTCAGAATCAGAAGAAGATGCAGCTAAAGAAACAGAAGAGTCTGAAAAGGAATCTGAATCTGCTGATAAAGCTAAAGAAGTAAAAATAAAACGTGATGGCGGCAAGCAAAACATCCGTGATTTATTATCTAAAGTGGGAATTAGTCCTGCAACCATTATTGACGATGTAAAAGTTGTATATATTGATAGCAATGGTCACATATGTACGGACTTAGATAGCATACCAGCTAATGCAAGTGTTGAAGTAAATTACTCTTGGAGTCTTCCTGAAGAATTATTCGGAGTGATTAAGGAAGGTGATTATTTCGAATTTAGCTTACCAGATGCCATTCGAGTTTTTCCGGGAACTGGACCACTTATAGGAAATCTAGGTCAATATGGTTCATATGAAGTTTTCACTGATGGTAGAGTACGGTTTGAATTCAACAAGAATGTAGAAACTGATCATGATATAATGGGTAGCTTCAGTTATTCAACAAAGTTTAAGCGGACTGAACCTGGAGTAGTTGTCATTCAAACACCAAATGAAGATAATGCTGGACCAAGCAAAATTCGTATTCGTCCAAATTATGATCAAGCTATAGATAAAAGCGGTCACGTTAATAAAGTACCTAATCCAACTGGAATAGTTTGGGAAGTCAATATTAATCGTCCCTTAAGTAATATGAAGGATGCCGAGCTTGTTGATATTGTACCTGCTGGTACAAGTCTGAAGAGTGTTGAGATTTATCCAGAAACTGTAGATGGCACTGGTGCTATTGTAAATATTGACAGGGATCACCCATTAACCGAAGGCGTAGATTATAAAAGAATCTCATCTGGTTCGACTGAAACCATTAAGTTTATTGGAAAGTACGCAGAGACTCATCAAGCCTTTCATGTTGTTTATACAACAATGATTGATGAGGATAGAAAACCTGAGAAGGGTGGAAACGTAGAATTCAAAAACCGTGCTACTCTTGATGATGGTACTTCCAGCACATCTGCTGAAGCGAGCGTCACTGCCCATTATGAGCGACCAATTACAAAAAATGGTCCGTTTGCCACAGGTAATGATCAAATATATAAATGGATTGTTAGATACAACTACAACGAAAGGAAGCATCCCGCTGGCTCAACGATTACGGATACAATGTGTGATAGGCTTTCTTTAGTCAAAGATTCCGTTAAGTTATTTAGGATTTCATTTACTGGTGCTGGTGATGATGAAATAATTGGCGATTCCTTGGTAGAAGGTAGCGATTACGTAATAGAAGAAAGTTCATCTAATGCGCACCGATTTATCATTAGGTTTTTAAAGGAAATCGATTATCCAGTTAGAATTGACTACCAAACAAAAGTGAACGGTTATGTTGACGAAACTACTCCAATTTCTAATTCTGTCATAACAGATATCGGAGATAGTGACGAGAGTGAAGGTACTGGACATAAAGATGAGATTAAAGGGGATGCAAACCAGCAGAGTATTGCTAAGAGTATTGACGGTGATATTGACTACGTAACTCATGAAATCCCATGGCAAATTCAAATTAATAAGTCTGGCTATTTGCTGAAAAATTGGTATTTGGAGGATACATTCAGTAAAGGACAAAAATTAGTAGATGGTAGTTTCAGAATCATCGATCTAACCGAAGGGAAAGCGTTAAGTTCAGATCAATATACATTTACTAAAACCGACAATGGCTTTAAGGTAGAATTTGAAGGCGAACTGAAAAACGGCACTGATCATAAATATGCCATAACCTATAAAACTAATTTTGATATTGCTGCAATAGAAGGCACTGGAAGTGAAGATTCATTTATATTTAAAAATACGGCTACTGCAAACTGGATGGATAAATCTGGTGGCAGTCATTCAAGCACAGATTGGGTAGAATTTGATCCACTGCAAAGATTTAAATACAATGGAAACAAAATTGGTGTGTATAATGCGATTAACAAGAAGATTACTTGGACAGTAGCAGTAAACTATCGTCATCAAGAGTTGAAAAATGCAACGATTACGGATGTAATAGAAGCGCCACAAGATTATGTTGCAGGTAGCGCGAAACTATATGAAGCAACGGTCAATAGTAATGGTACTTACACTTTAGGTGATCAAGTTGGGGCAGACCTAGTTGAGCCTACGACTGCTCTGCCAACATTACAGGTTAACTTGCCAGAGAACAGTAACAAAATGTACGTACTTGTCTTCGAAACAAGTCTGGCAGGAAAAGTAATCAATCAACAGTATTATAATAATAGGGCGGTCTTTACCACTGAAGGTGTATCACATAATTTAAACTCGAGTATTTCACCAGCCCATTTCGGCGAATTACTTGATAAGGATGGTGCACAGGATCCTGATGATAGTGGTTATGTAAAATGGAACTTAACAGTTAATGCTTCACAATCTACTTTAAACAACGTAAAAATTGTGGATACTCCATCAGCTAACCAATTTATTTCTAAAGATGGGATCGTAATATATGGAACTATTGTTGACAGTGCAGGGAATATCGAAAAAGATAGTTCAACTGTTTTAGCTGAAGGTACAGATTACAAAGTAGATATTGAAACTAACAATGCAACAGGTGCTCAGGTAGTTACAATTGAGTTTCTAAAGCAAATTACCACATCATATATAGTGGAGTATCGTTCATTAGTTCTTTTAGATAAATTAGTTGACACAGTTGCAAACTCTGCCAGTATATCCGGGATGAATGAGCAAACTATAACTCAGGGTCAAGCTAAGGAGATTGTTGTAACTAGCACGTCTGGAAATGCTACAGGGTCAAAGGGATCGATTAAACTTATTAAAGAGGATTTAAGCGGAAAGAAGAGATTATCAGGTGTTCACTTACAATTGTGGACAATCAATGAAAAGCTGGAGAAAAATAAGCTTGTTCGTGAAGGTGTTACAGATTCAAACGGTGAATTAGAGCTTGGTAATTTGCGAGTTCAAGAATATCTCGTTGTTGAAACTGAAGCTCCTGCTGGCTATACAGTCAGCGATGAGTTGGCAAAAGGTAAGAGAATCAAGGTTGTAAAAGATAAAGCAGGCAGTACTACTAAAGTGGTTCATATTTATAATGAACCAACAAAGGTGACTTTTAGAAAAGTGAGTGAGCCTGACGAAAAAGGTTCAAAACTTCCACTAAAAGGAGCGGAATTTAAAGTTCTTGATTCTAATGGAAAAGTTGTAGAAGGATATGAAAACGTCGTTTCAGACGATGAAGGAATCGTCACGATTGAAGGTTTGGTTCCAGACAAGTACCAAATTGTAGAAACAAAGGCACCTACTGGATATAAATTAGACGATAAGCCAAGAGAGTTTACGGTAGAAAAGAAAGCTGACGGAATAATTCCTCCAATTAACTTAGGTGATTGGGAAAATAAGCGTCTAAATTATAAAGGATCTGCTAAACTACTCAAGACTGATAGTAAAGGCAATCCACTAGCTGGAGCAGAATTTAAAGTAGTCGATAGGGATGACAATATTGTTAAATCAGGTTTGACTTCAGATGCCAATGGAGTTGTTTTAGCTACATCGTTGGCACCAGGTAAATATGAATTTGTCGAAACCAAAGCTCCTGAAGGATATGTTATTAACTCAGCACCAGTTAGTTTTACAATAAATGAAGAAGCTAAGGAAGATCCAGCTGCGGTAGTTACAGAGTGTGAGTTAATTAACTATAAGGGATCAGCTCAATTAGTAAAAACTGACAGCAAAGGCAATCCTTTAGCTGGAGCAGAGTTTAAACTGGTTGACAAAGATGGTAAAACAGTTCGCGAAAACTTGGTATCATCAGAAAGTGGTATCGTCTTTGTCTCAGACTTGGCACCAGGCAAATATGAATTTGTCGAAACTAAAGCACCAGCAGGCTATTTGCTGAATGCTGCACCTGCTAGTTTTACAATAAGTGAATCAGCCCAAGGTGAGCCCGCAGTTGTTGAGGCAAAATTAGTTAACTATAAGGGTACAGCTCAATTAGTCAAAACCGACAGTAAAGGTAATCCTTTAGCAGGAGCAGAATTTAAAGTAGTTAATAAAGATGGTGAGATAGTTCAGGAAAGCTTAGTATCGTCTGATAAAGGTATAGTCTTTGTCACCGACTTAACACCAGGCAAATATCAATTTATCGAAACTAAGGCACCAACTGGCTATGTTATTAATTCGACACCGACTGATTTCACCATAAGTGAGTCAGCTGAAGGTGAGCCTACTGTTGTTGAAGCAAAATTAATTAACTACAAAGGTTCAGCTCAATTAGTTAAAACCGACAGTAATGGTAAACCTTTAGTTGGAGCAGAATTTAAAGTAGTTGATGCAGATGGTAAGACAGTATTGGATAAACTGGTCTCGTCTGACAAGGGTATTGTTTCAGTAACTGATTTAGCACCAGGTAAATACCAATTTATCGAAACCAAAGCGCCTAAAGGTTATTACTTAAATAGTAAGCCAGTTGATTTTACAATTGATAAAGAGGCAGCAGGTGAGCCAGGTTTAGTGAAAGCTGGAAACTTAGTCAACATGGAAATTAAGAATGATACACCAGAATGGCCAAGTAATCCTGAAACTCCAAGTGCACCTGACGAACCAGATAGTCCGGATAATCCTGAAAAGCCAAGCATTCCAACAGATCCTGGAAAACCAAGTATTCCGGATAATCCGACTACGGCAAAAACTGTGTATGATAAGAGATATAATAAAAAGCCTCGGCACGATACAGGTCAAAAATTGCCGAAGACGAATTATCAAAATACATTATGGCTAACAATTTTAGGCTTGGTTATCCTTATGCTTGTAGCTGTGATCATTTATCGAAATAAGAAAGCAGACCAAGCTGAATAGTTATCTAGTTCATATCATGAATTAATAAAACTAAGTTTTTAAAACAACAAAATAGGTACAGAGTAATATAAAACTCTGTACCTATTTTTTATTAATTACGATTTAAAAAGAAGTTAGACTACTCAAGTGATCCTATCTTTTTATTCATAGCGCAAGGCCGTAATTGGATCTAATTTTGCAGCTCGTCTTGCTGGCAACGTTCCTGCTAAAAATGTAATTAGGCAAATGATACCGACGATTAACAAGCTACTGGACCAATTAAACTGGACTAAAACAAAACCATCTATTCCTTTAAGGAAACTACTTGTTGCTGCTTTATTCAATAATTGGCCTAAGCCCATTGCAGAAATTAATCCTAACAATGACCCGATTAATCCAATTAAAATAGCTTCACAGCTAAAAATTGAGAATACTTTCCCGCGGCCTAAGCCAAGGGCTTTCATCAAACCAATTTCACGTGTTCGATCACGAACTGACATGTAAAGCGTATTGATAACACCGAAACTAGCAGCAATCAATGCAATTGCCCCAAAGATAATTAACACACCTGTTGCTGCATTGAAAGTTTGAAATAGTTGTTTGACGGCTTCCTTTAGAGTTTGTGCGTCATAGCCCTTTTTGTTAAGAGCATTTTCAGCCTTTGCAACTGCTGCGTCGCTTTTTCCAACTGGAGTTGCCACAACTTCGGTATAACGATCTTTAAGTGCTTTCGGCAGACCATCTTGATTGGCGGCAACAATTTTTTCACTTAAGCCATGACTATATACTGATTGACCGCTGTTTACCATACTCTCATTTCTAATACCAACAACTTTTGCAGTGATAGTTGATTTTTTCTTGGTAACAGGTGAAATGACAACCAAGTTTATCTTTTTGCCGAGAATTTTACGAACATTTTTATAGCCAAAAGCCTTAGCCATTTCTTTTGTCAATAAAATCTCTGATTTATTTCCAGAAGTAGCCACTTGTTTACCAGCAAATAAATCATATTTGATACCAAGGGTAGTTTGCGCATTGATCACATATTTAGTCTTACTTTTACCTTGAGCATATTCAACGTTATCATCTTTCATTGCTTTAACGTTTTTAATTCCTTTAGTGCGCTTGATTTTTTCGACATCTTTTTTAGTCATCATGCCGTCAGCGTTTTGACTACTTTTCTTAGTGCTATATTTCTGCGGTCCTGTACCATCTCCAGCCGAGTATTGCGGTGAAATAATCATTTGCTCAGTGTTACCAACGTTACCAATTTGTTTATGTAAATAGTCATTAACACCCGTATTGATTCCTAGCGTAATACTAATTGTTAAAGAACCAATTAAAACGGCAATAATAGTTAATAGAGTTCTTCCTTTGTTATGCCATAAGTTGGATCCAGCAGAGTTTAAAATATCACGGAATTTCATTAGAAATCTCCTTTCACTACTTGACCATCTTTAATTTGGATTTGACGATCACATTTTTGGGCTAAGTCTGGATCGTGGGTAACGATAATCAAGGTAATACCTTTTTCACGATTCAGTTTGAAAAGAATATCTTCAACTTTTGCACCGGTATTAGAGTCTAAATTACCTGTTGGCTCGTCGGCAAAGATAATTTCTGGATTGTTAACAAGTGCTCGGGCGATACAAACGCGTTGCTTTTGACCACCTGATAGAGCACTAGCTTTATTATTCATTTTTGCTTCTAAACCAACCGCTTCAAGTGCAGAAGTTGCTAATTCACGTCGTTTTTTGCCAGTTACACCGGCTATTTTCATTGGCAACATAACGTTCTCAAGAACACTATCTTGTGCATTGAGGAAAAACTGTTGAAAAACAAAGCCAAAAGTCTGGTTTCGCAACTTGTTTAATGACTTTGCCTTAATTTTTGCTGTTGGTTGGTCATTTAGTAAAATGCTGCCTGAAGAGGGATGATCTAGTAAAGCCATAATATGCATTAAGGTTGATTTGCCAGAGCCACTTTTACCAATGATAGCAACTGATTCTCCTTTTTCAATCTTCAAACTAACGCCGCGTAATGCCTGAAAGCTAGTTGTTCCATTCCCATAAGTACGTGTAATATCCCGCGCCTCAATTAAACTCATTTTATTCACTCCTTTTGTACTGCTGTCATATATAAATAATACACTAGATGATTTAAAATTCAATACATTATGGAACTAAAATTAAAAAAAGATGTAAATGAGAGTGATGTAGTAGCGTAAAATTCATTAGTTACTTAACTAATTGAAGTTTAATTGACACTTAGGTTGCAATCTGATGGCTTGCATAACATGTTTTTAAGTTCTACAGTATTATATAAAATATAGTATAGAGGAGATGGAAACATGCATTTTCAAATTCAGTCACGCTTGCTTGACGGTGCAATTTTATCCTTTATTGATGAAGAAAGTCTTTAAAGGACTAATTACAGTGGAATAGGACTAAAGTAACTGAACTCATTTTCAAAACCATCTTTAATTCAAATTGACTTCTTGTCTTTAAACCAGCATAATCAGCAATAACAATTTTTTACTAAGTGCAAACGGCACAAGAAGGAGTGGATTATAATGTTGAAAAAACCATCTAAATTAGCTCAAGGTGACAAAATTGCTGTTGTGAGCCTTTCGCAGGGAACACTAGGTGAGGACTTTGCAGCTCATCAACTTAAGCTGGGTAAAAAAAGAATTGAAGAACTTGGGTTAACCCCTGTTTTTATGCCCAATGCGCTTAAAGGAATTGATTTCGTCAAAAATCATCCCGAAAAAAGGGCGGCCGATCTAAAACAAGCTTTTCTTGATTCAGAAATAAAAGGAATAGTTGCGGCTATTGGCGGCGATGACACATTCAAAATTTTGCCATTTTTAATGGAAGACGAAGAGTTTAAACAGGCGGTGGTTAAGCAGCCAAAACTGTTCACCGGTTTTTCGGACACAACAATTGACCATCTGATGTTTTACCGGCTAGGGATGCAGAGTTTTTATGGTCCAAGCTTTTTAAACGATTTTGCAGAACTTGATACAAAAATGCTGCCGTATACGAAGAAGACCATCGAGCACTTTTTCACCAATCCTGCCACTACTGAAATTCCGGCGAGTGAAACTTGGTATGAGGAAAGAACAGATTTTTCTGCTGCCCAAGTTGGCCAACCACGTGTCAGTCACCAAGATTCTGGATATCAAGTCTTGCGTGGACACGGGCAAGTTCAAGGTCATTTGTGGGGTGGCTGTATCGATAGCATTTATGATGCATTAGATGGAGAACGCTATAGAGATGAACCAGCAGTGATTGCACGTTATCAATTGCTTTTAAAGCCAGAAGAAACTAAGGACAAAATCATCTTTCTTGAAACTTCTGAAGAACAGCCGCAACCAGCTTTGTATCGGAAAAAGTTGACGCGCCTTGCTGAAGCCGGAATTCTTGAAAATGCGCAAGCAATTTTAGTTGGCAAACCTCAAAACAAAAAGTACTTTGCTGAATATCAAAAAGAACTGCTTGAAGTAACACAAGAATACAATACACCTATTTTGTATAACGCCAATTTTGGTCACGCTTATCCACATACGGCATTGCCATATGGTGCGTTAGCGAAAATCGACTTTGATCAGCCAAGTCTGACAATTATGGAACCATGGTTTGCATAATTAGAAAAAAAGAAGCCATCTAGCATAGAGCTAGGTGGCTTTTTTGTGTGGATAAAATAAAAATTAGCGTGAAGGACTGACCCAAGTTCCAGAGCCATGACCCAAGATAGTTTTAATTGCAGGAATAAAAGTTGTCACAATAGTAAGTGTGTTGATAATCCACAAACATAATAGGTAAATTGGTGCAAATAGTAAATACTCAATCTTATTGCCTTTGCGGTCAATCATTAGTGCGATAACTAATTGCATTGTACCCGCAATCATCTCAAAGCAAATCAAGATTAAAGCGGAAAATAACAAGTAAACTAACTGAGACCAATTTTGTGTAAATGCAAAATTACCTATTAAATAAGTAAAAACAAATGTGGCTAACCAGAAGAAGAAAGACCAGCAAATGCTTAGTGTTTGATCTAGTAACATTAATGACTCACCTAAATTTTTGAGTGGATGGCGTAAAACCTTTCTTAAGTTAGTCAACCAAACTTCGGTGCCACCCTTTGCCCAGCGCTTACGTTGGTGGTAGAGTTCTTTGAGCGTTTCTGGAACAAGTGTGTAAGAAATGATTTCAGGGGCAAAAACTGCCAACCAGTTGTTCAGTTGGTGGTCCCAAGCAACACTAATGTCCTCGGTTGCCCGGTCCTGCCGAAACATCCCCACATCAATTAAGGCACTCTTGCGGTACATCGTGTTCGCACCGCTATAGGCAAAAATACTGCCGAACACACCCATTTCGGCCCTTTTAATAATGCCAACGATACTTGAGAATTCAACTGTGGTAGATTTGGTAATCAACTTGGTTCTATTTCTAACTTCCACATTAGAAGTCACGGCAGCGATATTTTGCCCTTCGGGACTATTAAAATAATTAACGTAGCGCATCAGAGCATCTGCTTCTGGAAGTGTATCCGCATCGTTGCTAAGCACTAAATCACCTTTAGCAAAAGCGAGGCTAATATTAAAAGCATGAGCCTTACCCTTATTTTCAGCTAAGCGAATTACACGCAATCGTTTAGATTGTTGCTGCAATTTATGCAGAATTTTGGGCGTATTGTCGGTTGAGCAATCATCGATCACTAGTACTTCATAATTAGTATAGTTTAACTCATTAAGTAAATAGCTAATCGTTTCATCAATTGCAACCTCTTCATTATGAGCGGGAACCATAATGGTAATAAAGGGCTGTTCACGTGAGTCCAAAATCGTGAAGTCCCTCTTTTTGTTTTTAAAAACATATTTATAACAAAGTCCACCGACAAACCAGGCCAAACCGCCTAAGATTGGGTAGGAAACTAAAATCAAAAATAATACTTTAAAAACTGTTTTAGCTAAGAGCCAGATTGATGTCATAACTTCCTTTCTCCTTTGGCAAATAGTGTCTGGGCAAAGTCAGTTTCAAGGTTTTTTTGCGGCTCAACACAGTAAAAATTGCAGTTGTGCCGTTCGTCAGAGCTACCAAATTTCTCCTGCCAGGCCTGTTCGACTAGTTGCGAGCGTTCTTGTTGCCGGTCTTGGTCAATTACAAGATGGTCGCGCCAGCTAGTAGCAAAACGGTAATTGTTTAAAAAAGTTAATGTTAGGTAGGAGATGCTGATAAAAACAAAGTAATCGTCAAAGAATTTTGCTAAAAATTCCAGTGGACGCAAAATAGCAGTATTGTAGTTAAAGGGGAGTAGGGATGCAAAGTGAGGCTGCCAAAGTGGTAGGACTAATCCAAAAAAGGGCAAAAAAACAAATAGCCAGCCGAGCAAAGCTATGCTTGTTTGCTCGATTTTTAGGTGCCAATCTCCACCAGTAAAATAGTCATCTTCAATTAAGTCAATTGTTCTTTTCTGCTTCAAAGCAATTTCCCTCCTTGCTAGGTAAACTGTGCATTAACAAAGTGCGTTTTATACTTTATTATGGTTTGAACTTATGTGCAATTTTGAATACCTAGCTTTAGAAATTTTCAAGAAAGATTATCATTTGCTTAACTACTTTAACCTTACTTAATAAATGCCGAATTAGATTAAAGAACAATTTTAGGCGCGCTAACAGAGTCATTTCCAAAAAAATGACTCTGTTTTTGTGCCAAAAATCATCGCAGAAGTCTGCGACATATTTGCATAAAGTGCTTTAGCACCTTGTTTATTAGCTGTGAATAAAAATATGCTTTTTCCACTTAATATGGAAAAAGCTTGTAATTACAAAATATTGATAACAGTCTAGTATAAATAAATGTAAAGGGTTTCAAAATAAGGAAGTGAGAACAGGTAATGAAATTTTCAGCTAATGACGTTTATTTGGACGTCAATGAGCAAAGTGTTGATTCCTTTTTAAAGTATGCTTCGCAAGTTGCTTGTAATGCAGGTTTTGCTGCAGATGCAAGTGAACTAGAGCAAAGCTTTTTGGCAAGAGAACAAGAATATCCAACTGGGTTAGAAGACGGTTTTGCAATCCCACATGCAAAAACGGAGACAGTCAAGCGGCCAGGTTTTATCTACTTCAGATTGACCACACCACTTGATTGGCAAACATACGATGACAAGCCAGTGACGGATGTATTTGCGTTGATGGTGCCACCAGAAAATGCTGGGGATGAGCACTTGAAAATGTTAGCAAGTTTGTCTACTGCCTTACTTGAGGATGATTTCAAACAACAGTTACGTCAGTTGACTTCTAAAGAAGAGATAGCCAACTTTATTAATCAAAAGATTGGAGAATAACCATGAATGTAGTAGGAGTTTCAGCATGTCCAGCTGGATTAGCCCATACCCCAATGGCAGCGAAAGCCTTGGAAAAAGCGGGTAAGGAATTAGATTGGAATGTCAGAATTGAGCAACAAGGGATGATGGGTCCAGTTAATCCAATTACCCAAGCAGAAGCAGATGCGGCTGACTTTGTCTTGATTGCATCTGATCAAAAAATCACTAGTATGGAACGTTTTGAAGGTAAACCAATTATTCGAGTAGATATCAACACTTGTATCAAGGCACCTAAAGCTGTCTTGAAGAAGTGTGCTGCTGCGGTTAAGAAGGAGAACTAAAAATGAAGAGAATTTTGAAGGAATGGGAAGGAGCCATTATGAGTGGGATCTCTTACATGATCCCGACAGTTATTGGTGGTGCGCTAGTTGTTGGTGTTCCGCAATTAATTGGTATGTGTTTTGGTTATGGTGACCTTTCTAAATTTGCCAAAACAGGTGGCTTTTTCCACTTGCTTTATCAAATTAACTCCGTTGGTTGGATTGGTATCGGCCTAGTTAACCTGGTTATTGGTGGCTACATTGCTTATGCGCTTGGTGACAAACCAGCTTTGGGAGCCGGCTTTATCGGTGGACAATTAGCAACCAATAACCAGCTTGGTTTCATCGGTGCGATTGCAGCCGGTTTGATTGCAGGTTATGTTGCGCGTTGGTGCCGTAAAATCAAAGTTCCAGAAAAGTGGAATTCAGCTATTGAATTAATTGTTATGCCACTTTTAACCGTTGGTTCGGTTGCCTTGTTTGTTGGTGTAGTCTTAACGCCGCCACTTGCCTGGCTTAATAATGGTTTAACCTCATGGGTTAAGTTCATGGTAGAACAAAAGACTAACGCTATTTTGTTAGCTGCTATTATGGGCGCCATGATTGGTTCAGACCTTGGTGGTCCTATCAACAAGGCAGCTTGGGGTGTAGGTAACTTCTTCTTTATCGAAGGAATTTACCAACCATGTCTCTATACTAACATCGCCATTTGTGCAATCCCAATGGGTTACGCACTTATGAGTTTCATTTGGCCTAAGAAGCGTTTCTCAGCAGAATTGCTAGAGATGGGTCATAACAACTTAATTATGGGTACATTTGGAATTACTGAAGGAGCTATTCCATTCATGATGAAAGCTCCTCAATTAATCATTGTAAACGTTATCGGTGGTGCACTTGGTTCAGCAGCAGGTGCATGGCTAGGTGTTAAATCACATATCCCACCTCTAGGCGGTTTACCTGGAATTTTAACAGCCGACAATATTTTAGCTTACCTCGGCGGAATTCTAGTTTGTGCTTTGTTCATTGCAATTGTCGCTCCATTAGTTGCTGACTTTACTGACAAAGATTCTACACCTGGTGAAGAATCAATGAGTGATGATGATATTGAATTAAACATCCAATAATATGAAACCGAAAAAACTATAGTTGGGAATCAAATCAATCTTTTCTAGCTATAGTTTTTTATTTTTAGGAGAAAAAATGGTAAAAAAAGTTTTTGTCGTTCCACATACTCACTGGGATAGGGAATGGTTCTTTACCTCAGATCAAGCGAAAGTATATCTACTAAAAGATTTAAAAGATGTTCTTGATCATCTTGAAGCTTCAGGACAATATGGTTCTTTTTTGCTGGACGGTCAGTCTTCACTAATCGAGGATTATTTAAATTGGCGTCCGCAAGAGCGAAACCGGGTTGAGAAGTTAGTTAAAGAAAAGAAACTAATTCTCGGACCATGGTATACCCAAACGGATCAATATCTGGCTTCTGGGGAAAGCATTATTAACAATTTACGTATTGGAATGAAGCAGAGCGATGAATTAGGTGGCCATATGAATATTGCCTATGTTCCTGATTCATTTGGTCAAGAGTCAAGTATGCCCCAAATATATCAACAGCTTGGTATTGATGATGCTGTTTTGTACCGCGGCTTTTCACTTGATGATACTAAGCAATCCGAATTTACTTGGCAAGGTGAGGACGGCTCAGAAATCAGTGTTTTCCGGATGGCCTGTGGTTACTTTATTGGTGGCGTAGTCGATGAAACTAAGCTAGCCCAGTTAATGACTGAAGAACCATTTAAAACGGTTGTTGACCAAGCTTCAACTGATAATGTGCTGTTTCCAAATGGCTCTGATATGGCACCGCTACGTTTTGACCTACCTGAGTTTATCGAGCGGCTTAATCAAGCAAATAAAGGAAAGTTCACTTTTGAAGTTGCTTCACTCGAGGATTACATTACAGCTGTTAAAGAAGCTAAACCTGAATTGCGGCTGATTACGGGAGAGCAGGATTGTGGCAAGGACATGCGTGTTCATAAGTCAATTTCATCTTCACGTGCCGACTTAAAAGCCCTTAACACCAAATTGCAAAATTATCTTGCGAATGTTGTAGAACCAGTTCTTGCACTAGGAAGCTATTTTGGCTTGCCTTATCCAACTAAAACGCTTGAAGACTTGTGGAAAAAAATGGCTAAGAATGCAGCACATGATTCAATGGGAAACTGTGTGTCTGATCGGGTAAACGCTGATATTAAAGCACGCTACCAAAAGGTTGAAGATATAGCGACTGCACTGGTTGAAGTAACTTTGCGGCAGATTTCTACAGGTGTTAAAAATGATGGTCACCCAATTACACTAACTGTTTTCAATACGTTGCCAGTTGAACGTGGCGGTGTGATAGGCAAACGGATATATTCCCCAAGTCGTAACTTCAAAATTCAAGATTATAACGGGCAAAATATCCCCTTTGAAATCACTGCTGTCAAAGATGTAACTGAGTTAATTACGTCCTCAACAATTCAACTTGATCCTGGTCAAGCAATTTATTTACCGGAAAAAGTGTATCAGCTTGATGTGAACTTACGGTTAGCAAACATCCCCGCTTTTGGTTACAAGCAGTTATCTTTGGTTTCAGAGCAGGACCAGGAAATAGACTTACCAACAAGACAAACTGGAACCAAGATTGAAAACGAGTTCTATCAAATTTCAGTAAATGTTGATGGTAGTTTAGACATTTTGGATAAACTGAATAATCACTTATATCAGAAACAAGCAATCTTAGAAGAAAATGGTGATGATGGTGACTCCTACAACTATTCACCTGCCAAACAGGATTTAGTTAGTTACTCAACAGCACAACCGCATTGCTCACAATGCATCCAAAATGCACTAAGTAGCAAATTAATTATTGACTATGATTTTAGTGTACCGAGTGATTTGGCTGCTCGGGCTAAGGGCTTGACTGATGTGAAGATGCCAACGCAAATGATAGTGACACTTGATCAGGCATCAAAGCTGATCAAATTTGAGCTTAATGTCGATAACAGACTGCCAAAGAGTCACCGTTTATGCATCGATTTTGACAGTGAAGTAGTTACTAATACAAGTATTGCCGACATTCAGTTTGGTACGATAAAACGTCCGCTGACGAAGAAGCAAGCTTTAAGGGACTGGCATCAAAATCAAGGTGCGTGGCAAGAAAAGCCAATTTCGATTAACACTGTTCAAAGCTTTGTTGCGATGTCCGATGATGAACGTGGACTTGCACTTATTCCACAAGGAGTTCGTGAATACGAATGTATTGGAAAAGATAACGCCACAATTAGATTAACTGTTTTCCGGACATATGGAATGCTAGGAAAACGCGACTTGCTCTATCGACCTGGAAGAGCATCGGGGGATGAAACTGTGCCAACGCCTGAGGCTGAACTAAATCAGCACTTATCCTTCGAGTTAGCCATGACAACCATGCAAACTGGCTATGATCAGGCTGCTTTGGCTAGCGAGGTTAAAGCGTTTGAGACACCACTACAGGTCTATCAATATGCGGAATTTTTGAATGGTCGATTAACTTTTCCATTCAATCCGGTTAAGCGAACAGTTGATCCTGAACTCAGTCTCTTTAAGACCGATGACCAGTTAGTTATCAGCACGGTTGAACAAACAGAAGAGGGCACAGGCTATCAAATGAGATTGTATAATCCGCTGTTTCATCCTGTAGGTGACAAAATTACGTTTAATAAGCAACCACAAGTGGTACAGCTAGTCGACTTATTAGGAAACAAAATTGCGGATTTGCAGGTAGACAACCGGACAGTTGTTTTGCCAGAAATTAATCACGCTAAGTTCATGACAGTTTATTTTGAATTATAGGAGAAATTATGGTTAAAGCATATTTTGTAAATCACACACACTGGGATCGAGAATGGTATTTCACTACTCAGGATGCTCAGGTTTTAAGTGACCAATTGTTTACACAAGTTTTGGACGAACTTGAGGATCATCCAGAAGCAAACTTTACTTTGGATGGCCAGATGTCAATTGTGGACGAGTATGTCGAAATTCATCCTGAAGCTAAGGAACGAATTCACCGTTTAGTTAACCGAAAGCAGTTATTCATTGGACCATGGTATACCCAAACAGATGCAATGGTACCGAGTGCTGAGTCGTTATTGCGTAACTTGATTATCGGTATTATCGACGCAAGAGAAAATTATGGTGAGCCAATGATGTTAGGTTATTTGCCTGACACTTTTGGCTTTAATGCTAACTTGCCAATGATTTTAAACCAAGTGGGAATCCATGACTTTTTATCTTGGCGTGGGACGAATTTTAAACGACAAACTAATTCTGTATACTTTAAATGGAAAGCAATAGGTGGCAAAGCTGTCTTTGCGGCTAATTTCCCACTGGGGTATTACACCGGTCAAATCGATTTGGAATCAAAGCGCAACTTACAAGATTTTGTCAAAAATCGCTTAGATAAGGGAATTGAATTTGAAGCATTAAATGGCAATAATGATGAGGTTTTGGTTCCTTCTGGAATCGATCAAATGAACATCATTCATGATGTTTCAAAAACAATTGAAAAAGTTAACGAGCTTTCGCAAAATGATGTCGAAATAAGTACATATCCACAGTTTATGAACAAGTTACGTTCTAAGAAACTACCAGAATATCAAGGGGAATTAAGATATCCAACTTATTCTCGAGTTCACAGGACAATTACATCGATTAGATCGCGTAATAAGCGTAGTAATTTTGAACTTGAACAAGATATTACCAGACGTTTGGAACCACTTATGGTAATTGCCAAGTATGCAGATATTCCAATTTCAAATGGAATTGTGGTTAAACTGTGGAAATTATTATTTGAATTGCAACCACATGATACTTTGGGTGGAAGTGTTACTGATAATGTTGCAGTTGACATGGAGCACCGAATTAAGCAAGCAAACGAGATTGCTGATGGTGTGGAAAACTATATTAAGAAGAGAATCGCACAACGACTAAATCTGTCTGATCACGATGTCATTGTCTTTAATACTGATCCGTATGAGTTTAATGGACGCAAAACAGTTGAAGTAGTTAGTCAAAGTAGTCAAGTTAAATTCCCAGCAGAGAATAAGGCTGTGATTGTGGGCAAAGAAGAAGTTAAATCGCGTCCACATATTATGCAGTTAACGCCAAACGGCTATGAATTTAAGGATGAACCAGGCTACTTTAAACTCAAGGTCAGTCTAGAAGTAAAAATGGCTGGTTTAGGTTATCAAGTGCTTCATTTCGAGGATAGTGATCAAGCAGTAGACGAGTTCCAGAGCATAAGTGGAAAATCAATTGGTAATCACCGGGTTCAACTGGCCTTTGAAGATGGGGATTTTTATTTAAGTACTAAATACAAGACATTCAATGATGTTATTAGTATTTATGATCAAGCTAATGATGGTGATACCTATGATTTCTCGCCACTTCGAGGGGATGAAGAGAAGCGACTTGATTGGAATGGAACAATCAAAAAAGAAGTTGCTGATGGAATTGAAAGATTGATTCTAACTGGCACATGGCAATTACCGTTTGATTTGGAAGACCGGGTTGATGGCGAAGCGCCTAAAACAGTTGATGTGAGCTATCAATTAATTTTAACGATAGCAGCCACTTCGGATGTGATTTCAGCCAAATTAACGATTGATAATCAGGCTTTGTCGCACCGCTTACGCTTGCGTCTAAAAACTGGTATTACGACTAAGACGGCACACGCGCAGATTCAAGGTGGTTTTCGTCAAACAGAAAATGAAGCGATTGATGACAATTGGAACGATGAATTTGTTGAAAAACCAGTCAACATTTATATTTTTGATCGTGCAGTCGGCTTACATGATAAGCAAGACGGTCTCTATTTCTTTGGAACTGGTCAAAAGGAATATGAAAAAGTTGACGATTCCCTTTATATCACGCTTATGGCAACTACGGGACAACTGGGTAAATCAGACTTATTGTGGCGTCCTGGACGTGCATCCGGAGACACAACTTCTGTTGGCCATATTATGATGCCAACGCCGTTAGCTCAAGAAACTGGAACTAATGAGTTCTCGTTTGGTTTGTATGCCCCAAGTAATGCTGAGCTTGCAGAAAATAGACTGACAAAAGTAATCAGCGATTGGTATGCACCATCTGTTAGTTACCAGATGCAAAAATATAATCTCTTTGTTAATCGTCTTGATAACAAGTTATGGGATATTGAATTTTCACCAAAATTAACCAAGATTGAACAAACTGAATCTTGGCTAAATATCAAACAAAATGTTGAAGTTTCAGCACTGTATCCTGCATACACAATTAAAAACAACTTGGTTCTCCGTCTTTCAAATCCGACAAAAGAAGCGGTTGATGTTTCTTATCTAAAGGATGCTGGCTTTACTGTAGTGAACGGTTTGGAAGAGATAATTGACCAGGATTACCAAGTTGCCCCTTATGACATGTTGACCTTGATCAAGCAAATATAGCAGTTTGTAACTTATATAACTAAATGAGAAGAAGTGAATGTATGAAACTATCTTATAAACGATTGGGAATAATCCTCGAATTTTTATTAAATAATTCCGCCAACCGCTACGTTTCTGCCTCCTTTTTAGCTCAAAAGTGCAATGTAAGTACGAGAACAATTAGATCCGATATTCAAGCATTAAATCGTGAATTAAGCAGCTTGCAAGTTGAAATAAAAAATAAGCGAGGCGAGGGCTTTTACCTAAGTGATTTTGATAAAAAAACTGAGCAAAAGCTAACGGAATTGGCACGAAGTGATTTGCCGGCTTCAAGTTCAGGTGAGCGAATTGCTGAAGTTGAGCAGTACTTATTGGTTAATAGTCGTGTTAAATTAGATGATCTGACAGAGAAGCTGTTTATCAGTGATAATACCTTCTTCACATACTTGGTAACAATTAAGAAAGAGTTCAGTGATTTTGGACTACGAGTTGTGAAAGATGGAGATGAGTATTATGTTGACGGCTCTGAATCTGCCAAACGCAATTTTATTATTAGTAAACTTATTAATAAGAAGTCGAATAGCTATATCGTTGACTTTACAGAACGCGAGAAGAGTATTTTTGCTAACTTAGATTTGAACTTGTTAAAAGAAACGGTGCATGGTTTTTTACGTCATTATAGTTACCACTTATCGGACATTAATACTAAAAACATTATCTTGCATCTAGCTTTAGCAATTTCGAGAATTAAGATGGGTTACCGTTTAGAGACTGGTAATTCGGTGGAAATTAAGCCCCCAGTTCAGAGCACTGTCCAAAAGCTACTTCAAAAATTGGAAGCAGAATTCCAAGTGGAGTTCAATCAAGTAGAGGCCAATGACCTAATTTATCATTTTGCTTTGAATTATCCTGAATGTGTAAGTGAAAATGATCACGTTAGTATAAAGGACAATATTAATAGTGCCATTACGATTTTTTTGGAAAACATCAAAAAAGAGTTTGCAATCGATTTATTAGATGATCGTGAACTACGGGTTAATTTGACGCAACACTTAACCAATCTAGTGAAAATTAAGACGGTTAATGGTAATCGGAAGAATCCGTTGTTAAACGTCATATTGTCCACTTTTCCCTATGCATATGAGATTACGGCTTATTCAGCACCAATTTTGGAGCACATGCTCAATTTAAAATTGAATGACGATGAGCTCTCCTTCATCACGCTGCATATAGGTGCCTCGATTGAGCGGCAGGGAAATCTTTCGTCTCAAAAAAACGCTGCACTAATTTGCGGGAATGGAATTTCAACAGCTGCACTTGTACGCGCAAAATTGCAAACTCAGTTTGCGTCCTTTTTAAACATTACGGGAACTTATACCTATGATGAGTATCTAGCAGGTAAAGCAAGTGGTAATGACTTTCTCATTTCGATGGTACCTTTGACTGATGCCAAGGTACCAGTGATTCAAATTGATTTAACTAATTTTCACAATGATATCTTGCAACTGTCTGAATATTTGAAGTCACTTAATAATCCATACCGCGCGATTAATAAGCTGTTTGATGAGGAAAATATCTACTTAGTGCAAGAACCGTTATCCAAAGCGCAATTACTCGATATGCTAATTAAAAACTTAGAGCGTAAAAAAATTGTTAACAAAGATTTCAAACAACGGGTAGATGAACGAGAAAAGATGTATTCAACCGCAATTGGTGGAAAAATAGCTATCCCGCATTCCTTAGGCTATGCTACGAAAAAATCAAAGGTATCATTTGCTCGCTTAGATAAACCAATCAAATGGGACGAAAAAAATGAAGTTAAATATGTATTTCTCTTGGCAATTGCCCGTCAAGACTATCTAAGTGCACAGAAATTATTTGACTTCATTGTTGATTTACAAACTAATCTAACTTTTCGCAAAATTATTGATAAGAGCTCAAGTCCCAAAGAAATTAAGCACGCAATTAGTTCATTAATTAAATCAAGCTACTGATAGCACAAAAATTAGTTAATCAGCGAAACGAACTGTTTTAGCAGTTCGTTTTTTGCTAGTTTTAAGTCAAATTGTTCTATACTGAACTTGTAAATAAGCTTGAAGTTAAAGGCTTTTGTCATAGCAATTGGCCTCAACTAAGACTATATTTTTAAAAACTATAGCCAAACTAAATGCTCTTGAGTGAAGAATTACACAATGATAGAATTGTGCGACAAGGAGATGAAGCAATGAAATTAGAAAAAGCAATGACAATTTTAGGATGGGTTGCCTCTGTGACGGCAATTATTATGTATGTGTCCTACATTCCACAAATTATTAGTAATCTGCATGGAGTTAAAGGCAATCCAATCCAGCCACTCGCTACAGCAATTAATACGCTACTATGGGTTATTTACGGACTCTTTAAAGAAGATCGTGATATTCCAATAGCTGCCTGCAATGCCATCGGCTTTGTTTTCGGCTTAATTGCGTTTTTCACTGCTCTATAAGAGTTAAATATTGAAAGGTCATTCCTACTTTTAGGGATGACTTTTTTATTTGCTGCAGTGGTTACTAATCTATTTTACAAATACAAAGATGAAAGATTGTAAAATAAACTTTAGTACTTCGGACAGAATTTCCATTGGACTGAGTAAAAAAGATAACCGCAAAACAAATAAAAATATATAACAGTAAACTTATTAGACAAAAAGCTCTTTTTTAATAAATAAGAGCTTTTTTTGTTTACCGATAATTCTAAAAAACTATACGTAGCCCTTCATCAACAACAATATTATAAGCAGGTTGAAAATGAATAATGAAGACGATTTTACGAGATTTAAATAACACTTCTAAAAGAGTGAGAAGAAAAATTCTTTAACTAGTTTAAAGATGTGAAAATGCCGAAAAAAGGCAAGATTAATTATTTTAATTCTCCAAACAGTAAATGCATCTAATGTAGCACAAAATATATGAGTTATTTTATTCAGCTATTATTACATGTGTTATTTTTTAAAATTCGATGCGATTTTTAAATAAAGTAACAAAAGTTACTTTATTTATATAATTTTATATTATATAAAAAGTAAACATAAAATATAAATATAATAACTTAAAAACGGCTTTTTCAGCTTTGGAATCCAATTGTATATATCGATATAATTGCTTTTATATCAGCGATTATATCGATAAAAATCAAAATAGGATTTGTCCTCAAAAAATCAAAAAACAGCTTTATGTAATTTAATTTATGTGATAGACTTTCTCATTATATAGTAAATAAATGAACAGGAGAGTATAATTTGAAAAAGAACTTAAAGTTAGTCGAAGAGACTAAAAACACAAATTATAAATTACATAAAAGTAAAAAGAGCTGGCTAGTTAGTTATTCTTTAGTAACTTTTATGTTAGGTGGAATTTACCTAGATAGTCATGCTGGTGTTCCAGTTAAAGCCGCTGAGATTGACTCTAAGACGGAGCAAAAGAAGGGAATCAATCAAGACTTGCAGCAGTCGGTGGACTCTAAATCCATAGAAAATGCCAGACAGAATTCTTCTGTTGACCTAGACACTGCTGCAACCACCGTAAAAAGCAAAATTAATTCTGATGCTGGACTTTCAAGTAGTGACAAGTCCAATCAACTCAAACAAGTTGATGCGGTGTTGGAACAGGCAAAAGCTGAAGTAGAAGAAGCCAGTAGTTTAGTTGACATTAACGCAACTTTAACTCAGGCAATTGATGACATTAATTCTTGCTATCATGCTAGTGCTGCTAATACAACAGTAAAAAAGAATAAACAGAATGCAAAAAAGGCGCCGATTGAGAAGGCACCACTTGTTAATAAAAATAAAAAGCCAATCACTAAAAAGGTAAGTGTTTCAACATATGAAGGATTGAACTCATTCTTTAAAAAAGCTGAAACACCAGCCGTTGCGACATCAGAAAAAGCGAAAGCAGCTACTGAATCTCCTAAAGCTCAAGATAGTATTACTGCAGGTGCTCAAGCTGAAGAAACAGAGAAAGCAGGAATATCTTCTAACTCTGCTGAGACCGACACAATTACTAGTGAAACTGAAGCAAATGATTCTGCATACCAAAAAAACACTAATCCAGATGCTTCACAGGCTATCGTAACTCCAAGGGCAGACACGGTAGATGACGATAAAACTGTAGCGTCTCTCATGTCAGAACCTGATGGTTCTGCAGAAGCTCGCAAAAACTTAATTAAGCAAAATGAGGATAAGGAAAAGAAATATACAGAGTTAGGCGAATCTAACGATATTAGCGTTCCTACTCAAATAACAAATCCAAGTGCTTTTCAAAAGAAAATTGCCAATGTCTCTTCCTACTTGGAATTGTATGACGCATGGGCTGATAATACGGTTACTTATATTAACGTTACTGCTGATATTAAGGATATGCCAGACTATCATAGTCTTAAAGTTAGAGCTGGAAATGCAAGTGTGGTAATAAATGGTAATGGTCACACAATTGAATTGGAATATAACAACTTTGCTTTTAGTCAAACTACATTTGCATTACAGTTCACTATAACTAATGCTACCCTTAAGTTTGAAGGACCTAGAATTGGCATACACCGTAGATTAAGTTTAATTGACTTTACTGGAAGAGAATTTCCTCTGATTAAATCTAATGCCACACTTTTCCTCGATAATGTAACGCTTTCTGGTTTTGATGGTACTGGTTGTAAAGACCTATTGAATTCTAGGTCCGCAGCAGTAAGGCTTTCAGGAACTAACTATTTTGAACTTCCTGGTGGTTTCAATAATACCGATTATGGTGGAATGTCGAGACTTGAACTTGCAAATAATGCTTCTGTTAAAATAATAACATCGCATCCGAAGTATTGCGAAACTAGATATTTATTTAGGTTTAATACTGATGATTTACCCTCAACTGGTTTGATCTCTATGGGGAATGGGTCATCGATGACGATTTTCGAAGATCAAAATGGAGGTGGACAATTATTACCTGATAGATCAGTAATGTATGGGCTAGGAGATGGTGCAAGAGGATATTCTTTTAGAGCAGGGAAGAATGTTACGTGGACACAACATGGCTGGGGTCCTTTCATAAATGGCACTGGCTCCGGCGAAATGTTTTATTTTGGTGAAAACTTCACCTTCAACCATGATATATTAGATTCCGAGGCTATGTCTTCAATTAAATTGACAGGGGAGCAACAAGTTGTGTTTGCTAAGGGTGCAACCCTTAACATAAAGTCAAATGTGGTGACGTCTCCAATATTAGATATATCTACAACCAAAACGCCATGGCTAGGTGGTGAAGCGAATGATCAGCAGTACATTACTAGATTTATAATGTACTCACCCAAAAAAATAAATATATCTTATTGTGATGAAGAGGGGAAACCAATAGAAACCTCAACAGGAATAATTTCAGTTCATCGCGATGAAAGATTTCCGACTGCATATTTACCTAAATTTATAATAACGGGTGTAACGAAGCCAATAGATTTTTGGACAGGTTCTAAGGCGAGGGGAGTAGATTCTCCAGATGAAGTTGTTAATGCTACTGATGCTTTAAAAATAGAAGATGATAAAATTTTTCTTTATGATCCTAATGGTAATCGTATTGAAAAATCATTCAGTTCACTACAAACAACTCGGGAGATGTATCTCGACGAAAATACATCTTCTGTTGGATCAATGGCAATTCAATATGTTAACCAAAATGGAAAAGTGGTAAAAACTCTGAATGTGCCACTCTCTGATAAGGATAATTATGTAGGACAGCGAATCAATCTTTTTACCAAAAAATATGCTATAGATGAAATGCCAGAAAACTATGTTTGGACTATGCGCCAATCTGCACTTCCGCCAAACATAAAAAGCGATCCAGACTTTGAGATAACTGATAATGCTGGACAAGCAAAGCAAGCTTTTGTTCCAGGAAAGACTGATACTAGTGCGTTAACTCCAGATAGGATTTTTAATATTTATGTTCAAGGTGTCCCGAAAGAATTTAAATTCAAATTTATAGATATTAATCATAAAGAGCGAGGCGGATTACCTTTACGCATTAGTAATAATGATAATAATATAAACTATACTTCTTCAACTACATCTGCAAATTATGGTAACGTCATAGATTGGAGAAGAGGGCAGTTTGAACAACTTATTGCTCGAGGTTATCACTATTATATTGGAAAAGTTGGTGAGGTTACTCAGTCCGGAACTTACACTATTATTGGAAGCGATCAAGTTATCCCAATATATGTAGAAGGCGATGAAAGAACTATATCTGTGAATTATCAGGATGCGGTCCGGATGAACTATCTTTCTCCTTCAAACCCAGTTAAAATTTCTGGGAGGGTCGGGGATACTGTCACCCTTCCTGATGCGCCAGATATGCCTGGATATGTTTTTGCTAAAGCAACTAATACCAGTGCTAGTGGTGCTAAGCTAACGACTATTGACATAGGTAATGGTAATCCAGCAATTACGTATTGGTATACTAACCTTGCTGATATTATAGGGACGTATGAAACTAGCATCAGAGAGGCGCGAGAGAAAGCTAAAATTGATGTTAATAAGAATGATAATATTACGCAAGATGAGAAAACTTCATATATAAGAGCTATTGATAATATATACACTAAATATATTGATAAATTAAAAACTGCAAAAACGCTCGATCAATGTGATCAAACTGTCAGTGGAGCAAAAAGTGAATTCCAATATATTGTTGACCAAACAGGGTTACCGCTTGAAACCCAAAAGAAAAATGCTAAGGCAAGAATAGATCAGGCACTTGCTGAGATTAAGGAAGTAATAGACGCTGATAAAAACTTAACTTCAACAGAAAAGGCAGATTTATGGAAAAAACTAAGTGGACCGACAGCTGCAAGTGCTAAAAATGCAATAGACGCAGCAACCAATGCGGATAAATTATCTACAGCGTTAGAAAAAGGTGTAAATGATGTCCAAACATATGTACCAGAATTCACATTAGACAAGAGAAAAGCCAACGCTAAGGCAGAGCTATCTGATAAGTTCAAATTGATACAGCCTATTAAAAACACGATTGACACCGATCCTACTTTATCTGATGATGAAAAAGCAGCGCAAAAGGCAGCAATTGATAGGGATGTTCAACAGGGTACTGAAGAAATTGGTAATGCTAAGAATGCTGATGAAGTAGTTAAGCTTCTTGAAGATTGGATAAATACAGTTAAATCAGAATATAAACCTGGAGGAAACGGCTCCGGCTCAAACGGCTCCGGCTCAAATGGTTCAGAATCAAACAGCTCAGGTTCAAATGGATCTGACTCCAACGGATCAGAATCCAACGGCTCCGGCTCAAACGGCTCAGGTTCAAATGGATCTGACTCCAATGGTTCCGGATCTAACGGCTCCGGCTCCAATGGTTCAGAATCAAACGGTTCAGACTCCAATGGTTCCGGCTCCAACGGCTCAGACTCCAACGGTTCAGGCTCCAATGGTTCAGAGTCAAATGGCTCAGGATCTAACGGTTCAGAATCAAACGGTTCTGATTCAAATGGCTCAGGCTCCAACGGTTCAGAATCAAATGGTTCAGACTCAAATGGCTCAGGTTCAAATGGCTCCGGCTCCAATGGTTCAGACTCAAATGGCTCCGGTTCAAATGGCTCAGGCTCAAATGGCTCTGACTCAAGTGGCTCAGAGTCAAATAGCTCCGGCTCAAACGGCTCCGGCTCAAACGGTTCAGAGTCAAATGGCTCAGGATCTAACGGTTCAGAATCAAATGGCTCAGGCTCAAACGGCTCCGGCTCCAACGGATCAGAATCAAACGGTTCAGAATCAAATGGCTCAGGCTCAAACGGCTCCGACTCCAATGGCTCTGGTTCAAATGGTTCAGGATCAAACGGCTCTGGCTCCAATGGTTCAGGATCTAACGGCTCAGACTCCAACGGTTCAGACTCCAATGGCTCAGAGTCAAATGGTTCAGGCTCAAACGGCTCCGACTCAAATGGCTCCGGCTCCAACGGTTCAGGCTCAAACGGTTCTGACTCCAATGGCTCCGGCTCAAACGGCTCAGGATCAAATGGCTCAGACTCAAATGGTTCAGAATCCAACGGTTCAGAGTCAAATGGTTCAGGTTCAAACGGTTCAAGCTCAAACGGTTCAGACTCAAATGGCTCAGATTCAAATGGCTCCGGCTCCAACGGCTCCGACTCAAACGGTTCAGAGTCAAATGGCTCCGGCTCCAACGGCTCCGAATCAAACGGTTCCGACAGCAACGGTTCAGAGTCAAATGGTTCCGGCTCCAACGGTTCAGGTTCAAATGGCTCAGGATCTAACGGCTCAGGCTCAAATGGTTCCGGCTCAAACGGCTCAGAGTCAAATGGCTCCGGCTCAAACGGTTCTGACTCAAACGGCTCAGAGTCAAATGGCTCCGGCTCAAACGGTTCTGACTCAAACGGTTCAGGCTCAAACGGCTCAGAGTCAAATGGCTCCGGCTCCAACGGCTCAGACTCCAACGGTTCAGACTCAAATGGCTCCGGCTCCAACGGCTCAGGCTCAAATGGTTCAGACTCCAACGGCTCAGAGTCAAATGGTTCCGACAGCAACGGTTCTGACTCAAATGGTTTAGACTCAAATGGTTCCGGCTCCAACGGCTCAGACTCAAACGGCTCCGGCAGCAACGGTTCAGACTCAAACGGCTCAGGCTCAAATGGTTCAGACTCCAACGGCTCCGGCTCCAATGGCTCAGGTTCAAATGGTTCTGACTCCAATGGCTCAGGATCTAACGGTTCAGACTCCAACGGCTCCGGCTCAAATGGCTCAGAATCAAATGGTTCAGGTTCCAACGGTTCAAGTTCAAATGGTTCAGACTCAAATGGCTCAGGTTCAAATGGTTCCGGCTCCAACGGCTCAGACTCAAATGGCTCAGGCTCAAATGGTTCCGGCTCCAACGGCTCAGACTCAAATGGCTCAGGCTCAAATGGTTCAGGCTCAAACGGCTCAGGCTCCAACGGCTCAGGCTCAAATGGTTCCGGCTCCAATGGATCAG
>NZ_REHL01000005.1:0-75891 GCF_003692845.1 Lactobacillus sp. ESL0263 | reverse complement strand
TCAAATGGCTCAGGATCAAACGGCTCAGGCTCAAACGGTTCAGGATCAAACGGTTCAGACTCAAACGGATCAGGCTCAAATGGTTCAGGTTCAAATGGTTCAGAATCAAACGGCTCAGGCTCAAATGGCTCAGACTCAAACGGTTCAGGATCTAATGGCTCTGACTCAAACGGTTCAGGCTCAAACGGCTCTGACTCAAACGGCTCTGACTCAAACGGTTCAGGATCTAACGGCTCAGACTCAAATGGTTCAGGATCTAACGGCTCAGACTCAAATGGTTCAGACTCAAACGGCTCAGGCTCAAATGGCTCAGGTTCAAACGGTTCAGGCTCAAACGGCTCAGAATCAAACGGTTCTGACTCAAATGGCTCAGGATCTAACGGCTCAGACTCAAATGGCTCAGAATCAAATGGTTCTGACTCAAATGGTTCAGGATCTAACGGCTCAGAATCAAATGGTTCTGACTCAAATGGCTCAGGTTCAAATGGTTCAGAATCAAACGGCTCAGGCTCAAACGGCTCTGACTCAAATGGCTCAGGCTCAAATGGCTCAGGCTCAAACGGTTCAGGATCTAACGGCTCAGGTTCAAACGGCTCTGACTCAAACGGCTCAGGCTCAAACGGTTCAGGCTCAAACGGTTCAGGTTCAAACGGTTCTGAATCAAACGGCTCTGACTCAAATGGTTCAGGCAGCAACGGTTCTGACTCAAATGGCTCAGGCTCAAACGCCTCAGGCTCAAATGGTTCAGGCTCCAACGGTTCTGACTCAAATGGTTCAGGCTCAAATGGTTCAGGCTCCAACGGTTCTGACTCAAATGGCTCAGGCAGCAACGGTTCAGACTCAAATGGTTCTAACTCAAATGGCTCAAGCAATAACTCTGGTAATAGTGGATCCGGTTCAAACAATTCAGGTTCAAATAACTCCAGTAATGCAGGAACTGGTTCAGCAGGCTCGGGTGTTAACGCTTCTGGTTCGAATGGCTCAGCAACTAGTGAAGGCACTTCAGCTGAAACTGCTGGTGCAGATGCTTCTAAGGCTGTTGATAAGACTCTTACACACAATGCATACTTCTACGATAAGAACGGCAATCGTGCCAACCTATTAGTTGCTAAGAAGGGCTCGACAATTTCTACTTTTGGAGCCCAAAAGATTGGTAATCGTGACTTCTACTTAACTGATGATGGTTTATACGTTGCAGTTAACAACTTTATTGGTAAGAAGAGAACTTTGAAGAAGAATGCCTTCGTATACAACAAGAATGGTAAGCGTGTTGGCACTAAGCTTTTGAAGAAGAATGCTAAAGTAACTACTTACGGTGATCCAGTTTCAATTAACGGTAAGTCTTACTTCATTATTGACAATAATCGTTATGTCAAAGCAGCAAACTTTGCTTCAGCTGCTAAAGAAGCAAATAATGTTCTTGCAGATGGTGTAACTTCAAATGCTACATTAGGTCATGATGCTTACATTTATAACGGTAACGGTCAAAGAGTTAACAAGGTAATCCTTAAGTCTGGTTCTCAAGTAACTACTGGCGAAACTAAGACAGTTAATGGTCGTCAATTTGTTGAAATTGGCAAAGATCAATATCTCGATAGCGACAATGTTACTGGAACCACTCGTACATTGACTTCAAGTGCTGCTGTTTACAACAAATATGGTAAACGTGTTGGTAGCAAGACAATCAATAAGGGTGAAAATGTTCAAACATTCGGAAGTGTTGTTGCAATCCAAGGTGTAGCTTACTACTCCATTGGAAATGATGAATTTGTTAAGCAAACAGCTTTTGAATAAAAAGTAGTACATTATTCTTTGAATAATTACTGAAAATAAAGAAGCTCCTATCTTTTGAGATAGGGGCTTCTTTTTGTCTTTCTAAATAATCTTAGTATAGAAAGGAATAAGTTGTTAATGCAGCTTTCCGTAATTTTTTAATCAAGTAATTAAAATTAGTGTTAGCAGAAGACAAAAGACATATGCCAGTTGGCGTACAGGAAACTGGGCAAGAGTAACAGTACCAAAACTAAAGGGTTATACTGCAAGTAGTGCTTTTGTTCCGGCAGAAAAAGTAACAAGTGATAGTCAAGATCAACAAGTAGATATTTACTACACTGCTGATAAGTAATAAAGTTTTTTTAACCAAGTGAAAAGGAGCTCTTTTGAGCTCCTTTTTTGTATCTAATTGAAGGGATAAAGACTTTATACTTGGTTTAGAGTTAGTTCACCGTGGTCATAACGATTTCGCGTTTGAGAGTACTCAAAGGGGATACCATTAGTCAAATAACAAACTTGTTCAACTTCAAAAACCGGATCAGTTTTGCTGCACTTTAAATATAGCTGATCATAAGCATCAGGCTTATCAGCACGAAGAATTCTATTGGCCTTACCAACTTTTAAGTGAAGCGTATTTTCAATATATCCATAAACTGACTTCCTAAGAACTTCTTCAGTAATACCTGGAATAACCTTTACAGGCATCACTGTATATTCAAGACGTACCGGAAAATCGCTTAACAAGCGTTGCCTAATAATGTCATATACTAAATCGCTGCGACTAATTTTTAAAAGAGCAACTTCTTTATCAGTTGGTTCGCGCAGGTCAAATGACACAATGTGATTGGTTAATAGAGCCGTGTTCTTGATTCGTTCGGTAAAGCCGACGTGCTCATTAGCATTATCCTTTTTGGCAATTTCAACTTCTTTTTCTGTCAAAATCAGGGTTCCGTGGCCACGAATCGGTTTGACGACGTTTTGATAGCTCAGAAAGCGAATGGCTTTTACAATTGTAACTTTACTAGTTGCATAATCTGTTGCTAGCTGGTCGATATGAGGTAGCTCTTTTTGATATTTATGCATTAGAATATCTTCTTCAATTTTGTTAGCAATTTTTATGTATTTAGGTCTTGTGATCATCATGCACCTCCAATTATAAGTAAACTATTTACTTTACTTACAGCTTGCCAATCATTTACTTAAAAAGCAAGATGAAATATGATTATTTTTGAAAGCGCTTTTAATAAATAGAAAGAAGTTATGATAATGACAAAATTTTTCTGGGGCAATTCCAGTTCAAGTATGCAAACAGAAGGCGGGTGGAACGAAGGCGGTAAGAGTTTATCTGTTTATGATGTTCGTAAGTCCGGCCCGCATATTAGTGACTGGCACTTTGCAAATGATAATTACCATCACTTTGATGAAGACTTTGATTACATGAAAGATCTTGGAATGAATATGTATCGGTTCCAGATTTCTTGGTCACGCGTCATCAAGGATGGCGACGGTGAAGTTAATGAGGAAGGGCTTAAATATTATGACAAGCTAGTAGATGGTCTACTAGCACGTAATATTGAACCAATGATATGTCTTTATCATTTTGATATGCCTTTACACTTAGCAGAAGATTACAACGGTTTTATTAGTAAAAAAGTGTGTGAAGACTTTATTCGCTATAGCAAGATTGTGATCGATCACTTTGCAGATCGAGTTAAGTACTGGATTACTTTTAATGAACAAAACTTGTATCACACTTCTGGTGTATTTCAAATTGCTGGTTATTTAAAAGGTGATAAGACTTTAACCGATATCTACCAAATTGCTCATAATGTTATGTACTGTCATGCGGCGGTTGCTAATTATTTACATGATCAAACAGATGCAAAAATTGGTGGGATGTTAGCTTACAACCAAGTTTATGGTGCAACTGCAAATCCTGCTGATGTCTTTGCGGCGCATCAAATAGATGAATTCCTGAATTTTGATTTACTAGATGCGTTTAGCTACGGTAAGTACTCAGATGCAGTAATTAATTTTGTTAAACAGAATAAGTTAGAACTTGATGTTAATGACAAAGAAATGGCAGAAATTTCACGCCTTAAGAGTGATTTCCTGAGTTTTAGTTACTATGCTTCCAGTACGATTGATGCAAGTAAGATACCTGCTGGCACAGCACCAAATCTCTACCAAGATTATGGCAAAAAGGACAATCCTTATCTCAAAACGACTGAATGGGGTTGGCAAATTGATCCCTTAGGTTTCCGTGATGTTTTAAACAAGATTTATCTACGCTACCACTTACCTGTATTTCCAATTGAAAATGGGATTGGTGTGCGTGAGAAGTGGGATGGAGAACATCCTATTAACGATGACTACCGAATTGAATATCACCGCAATCATATTAAAGCAATGAAAGCAGCGATTGAAGAAGATGGCGTGGAAGTTATCGGCTACCTTGGTTGGGGACTAATTGATATTTTGAGTTCGCAAGGTGATATGGAGAAACGCTATGGCGTTGTGTATGTTAACCGAACGAATCATGACTTGCGTGATATGAAGCGCGTACCTAAGAAAAGCTATTATTGGCTCCAAAAAGTAATTAAGTCTAACGGACAAGACTTATCTTAAACATGTGAGGTGTTAAATATGAATGACGTTAGTAATACACAAGCTCATCCAAAACTGCAACGGTTTTTGGATAAGTTTACGGACATATCTGTAAAAATTGGAAATCAAGTTCATTTGCGTTCTTTGCGAGATGCCTTTGCCACACTGATGCCGATGTTTATCTTGGCCGGGGTAGCAGTGTTTTTTAACAACGTATTATTTACTTGGGTGCTCAAGGGCGACATGTTAGCAAAGTTTCAAGTATTTGGAACAGCTTTAACCAACGGAACGCTAAACGTTGCAAGTATCCTAATTGCGCCAATGATTGCATACTATTTGGCCAAAAATAAGTCTTACGATAGTCCAATTTCAGCAGCGGCAATTGCTCTTTCCGCAGTTTTTATCATGTTGGCTATCCACGTTAGTGTGACTCCAGATGGAGCTAAAAAGGCAGTAGAAGTTACAGGAGCGGTGTTATATTCTCAAGTTGGTACAACGGGAATGTTTGCAGGCATTATTATCGGCCTATTGGCAACTGAAATATACTTACGACTTTCAAAAGTTAAAGCTTTAAAGATTAACTTGGGAGATCAAGTTCCACCTGCCGTAGGTCAAAGTTTTTCTGTTTTACTACCATCCTTATTAACGCTGGGATTATTTGGTGTATTTGCAGCAGTATTGGCATACTTCAATGCTGACCTGGTAACACTTATTTCACGGTTAATTCAAGAGCCATTGCGTTCAGTTAATACGTCTCTGCCAGGCTTCCTGCTAATCTACTCAACCGGTAATTTCTTATATACATTAGGAATTCACCAAACTGTAATTAATGGCTCCTTACTTGATCCGTTGAACTTGGTTAATATGAATGAAAATATGGCTGCTGTTCAAGCGGGCAAACAAGCTACACACATTATTAACACAGACTTCGTAACGGTTTATTCACAAATGGGTGGAACAGGTTTAACAATCGCCTTAATTATTGCCGTTTTGCTAGTTTCACACTATAAACCATATAAGGATGTAGTTAAATTGGCAGTTATCCCAGGAATTTTTGAAATCAATGAACCAATTATTTTTGGTTTCCCAATTGTGTTTAACATTCCAATGATTATTCCATTTGTTTTGAGCCCTGTTATTGGTTCGTTAATCGGCTACTTTGCAACTGCAATTGGTTTTGTAAAACCATTGGCATACTTAGTTCCTTGGACTACACCACCAATTTTAAGTGGTTTGCTGGCCAGTGGTGGAGACTGGAAAGTAGTGCTAGTTCAAATCGTTATTTTAGTGGTCTGCACCTTATTCTATATTCCATTTATCAAGATTTCAGAACGTGTTGCATTGAAGCAGGCTGAGCTAAATAATCAGTAGATTGATTCTAGCACTTAACAAAAGAAACTAATTTCTTCCTTGTTACATAACAGAAAAAGGTTAATTATTAGAATTCTCAATGTTACAATAGTAAATGATATTTTTAGAACTAGTGAGGATAATTAACCAATGAAGAAGGGCGTAAAGCTTCTTACAATTTCTGCAGCCATCGCACTGTTTTCAGTTGCAACTGGTACAATCGCAACATCAGTTGTTGACGCATCAACCAGCGAGGAAAGTAAACAAGAGGCAAAGACCGATGAAAAGGCGTCAATCCGAATATCTAAAGCAGGTTATGTTTTTAGATTAAATCATGATGCCACTATTTCCCTAAAAGCACATCAAGCAGCGCACCTACCCAAAGCAGAAGTAGAGAAGTTGGTTAATGATCAGGTCCTCTTTAAGGTGGATCAGGTTAGTTCATTAAGAAATGGCGTACAGGTTCATATTGTTGATCAGACTGGTCAAGCAAAAGGCTGGGTTAACATTGTTAGTGACTTATACAATGTTAATGCTCAAAAAAAGAGCCTTAAAAAGTTAATTAAGGCCGAGCTAAAGGTGATGGATTATTGCGATATTATGCAAATGAAATCAGCTAAGAAGCAACTCAAAAAGGTAACTAAACTAGCAGATCAAGTAAAAAATCCAAAAGAGCGAGCAATTGCTAAAACCTCCGTTAAAGAATTGAAAAAATGGATGGGTCAACTTGAATACAAGGATATTCCAGCACTGCTAATCGGACTATATCCTAGATATTAGTTATGTTAATACGGGACCTAATAGGTAAAGTGAGAATTGATTTTTAGTTAACAGATTTTAAGAGCGTACTAATATAAGTCGACAGAAAAAGAAACGTGTATTCTTTTATAGATATATCCGTGCATACTTTTTAATTTGCTGATATACTATACGTAGCAATTGAACGCAAACGGCTTTGTTAGTAGATTGCTACACACATTTTTCTTATAACTTTCAATACCGCCATGATAATCATGATGTTTCAAAAATTTATGTACTCAAATTGCTACCTCGAATGAAGAACTAGTTTTGAGCTGATTTATGGAAAATCTCTCCTCCTTCGCCTCAAAATATTTTTTAATTTTTCGCTGTATAATTCCACCTTGCAATTTAAACCGGTATTGAGAGAGTACGCTGTAAAAAGATAGGATACTTTATGTCCTATCTTTTTATTTACCAATTTTTTGACTGAGAAGTTAATTTGGTCAAAGAGATTTGAAAAAAGAGCGCGAAAAATAATAGGACAGAATTTTTAGGAAGCGATAAAGATAAAAACTGAAGAATTGACTAAAAATGATTCTGAATTAAAAGGATTTGCTGATCAGTATGATTGTCAATTAGAAGCAGCAGTTGCGGATACCAAACTTAAAATGTTGGTTAAAATTTATACAGCTGTTGGTAAACACCTTTTCATTTCTTATGGTTAAAGATATTGTGCAGATTGAAGTTCATGATTTGCATTATGAATAAAAAAAGAACCGTCATATCGGCTCTTCTTGTTTTATTTTAAGTTAAGACTTAGCAATCTGTACTTACAACAAAAGCTACACCGTTTACATAGTAACCATTGGAGTGGGTCATTGCTAAACCTATCCCAAAATGTTTTAGCATAGTTCTTTTCAAATGATTCCGGTGAGCATAGTTTGCACTAGCATCATCATTTATAAACTGGTCAAATGCTTGCTGTGCCATCTTTTCAGGGCTGCCATAGGAAACTAAGCAAAGCAACTCTCCAGGAGTCTTTGCACCGGCGTGCTTGTCAGACTGATGATACTTGTCATAGTAGTGGGCAACTTCAGCGGCTCTGGAGGCTTCATAATCAAAACTAAAGTTAGATTTTTGAGTAGTGTAGATCACTTTTGTTTGAACACCTTGTTGAATACGCCATTCATTAACAAGTCTTTCAAAGATTCTGCCTGTCTCTTCTATAGTATTTCTGTCTAGTGCAGTTCCGGTTGGAATAGAGTTCTGCTTTTCCTTTTGAACCTCTATATTTGTATTGTCTTCTGGGTCGTCCCAATTGTCAGAAGTTGGAATCTCTTCATCTTCTTTTGGTTTTGACTTTTGTGTATCTGTTGCCTTTACCCAATTTTTATATTTAATTCGATACCATGTATTACCCTTATCATCTGTATATGTTTCATAGACGTTTTGCTTTCCGGAGAGTGAATAAAGTGAATTTCCACCATTAGGCTTTGTATAAAATTCAGCGTCGTCTTTCAAATATACTGTAAATAAAACTGGATCCTTATCTTCCTTGGGAGGAATCACAGTATTGATTTTTTTGATATAACGGCCTTTTCCAATATTGTAATATGTTTGTCCTTTTATTGATCTTTTGCCAAAAGTTTTAAGATATGTACCTCTTTTCAATGAAGTTTTAACTCTTCGAATTCCCTTGGAAGAGTATATATAGGAATTATGTCTTAATTGCACTCTGGGAAAAGAGGCAGCAGAAACAGAGCTCGTATTTTGCTGAAATGTTACAAGACCTATACCAATTAAAAGGCCTGATGAAATCTTAGTAATAGTTTTCTTATTTATCATATGTTCTCCTTTTTCAAATTAGGATAAATAGTTTATATTTCATATTTTAGACAATTAAGATCTAGAAATCAGGAAAAATTAAATTTTTTAAAATTAGAACAGAAGAACATTGGTTTTCTGAAGTGATTCCTGCCAGAGTTGAAGAACCAGCATTAATGACTGTTAAGACAATTACCAAACTAAATTGCCACTTTGTTTAAAATTTTTGAATAGCGTTATATCTCTCCTAAAACTTATATATAAATAGGACATAAAATAGTATTTCTAATAGCTAAAAATGGCATTATTATTAGTTCAATGCCTGTTTTTAATATTAGCTTTAAAATATTTGCTTTATTTAGAAGAGATTATGCAGTTGAGAGTAGGGTATGGCTTCTTTTTAAGTGTCATAGTACTAGCGTTCAGCAATTGAAAAAAGGGTTGTATTCCGCTATTAAGCTAGTACTAAAAGGTAGGATATTTTACGTCCTATTTTTTATTTGCAAAATTTTAACTATAAAGTTAATTCATTAAAAAATATTTAAATTAAACAGGTTTTATGAGTAGTTTTGTTAAACTTGAATTATTAGTTTGAAATTTTGTTTGTATTTAAGGAGACCACATATGCTAACAATTAACAATCTATCAATTAAAACACGCCAACCAATTTTACATGACTTTACTTATCAGTTTAAGCCAGGAGAGTTTTATCAAATTGCTGCGGAAAATGGTTCGGGAAAAACAAGCTTTCTTCGTGCAATCACAAATTTAATTCCAATTTCGGCAGGAACCATTTTGTTAGATGGAGAGCCATATGCAAAGAAAAAGCAAAACTTCTTTTTCTTTGAAAGTAATGATTGGTTTAATGATAACCTCAACAGCTTGGATTATCTTAATTTTGTTAAAAAGCTATGGCACTCGAATGCAGACCTTGATCAAGAGATGGCCTTTTTGGGTGTTAATGAGTTTGCTAAGGTTCCAATTAAGAAATATTCCTTAGGGATGAAACAAAAGTTAATTGTAGCAATGTACTTCACAAGTGATGCTGATTACTATCTAATGGATGAAATAACTAATGGCTTGGATGAAGAAAGTCGTAATAAATTATATCAGCGACTAAATGATGAGATTACAAATAGGAATAAGTGTATTATTTTAACTTCGCATTATAGCAGTGAAGTTAAAGTTAATAATCTTCATCGGCTTGTTCTAGAAAAACAAATGATGCATGAGGTATAGACATGGGTACTTATTTTTCTTTACAACGCAAAAAAATCACTAAATCTAAGTTAACAGTAATCTCTGTAGTCATACTGCTCATCATTTCGTTTACTATACTTTACCTCAATTCTAAAAATCTGAATGGCAACAATTTTTCCATTAAAGGCCAGCTACAAGGTAATATTATGTTGCAGAAAAATTCCGTTGCAGAAAGCAAGCGAAAACTCAGCGAGCTTAAACCTACGGATCCCAGATACCAATCAACTAAGAAAGATTTGAAGGAAGTCGAGACTTCGTTAGCCAAAAAACAAAGATTGCTAGAGGATATCAACAATAATCATTGGGTGCCCGTATATGAAGAACAAATAAGGGCAACAAAAGAGTTGAAAAAAAATAATTCTGAAAGTAATTCGAAGAACTTTGTGAATGGCATTGAGCTGCGCTTTAAATATTTAAAAGCGCATCCGATGCCTTATGAAAGTGATACACCTGTTTCAGGTATTCAAATTTTGCTAAATCTAAATGAAACATATTGGCCGATTTTATTAACTTTAGTAATGATTTTTATTTTGACCTATCTATATGCTGGTTCATATCGCAATGAAAAAGACATTACGATGGTTTTGCCAATAGGTAGGATCCAGAATATTTTAACTAATGCAAGTATTGGCTGGATATGTGGAATTGTAATTTTGTTAGGAATGAGTTTATTAGTTTTTGCCTGTGCATCCTTGTTTTTTGGTACAGGTAATATTGCTTATCCATACATTATCCATCAGGTAGTAAACGGAAAATTTGCCTTTGGAATTGTTCCAGTAAGTCAAATTGTACCCAACGCATTGATTTTACAAATTTTTGCAATTCTATTTATTGCACTTTTTACGCAACTTATTGCTAAAATTTTCCGTAATCAATTGCCGTCATTGCTGCTAACAATTTTATTGTTAATTGGTGGCTCCTTAATAACGATAATGATACAGCCGTTAAACGCGATTGCTCAATGGCTTCCAAGCACTTATCTAAATCCACTTAAGACAGTTTCTGGTACTTTGGCATATGAGTTAGAGAATGTACAGGTTAATTTTGGAAACGGGATGCTTACATTGATTATTAGTTCCTGTTTTCTAATCGTATTACTGATTTTGGTCGATTATATTCAAACTAAGAATAAGTCAAAGAGGTAAATGAATGAGTACGTATTTAGCTTTTCAATTAAAAAAGGTCTTTAAAAATATCCTAACTCCCATTTCACTTCTATTAGTTATTGGTGCTTTAGCAGTCGTTCTGGTAATGAACAAGCGAACTGAATCTGATTTTAGACTCGAGCAAATGGCAAAAACTAGTATTGAATACTCTGAAAAAGAGATTGTTAAAGCAAAAAAAACACTGTTAACTTTCCCAAAAGATAGTAAAAAAGTTGAGCAGACTAAATTTTCTTTAGCTGAAAACAAGAGAAGTGAGAAACAAGATAGGAAGATAATAAAAGCAGTCAAAGCTGAGAATTGGAAAAAAGCGTACGAGATATTATGGCAAAAAAGTAAGAGATTTATAGCCGCAGACGAACAAAATATGGTGGGTGCAGAGAAGGAAATGGCTCTTTACGGCTATTTAAAGAATAACCCACTAAAGTATGAAACGCAGGAAATGCCAGTTACTGGTTGGCAAATTTGGATGCAAGTCAATGAAATGTACTTGCCATATCTTTTTGCCATAGTAGCACTCTTTTTGCTCAGTCTACTTTTAACAGATTCTTATCGTCAAAAATTGGCGACAGCTAAGTTGTTACCACTCAGCAATTGGCAACGGGCTACAAGTGAAAATTTTGCCGGCTTTTTGTTGATTGCTGGCAGTTTCTCCGTTGCTAACTTATTGCTATTTATTTTTGCATCAGTTTTTTCAGGTACGGGTAATTTGGCTTTTCCGACAATTATTCAGCAGTTTGTTAAGGGAAAAACTGTCATAAAATGTGTTCCAACAGGTGATTTGATCTTACCAATCATTATTTTGCAAATTATGTACATATTTTTTATAGTTGCTTTGACCAGATTATTGGCTTGTGTTTTCCGTGATAAGATGCCGACTTTGCTTGTTGCACTATTAGTAGTTCCTGGTATTAACCTTGCGACAATGGTGGCGGATCCTTTAAAACGAATTAGTGCATGGCTACCAATGACCTATCTTAATGCAGTAGATGTTGTTAATGGTAAAATGGGCTTGCAGTATCAAAACGGACAGATTAATTTCCAGACAGGTTTGGTAGTTTTGTTTATTGGCACAATACTTATGATAACTTTAACGGCAATCATTAGTAGTTTTCAAGAAAATAAAAAAGTTTGACGCATTAGTATATAATGATGCATCTGCAAATTACGCTCACCGGGAACATTTGAAGAAGCCCAAGCTGCGCGCTATTGGAATTGGTTTAGCAACTTCTTATTATAATGGCTATTATAAAAATGGTGTTTCATTTATTGTAAGTGCAAATATATAAGTTAGGCTTTGCTGTAATTTTAAAAAGAACTATTTCTTGTCTTACTTATTTTACTATGCGTTTCGCTTAAATGTAGTAAAATAAGTAAAAAGAGGTTATTTTATGAATCAACAAATGTTAATTAAACAAATAGCTAAAAAATATCACGGAACTATTACTCATAAACAACTGATTGCTAATAATGTTTCAAGTTACAGCATTAACCAAGCTTTAAAATCAGGACTTTTAGAACGCACACGATCAGGCATTTACCAAGAAATTGATACTCCTGAAGATATTTTTTATAGCTTACAACAAAAGTACAAACAAGGAATCTATTCCTTGGAAACAGCTTTATATCTATGGAATTTAAGTGATCAATATCCGTTCAGTCTAGATATGACTTTTCCTAGAGGATACAATCATGCCAATTTAGATTTTGATGTTAAAGCACATTATCAAGTGGAAAAATTTCAACATTTAGGGATTATGGAGACTAAATCTTTTAATGGCAATACTATTAAAGTATATTCTCCGGAACGAACCTTAGCTGAAATTTTGCGCATCTGTCATGCAGTAGATATTGAAATAATAACTAACGCATACAAGGCATGGGCTAAAAGTAATAAAAAGGATATTAATGCATTAATGGAATTTGCAGAGAAATTCAAAGTTATAGATAAAGTAAATAATTACCTAGAGATATTACTGTGAAAAACTATACAGACGAAAAGCAATTTAAAGCAGATATACGTAAATATGCAGAAAATCACCATATAAGTGGTAATGAGATTGGTCGCCTATGGCAAGAAGTTATGCTGGATGATTTATTAAAGAGAATCTCTTTATCAGAATATAAAAACAACTTTATTTTAAAAGGTGGGCTACTATTATCAGCAGTAGTTGGAATTAACAACCGTTCAACAGAAGATATTGATGGTGAAATTAAAGGCTTGGATCTAACTGAAAATGAAATAGAAAAAGTATTTACCTCAATCTGTAATATTAAACCTGACAACGATCCGTTAGAGATTGCCTTAAGTGAAATAGAAAAAATTCATGAAAATGAAGAATATAAGGGCTACCGTTTGCATTTTAATGCATCATTTAAATCTATTAAATATCCTTTGAAAGTTGACATTTCAACGGGAGACGTAATCACGCCAAAAGAGATTCGTTATAATTACACTTCTCATCTAGAAAATGAAAAAATAGAAATTTGGGCATATACCATGGAAACAGTAGTTGCAGAAAAACTTGAAACTGTGATTACTAGAGGAATTGCTAACACTAGGATGAAAGACTTTTATGATCTCTATATTTTACAAGATAAAAATATAGAGATTAATATAGCAACATTAAAACTAGCTTTTACCAATACTGCTAAATATAGAAATGTTATTTTTTATAAAAAAGGCAAACTTGATAAAAAATACTGCCTGCAGCAAATCCATAAAATAGAAAAAAATCAAAGAATGCAAGGATTATGGCAGAGGTATGAGAAAAAACATCCTTTTGCAGAAAACGTTACTTTTGATCAAACTGTTTCAGCTGCAAAGAGTTGGATTAATAGACTTGTCAGCAATGAATAAGAGCTTTAAATAAATTAGACTAGCACTTGCCAAGTTAAAAAGAACTATCTTTCCAATATTTGAAAAGATGGTTCTTTTGTTTTTCATTTTCTTGAATAAATTAACTTAACTAATTAATTAAATGATACAATGTTACAAAAATAGATTGATATTTAGGTATATTGCTAAAACTGCATATTGTATGATTTAGTAAAAAACTTTTTGTTAATTTAATGCTATGTTCCTAAAATTAGTTTAAAGGGTCTAAAGATAAGTGAGGTGATAGCGTGCATGCTTATTTTTTATTTCAATTGAAAAAAATTGTTAAACAGAATCTAAAACCTATTATTTTTTGTATCCTACTAATTGCACTATTTATTTTTCTTGATTTGGACTTAAATATCCTAAAAAATGGCAGTTTTATTGAAAATCAAAATAATAGTGTAGTAACTGCTAGAAGTGTCGTTGTTTTGGATAGCGAACATCCTGAAGGCAAAGAAGGAGAGCTTCTGATTGATAAGAAGAGACCGCATAAAGATAAGCAATTTGGTAAACGTAAAGATTTAATTGCAAATGAAAATAGTGCTAAGCAATGGACTAAAGTACCTAAGTCTAAGAAACATCATGGCAGTAAACTAGAAATTAGTTATCAAACCCCAGCAAAAAGAAGTTGGTTAAATCGGGCAAATAAATTTTTAAAAGCACTGCATGAATCGAAAATCCCAAGGCGAAAGGATAATGCTCTGGCTGGCATTCAACTATTTCTAGCTCTGAATAATAAGTATTGGCTCACACTTTTTCTTTTACTAATTATTTTCATTTTGGCCAAGTTTTATACCAGTTCATATCAGAATGGCGAGGATCTTACACAGATTTTACCAGTTGGTCGAATGGGAAAAATAATATCTAACTTGGGTGTAGGGCTGCTGGTCATCTGCTCTACGTATTTGATAATTGCTTTTTCATTTTTTGCTAGTTCTATTCTATTTTTTGGCCAAGCTAGCCTAAGGTATCCGCTGATAGTTCACCAAACATGGGGATATAAAGCAACAGTAACCACTGCTCCGGCAGTTAAATTGGTACCAACAACAGTTGCTCTTCAACTTTTAAACATTTTAACATTAGTAATTTTTATTAACTTGGTGGCAAAAGTATGTCATAAGTTATTAACAACGATTTTAGTTTCAAGTGTAACTATTGCTTCTCTTATTTTGGCAACAATGTTTCTAACACCCTTCCGCCGAATTGCGCAATGGCTGCCAACTACTTATCTTAGTTCATTAAGGATAAATACAGGCTCAATTTCTTATTATATGAACAATCTTTCGATTAATTTTGAGCACGGTGTGTTGACCTTAGTAATTAGTTCCTTGCTGATGTTGGGTTTAACCCTTATCGTTGATTATCGAAGCGAGTCTAGAATAAGACAAGCAAATATAAGCAACTAAAAAAGAAACATCATAGTGATGTTTCTTTTTTAGTTTGGTGTTTTTTATAAGCTGTCCTTAATATTGTCAGCCAAGAAGTTATATAGCATACCTTCTTTTAGTGGTTTAGTATCAATACCTAGAGCATCTGCAATTGCATAGGCAAAGGCCCAAGCAGTGGCTGGACCACGACTAGTGATGATTTTGTGTTCATTATCGGTTACTGTGATTGTTTCCTTAAAATGACCACTAGGTGCATCCGCTTTTGTTTGCTCATCAAAGCCAGGATAGCAAGTATAATCTGCATCATTTAAAACGCCATAACGCGCTAATGCGATTGGAGCAGCACACATTGCAGCGTCCCATTTTCCTTCATTATGGCGTTTATTCATTAATTCAGCCAATTTGGAACTATCACGAAGGTTCTCCGCACCGGTTTTTCCACCAGGAAAAGCGACGAGATCATAATCTAGCAGACTGTCATCAACCACTTTGTCACAGGTCAATTTGATTTGGTGGTCACCATTGATATCCTTCTTGTTCAGACCAACCATATCCGTTTGAACACCCAAACGGCGCAAAACATCAACTGTGCTAAGACCTTCAACTTCTTCACATCCGTCAGCAAAAACTACTGCAACTTTACACATTTTAAAAGACCTCCAATCTATTTCTTTTATTATAAACTAGTTTAATTCAAGATAAAAAAGCAAGTCACTTAGTTTAGTTAAATGCAGAGTAGGTCGAGGACTAATTGGCATTTTAACCTTTTTCGGTGCAATCCATAATGATTGCAAGCCAGCGTTTTCTGCTCCTTGAATTTCTTCAACTAAATCTGTGCCGATAACTAGGCAAGTATCTGGATCTAATTCTTGCTCTTTTATAATTTGGAACAGGACATTTTTATTTGGCAAAGGATTAGCAAAATCTTCTTTAAAATAGGAAGCAGAAAAATAGTTAAGTAGTTCGCTATCAGATAGGCGAGCTGAGATTAGTTCACGCTCTTCTTTGGCGAGGAGAATTAGCTTAACTTGGTTTGATACTTGGTCAAGAAATGGAATAGCATCTTTGACTAATTGTCGCTGACTTCCTAATTTTGTTTTGAAAATTTTTTCGGCCTCAGCCAAATCGTCGGCACAAAAATTTTGCAGGGTTAGTGCAATGCGCTCGCTGAAACCCATCATTTTAACTTGTCCTTGTAAGCTAGAATATTTTAGGCGTTCAGCTGGTCCAAAATCATGTCCGAGTTCTTTTAAAGTTTGTCTAAGTGCAACTTGTTCAGCCGTTTTTTCATTTAATAAACTACCTTCAGGAACAAAAATTAACGTTTGATATTTAGTCACTTGAAATTACCCTCTTAATTTACTCTTAACTGCATTATAATAGATATTAATGCTAAAAAGGAAGTGAAGTTTTATGCCATCAATTTTAACACTTGTTTTCCTACTAATCGGGGGAATAGCAGGTGGATTACTGTCCTCAGTTGCGTCAATGGCATCCTTAGCATCATATCCGGTACTACTTGCAGTGGGAATTCCACCGGTATATGCTAATGTGACAAATGATGCTGCTTTGATTTGGACTGGAATAGGATCGACTATTTCGTCACTCAAGGAACTAAAAGGACACTGGAAACAGGTTGCTTTTTACGGCACCTTTACAGTTATCGGGTCACTGGTGGGGTGCCACCTATTACTAGCTTTTCCCTCAGCTGTTTTTGAAAAAGTTGTGCCGTTTTTCATTGCCGGATCAGGAATCATGGTAATTGTATCGGCTAAGCATCATAGTTTGGAACCGCACAAAAGACCACTATGGCAAGAACTGCTTTCTATTGCAGCTCTTTTATTTATGGGTGTTTATACGGGCTATTTTGGCGCTGCGGCTGGCGTGATTGTGATAGTTTTGTTAACCTATGTAACAGATGAAAAATTCATTGTAGTCAATGCAATCAAAAACGTAATTTGCGGGTTGGCAAACTTAGTTGCCTTAATAGTTTTTGCTTTCACTTCGCATATCTATTGGATACAGGCAATCCCACTTGCAATTGGCATGTTTATTGGTGGCTACTTTGGTATGGATATTTTGCGTGTTGTTCCTGCTAAATATGTGCGCATTTTTATTGCTGTATTAGCATTTTTGCAGGCAGGCTATTTCTTTTATAAAGCATATATGTTATAGTTTACCAACACTATTTGAATGAAGGGAGAATACAAAATGGCAACAGAAGTTTATCTAGTACGTCATGGCGAAACAATGTTTAACCAGTTGGATAAAGTACAGGGATGGTGTGACTCCCCTCTGACAATCAAGGGAATTGATGATCTTAAGTCAACCGCGCAGGCGCTTAGTCAGGTTCACTTTGATAACATGTATTCTTCTGATTTAAAAAGAGCAATTGACACAGTACACTTAATGAAAGATGCCAATCAAGTTTCTGAAATTGGCAAAATCAAAAAACTTCCGGAATTTCGTGAAGTCTTTTTTGGTTCATTTGAAGGCGATGATATCGCTACGACTTGGGAGCAAGTCAGTGAAGCAGCCGGAATTGGACCTGAAGATGATGTTACTAAAATCATCAATCAAGTTGGCATTTATGAATTCCGTGAAGCAACAAAAAAGGCTGATCCACGTCATTTGGCGGAAAATAAACGTGAACTTGATGAGCGGATGGAGCGAGCTGTATCCGTTCTGGGTGAATTAACCAAAAATGAACAACGTGTGCTAATTGTTTCGCATGGTGATTTTATCAAAACGCTGGCCATCAAATACTGGAATCAGAGTGATGGCTTACATGACATTGTTTTTCCTAATAACGGTAGCGTTACACGGGGGATACTCCACGATAACGGTCGCTTTGAAATTGTGGATTATAATGTTAATGCAGAAGATATGTAGAGTCCTACTGTAAAGGTAGGACTTTTTATTAAGTTAAGACAATGAGGCAAATTAATGAAGGATCAAACAACTAAGCGTTATGCCTACGTAACGGCACTGAACGTAATTATTACAGTTGCGGAATTTATTGGTGGATTCGTTTCTGGCTCTTTATCACTGCTTTCAGACGCTGTGCATAATTTGAGCGATGTTGGCGCAATAGTTATTTCTTTTGTCGCCCATCTAATCAGTAATCGGCGTAGTAATAAACAAAAGACTTTTGGCTATGAGCGCGCTGAGACCTTAGCTGCTTTTACAAATGGTGTGGTATTAATTTTAATTAGTATTGTTCTGTTCGTAGAAGCAATTGAACGCTTCTGGCAGCCAACGCAGATTAGCGGAGGCGTTATGTTAATTGTCTCAATCATTGGCTTAGTTGCTAATATTGTATCAATGCTTGCAATGCACGAGGATGGCGAAAAGAACCTTAATGTCCGTTCAACCTTTATCCATATGATGAGTGATGCACTTTCGAGTGTAGCTGTCGTTATTGGGGCAATTTTTATTTACTTTTGGAAGATTACTTGGCTTGATCCTTTGATGACACTTCTTGTCTCCGTGTTTGTATTTCATGAAGCATGTAGTTTAACGAAAAAGGCAGCTAACGTTTTGATGGAATCTAATCCAGATATCGATCTTGACGAAGTTAATCGCATCGTTTTATCGTTTCCAGAAATAAAAAATATCCATCATGTGCATGTTTGGCGTTACAGTGATCGTTACATTATGCTCGACGCACATGTCAACGTAGATCAAAATCTAACAGCGGGACGGTTTGAAGAATTGACAGATGAAATAAGTCAAAAACTTACTGTGCTGGGCATTAATCATACCAATTTTCAGGTTGAGTGCGAACGTGGTAAAAATGATCAGATGATTGCATCAGATCAGGACAAGAAGGAGGCTGAATAATATGTCATTAGAAGTTAATCTGTTTACAGCGGTTATTGTTTTAATTGTTGGCTTATATGACATGGCATATGCCTTTAACAGAAGATATAAATCGAAAAAGGGTGGTTTTGGTCCCTTTATGGTTTTGGGCATCATATTCACTATTTTTGGAATTTATTTACTAATTAGACACTGGATGGGATAAAAATGGCCAAATTGGTGTTGTTGAGGCATGGGGAAAGCACAGCCAACTATGCTAATGTTTATACCGGTTGGAATGATGTTGAACTAACTGAAAAAGGACGCAAACAGGCTGAAAATGCTGGTCAGTTAATTAAGCAAATTCCTAATTTTAATCCAACCCACTTGCATACGTCAGTTTTATTGCGGGCAATTGTTACTGCTAATATCGTCGCAGAAGTTTGCGATTGGCTCTACTTACCAATTACCAAGACTTGGCGTTTGAACGAACGGCACTACGGGAAATTGCGTGGCATAAATAAGGATCAATCACGCGAGATTTTTGGGGATGAACAAATCAATGAATGGCGGCGTGGTTTTTATGCAGTTCCACCAGAAGGTGGTGAGGTCACTGCCGCTTGTTACGCATCGTGTGATCGGCAACGTTTGCCGAGGTCTGAAAGTCTTTATCAGACTCAAAAACGTTTAATGCCTTATTATTATGATCAAATTGCGAGTAGACTGCAGCTAGGCGAGGACCAATTGGTTGTAGCCCATGGCTCAAGTTTGCGTGCTTTAATTAAAAAACTTGAAGAAATTGACGATTATGACATTGTTAAGCTTGAAGTTCCCAATGCGGAGCCAATTATTTATACTTTGGATGATCAATTAAATATCATTAAGAAAGAAATATTACATTAAATTTTCAGCGCTTTTCAGTTAAGTGTAAGTATTCTCCTTGATATATGTTAAAATCTAATACGATACTAAATAGATTTTTTTACATTCTTAGTTTGGAGAATTGGTATGCGTAAAATATTTTTATTACGAGGCGCACCCGGCTCCGGTAAATCTTCATTTATTGCTCGTCATCACTTACAGCCTTATGCGATTAGCCGTGATCAAATAAGGCTATTATTGGCGAATTTGACTTACTATTATGAAGAAGATTCCGATTGCTTACATCAAGTAATTCCGCGATATGCAAATGAGCAAACGGAAAAAATGGTGGATTACCTCGTAGAAGAGAAGATGAAGCGTGGCGAAACCGTAATTGTCGATAGTACCCACATTGTTCAAGAAAGCATCGAGCACTATAAAAAGTGGGTTGAGTGCTATCGCTATGAGTTGTTTGTCGTTGACTTAATGCATCATAAGAACTTGCGAGGGTTGCTTAATCGCAACGAGGTTCGCAGGCAATATGACTGGGTTAAGCCAGAAGTAGTTAAAGAGATGTATTTGACCTATCAGGATAATTTACATGTCCCTGAGTGGGCACACGTTATTAGTCCAACGCAGATGCCTAAGGCCTTATCACAAAAAGAGAGTAATTTAGATCACTTCTCTCATGTGGTTGCAGTTCCTGATCAGGTCGCTGAGGAAGATTTTCCTCATGTTCACATCTCTAATTTTTATTTTTCATTTAATGATCAATTTACAAAGAAATATGGCACATATCGAAATGTGATTACCATTGGTAAAACAAGAGATGAAATTATTAATGATTTCCGCTTGCCATATTTTGTGTTTAAATTTCATCACAAGCACTTTTTAATTTCTGCTGTTCCCATTAGAAATGAAATGCTTGATCCGATTAAAAAGAATAAGGGAACCTGGACTTATTCAACTGGCCTAGTTAACTTGGCTGACTTTGTTGAAGAATATCCGGAAAGTGAACCTGAGCATGTGCACCAATTTAATTTGAGTAAATTGCGTCATGATAAGTTATTACATATTTGGTAAATGAATTAAAAATACGATTTTGCGTTATAGCAGAATCGTATTTTTTTGCTAGTAAAGAACCCTGATGGAAAGATTGCCGTCCAACTTAAAAGCAGTATAATTAACTTGTTAGAATTATTGATAGCGCTTTATTTAAAGGAAGAAAAATGAAAGTTGAAGCATTAAAACAAGCATTTTCAAAAGTTTATCATGAGAAGCCAACGGGATGTTACTTTTCACCTGGTCGGATTAATTTAATTGGCGAGCACACTGATTATAATGGTGGTCACGTTTTTCCTTGTGCCATTTCTTTGGGCATTTATGGTGCTGCGAGTCCGCGTACGGATCAAAAATTCTGTTTTTATTCGGCTAATTTTGAAAAACAAGGCATAATTGAAGCAGATTTAAAGGAGCTTAGTTTTGTTGCGGAAGATTCCTGGGCAAATTACGCTAAGGGAATGCTCCTTTTTTTACTAAAAAGTGGGGCAAAAATCACACATGGCTTAAATATCTATATAAATGGCAATATTCCTGATGGAGCAGGATTATCTTCTTCGGCGGCTTTGGAAATGCTGATTGGAGTGATTGTGCAAGATCAATTTAAATTAACAATAGATCAACTCGAATTAGTAAAAATGGGCGTAAAAACGGAAAATGATTTTATTGGCGTAAATTCAGGAATAATGGATCAGTTTGCGGTTGCAATGAGCAAGCAAAACTATGCGATTTTACTGGATACGGAAAAGATAAAATATGAATATGTACCGCTTGATTTAAAAGACAATGTAATCGTAATTATGAATACGAATAAGAAGCGCACCTTAGCTGACTCCAAATATAATGAGCGTAGGAGTGAGTGCGAGAAGGGTCTAAAAATATTACAAGAAAAACTTGCAATTAACTCACTAGGTGAATTAAATAGTTTAACCTTTGATGAATATAGTTATCTTTTTACTGATGAAAAATTGCTGAAGCGTTGCCGACACGCTGTTTGGGAAAATGAACGTACCTTGAATGCAAAAACAGCTCTTGGAAAAGGCGATTTGAATGAATTTGGCCGTTTAATGAATGCTTCTCATGTTTCGCTTGAAAATGATTATGAAGTTACTGGCAAGGAACTTGATACTTTAGTACATACCGCGTGGCAACAGCCAGGTGTTCTAGGTGCAAGGATGACTGGCGCTGGTTTTGGTGGTTGTGCAATAGCTTTGGTCGCTAAGAAGCATGTAGAAGACTTTCAAGAAAAGGTCGCAGCCGCATATGAACAAGTGATTGGGTATCAACCGTCATTTTACTTGGCAGCAACCGCTGATGGTACAAAGATTATAGAATGACAGGATTATTGAGATGAATAAAACTAATTTAGTCGATAAGTTTGTTACTCAAGTAATTGCTGAAAGTGATTTTACTGAACTTGATCGTATCTATTTATACAATCGGGTCTTAGCATTGGTTGGCGATGCCGCAATGACGGCAGAATCTCAAAGTACCAACTTATTAGATTTAAAAAATGAGTTAGTTGCACTTGCTCAACAAAATGGTAAATGTGCTCGGAATAATTCTGCCCAAGATATTTTGGGAGCAGAACTTATGAGTTTAATTTTGCCTGCACCTAGTATCGTTAATCAACGCTTTTGGCAATCCTATGAAACCTCTCCAACAGCTGCGATTAGTAGTTTTTATCATATGAGTAAAACCAGTGACTATATAAAAACTAGGGCAATTGCAAAAAATATTTATTTCATTGCCAAAAGTAATTATGGCAATTTAGAAATAACGATTAATTTGTCGAAACCGGAAAAAGACCCCAAAGAAATAGCTGCCGCTAAAGATGCAGTCGCAAGTGATTATCCGAAGTGCCAATTATGCATGGAGAACGAGGGCTATCAAGGACGTCTAAATTATCCTGCTCGTAGCAATCATCGCATCATCCGCTTTAGTTTGGGTCAAGAAGAATGGGGCTTTCAATATTCACCTTATGCTTATTTTAATGAGCATTGTATTTTTTTATCTTCCAAGCATGAGAAAATGAAAATAGATGTTCAGACGTTTTCTAATTTACTGACAATTGTTGATAAATTTCCTGGCTATTTTGTAGGAAGTAATGCGGATTTACCAATTGTTGGTGGTTCGATTTTAACCCATGAGCATTATCAAGGTGGGCGCCATCAGTTTCCGATGGAGAAGGCACCACTGATTCATAAGTTTCGCTTTGCTGGTTTTCCTGATGTGGAAGCAGGAATTGTTAAATGGCCGATGTCGGTTATTCGTTTACGTAGTTCGAATAGTGCTCATTTGGTTGGGCTGGCGGGGAAAATTCTAGCCAAATGGCAAAATTATAGTGATGAGCAAGTAAGTATTCGTGCTTTTTCAAACAATACGCAGCATCATACCATTACACCGATTGCGCGCATGTATGATAATGAATATGAACTTGACCTAGTTTTACGAGATAACCAGACTTCAGAAGAATATCCAGATGGTATTTTTCACCCTCATCCTGATGTTCAGCACATTAAAAAGGAGAATATTGGCTTGATTGAAGTTATGGGGTTGGCAATTCTGCCACCACGATTGGTAGGTGAAATGACAGAAGTTAAAAAGTTTTTGCTTAAGCAGCCAAATCAAATTTCCAAAATCCACTTAGAGTGGGCATCTGCGATAAAAGAAAAACACAACATAACCGCTGAAAATGTTAATCAGGTTTTGCAAGAGGAATTAGGGTTAGTTTTTGAGCGCGTTCTTGAAGATGCAGGAGTGTTTAAGCAAACTGCTGCTGGTAAAGCAGCTTTTATGAGATTTATTGCTGAAGTTGGATTGGCTTAAGAAATTGCCACATCTTTTGAATTAATTGAAAATACAAAAAAACGCTACTTTTGTAAGTAGCGTTTTTCATTTTTAAACTTTGTTTTTATTTAAAAGCAAGAGCTCCCATTGGATCCCATGGAAGTAACTCGATTGGGTCCTTAGCACCTTCGTCGAATTCTTTCTTCACGTCATCTGACAAGAATTTCTTGTTAATAACTGCTTGGTAAACAAATGAATCAAACCAAGCATCACTCATAATGAAGTAACCCTTAAAGCCAGGCTTATCACCCCATGAGTTTTCGATCTTCCACTTAGTTGGTTTGCCGTTTACTAGATCAACACCAGTAATAACCATAGCGTGGTCCATCATACTTTCGCCTGAATCAAGCTTTTCAGCTTTTGACATTGATAAATCAACGTCAAATAATTCATCGCGCTTGTAAATATTGGTATCAAGAAGACCAAGTTGTCTTTCAGAATCTTTGCTGACGTTAGAACCAAACCAAACAACTTCTCCTGATTCAAGTTGCTTAATGATTAAGTCTTTCATTTCGTCAATTTCTAAGTTAAGGTGCCGAACTTGACGACCGCCAACAACGTTACCAAGGTATTCAACTGAAAATACTTTGTGGTAAGGTTTGTCATCAGTAGGTGAGTTGATAATTGAAACGTGATCTTCTAAGTTCATGCCAACGTACTTGTCAAAGAATGCCTTAGGAGTAAGATCAGCATCACGGTGGTAATTACCATCATCATCTTTGTATTCGAAATCAAATTTCTTTGGTGGAACGCCAAGAGAAACAGCCAAAACGCGGAAAACATCATTTAAGAATTCGTTCTTACGTTGTTGTACTTCATCTTCTGATTTACCACTGTTGACTAATTCACGTAATTCCAAACCATCTTTACGTAGTAAAGTGTTTAAAGTGTCGTTTAAAGCACTTGAGTTAGTTGCATTAGCAGTTTCTGGGTAAACAGATTTTGGTACGATACCATACTTTTCAATTAAGCCGCAAAGCATATCCCATTGACCACCATCTTGTTGTGGTGTTGCGAATAAGAAGCTTACCTTACGGTCACCAAGTGGCTTATCTGCTGAAGCAATTACATTTTCGAAGAACCAGTTTGATTTTTCAAACTTGTCCCAGAAGTTAGTGTAATTTTGTGATAATTCAAAATCCTTAACCTTGTATTCCTTTTGCAATGGGTGACGCATGGTGTTCAATGCTGAGAACATCCAGCAGCGACCTGATTGCTTTTGATCAGCTGGCTTACCAGTATCAATTTCAACTGAAAATGTAGGGGTAAGGTCAATTTGAGATTGTAAATTTTGACTAGCCTTGAAAATGCCATTTTGTTGTGCAGCATGGCTAGCAATGTTAATACCAGGGTGCTTTGCTAGATCATCAGTATAATTGGCAATAGCATCATTTGTAATTTCTTTTGTCATTAATGTTATCCTCCTTAAGTTAATAACTACCATTTTATCCCATCTAGATTAACTAGTCTATTATAGGCTAAATGATTTTATGAATAAATTGTTAATTAATTGCTGCTGAGTGTTAAATTTTGAAAAACAAAAAGAAGCAATTATACTAATTATTTGCTTGGATAGGACGATGATACCAAATTTTATGAAACTCAGGGTGACGCTGGAAATAGTCAATTACTAGCGGATCAAGAGGCCAAATTGGTAATTTGGTATTTTTGGCAAATTCCATTACTAAGGCCATATTTTTGTCCAGAACTGCTTCTTTATTTTGGTTTGGAGCAATAAACATGTGGTTAATTACCCAAACTTTTCCGTCATTTCGCTCAATCTCGTCCATTGACCAGTGATAGATTAATTGCTCGTTATCATCGTATTCTTTTAAAAAATGGTGTGGATTATCGAAGGTAAACATTACTTTTTCTCCTGCTAAAAAATGGACTGCTTTTTACGAATTTAATTATAGAACTAGTTTTGCAATGTGAAGCTAGAGGAACATATTTCTTTTAGCCAATAATATAAATTAGCGCTACAATTTTTTCCTACTTACAAGTTATAATGTTTATGATACTTTAACTGAAACAAAAAGTCTTTACCAGCCAAAGGAGAAAAAATGAACAGAACACGCGGCTTTGAAATCGTATCTAAATACCAGGATGAAGATATTACGCTACCGAGACGACAGACAACTGCTAGCGCAGGATATGACATTGAAGCGGCTCAAGACATGGTGATTCCAAGCATTTGGCGGTTAAACTTTGTCCGTATTTTCCGCCTGATTAGAAATGGGCATCAACTCTATGAACCTGATTACGAAATGGCAGATAAAATAATTAAGCCATTTTTAATTCCTACTGGGGTCAAGGTCTATATGCCAGAAGATGAAGTGCTGATTTTGGCTAACCGGTCGTCAAATACTTTTAAAAGAAACTTGAGCTTACCCAACGGGATTGGTGTTATTGATGCAGACTACTATAATAATGATGCTAATGAGGGTGAGATTTTTGTTCAGGTACTTAATTATGGTGTTCGACCAATAAAGATTAAAAAGGGTGAGCGAATTGCTCAAGGAATTTTTATTCATTATTTGAGAACAGATGATGATGAGCCAGTCAGCCGCCAACGCGCTAATGGCTTTGGCTCAACTAACAAGGAGGAGTAAATGGCCAAAATTAAAACGAAATATAAGTGCCACTCCTGTGGCTATATTTCGGCTAGCTACTTAGGAAGGTGTCCTAATTGCGGTGCCTGGAATCAGTTTGAAAAAGAAACCGAAACTGTCCAAGCACATTCTGCAAAAGGTAGTCCAAGTAGACTAATTAAAAAAACTGGAATTAATGAACCAGTTAAAATTGAAGCCGTAAAGGCTGAAAAAGAGGAACGAATCCAAACAAGCATGGGTGAACTTAACCGTGTTCTTGGTGGTGGAATAGTTCCTGGCTCGCTTGTGTTAATCGGTGGAGACCCTGGAATTGGTAAGTCTACTTTAATGTTACAAATCATGAGTGAGCTATCCCAAAAGTTCAAAGTCCTATACGTTTCGGGAGAAGAATCGGCTAATCAAATCAAGTTGCGCGCAGATCGTCTAGGACTCGCTGCGAATGATATGTTGCTTTATCCAGAAACGGACATGGAAGACATTCGCCAGCAGATTGACACAATCAAGCCTGATTTTGTCGTAATTGACTCAATTCAAACAATGAATGAACCTAGTCTTGATTCAATGACAGGTTCCGCATCACAGGTTCGTGAAGTAACCAGCGAATTAATGAAAATTGCTAAGATGGATGCAATTACGGTTTTCGTGATCGGTCATGTTACCAAGGAAGGTGCAATTGCTGGGCCTAAGATTTTGGAACACATGGTGGATACAGTTCTTTATTTTGAAGGTGATGAACACCATGCATACCGAATTTTGCATTCCGTAAAAAATCGGTTTGGTGCTGCTAACGAAATCGGTATGTTTGAAATGGTCAACAAAGGGTTGCAGGAAGTCACCAATCCATCTGCAATTTTTCTTGATGAGCGATTACCTAACTCAACGGGGTCTGCGATTGTCGTCTCGCTTGAAGGAACAAGGCCGATTTTAGCGGAAATTCAGGCATTAGTTACACCGACCGCATTTGGCTATGCCAAAAGAACTACTGCCGGTATTGATTTCAACCGAGCAGGATTATTGTTAGCAGTTTTAGAAAAGCGTGGCAACTTGATGCTACAAAATCAAGATGTTTATTTAACTGCTACCGGTGGTATTCGCTTGAATGAACCTGCAGTTGATTTGGCGGTAGTGATGGCGATTGCTTCAAGCTATAAGAACCAAGAAATTTTACCAACTGATTGCTTCGTGGGTGAGGTTGGTTTAACTGGTGAAGTTAGACGAGTTAACCAAATTGATGCACGGATTAAAGAAGCAGCTAAAACAGGTTTTAAGCGAATTTTTATTCCTAAGCATAATATGCGTTCAAGCTTGCAAAATATGGGAATAGAAGTAATTCCTGTTTCAAGCATCCCGCAAGCGTTAAAATTGGTTTTGGCTTAAGGAAAGATTGAACTTTTCTGTTATTACGGGTAAACTAAAAATGTTTATATTTACTTTTTGAAAGAGGCATGAATTTTGGCAAAACAAAAAATTCGGGTAAGATATGCCCCAAGTCCAACAGGGCACTTACATATAGGTAATGCGCGAACTGCACTATTCAACTACTTGTTTGCGCGTCATAATAAAGGTACTTTTGTTTTAAGAATTGAAGATACTGACCAAAAACGTAATGTCGAAGGTGGTTCTAAATCACAAATGGAAAACTTACGTTGGTTAGGTATTGACTGGGATGAAGGTCCTGACAAGGGCGGCGATTTTGGTCCATATCGTCAATCTGAACGTAAAGATATCTATAATAAGTATATTCAACAACTGTTAGATGAAGGTAAAGCTTACTATTCATACAAAACAGAAGAAGAGCTTGAAGAACAACGTGAAGAGCAACGGGCAATGGGAATTGCGCCACACTATACTTACGAGTATGAAGGCCTGACTGCCGATGAAATTGCGCAAAAGCAAGAAGAGGCAAAGGCAAAGGGCTTAAAGCCAGTTGTTCGAATTCACATTCCCGAAATGGAAACATATTCTTGGGAAGATATCGTTAAGGGTCATTTAAGCTTTGAGTCTGACACAATTGGTGGCGATTTTGTTATCCAAAAACGTGATGGTATGCCAACTTACAACTTTGCAGTTGTTGTCGATGATCATTTAATGGAAATAACTCACGTTTTACGTGGGGATGATCACGTCTCTAACACTCCTAAGCAGCTAGCTGTTTATGAAGCATTAGGCTGGGAGCCACCTAAGTTTGGTCACATGACTTTAATTATCAATGCGGAAACTGGTAAGAAGTTATCTAAGCGTGAAGAAGACAAGTCAGTATTGCAGTTTATTGAGCAATACCGTGATTTAGGATACCTACCAGATGCAATGTTTAACTTCATTACACTTCTTGGTTGGTCACCTGTTGGTGAAAACGAAATCTTTACTCAACGCGAATTGATTAAGCAATTTGATCCTGCTCGTTTATCAAATTCACCTGCAGCTTTTGACAGAAGAAAGTTAGAGTGGATTAACAACCAATACATCAAGAAGGCAGATCGTGATACTTTACTAGACTTAGCACTTAACAATTTACAAGAAGCTGGTTTAGTTGAAAAAGATCCAAACCCTGAAAAGATGGAATGGGTACGTCAATTAGTTAACATTTACTCTGTGCAAATGTCATATACTAAGCAAATTGTTGATTTAGCTAAGATTTTCTTTGACGCACCAAAAGATTTGAGTGATGAAGAAATTGACGAAATCCGCAAGGATGAAGCAAGACCAGTTATTGAAGAATTCAAGAAGCAAATTGATTTAATTCCTCGGTTTACTTCACCGCAAATTATGAAGGCAGTTCAGGCAACTCGTCAGGAAACTGGCATTAAGGGTAGACGCCTATTCATGCCAATCAGAATCGCAACTACTAGATCAATGGTTGGCCCTGGAATTGGCGAAGCAATGGAACTTTTGGGTAAAGAAAAAGTTCATGAGCACCTTGACTTAACCTTGAAACAAATGAGCGAAAACGGCTTATAATTTAATGCAATAAAAGAGCACCTATTTTTGATTGATAGGCGCTCTTTTGTTTTGCCGTTTTCCGATAAATTATTTTTTAAAAGCTAGAAACTACTATTGTTTCTGTTAGAATGGAGATAAAGTTTTAGAAAGGCAAGTTAGCCGTCGTGAAAATATATAATACTCTGACGAAAACTAAAGAAAAATTTCAACCAATTATCCCTGGACAGATTACGATGTATGTCTGTGGCCCAACGGTTTACAATTACATTCACATCGGTAATGCACGAAGTGCAATCGCTTTTGACACCATTAGACGCTATTTTGAATACTGCGGGTATAAAGTTAATTATGTGTCTAACTTTACTGACGTTGACGATAAAATGATTAATGAAGCACGTGCCGAAGGCATTACTGTGCCCGAATTAGCGGATCGCTACATTGAAGCTTATGAAGAGGATACGGCCGCTTTAAATATCGAGCCCGCAACTAAGAATCCCCGTGCAACTAGTGAAATTGCCTCAATTATCAGTTTTATTGAAAAGCTAATTAAAAAAGGTTATGCTTATGAATCTGCCGGTGATGTTTATTATCGAGCAAAGAAATTTGTGCACTATGGTGAATTAAGCAGTAAGAACATTGCTGAATTAGAAGAGGGCGCTTCGGAACACGTTAACGAGGAAGAACAGAATCGTAAAGAAGATCCAATTGATTTTGCCCTTTGGAAAAAGCAAAAACAGCCTGATGAAATTGCCTGGGAGTCTCCTTGGGGCAAGGGGCGACCTGGCTGGCATATCGAATGTTCCGTCATGTCAACCAAATACTTGGGCGATACAATTGACATTCATGGTGGTGGACAAGATCTTGAATTTCCACATCATGAAAATGAAATTGCTCAGAGTGAAGCCGCTACAGGTAAAAAATTTGTTCATTATTGGATGCATAACGGTTTTGTTACTGTAGGGGCTGATCAAGAAAAAATGTCGAAGTCGTTACATAATTTTGTAACGGTCCATGAAATTTTAAAGGAAGTTGATCCACAGGTTCTTCGCTTCTTCATGGCCAGTGTTCAGTATCGGCGTCAAATCAACTATTCAGAAGAAAACCTCAAGCAAGCACAGACTATTTTGCAGCGTTTTAAGAACACATTGATCAACTTAAATTATCGTTTAAAAGATGAAACTTCTAGTGTTGAAGACGCTAATTTACGTGAAATTTTGGCTAAAACGGAAGCAGATTTTGTTACCGCAATGGATGATGACTTTAACGTTCAAAACGCGTTAACAGCAATTTATGATTTATTACCAGTGTTAAATGCCAATATTGCGGCTGAAAGTGTCGATAAAGAAGCATTAACAAAAGCGCAAGCTTTATTAACAGGATGGTTGAGTATCTTTGGTATTGATACTGCTGAGTTGATTAAGCAAAATGAGACACAAGGTGATGATGAAATTGTTGCCTTGGTTGAGCAGCGTGATGAAGCAAGAAAGAACAAGGACTGGGCTAAAAGTGATCAGTTGCGTGATCAATTAAAAGAAATGGGAGTAATCATTGAAGATACTCCACAAGGAACAAGGTGGATTCGTGAGTAATAGTAAAAAGTTGGTCGAAAACGAAATTAATCCAGATACATTAAACGGGCAGACGTTAGCCTATTTAGGGGATGCTGTTTATGAAGTTGATATTCGGCGGCATTTAGTTAAATGTGGCATTGTTAAGCCACAAGCCTTGCAGCTAAGAGCAACACATTATGTGTCAGCCAAGGCTCAAGCGGCTTTGATTACTAAAATGCAGGAAGATGGCTTATTGAGTGAGGATGAACTAGCAACTTTTCGTCGCGGTCGTAATTCTAAAACTTATAGCAAGGCCAAGAATACTAGTTTAGCCACATACCAATTGTCGACAGGATTTGAAGCAGTTTGGGGCTATTTGGAATTACTTGGTAAAAAAGAGCGGCTTCAAGAATTAACTTCTTGGTGCATTGAAACAGTGGAGAATGGTGGCATTGATGAATATGACTTCAAGTGATAGTGATTTTGTTTTCGGTAGACATGCTGGAATTGATTTTTTAAAAACGCAGGATGCTGGGAGAATCAATAAGGTTTTTTTGCAACAAGGTGTGCAGGAAAGCTTTGCAGATGAAGTGTTCGGTTTAGCAAGGGAAAAAGGAATTGTTGTCCAAACTGTTCCTAAAAATAAGCTTGATCGCCTAGTTCAAGGCGGCAATCATCAGGGACTTGTTCTGACTGTTGCCAGTTTCGAATATGCGGATTTGGATGATTTACTTGATCAATTTGATCAAGAGGAGAAACAACCATTTTTGTTAATGCTTGATTCAATTGAAGATCCACACAACCTGGGCTCGATTTTGAGAACAGCCGATGCAACTGGGGTCGATGCAATCATTATCCCGAAAAGACACGCAACGGGTTTGACGTCTGTTGTGGCTAAAACCTCAACTGGTGCGATTGATTACGTTCCGGTTGCCCGCGTTAATAACCTTGTACAAACTAGTCAAATGTTGAAAAAACGTGGTTACTGGCTTTTTGGTACAGATATGGACGGAACAGACTATCGTCAGTGGGATAGCAATGGTAAAACTGTTCTTGTAATTGGAAATGAGGGTAAAGGCATTTCTCGCTTACTAAAAGAACAAATGGATCAAATGATTACTTTGCCAATGGTTGGCCATGTGCAATCTCTCAATGCAAGTGTTGCAACCGGTGTATTGCTATATCAAATGCTGGATACTAGAAATCATCATAAATAAAAAAGTTAAATGAGTGCCCATATAAAATGTGCGCTCATTTTTTTTGCAAATTTTGTTCTGACAACCTAAAGTGAATTTTGCTGTTATTAACCGTTACATTTACCTGTTAGTGAAAAGTTTGAACATTGGTTCGTTTAAATTAAATTTTGCTTCTCAGTATTCTTTAGTTCAGATATTAACTAAAGGAGAATAGCAATATGGTTAAAATAGAAGTAGCAAGGGAAGAAACAGAGTTAATTATGCAAATCAAAAGTGGGCAGACTGATGCATTACGCAAGCTTTGCTTTTTGTATCGTCCACTAATTGCGAATATTAAGAAAAAATATCATCTTCGCTCTTACGATAATCAGGATTGGGATCAGGATGCGATGATCATTTGCTATTTAGCTGTGAAAGATTTTGATCCAAAAAAGGGTAATTTCGCTAGCTATTACAAAGTTCGGCTGGTAAATCATGCCAATACGCTTCTTAGACGTGAAATGGCATATCGCAGAAAGGCTTGGGCCAAAGCAATTTCTTTTGAAGCAGCAGCTACTAAAGGAATGAATCCTATTCGGCGGCCAGAAACTTTTTTACCAGAAGTGCCGCTGAGCATAAAACTAGCTGAATTAGTCAACAAGCTATCGATTTTAGAAGTTACGGCTTTATTAATTATTCTCGGACTTTGTCAATCAGAGCAAATAATTAAAGACTGGCAAATTTTGCCAATGACCTTAGTAAGGGCACGCTCGCGTCTGCTGCAAAAAGCACGGTTAATTTTATTAGACTCTGTTTAATAGAAAATGATGAGAATTTAGCGTATAATTAATAACTGTAGAATTATTTTATAGGAGGTAGATTAAGATGGCAGAAGATGTTATCAAGACTGCATTGTTAGATCGTCACATGAAAGAGGTTTTTGACTGGAGTGATTCAGACATGCCAGTTAGGGATGCTCTTTGGGACTATTTCATGGAAAAGAATGGTAGAGATACCATGAAGACGGAAGAAGATATGCTTCCGTTCCTTGATTATTCTGACGATAAAATCGAATCCTTCGTAAATGAAAATCTTAAGAAGTAAATCCGACTATTACAATGTTCTACGCCCGGTGGTTACGCTTTTGTTTGACCACCAAAAACAGCTGCTTAATAAGTAGCTGCTTTTTATTTAAAGAGAAAAATTGACTTGAATTTTAGGGCAATTATTAAATGAATTGCTTATACCTGTATTTTTTGCTAAAATACAATAGTTTGGAAGTGAGATTATGGCAGTGAAAAAAGCATCATTAGCTTGCAGCGTATGCGGCTCGCGTAACTACTCAATCACCGCAGGCAAGAATCGCACGAAGCGGCTTGAATTGAATAAATTTTGTAAACATTGTGGCAAAATGACATTACACAAGGAAACGAGGTAAATTGAATGATTAAGTTTTTTAAGAGCGTAGCACACGAAATGCACTTGGTAACATGGCCAACAGCTAAACAAAACCGTCATGATACTGGAACAGTCATTACTACTTCAGTTTTATTCGCCTTGTTTCTAGGAGTGTTAGACTACTTATTCAGCGTTTTAACACAAATGTTCATGTAAATAGAAATGAAATTCTATTCGTGATATAATAAATAAAGTTAAAGAAAAAACCTCTGAGTGGAGGTTTTTTTGTTTGCCAAAATAAAAGGAGAAATTTGTAATGGTTGAAACAACAAAGAAGCAATGGTACGTGCTTCATACTTATTCAGGATACGAAGATAAGGTTAGATCTGACTTATTATCGCGTGCACAAAGCATGGGGATGCAAGATTATATCTTTCGGGTAATGGTTCCTGAACAAGAAAAAATCGAGAAGGTCAACGACAAGAAAAAAGAAGTTGAAGAAAAAATCTTCCCTGGTTACGTATTAGTTGAAATGGTCATGACTGACGAAAGTTGGTTTGTTGTTCGAAATACACCTAACGTAACTGGATTTGTTGGTTCACACGGTGGTGGTTCTAAGCCATCGCCACTTCTTGAAGAAGAAGTTAATCGTCTGTTGCGTCAACAAGGGGAACCTGCAAAACGTCCTCAAGTTGATTACGAAGTTGGAGAAACTGTCACTATTATTGATGGTGCATTTAACGGCGTTGAAGGTAAGATTACTGAAATTCAACCTGATAAATACAAGTTATTTGTTTCAGTTGATATGTTTGGCCGTGCAACTACAACCGAGCTTGACTACGATCAAGTAGAAAAAATTAGCTAAACTTTTACGAGAGATTGCAAATTTAAAAAAACGATGGTACCATATTAAAGTACTTTTATTATTGTGGGAGGAAAAGTAGGTAACTTTTCCATTTTAACCACGCACGGAATCAAGGAGGTTTTGACCGTGGCAAAAAAAGTTATTAACGTTGTCAAATTACAAATACCAGCTGGTGCTGCAACACCCGCTCCTCCAGTTGGTCCTGCTTTAGGTCAAGCAGGAATTAACATTGTAGGTTTTACTAAGGACTTCAATGCTAGAACTGCTGACCAAAAAGGCATGATTATTCCTGTAGTCATCACAGTTTATGAAGACCGTTCATTCGAATTCATAACTAAGACTCCACCAGCTCCAGTTCTTTTGAAGCAAGCTGCTAAGATCGACAAGGCATCCGGTGAACCTAACACCAAGAAAGTTGGTAAGGTAACTAAGGATCAAGTTAAGGAAATCGCTGAAACAAAGATGAAGGACCTTAACGCTGCAGATGTTGAAGCTGCTATGCGAATGATCGAAGGTACTGCTAGAAGCATGGGTATCGAAGTCGAAGACTAATCCTGTTATTTATAACAATTTAGGTGGGAGAGTTTGAGGCTCGTTTGACCACATATTAAGGAGGAAATCACATGCCAAAGCATGGTAAAAAATATTTAGAAGCTGCTAAAAAAGTAGATTCAAAGAAATTATATTCAGTTGCTGAAGCAATTAAGTTAGTTAAAGAAACTTCATATGCTGGTTTCGATGCATCAGTTGAAGTTTCATACAACTTAGGCGTTGACCCTAAACAAGCTGACCAACAAATTCGTGGTTCACTTGTTTTGCCAAACGGTACTGGTAAGACCCAAAAGGTTATTGTCTTTGCTGAAGGTGCTCAAGCTGAACAAGCTAAGGCTGCAGGTGCTGACGAAGTTGGTTCTGACGACTTAGTAGAAAAAGTTCAAAACGGTTACTTAGACTTTGACGTTGTTGTTGCAACACCAACAATGATGGCTAAAGTTGGTCGTTTGGGTCGTGTACTTGGACCTAAAGGTTTAATGCCAAACCCTAAGACCGGCACTGTAACAATGGATATCGAAAAAGCCGTTAAGAACGTTAAGGCTGGTCAAGTTGAATACCGTGTTGACCGTCAAGCAGCTATTCATACTGCTATCGGTAAGGTATCATTTACTGATGAACAATTAGTTGAGAACTTTGATGCTCTCCGTGACGTTATTTTACGTGCACGTCCATCAGCTGCTAAGGGCCAATACATCAAGAGCGTTGCAGTTGCTGCAACCTTTGGTCCTGGGATCAAGCTTGATCCATTAAACTTGGATTAATTCAAAGAAAATAAGGAAGCAACTCTGCCACATGAGCGAGTTGCTTTTTTTATCGACTTTTTAACCTTTAATATTTATCAATTGCAAGATATTTGATAAACTAAGCTTAATCCTATTGTCAAATTGAGGAAAGTATAATGCGTAAAGAGAATGTGGGCAAATTGCTGGCAGTCCTTTTGATTGTGCCACTTTTTTTAGTGGGTTGCAGTCAAAGTAAGGAAAAGATCACGATTGTTGGATCCAGTGCTTTGCAGCCATTAATTGAGCAAGCTGGTAATGATTACCATTTGGCTCATCTTGATAGTAATATTGTTGTTCAAGGTGGTGGTTCTGGAACAGGACTTAGCCAGGTTCAAGCAGGTGCGGTGCAAGTAGGAACATCCGATGTTTTTGCTGAAACCCAAAAAGGAATTGATGAAAAGAAGCTGCAGGACTATCCTGTTGCAATTGTTGGAATTGTTCCAATTGCCAATAAAGGTGTCGGTGTCAAAAACTTATCCAAGAAGCAACTAGCTGCCATTTTTACGGGGAAAATAACTAATTGGCGTCAAGTTGGTGGTAAAAACTTGCCAATCATTGTGATTAACCGTTCTCGTGGTAGTGGTACAAGAACAACTTTTGAAGATCTGATTTTAAATGGTAAGGATGCTGTCAATTCGCAGGAACAGGATTCTAACGGAACGGTTAAAAAGATTGTTAATTCTACACCAGGAACAATTTCATATATTTCATTTCCGTATGCAAATGATGAGAACATTCAAAAAATCAGTATAGATCATGTTCAACCAATCAATAAGAACATACCAACTAATAAGTGGTCACTTTGGTCATATGAACACATGTACACTAAAGGTAAGCCTAACAAGGCAACTGCTAAGTTTATTAACTATGTCTTAAGTAAAAAGGTACAAAGAGATTTAGTACCTAAAATTGGCTATCTAAGTATTCATGAAATGAAAGTTTCGCGCGATAGTGAAAATAAAGTTACGAAAATAGGTAATTAGTATGTCTAAAAAAGAACAAGACTTGCAGGAAGTTGTTGAACAAGCAATTGCTCAACAAAAAGTTCCTCACGTCAAAATTAAGGGGATTGATCCGCATAGTATTGATATTGCGCGGTTAACCAAACCTTCTAAGGAAACCAGACAAGAACGCTGGGGCAAAGGTCTAACTGCTTTAGCAATTTTACTAATCGGTATTTTGATTGTCTCCATTATTGGTTTTGTTGGTAGTCATGGCTTAGCAACCTTTTTTACTGATAAAGTTAATATCTTTCATTTTCTGTTCTCAACTGACTGGAATCCAAGTGCTGGTCCTAATCACGTTGGTGCTGCGGCAATGATTGTTACTTCTTTTGCAGTTACGTTGCTTGCAGCCCTTATTGCTACTCCATTTGCAATCGCAGTAGCACTCTTTATGACTGAATACGAATCAGGCAAGAAAGCAAACCTTCTGCAATCAGTTATGGAACTACTTGTTGGTATTCCATCAGTTGTATATGGGTTCTTGGGTTTAACTGTTGTTGTTCCCGCTGTTAGAACTGTCTTTGGTGGAACAGGTTTTGGTATTTTGACGGCCACCTTAATTCTTTTTGTTATGGTGTTGCCAACAATCACTTCTTTAACAGTTGACGCCTTTAAGGCAGTTCCAAAGGAGCTACGTAAATCTTCTGCTGCGCTAGGAGCAACGCAATGGCAAACTATTTACCATGTCGTTCTAAGGGCTGCTCGAGCACGTATTATGACAGCGATTATTTTCGGAATGGCGCGTGCCTTTGGTGAAGCCTTAGCTGTTCAGATGGCGATTGGTAATGCAGTCTTGATGCCTTACAACTTGGTTAGTCCAGCAGCAACCTTAACTAGTCAATTAACTAGTCAAATGGGTAATACAGTTATGGGCACATTGCCTAACAATGCATTATGGAGTTTGGCATTACTACTATTAATAATGTCGTTAGTGTTCAACTTCTTAGTACACTTAATTGGAAAGAAGAGTTAGTAGCAAAATGAATTCAAAGAGAAATGATCGCATCGCTACTGGCGTAATCTATTTGCTAGTTGGCATCGTAATCCTACTTTTGGTTGGTATTATTGGAAACATCTTGATTTCCGGTGTACCACACTTATCATGGCACTTTTTAACCTCTGCTTCTTCTTCATTTGAAGCTGGCGGTGGAATAAGAGATCAATTGTTTAATTCACTCTATTTGTTGATTTTAACTTTATTGATCTCACTACCAATTGCTTTGGGTGCAGCAATCTACTTAGCTGAATATGCAAAGGACAATTGGGTAACCCAATTAATTAGAACTACGATAGAAATTCTTAGTTCACTTCCTTCAATCGTTGTTGGGCTTTTTGGCTATTTACTGTTTGTTGTTCAATTTGGTCTTGGCTTTTCAATTATTGCCGGTGCGTTAGCGCTAACCTTTTTTAATTTGCCAATTTTGACCAGTAACATTGAAGAGGCAATTAAAGGTGTGCCACAAACTCAGCGTGAAGCCGGTTGGGCACTTGGTTTATCTAATTGGAAAACAATCCGCGGCATCGTTTTGCCTGCGGCACTTCCAGGCATTATCACGGGTATCATCCTAAGTGCTGGGCGCGTTTTTGGTGAGGCAGCTGCTTTAATTTATACTGCAGGACAAAGTGGTTCAACTGTTGATTATTCTAATTGGAATATGTTCAGTCCAACCAGCTTTTTAAACGTGATGCGTCCGGCTGAGACTTTGGCTGTCCATATCTGGAAAGTTAATACTGAAGGAATCATTCCCGATGTTACAGTCGTTTCAGCTGCTACTTCTGCCTTATTGGTTATTGTAGTCATTATCTTTAATTTTGGCGCTCGTGCGTTGGGTAATTGGTTATACAATCGCTTGACCGCCGCTAAAATTAAATAAGGAAAATTCTATGGAAAATTGGCAAACTCAAAAGACTTACATTAAGACTTTTAAAGATGAAGATTGTGCTATTTACACTGAAGACTTAAGTGTTTTTTATGGTGGTACAATTCAAAAATTATTTGATGTAAGTCTAGGATTTAAGAAAAACACGATTACTGCTTTAATAGGTGCTTCAGGATCAGGAAAATCAACTTTTTTGCGGTCATTGAACCGTATGAATGATCGTGTAGCGCGTGTAGATGGCAAGATTATGTTTCATGATCTTGATGTAAATCAACAGAAAATCAATGTTTATGAATTGCGTAAAGCGATTGGGATGGTCTTTCAAAAGCCTAACCCGTTCCCTAAGTCAATTAGAGAAAATATAACTTATGCCTTAAAGGCTAATGGTCAACAGGACAAACAAAAGCTTGATCAAATTGTTGAGGAAAGTTTGCGAGCTGCTGCATTGTGGGATGAAGTTAAAGATAAGCTTGATAAAAGTGCCTTAGCCCTTTCTGGTGGGCAGCAGCAGCGTTTGTGTATTGCAAGGGCAATTGCACTGAAACCTGAAATTTTGCTCTTAGATGAGCCCGCAAGTGCACTAGATCCAGTTTCAACTGCTAAGTTGGAAGATACTTTAAAGCAATTACGTAAGAAGTACACGATGGTAATGGTTACGCACAATATGCAGCAAGCATCCAGAATCAGTGAGTACACTGCTTTCTTTCATTTGGGGCATGCACTTGAATATGATACGACTACAAATATTTTCACTAATCCACAAGGTGAGATTACTGAAAAGTACATTCAAGGTAGTTTTGGCTAAAGGAGCGATCATATGACAAATATTATGGAGGCCCAAAACGTCAAATTAAGTTATGGCAAATTTGAGGCGTTGCATGGCATCAGTCTTAACTTTCCAGAAAAGCAGTTAACTGCTTTGATTGGTCCGTCAGGATGCGGAAAATCAACCTTTTTAAGATGCTTGAACCGGATGAATGATGACATTGATAATATCAACATTACAGGTAAGATTTTGCTTGAAGGTGAAGATATTTATCGTGCCAAACTAGACTTAGTTGCATTACGTAAAAAAGTGGGAATGGTTTTCCAACAACCTACACCTTTTCCTTTTCCAGTCTATGACAATGTTGCATACGGCTTAAGGGTTGCAGGAGTTAAGGATAAACAATTAATTGATCAACGAGTTGAAGAAAGCTTAAAACAGGCGGCGATTTGGGATGAAACCAAGGATAACTTGCAGCGTAATGCCCAGGAGTTTTCCGGGGGACAGCAACAGCGAATCTGTATCGCACGTGCGCTAGCTGTTAGACCTGAAGTGGTTTTACTCGATGAGCCGACTTCAGCACTTGATCCAATTTCAAGTGCTGAAATTGAAGAAACTCTGATGGGCTTAAAAAAGAAGTACACATTCATTATGGTTACGCACAACTTGCAACAAGCGAGTCGTGTTTCTGATCAGGTTGCTTTTCTAATGGATGGTGAATTGATTGAGTCTGGGTCAACCGAGCAAATGTTCTTGGCCCCTAAGAAGGAAATAACTAGTAATTATCTTAATGGTCGTTTTGGCTAAATTTGGAGGTGGATCATGCACGAAATATTTTTGGATGAACTGAAAAAGTTAAATACACAATTTATGGAAATGGGAGTCCAAGTCAATGAATTAATTGACAAGGGTACTCGTTCATTTGTTGACCATAATAAAAAGATGGCTCAAGAAATGATTGAACAAGATAAGGTTGTTGCTAAAGAAGCAATTACAATCGAAAAAAAGGCACTTGACCTGATGGCATTGCAACAACCAGTTGCGACTGACTTCCGTGTGGTAATCAGTATTTTAAAAGCAACTACTGACTTAGAGCGAATTGGTGAAAATGCCAATAGTATTGCCGTTGAAACAGTTAGAGTGAAGGGTAATCCTCGTATTCCTGATGTTGAGGAAATCATTTCACGTATGACACACCAAGTACGTACGATGTTAATCAAAGTATTGACCGCATATGTTCAAGACGATGAGAAGACCGCTCGTGAAATGCTTGATGGCCATGCAGATGTTCACTATGACTACCGCAAGGCTAGAAAAATGATCATTGATGGTGTCAAAAAGGACCCTAATGTTGCCGTTGCTTCAGCAAGTTACTTTGTCATCATTCGTTTGTTAGAGCGAATCAGTGATCACATTGTTAACTTAGCAAGCTGGGTTATTTACAAGTCTTCCGGTGATTTATTTGAATTAATCAATTCAGAGAAGGAAACTTCTGAAAAGGAAACTAAGGAAGAAGCTCCAAAGAAGAGCAAAAAAACTAAAAAGAAATAAAATTTAAAAGGAACTATTCCAGTAGTTCCTTTTTATTAGCAAAATTATTGCTTGCATTTAAAAAGTAACCCTGCTATAGTTAATAAAGTGAATTCTACCTAAGACTCGGGTGGCTAACGCCTCAATATCCCGCCGAGGCCAGAAGATTATGAAGATTTCAAATGCTCCATGTCTTTGTTGGCATGGAGTTTTTTAAGGCCTTATAGAATTTATCAAAAAATTAATGGAGGTGAATTCGATTGAGTAAAGCTGCTATTGCTGAAAAAGAAAAGTTCGTTGATGCGTTTGCTGAAGATCTTAAAGCTGCAAAAGCTATCTTGGTAATTAATTACCTTGGTTTAACTGTTGAAGAAGTTACTAACATGCGTAAGGAACTTCGTGATAACGATGTTAAGATGAAGGTTGTTAAGAACACTTACCTAAGACGTGCTGCCGCTAAGGCTGGCATTGAAGGTCTTGAAGATACTTTTGTTGGACCTACAGCTGTTGTTTATACTGATAACGCTGATGACATCACTGAACCAGCTCGTATTGTTTCAAAATACGAAAATGACTTTGATGTTATTGACATTAAGGGTGGTGTGCTTGAAGGTAAGGTAACTTCTAAGGAAGATATCAAGGCTCTTGCTGCTATTCCAGGACGCGAAGGATTACTATCAATGCTTGTTTCTGTATTACAAGCCCCTGTACGTAACGTCGCTTATGCTATTAACGCTGTTGCTGATTCAAAAGACGAATCTGCTGAATAATATAATGTAATTTATATCTAATAAAAATATTTCGGAGGATATATAAATATGGCTTTAGATACTGAAAAGTTTATTGAAGACTTAAAGAGTGCTTCAATTCTTGAATTAAACGACCTTGTAAAGGCTATTGAAGATGAATTTGGCGTTTCTGCTGCTGCACCAGTTGCTGCTGCAGGTGCTGCCGGTGGTGAAGCTGCTGCTAAGTCAAGCTACGATGTTGAATTAACAGAAGCAGGTCAAGAAAAGGTTAAAGTTATTAAGGTTGTTCGTGACCTTACTGGACTTGGCCTTAAGGACTCAAAGGACCTTGTTGATGGTGCTCCTAAGAACGTTAAAGAAGGCGTTTCTGAAGATGAAGCTAACGACATCAAGGCTAAGCTTGAAGAAGTTGGTGCTTCAGTAACTTTGAAATAGTTACAGTCCAACTGGACAAGCTAAATAGAAAAAGCGTAATCCCAATATGTTTGGGGTTGCGCTTTTTTGTTTGTAAAAATATAAACTTTTATAATTAGGATTATCTACTCAGCTTAATTTTTAAAATAATTAATCATAATCATTAGTTTGTAATATAATTGGATTTATAGTAAAAGTATACAAAGCAGTTAGTGTATTTGTATTTACTAGGAGTTTTTTTATTAAAAATAATCAAGAATGGAGAAAACTAATGAGAAAAAGTAAATGTCGCCAAGCTTTAACAGCACTTGTGGCAATTACAAGTTTGGGAAGCTGCCTAGCATTAAATGCAGAGCCTTCAGAAGCTAAAAAGGTAACTGGTAGAACTGAGCTAACTGTTCCGGCCGCAAAGATAGGCCGTATTACCAAAAAGACAAGTTTGTATAATGGAAAAGGCCGCAAAATAAAAAAATCAACCTTAAAAAAGGGTGAAAAATTAGCTTTAGTTGGTAAAGTAAAGATTAATAAGAAGAAGTACTATAGGGTTGGCTACAATAAATATGTTTTAGCTAAGTATGTAACTATTATCAAGCCAACACCACAACAAGATACTACCAACCCAAGTACAAGCACACCTGTAACACCAACTACGCCAAATACCAATAAGACCCCGAAAACACCTACTACACCAAATACTAATGCGACATCAGAAACGCCAAAAACACCAAGTAAGTCTAAGGATGATGCGGTAAGCAATTTTTCAATTTCTGATTTTAGAAAAGCATTTTTGGATGGTTTAAATGCTGAAAGGGCAGATCGCGGTCTTTCACCAGTAACAGAAGATTCTCACTACGATGAAGTAGTTCAGGAACGAACAAAGCTGTTGCCAAATAATTTTTCTCACTTTGACTCAAACAATAAGTTCATTCTTGAAAAATTCTTTGAAGATGCAAATATTAAAAGTGCAAGTGTTGCAGAATGTATCGCAATGTTTCCATGGGGCTTCAGTGTTGACCATTCTACTAATGACCTAGTCCCTGCAAAGAATGCTTCAAGTGCTTTGGTTGCTCAAGGGATGCTCTACGAATATATTTATAACGATGCAGCTTCAAACTGGGGTCACCGTGATATCTTGCTAAATCCAAAAGACAAGACAATTGGTTTGGGTGCAGTTATCGGACAAAGTGATCAAATTTTTTCATCTGTAGGAGTTACTTATTAAATAAGTCAATATAGGGACAAACTAAGGTTAGTTTATCCCTTTTTGCTTAAGCAATAATGTAATATGACTTTTTATATTCGTATTCAAAGTCAATCAAGCCACAAGAAAAGGAGACTTAAGTGGGGAAAATACGAAGTAAGCAAGTTAGAATAGTGTTATTTTTTATCATATTATTATCATGTTTTTGTCTAACTTCAGTGACTACAACTACTGAGGTTCATGCGGACAAGATAGATCTTAAGGGTAATTATTTATACGATCGGGATGGTGTAAAGCATAAAATTCCAATTAGTAAAAAAGGTAATCATACTAAAGCTGCAGAGAAAGTTGCTAATTTAATTGTCAAATGTGTTGATAATCGTCCTGGAGATACTGATCTTTACCGGGTTGATATGGCTGCATATTATGTTAGTCTATTTGCTAATCGCGATAATTACACAATGCAAGGACCGTATTATAATAAGGCCTACGGTGTTTTTATTGCAAAAGAATATTCATGTGCTGGAACCGCTGATGCAATGAAAATGGTTTTAACTAAAATGGGCTTTAAAGCTAAACATGTTAATAAAAACAAATATAAGCATCAGTGGTGTACATTAACTATGGATGGACAAAAAGGATATGCAGATGGTCAGGCAGGTTATGCTGCATACGGACGATATTTCACTAAAAAGAATCAAATTATTTTAGTTCCAATGGATACGATTTTTTCGAAAAAATCAAACGGTGAGATATAGCACTATTCAGGTTGCATTTGTAGATTGTTGGTATAACTAAGCCTTTTTTAGGTATTGAAATCTAATAAAAATACCTCTAAGTAATGAAGTGGATTTTTTGTTCTTTCTAATTTGCAAAAGTGAAATGGTTCGTTAAAATTATTTACAGTAAAACTGTTTAAAAAAGAAACGAGTAAATAATGAGTGACCAAGAAAATCAAATGTATTATGCTGCTAATCCTACAGCTAAACATGATGAGCATATAATTGATTATCATATAAACAATATTGATCTAAAATTTACAACAGATGCAGGCGTTTTTTCAAAAATGCGTGTAGATTATGGCTCAGGCGTTTTAATCAAGCAAATGGCTGAAGTTGATTTTCCAAGTAGTAACATCTTAGACGTTGGTGCTGGCTATGGTCCGATTGGCCTCTTTGCGGCCAAGTTTTGGCCTGAGCAAACTGTTGATTTAGTTGATGTAAATGAACGTGGTCTTAACTTGGCAGCCCAAAATGCCGAAGTAAATGGCATTACTAATGTTAATATCTACAAATCGGACGTGTATGATGAAGTTCCGAGTGAACGGAAATTTGGTTTGATTGTTACCAATCCTCCAATTCGGGCAGGGAAAAAGGTTGTTTCAAGTATTTTAGCTGGTGCAAAGGACCATTTAGTTGAAGATGGTGTTTTACTGGTCGTTATCCAGAAAAAACAGGGAGAACCGAGCGCACGTAAGCTGCTGAAAGAAACCTTTGGCAACTGCACAATTCTAATTCGTGATAAGGGTTACTACGTTTTGCAGGCGGTGAACTCCTAATGTCTTTTTCAAGTGAAGAAAAGAAAAAATACATGCAATTAGCTTTTGAACAGGCTCGAAAAGCTGAGGCAAAAGGAGAAGTTCCGATTGGTGCAATTTTGGTTGACCCTGAAGGACAGGTAATTGGTGAAGGTTATAATCGTAGAGAACTTGATCAAGATGCAACGCAGCATGCTGAAATGATGGCAATCCGGCAAGGATGTGAAAAACTAAAAACTTGGCGTCTACTTGATTGCAGTCTTTTTATAACTTTGGAACCATGCCCAATGTGTGCAGGGGCAATCATTAATTCTAGAATAAAAAACGTCTTCTATGGTGCGCTTGATCCTAAGGCAGGTGCAGCTGGTAGCGTAGTTAACTTGTTTGAAGTGAGCAAGTTTAATCATCATCCCAACGTAATTCGAGGCTTATACCGAGATGAAGCAAGTCAGATGCTTAAATCTTTTTTTAGGGAGATCAGAAACAAGCAAAAAGAAGCTAAAAAGGGAATGGAAAATAGCAAAAATTCTGTAAATTAGTGGAAAAAAATCTCAAAGTACGTTAGTATATCTATTGGGCAATGTTTGGCTTCCAAAGCGTGTCAGGACCGGAAGGTAGCAGCACTAAGGTCGTTCAGGCATGTGCCTTTTATTAGACATTAACAAACTCTTAACTCTTTCGAAGAGTTAAGAGTTTTTTACTAGAGAAAGATAAATCAATGGCTTATCAAGCGTTATACCGCAAATGGCGACCACGCACTTTTGACAGTGTTATTGGTCAAGAAGATATTACGAATACTTTGAAAAATGCGATTAAGCGCGGCACGATTTCACATGCTTTTTTATTTGCAGGACCGCGCGGTACAGGTAAGACTTCGTGTGCCAAGATTTTTGCCAAGGCACTCAACTGTACTAACCTTCAAGACGGCGAACCATGCAATGAGTGTGAAAATTGTCTTGCTGCTGATAAGGGTGCGATGGCTGATATCATGGAAATTGATGCGGCCTCGAATAATGGAGTCGATGAAATCCGTGAGATACGTGATAAGGTTAAATATGCACCGACTCAGGGAAAATACAAAGTCTACATTATCGATGAGGTTCATATGCTTTCAATGGGGGCATTTAATGCTCTATTGAAGACTTTGGAAGAGCCACCTGAGCATGTTGTCTTTATTTTAGCGACTACTGAATTACAAAAAGTCCCAGCTACAATTATTTCTCGAACGCAGCGCTATAACTTTAAGCGAATTTCGCAAGCTGACCTTGAAAAGAGGATGAAGTATATCCTTGATCAAGAAAATATCAAATATGATGATAAAGCACTTGCTGTAATCGCGGAAGTAGCTGACGGTGGGATGAGGGATGCTCTTAGTATCCTTGATCAATTGCTCAGTTATGAAAATGATTCGGTTGATTATGATGCGGCACTTGAAATCACTGGTTTTGCTGCCAAAGAAAAAATTGAACAGATTTTATTAGCAATTTTAAATAAAGACGCAAGCCAAGCTCTTTTTTTAGCCCAGACAGAATTGCAGAATGGTGCGAGCTCAAAAAATATATTAGATGAGTTAATTGATATGGCCACGAACGCTTTGATTTTGCTAAAAGCTGGTGGTGAAAATAAAAGTAACTTTTTAAGTCATGATTTCGTTGAGCAGATTAAGGATATTCCTGAACAACGCTACTTTAATTTAATTGCATCTGCCAACACTGCGCTAAATGATTTGCGGTATACTAATCAGCAGCAAATTCCCTTAGAGGTCTTCTTGGTTGAAAGTACCAATCAGGAAGTAGCGCCAACCACTGCAGCCGCGCCAGCTACTTCTCCAGTAGTAGAAAAGCAGGCAGCTGATGGTCAAGAACTGCAAGCTGAAGTAACTGCGCTTAAAAAGCAAGTGGTTGAATTAACTGAAAAAATTGCTAAGCTTGGTAAAACGCAAAATGTAAACAGCGACCGCATTTTCCACCTTGATACTGAAATATCAAATGTAGGTAAAATGTCCCAACCTTCTGAAGAAGCTGCTAAACCTAAAAATCATAAAAAGAAGGTTCGCAACGATCAACACGCAGACGAGCAGAATCGCAAACAGGTCTATCATGTTTTGGAAAATGCTACTAAAAAAGATCTACAAGCAATCAAAGATGTATGGCCAGATTTGCAATCTGTTTTAGCTGTTTCTCAGCGAGCACTTCTTGATGTGCTTGAGCCTGTGGCGGCTAGTCCGGATCAGGTAGTGATGAAATGCAAATATGCGCTTTGGTTTGAAAAAGCTAGCTCTGATGATGATCTGCTTGATATTTTGACTGATCAGATTGCAAAATTTACTAAGCATGAGTACCAAATTGTGCTTGTTCCGGATAAGGACTGGTTCACAGTTCGGAAGGAATTTTTACAGTCGCACAGGGATGAACTACTTAAACGGCAGAAAAAATCTGGTATTGAAGAGCCGGAGGCAGAGGAACCAGTGCAAGAGAATAATGATGAAGTTGTTCAAAAAGCGAAAGACTTATTTGGTGACGTTGTTAATATTAAGGATTAAAATTTAAAGGAGAAAAATAATGAGTAAAAGACCTAATTTTGGTGGTATGGGCGGCATGAACATGCAACAAATGATGAAACAAGCTAAAAAGTTGCAAGAGCAGATGGCCCAAGAGCAACAAACTATCACTGCCCAAGAATTCGTAGGAAAGTCTGCAGATGATATGGTAGTTGCAACCTTTAGTGGTGACCGTAAATTGAAGGATATTAGCATTAATAAGGATGCAATTGATCCTGATGATCCGGATATGTTGCAGGATTTGATTATTGATGCTGTTAATAAAGGCTTATCAGAAATTGATGAAGCGACACAACAAAGTTTAGGTAAATATACGAAGGGTATGATTTAATTGCAATATCCAGCACCAATTGCACATTTGATAGATTCTTATATGAAATTACCTGGAATTGGTGAAAAAACAGCAACCAGGTTAGCTTTTTATACCTTAGATATGCCTGATGAAGATGTTCATGACTTTAGCACTGCTTTAAATGAAGTAAAAGAAAAACTTCATCGCTGTTCAATTTGTGGCAATATTACCGAGCAAGATCCATGTACAATTTGTAGTGATCCAAACCGTGAGCAATCAACAATTATGGTGGTTGAGCAACCCAAAGATGTAATGGCATTTGAAGAAATGGGTGAATATAACGGTTTGTACCATGTTCTGCATGGGATTTTGTCGCCAATGGATGGCATTGGACCTGAAGAAATCAACATCAAATCTTTGATTGTTCGTTTGCAAAAACAGGAGCAAGTTAAAGAAGTGATCTTGGCATTAAACTCAACGCCGGAAGGCGAGTCCACTGCAATGTATATTAGTAAATTAATTAAACCATCTGGTATCAAAGTCACACGCTTAGCAGCCGGCTTGGCAGTTGGTAGTGATATTGAATATGCAAATGCAATTACTCTAAAAAGAGCAGTGCAGGGGAGAACTTCAATCTAATGGCACACGATAAGATTAAAAAACTAGGCGATCAGCGGCTGATCGCTACAATTGAAACACTACAAGAAGAAATTGCGATTCAAAAAAGTCTAGATCCAACTACCCTTGACATGTCAGAAGACAATATCATTGTAGGTAAAATATTGCAGGCCAAGTATTCTTTTTTATATGATGAAGCTCGTCACCGACATACAAGATTTAGTGGTTTTACAAATGCAATTTCAGAATAAAAAAGCTCTAATTTAAGGGCTTTTTTATTTTTACTAAAATTAAAGGACCTTGGGGTGTTAATATAAGACAATCTCTTGTAAAATAGACTCATGGAGAGTTTTATGAATAGCTATTTTATCAGTTTCGAAGGGCCTGATGGGTCCGGTAAAAGCACGGTTTTAGAACAAGTGGTTGCCCAAATTGCACCGCTGCTCAAAACACAATATCTAGTAACGCGCGAACCAGGAGGTTCAGTAATCGCTGAAAAAATTCGGCAGCTTATTTTGGATCCGACTAATGAAAAAATGAGTGCAAAAACTGAAGCACTATTATATGCAGCTGCTCGTAGCCAGCATATGAGTGAAACAGTAATTCCAGCACTTAAAGCAGGTAAAGTAATTTTTTCTGATCGCTTTGTCGATAGTTCATTGGCATACCAAGGTGCAGGACGTGATCTTGGAATCGATGCAGTTAAGCAAATTAATAATTTTGCAACTAATGGCATTGAACCGAATCTAACTCTTTTCTTAGATGTTAAGCCTGAGGTTGGTCTTGCACGAATTGAACGTGCTCGCGCGGGTCAGGAAGACCGTTTGGAACAGGAAAAATTAGCCTTTCATCAAAAGGTTTATGAAGGTTATCTTGAAGTTAACCGTAAACATCCAGAGCGAATTGCCATTGTCGATGGAGATCGACCGGTTAATCGAGTAGTAGAAGACTGTGTTAATATTATTAAAAAACGGATACCAAAAGATTTGCTAAAGGACTGATTTGAATGAAATTAATAATTGCAATTGTTCAAAGAGAAGATGCTAGCCGGCTGCAACATGCTTTTGCTAAAGAAAACATTCGTGCAACTAAGTTGGCGACAACTGGTGGCTTTTTAAGTGAAGGTAATACAACTTTCTTAATCGGAATTGATGAAAAACACGTCAAGAAAGTGATGCGCTTAATTCAAGGCGAATCACAAGGACGTGAAGAGTATATGAATCCTAATTTATCAATGACTGGATTTGATGTTAGCAGTCAACCAGTAAAAATTACAGTTGGCGGTGCAACATGCTTTGTACTACCTGTAGAAGAATTTAAGCAATTTTAATGAAAATCGAACTAGCAAAAAGAGGCAAGAAACAAGCTCAGTTTTTACAACATGCTTATGAAGAAAACAAGTTGGCTCATAGCTATTTATTTGTCGATGCAAATGAAAAGCAAGCCTTAAATACGGCATATTGGCTAGCGTGTTTATTCAATTGTACAGGTGAACAAAAACCGGACGGTACTTGTCAAAATTGTCGCCAAATTATCTCTGAAAATAATCCAGATGTGTTGTTAGTTACACCTGAAAATAAACAGAGTTTAGGAATCGATCAGGTTCGAATACTAAAAGAAGAATTAGCAAAGAGCCCAGTTCAAAGTAGCACGCGTTTTTTCATCATTGATGAGGCACAAAAGCTGACTCTAGCTGCAGCTAATGCACTTCTTAACTTGTTAGAGGAACCGGTCGCTCCAGTGGTTACAATTTTGATTACTAATAATACGGATCAAATTTTACCAACAATTCGTTCGCGTACCCAGATTGTTAATTTTACTGATGGCAAGAAACCTGATAATAAAACGACACTTTTGTTGGAAAATGGTTTTAGCCAAGATGAGATTGATGAATTAGGTAATACTAGTAGTCTTGATCAGGCAATCAAGTATTTTTATCAAGAAATGCTTGAGCACAATTCATTGGCATTGGTAAGTGCGCATAAATTGGCTGAATTGGCTAAAGGCAAGTCCGAGCAAAATTACTTGCTGGTTATGCTAAAGCAAATGGCACAAAGAGATTTAAATAGTGGTAATCAACAGGCTGGTGCAAGAATGCTGAAGTACTTGGTGGAAATTGACAAAATGCAATATAGCAATGTTAGTTTTCGTAATCTTCTTGATTATCTTGCTTTGCAGTGGAAAAGGTAGGTGTTTTTATGGTTGATTCTTATTCAAAATTAGAGCAGCTCCATGAATCGATGGTTAGTATGACTAAAACCATTGAAAGCTTGGAAAATAGTATCTTGGATACACTTAGAGAAAATACAGAACTTAAAGTCGAAAATCAGTTGTTGCGTGAAAAAATGGATAAGATGAGCAATGCCCATAACAACACGATTAAGACGCAAAGTGGTCTTGAATCTTTACGCAAAATATACAATTCAGGTTATCACATCTGCAATATGTACTATGGTTCTCATCGTGACCCTAGTTCGGATTGCATGTTTTGCTTAGATATTTTAGACAATTTTGGTGAAAAGAAGAAAAAACATTAAGGACTTGAGATAGATGCAGCGGCAAAGTAGCTATGCGACAGACAAGGGTAAACTTTATTTAGTACCAACTCCGATTGGTAATTTAGAAGATATAACCATTCGGGCCAAAAAAGTTTTACAGAGCGCGGATTATATTGCAGCCGAAGACACACGAACAAGTGGGATTTTATTGGAAAAGATTGGCGTTCATAATCACATGCTGTCTTTTCATAAATATAATTCTAAACAACGTGCTCCGGAACTAATTAAACTAATGCAAGAAGGAGCTGTAATTGCTGAAATCAGTGATGCTGGTATGCCAGTTATTTCTGATCCTGGTTATGAATTGGTGCAGGAATGTATCAAAAACGATATTCCAGTTGTACCACTTCCAGGAGCTTCTGCCTTTACGACAGCCCTAATTGCTTCAGGTTTTGATGCGCAACCTTTCACTTACTACGGCTTTTTACCACGAAAAGCTGGCGAGCAGAAGCCGTTTTTTGAACAAATGAATGAGGCAAGAGCAACGTCAATTTTTTATGAAGCACCTCATCGCTTGGTTAAAACGCTTAAAAACATGGCAACAGTTTTTGATTCTGACCGACAAATTGTTGCTGCCAGAGAATTAACCAAAATTCATGAAGAATTTGTTCGCGGCACGATTACTGAATTAAATGATTATTTTGAGGAGAATGCTCCGCGAGGCGAATTTGTAATATTGGTATCACCAAATGCCAAAGAGCAAGAGCAACTTTCCTGGGATGAATTAATTGCATTAGTTGATCAGCGTGTACAGCTTGGCGATAGTAAGAAAATTGCAATCAAAGAAGTTGCTCAGGCAAATAATGTCTCGAAGAATGAGTTATATGATCGATATCATCAAAAGTAGGCAAGTAATATGAAATATAGTGAACAACATACAGTAAATTATTATGAATGTGATGAAAACCGGCATTTAAGATTACCAGCAATGATTAACTTGATGATGAGTGTTTCTGAGAATCAACTAGCCGATAGCTCTGGTAGCACCGAAGAGTTGACACGTCGCGGCCTGGGCTGGGTAGTAACACAGTACCATTTAGATGTTAATAGATGGCCTGAACCTGGTGAAGTAATTACTCTAACGACTGAACCAATTGGTTATAACCGGTTCCTGGAGTATCGTGATTACCAATTTACTGATGAAAAGGGCAATACCTTGATTACTGGTAAAAGCGAATGGGTTCTATTTGATTTAAGTAAACGTAAATTGGTTTCAACGGATAAAGAAATGATGGATGATTTAGGCATTCCTTTATTGAAAAAGTTGCCACGTTTTCCACGTTTGAAGCCACAAGATGAATATCAAGATAAGCGTCAATACCGCGTTCGCTATGACGATTTAGATACTAATCATCATATGACAAACGGACACTACTTTAATTGGTTTATTGATACTTTGGATCGTGATTTTCTTAAGACTCATGTTATTAGTGGGATTGATATCAAGTTTAACCTTGAAGTACGCTATTCGCAGACGCCGTTTGCTTGTGTGAAATTGGTTGAAAATGAAGATGAAATTAAGTCATATCACACAATTGCTGATGAAGAACGGAATGATAAAGCCGTTTGTGAACTAACTTGGCGTAAATTATAATATAATTATACGAGGTTATTAAACCAAGTTTATTATGAAAGAAGTGCTGCAAAATGACTACAAAGGAAATGTTTAAGGTTGAATTGCGCGATCTAGTCCTTTTAGGCTTTGTTGTTGCCATCAAAGTTGTTCTTAGTCGCTTTAGTCTTGGAACAACAGTTGTTCATGTTAGTCTAGGTTTTATTGGAAGCGTCATGCTTGGCTATTTATTTGGCCCAGTTTGGGGTGCGATTGGCGGTGGAATTAGTGACTTTGTGTCCTCAGCGCTATTTGGCAACCAAGGGGGCTTTTTTATTGGCTTCACATTAAGTGCAATGATTGGTCCACTTATTTATGGTTTGCTTTTTTATAAGAAACCAGTTAAAATTTGGCGCATTATTCTTGCAACGATTTTGGTCACAGTTGTAGTAAATATTGGATTAAATACCCTATGGGTTCATCTGATGTATGGAATGGATCTAAAGGCAGCTTTAATTCAACGCATCCCTAAAGAGACGATTGTGCCTTGGATCGAAATGGTTGTTACTTACTTTGTTTTACAAGCAATTTCGCGGGTAAAAATTAGAAGATAGTTTTAAAAAGGTAGAAGTAATCTGAAATGAAAATTTTAAGCATATCAACGGCAACTAATGAGTTGAGTGTGGCTTTAATTGAAGATGAACGCTTAATAGTAGAAAAGAATGAATTGGATGAGCGGAACCACAGTGAACATCTCGATCCAATTATTGATGAAATTCTAAACAAAAATAAGCTTAAGTTAAAGGATATTGACCGTTTTGCAGTCGCAATTGGTCCAGGTTCATACACAGGTCTACGTATCGGTGTCACAACAGTGAAAATGTTTGCCAGCATTTTAAATAAAGAAGTAGTTGGCGTTTCAACTTTACAAGCTTTAGCAGCCAGTTGCTCTGAAGAAGATACTTTAGTGGTGGCTGGAATTGATGCAAGAAATGACAACTTCTTTGCAGGAGCATACCTTAATGAAAATGGACAGCCAGTTAATGTCATTCCCGATGGACATTACCACATTGATGTTTTACTTACTGCAATCAACGAGTATTTAAATGATCATAAGCCGAAAAAGCTTCTCTTTATTGGATCTGGTTTTGATAAGCAGATCGAGCAACTTGATACGCTTGAACTGCCATATTCATTTGGCTCTGATGAGCAAAATGCAATTCATGCCGGCTTAATTGGCAAGCTTGCACTCAGTCAGGAACCAGTTGATCCTGACTTATTGTTACCAAACTATTTGAGACGGACACAAGCTGAAGTAGATTGGCATAAAAAGACGGGTAATCCGTTTGGGCCAGATAGTAATTATGTGGAAGAAGTTTAAGCAGCTAGTTACGTTTCCGCATTCAGCAAATGATTCAAGCGATTTTCACTTCAGGCCATTTGCCTTTAAATTGCAGCAAGAAACGCTTCAAGTAATGAAGGCAAAAACTGATGAAATCACTAATCTACTATTACTTGAAGAAAAAGTCTATAATGGTGCGACACCATGGTCAGCCGCAATTTTTCAAGTTGAACTAATTAAAGAGGATTCACTGTATTTAGTGGTTTATCACGGTTCGAGACTAGTGGCAATGATTGGGATGCGCAAGATGAATACTGAAGCCCATGTTACTAACATAATGGTTGATCCGGAGTGGCAACACCAAGGGTTAGGTACATACTTGATGAAACTGATGATTGACTACGCGCAAAAAGCTAACTGCAGTTTTATTAGTTTAGAAGTGCGAATTGACAATGAAAACGCCAAAAAGCTCTATCAGGCTTTAGGCTTTACAGTTAAGTTAGTTCGTCCAAATTATTATCAAGACGTGCATAAAGATGGATTGAATATGGTGCTGGATTTAACAACACAAAAGAAAGGGATTGACTTTGGATAGTAAAAAAGATATCCGTATTTTGGCATATGAAAGCTCATGTGATGAGACTTCAACTTCAGTTGTCAAAAATGGTCGCGAAATTGAAAGTTTAATTGTTGCTACGCAAATTAAAAGCCACCAGCGTTTTGGTGGTGTTGTGCCGGAAGTGGCAAGTCGCCACCATATTGAAGTAATTAGTCAAATTACTAAAGAAGCTTTGGCTGAAGCTAATGCTACTTGGAATGATATTGATGCCATTGCTGTAACTTATGGTCCAGGATTGGTTGGTGCGTTGCTAATTGGTGTTAGTGCTGCTAAAGCTGCTTCAATGGCAACAGGGTTACCTTTGATTGGTGTCGACCATATCATGGGTCATATTATGGCAGCCCAATTAACAGATGAAATTATTTATCCTGCATTGGCACTTCAAGTCTCTGGCGGTCATACTGAAATTGTTCTTTTGAAAGACCCAACTCATTTTAGAATTGTTGGTGACACAAGAGATGACGCTGCAGGGGAAGCATACGACAAGATTGGACGCGTTCTTGGTGTTAATTATCCGGCTGGTAAAACTATTGATGATTGGGCACATCAGGGTAAAGATACATTCAATTTTCCACGTGCAATGATGGAAGACGACGATTATGATTTTTCGTTTTCTGGATTAAAGAGTGCGTTTATTAACACCTGTCACCATGCGGATCAGATTCATCAAGAATTAAATAAATATGATTTGGCGGCTAGTTTTCAAGCTGCGGTGGTTGATGTTTTAGCTCATAAAACAATCAGGGCAATCAAGCAGTATCAACCGAAAACCTTCATTATGGGTGGGGGTGTTGCTGCTAATTTAGGTTTACGTGATCGAATGGAAGCTGAAATTGCTAATCTACCAGAGAATTTAACTCCTAAAGTTATTTTGCCAAGTCTAAAATTATGTGGTGACAATGCAGCAATGATAGGTGCTGCTGCCTATAATCTCTATAACGAAGGTAAATTTTCAGATTTAACTTTAAATGCAGATCCTTCGCTCGAATTACCTTACGCAACAGAAATGTTAAAGTAAAAACAAAAAGACTCAACTTTTAAGGTTGAGTCTTTTTTAATGGTTAATATTCGTGATAAAAAGCAACTAATTCACCTTGATCGCAAGATGTAAAGCCATTTTTTTCATAAAAGGCACGTGTCTTAGGTTCTTCCATTGTCAAAAGCACTTGTTGGCGTATGTGACGAAATTCTTTACATACTTTATTAATCAATGTTGAGCCAATTCCCTGGTTTTGATACGCAGGTAAAACCAGTAAGTCTTGAATATAAATAATAGTCAAGCCATCACCAACGACACGAATTAAGCCGATTAGTTGATCATGATTGAATGCGCCAAGCACATAAAGTGAATTATGGACAGCTTGCTGAAGTAGTTCAGGTTTTTCTGTATATGAAGTCCAGCCTACACTTTGATACAAGTTAATTAGCTGTTTTAGATTAATATTCTTATCGGTTAAAAAATTCATTTTGTCCTCCTTAATTTATTTACAAATTAAAGAGCAATACGTAATTTCTCCATTTCATAACCTCGCTTTTTAATTAATGGTATTAGGTAACCTTCATTTTATGAAAAGTAGGTCTAAAAGACAAGATGCTTGAGAACTTAATTAGCTATTCAGTATTTAAAGTTGAAATGTTAAACTAGTTATTTATAAAACTAGTGGAGGATGTATTTATGCAACACAATTATGTGGCTTTTAGCCAGGCAGATGTTTTTACCCAAATACCTTATCAGGGTAATCCGGTCGCAGTAATTATTGATGGTGACAAGTTTAGCGATGATGAAATGCAAAAAATAGCGAATTGGACCAACCTTTCGGAAACCACATTTTTATGTTCGCCAACGAATCCTGCTGCTGATTATCGTTTACGTATTTTTACCCCTAAAGAAGAGCTATCCTTTGCAGGTCACCCAACGATTGGCTCAGCAAAAGTGGCATTGAATAATGGACTAAAGCCTCAGCATCCTGAATACTTAGTGCAAGAATGTGCTAAAGGATTGGTGCCAGTTTATATGAAGCAAGACAAACTATTCTTTGCCTTACCTGAACCTGAAGTAAAACCAATTCCATCAGATTTATTAGAAGCAATTGCTCAGGCTCTAGGGCTCCCAAATATTCATTCAATTAAGTTAGCTAAGGTAGTTGACGTTGGAGCCGTTTGGTACACTTTATATCTTGATACGGTTGAAACTGTTCTCAGTCTAAATCCAGACGATCGCCAACTAGTGTCATTATTGCCAAAAGGCACCTCAGGTGTAACTGTTTTTGCCTTGACAGATGGAAAAACGGAAGTTGAAGTTCGGTCGTTTGCACCAGCACAGGGTGTGCATGAAGATCCTGTTTGTGGGAGTGGGAATGGTGCAGTAGCAGTTTTGGTTAAAGAAGAGCAGCTATTAGCAAAATCTCACTATCTTGCTAGTCAAGGCCAAAAATGTGGGCGCTCCGGGTTAATTGAAGTTGACTTAGATAATCAGGGTCAAATTCTAATTGGCGGACAAGCTGTTGAGTGTATTAAAGGTCAAATTGCGCTGCCAGAACGGTAAAAAAAGACATTGCAGGTTTATGCAATGTCTTTTAGTTTATTCAAAATCATCTAATGCAGTGAGAGCTGTTTCCCAGTCATCATTTGCCTTGTCTAATTCGGTTTGAATGTCTGTTAATTTTTCTTGAAGTGGTCCAAGCTTATCAAAATTAGTAGCAATTTCAGGGTCAGCCATTTCAGTTTGAATTTCTTCTTGCTGTTTTTCAAGTTGATCGATTTTTGCTTCAGCAGCTTCTACTTCACGTTGCAACTTCCGTTTTTGTGAATCGCGCTGCTTTTGTTCTTGATAAGAAAGCTTATTGGTTGATTCATCAGAAGGATTTTCCATTTCTGTTTCATTTTGCTTAACAGGAGCCGCAACCGCAGTATCTGCCGTTTTAGCTTTTTCGTTAAGGTAATATGTGTAATCACCTTCATAAACTTTGGCATGCTGGTCTTTAACTTCAACGATTTTGTTGGATAATTGATTAATAAAGTAACGGTCATGTGAAACGAACAGTAAGGTGCCATCAAACTTTTGTAAGGCTTGTTCAAGCACTTCCTTAGCTTCTAAGTCTAAGTGGTTAGTAGGCTCATCCATTAGCAGAAAGTTGTTGTGTTCCAGAGACAAGACTGTCAGAGTCAGTCTAGCTTTCTGTCCACCTGAAAGTTGCCCGACTGTCTTATCAATGTCTTTAGCCGTAAAAAGAAAACTTGCTAGAATTGAACGTACATCCCGTTCGGGCATTGTTTTATGGCGATCCCAAATTGTATCAAGCACCGTCTTGGTCGGATCAAGCAGTTGTAATTCTTGATCATAATAACCGATGTCAAGAGAGGCACCATACTTGATCGAACCACCCTTTGGCTTTAATTCCTTCATGACAGTTTTAAGTAGGGTAGATTTACCAACTCCGTTAGGGCCAATTACTGCAACACGATCGCCCTTGTTAACTTGCAAGGAAATATCTTCGACCATGGTTTTTGTTGGATAGCCAATGGTTAAGTCACGTAAAATTAATACTTCTTTTCCGGAAGGGCGTTCACTTCTAAAGTTAATTTGAACCTTGTTTTTATGTTTAGGTGGAGTGATCCGTTCCATTTTTTCTAGTTGCTTACGTCGACTTTGGGCACGCCTAGTGGTTTTAGCTCTGGCAATATTCTTTTGAATGAATTCCTCATCCTTTTTGATTTTTTCTTGTTGTCGCTCGTAAGCCTCTTCTTGCTGCATGTTGCGTAACTCACGCTCAGCAACATAGTTAGAGTAGTTTCCCTTAAAAACAGTTAGTTTACCAAATTGTAATTCAAAAATTTGGTTAGCCAAATGATCTAAAAAGTACTGGTCGTGGGAAACAACCAAGATAGCACCAGAATAGCTCTTTAGATAGGTTTCTAACCAGTCCAAAGTATCTAAATCAAGATAGTTGGTAGGCTCATCGAGCAAAAGTAGGGGTGGCTTACGTAACAACAGTTTAACGAAAGCTAATCTAGTTTTTTCACCACCCGAAAGACTACCAATTGTTTTTGTCCATGTTGATTCAGGAAAATTAAAACCATTTAGAATACTCTTAATATCAGACTGATAAGTGTAACCGCCTTGTTGTTCAAAGTTAAATTGAAGCTGATCATACTGTTTAAGCAGCTGCTTATCTTCGGGATGAGCGGCAATTTTTTCCTGCAGAGTATGAATATTCTGGCTCATTTGAATTAGCGTAGCAAAAACAGTCAACATTTCATCCCAAATGTTGTTTTCTTCGTTTAAGCCATTTTCCTGTGCAATATAGCCAACGTCGATGTCTTTATTAATCGTGAATTCGCCATGTGTAGCTTCTTCTTCACCGGTCATAATTTTTAATAGGGTAGTTTTACCAACCCCATTTGGTCCCACTAGACCAATTCGTGCATTTGAATCAATTGAAAAATTGACGTTCTTAAATAGTGTAGTAGCGCCAAATTGTTTCTCTAAGTTGTGTCCTTGTGCAATTATCATAATTTTTCACCTAAAAACTATTTTAGCATACACTGCAGTGCGATAGTGGACGGATTATTGAAGGGAGGCAAAAACGAAGTTAGTGAAGATCTGGTAATTATCAATTTGTTAAGGAATGTGCAAATGAATTTTTACTAGGTCAAGATTTTTTAAGAGAAAAACTGAAATTAGCCCCTTTTTTATTAATTCAAGATTGTGAAAAAAACATTTGCAAATGCTATCAATTTATAGGTAAAATAATACTAATTGATGAGCTAATTCACAAATAACTCTTAGGCAAAATAAGTTGGAGGCTTTTAAAATGGAAAAAATCAAAATACCGACTGCGACTGCGAAAAGATTACCGTTATATTATCGCTATTTAATTATTTTAAATGAGGCAGGTAAGGAAAAAGTTTCGTCGACTGAATTATCAGAAGCTGTTCAAGTAGATAGTGCTTCAATTAGACGTGACTTTTCATATTTTGGTGCTTTGGGTAAGCGTGGCTATGGATATGATGTAAAGAGTCTGCTTACTTTTTTCAAAAAGATTCTTAATCAAGATACTCTAACTAATGTTGCCTTAGTCGGTGTTGGTAATTTAGGACATGCGCTTCTTAACTATAATTTTAAGCGGAGTAACAATATCCGTATTTCCTGTGCCTTTGATATTGACCCTAAGATTACTGGTAAAATTTTGAGCGGTGTGCCAGTTTACGAGATGAGCGAGTTGAAGAAACAATTAAGTGACCAGCAAATTACTATTGCCATTTTGACTGTTCCATCTGATTCTGCCCAAAGAACTGCTGATGATATGGTAGAGGCTGGCATTAAGGGGATCATGAACTTTACCCCTATTCGCTTATCTGCTCCAACTGGTGTAAGAATTCAGAATGTGGACTTAGCAACTGAACTACAAACATTGATTTACTTCCTTGACTCAGATAAGGGTAAGGATAATCAGTAACAAACCCAATAATATCAACGTTTTAAGCAAATTAGCACTTTGATGAAAAAAGTGCTAATTTTTTCTTGCTTTTTTTTGGAAAAGGGGTTATTATCATATTTGTAAGTTAGCACTTGGGTAATAGGAGTGCTAACCGACAAGTAAATAAAAATGAAATTAAACAATAGGAGGGACAAACGTGTTACAACCAATTGGTGATCGCGTGATCGTAAAAGTTAAAGAAGAAGAAGAAAAAACTGTAGGCGGAATCGTCCTTGCTTCAAATGCAAAAGAAAAGCCAACAGAAGGTGAAGTTGTTGCAGTTGGTGAAGGCAGTTATGCTGACAACGGCGACAAGATTCCAATGTCTGTCAATAAGGGCGACGTTGTTCTTTACGACAAGTATTCTGGCACTAATGTTGAATACGAAGGCGAAAAATTCTTAGTCCTTCATGAAAAAGATATTTTAGCAATTGTTAAGTAATCTAAGGAGCGGATATTATGGCAAAAGACATTAAATTTTCAGAAAAAGCAAGACGTTCCCTATTAAAGGGTGTTGATAAATTAGCTGATACTGTTAAAGCAACTATCGGTCCTAAGGGTAGAAATGTTGTTTTGGAACAATCATACGGCAACCCAGAGATTACTAACGATGGTGTGACAATTGCTAAGTCAATTGAATTAAAAGATCACTACGAAAACATGGGTGCTAAGTTAGTAGCTGAAGCAGCACAAAAGACTAACGATATTGCCGGTGATGGTACTACTACTGCAGTTGTTTTAACTCAAGCAATTATCCGTGAAGGAATGAAGAACGTTACTGCTGGTGCTAACCCTGTAGGTGTTCGTCGTGGTATTGAAAAAGCAACTAACGCAGTTGTTGATGAATTACACAAGATTAGCCACACAGTTTCTTCAAAAGATCAAATTGCTCAAGTTGCTTCAGTTTCTTCAGCTTCAAAAGAAGTTGGTGATTTAATTGCTGACGCAATGGAAAAAGTTGGTAATGACGGTGTTATTACCATTGAAGATTCACGTGGTATCGAAACTGAATTATCTGTTGTTGAAGGTATGCAATTTGACCGTGGTTACTTATCACAATATATGGTAACTGACAACGACAAGATGGAAGCTGACTTAGACAACCCTTACGTTTTGATTACTGACAAGAAGATTTCTAACATTCAAGATATCCTACCTTTGTTGCAAGAAATCGTTCAACAAGGTAAATCATTATTGATTATTGCTGATGACGTTTCTGGTGAAGCTCTTCCAACTTTAGTATTGAACAAGATTCGTGGTACTTTCAATGTTGTAGCTGTTAAGGCTCCTGGTTTTGGTGACCGTCGTAAGGAACAATTACAAGATATTGCTGCTCTTACTGGTGGTACAGTAATTACCGAAGACCTTGGTCTTGAATTAAAGGACACTACAATTGCTCAATTAGGTCAAGCACGTCGTATCACTGTAACTAAGGACTCAACTACTATTGTTGATGGTGCTGGTTCAGAAGATGCTATCAAAGAACGTGAAGATTCAATCAGAAAGCAAATTGCTGATACTACTTCAGACTTTGACAAGAAGAAGTTACAAGAGCGTCTTGCTAAGTTAACTGGTGGTGTAGCTGTTATTCATGTCGGTGCTGCAACTGAAACCGAATTGAAAGAACGTAGATACCGTATTGAAGATGCATTGAACTCAACTCGTGCTGCTGTTGACGAAGGTTACGTAGCAGGTGGTGGTACTGCTTTAGTTGATGTTGAAGATGCAGTTAAGGGCCTTAAGGGTGACAATGCAGATGAACAAACAGGTATCAACATTGTTTTACGTGCTTTAAGTGCTCCAGTTCGCCAAATTGCTGAAAACGCTGGTGAAGATGGTTCAGTTATCTTGAACAAACTTGAGAGTCAAGATCCTGAAGTTGGTTACAACGCAGCTACTGACAAGTGGGAAAACATGGTTGAATCTGGTATTATCGATCCAACTAAGGTTACTCGTACTGCATTACAAAATGCTGCTTCAATTGCTGCTTTATTATTAACTACTGAAGCAGTTGTTGCAGAAATCCCAGAAGACAAGCCTGCAGCTGATCCTAACGCTGCTGGTGCCGGCGCTCCTGGTATGATGTAATAATTATTTTGCTGATTCAAAAGAGTCGTTCAATTGAGCGACTCTTTTTTTATTGCTGAGTTTTAGCTTTTCCTCTTAGCTTTCTCAAAAAGCGTTTATGAGAAAGTTAAAAAAGATAATAATATTAATATGTCTGCTTGTATTATATTTTGTCACAAGAAAGGAAAGCTGATGGGATATTTATGCTTACTTGGCGTTCTAGTGATCGTTGTAGGTTTTATTCTAGGAGTAGACACAGTTGCTGTTGTTGTGATTTCTGCTTTGGTATCAGTCTTAGTATCAAGAATTGATTTTGTTTTTACGAATTTAATGGTGCGTTCGGTTGGATCTGCCGGAATTCTGCCACAATTATTAGCAACATTGGGAACTGTTTTCACTGTCTCTGGTGTTGGTCAAGCAACTTCAAAAGCAATTTCTGGACTATTGGTAACCATCTATTAGGTGTTATTCTATACTGTGTAGCAATAGCAGCAAACTTTAACACTTTGCCGGTTGCATTAATGGAAATGAAAGATCCACTAGGTGTAATCAAACAGCAATATCCAATTGCGTTAATTATGTTGCTTGTTCACATTATCTTGATGTACTTCTTAGCTTTTTAATAGTTAGAAAAGAGAATGAAAATGAAAATTTTAGTAACAGGTTTTGATCCATTTGGTGATGATAAAATAAATCCTGCAATCGAAGCTGTTAAACGGTTAGACGATGAGATTGCTGGTGCAAAAATTATTAAAGTTGAAATACCAACGGTTTTTGGTGATTGTGCTGATGTTGTGCATGATGCGATTGAACAACATCAACCGGATTATGTTTTAAACATTGGTCAAGCTGGCGGCCGTTATGCGCTAACTCCAGAACGAGTTGCGATTAACTTTGATGATGGCAGGATTGCTGACAACAAAGGTTATCAACCGATTGCGACACCAATTCATGAAGATGGTCAGAATGCGTACTTTACCCAATTGCCTGTTAAGGCAATGGTTAAAGCAATCCGTGAAGCTGGAATTCCTGCATTGGTTTCAACAACAGCGGGTACTTTTGTCTGCAACCACATTATGTATCAAGTTCAGTACATGATTGATAAGGAATTTCATGACCTTAAAGCTGGTTTCATGCATATTCCATTTTTACCTGAACAAGTCGTTGCAAGACCTGATACACCAAGCTTAAGTTTGGCTGATGATGTAAGAGGTATTACTGCAGCAATTACTGCTATCGTTGAAATGGACGGCAAAAAAGACCTTCATAGTGTTGAAGGTCACATTGCTTAAGACTTATTAACTAAGTTAGTAAATTGGTTTACAAAATCAAATATTTGTAAAAAAAGAGATCGTTTGTTGCGGTCTTTTTTCTTTTGACAGATAGTTTAGCGTATAATGATAACAGTAACGCAAAAGAAGAAGAGGAACAAATGGCTAAAGCAAATTTAACTCCGATGATGGAGCAATATCACGAAATTAAAAAGCAATATCCCGATGCTTTTCTTTTTTATCGCGTCGGGGATTTTTATGAATTGTTTGAAGACGATGCCGTCAAGGGTGCACAGATTCTTGAGTTAACTTTAACGCACCGATCAAATAAATCAGAAAATCCGATTCCAATGGCGGGTGTTCCTCATGTTGCAGTTGATTCCTACGTGGATACTTTGGTTGAAAAGGGTTATAAAGTAGCGCTATGTGAGCAGCTTGAAGATCCTAAAGAAGCTAAAGGGATGGTCAAACGAGGTATTATTCAACTAGTTACACCAGGAACACTAATGAACGACAAGCCAAGTGAGGCTAAGGAGTCCAACTATTTAACTTCCGTTGTTACTACTAAAAACAGCTTCGGTTTGGCCTATAGTGACTTGTCGACTGGTGAAATTTATACGACACATTTAAAAACTTTTGCGGCCGTTTCAAATGAACTACTATCATTGCGAACTAGAGAAGTTGTTTATAATGGACACTTAAGCGACCGCGACAGTGAATTTTTGCATAAAGCTAATATTACAGTTTCAGAGCCGGCTGAATTAACTGGTAATCACGCTGAAGTTTCATATGCCCAACAGAATTTAACTAATGAGGCTGAAAAAGAAGCAGTTAAGCAATTAGTTGGTTACTTGTTGCAGACACAGCGTCGCAGCTTAGCGCACTTACAGATTGCTCAAAGTTATGAAGTCAGCCAATATTTGCAAATGTCACATACTGTTCGTGACAACTTAGAATTAACTGCTTCGGCTAAAACAGGCAAAAAAATGGGCTCACTTTTTTGGGTGCTCGATAAAACTCACACTGCAATGGGTGGCCGTCTTTTAAAACAGTGGCTTGCTCGTCCACTTTTGTCGGTTAATGAACTGAATAACAGACAGGAAATGGTCCAAGCTCTCCTTGATGGTTATTTCACACGCGAAAACGTTATTGATTCGCTAAAGGGCGTCTATGATTTGGAAAGACTAACGGGACGAATTGCTTTTGGTAATGTTAACGCTCGTGAACTTTTGCAACTAGCACATTCACTTCAAGCTGTTCCCGACATTTTGACCTCTTTGGCGAATTCTGATAACCCCGTGTTACAGAACTTTGCGCAAAAGATTGATCCACTAAAAGGAGTTGCCGAGTTAATTAGTTCAACCATTGTCGAGCAACCACCAATTCTGACTACAGAGGGTGGCTTGATTCGTGAAGGCGTTGACAGTCAGCTAGACCGTTATCGAGATGCAATGAATAATGGTAAAAAATGGCTAACTGAGATGGAACAGACCGAGCGTCAGAAAACTGGAATTGATAATCTGAAAGTTGGTTATAATAAGGTTTTTGGCTATTATATTCAAGTCACCAATTCAAATAAGAGTAAGGTGCCATTAGATCGTTATACACGTAAGCAAACCTTAACTAATGCTGAAAGATATATCACACCAGAACTAAAAGAACACGAAAATTTGATTTTGGAAGCTCAAACCAAGTCGACAGAACTTGAATATCAATTATTCGTCAAATTACGTGAAGAAGTTAAAAAAGATATTTCTGCTTTACAAAAATTAGGTGCGCAGGTGGCTGAGCTTGACGTCTTTTGTTCGTTTGCGCAAGTGGCCGAAGAAAATAATTACTGTCGTCCAAGTTTCCATACAGATAATCAGGATGTGAAAGTTGTTCTTGGCCGTCATCCTGTTGTTGAAAAGGTTATGAAGTCAGGAAGCTATATTCCAAATGACATCAAGTTGGCAAATGACACCGATATTTATCTCATTACCGGACCAAATATGTCTGGTAAGAGTACGTACATGAGACAAATGGCTTTAATTGCAGTTATGGCTCAGGTCGGCTCATTTGTTCCAGCAGATAGCGCAGATTTGCCGATTTTTGACCAAATTTTCACAAGAATTGGTGCAGCAGACGACCTGATTTCGGGTCAAAGTACTTTTATGGTTGAGATGACAGAAGCAAATGAAGCTTTGCAAAACGCAACCAAAAGAAGTTTGGTTTTATTTGATGAAATTGGCCGTGGAACTGCGACTTATGATGGTATGGCTTTAGCTGGAGCAATCGTGCAGTACTTACATGATGAAGTCGGTGCCAAGGTTCTGTTTGCAACGCATTTCCATGAATTAACTGCACTTGAGCAGACCTTACCTCGTTTGAAGAATATTCACGTTGGCGCGACTGAAGAAAATGGTAAGTTAATCTTTTTACATAAGATTTTGCCAGGTCCAGCAGATCAAAGTTATGGTATTCACGTTGCTCAATTAGCAGGATTGCCACGTAAAGTTCTTCGTCAGGCAACAAAATTACTCAATCGTTTGGAAGCACAAGGTAATGATTTGGGGCCATCTTCGGCTCAACTTGACTTATTCTCAAGTGCTACTAGTGATGAAGGCGAAAATCCAGTTGAGACGGCTGATTCTGAAAACAAGTTAACAGATAAAGAAAAAGACGTTTTAGATGAAATTTCGAATCTCTATCTGGCTGACCAAACACCACTTCAAATAATGCAGCTAGTTGAAAACTGGCAAGAAGACTTAAAGGATGAGGACTAATCATGGGTCAAATTCACGAATTATCAGTCAATTTATCCAACCAAATAGCTGCTGGAGAAGTAATTGAGCGACCAGCAAGTGTAGTTAAAGAATTAGTTGAAAATGCAATTGATGCCGGTAGTTCTCGCATTCGAATTGACTTTATTGATGCTGGCTTGAAGCAAATTGTTGTTCAAGACAATGGCTCAGGTATTCCAAGTGATCAGATTGATCTTGCCTTTACCAGACATGCGACTAGTAAAATTAATAATGAACACGACTTATTTAACGTGGCAACGCTTGGATTTCGGGGAGAAGCATTGGCCTCAATTGCTGCTGTCAGTCATGTGGAAATTTTAACTAATTCGACGGGGACCATTGGAACTAAAGCGGAATTTTCTGCTGGCGTAAAGAAAAGTCAAGAAGATGCTGCGGCTACTAAGGGAACCCAAATAACCGTTAAAGATTTATTTTTTAACACACCTGCTAGATTAAAATACCTTCGTAGTCCGCGAACAGAAATTATGAAAATCGTTGATATTGTTAATCGAATTGCTCTTGGCTATCCAGAGATTTCGATTACTTTGATGAATGAAGGACGTTTATTGCTCAGAACAGCTGGCAATGATAACTTGAAGCAAACTGTTTCAAGTGTTTATGGCCGTTCAATTGCTGAAAAAATGATGCCTTTTCAGAGCAGTGATAATGATTTTGAGATTGAAGGATTAATTTCTAAACCGGGTCTGACTAGATCAACACGTAATTTTATTTCAATCCTACTTAACGGTCGCTATATTAATAATTTTCAGTTGGCTACAGCAGTTATGGATGGCTATGGAACAAATTTGAGTGCAAAGCACTATCCAATAGCAGTGGTCAAAATAAAAGTTGATCCGTTACTTGTTGATGTCAATGTGCACCCGACGAAGCGCGAGGTTCGACTTTCAAAGGAAACTGAACTAAGTCGCTTAATTACCAATGCAATCAGCAGTGCATTATTAGCTGATGATGTTCAGGCTGATGCGATTGAAAACTTAAATTCTTCGACTGAAGAAACCAGAATTGATCAGTTAAAGTTTAATCTTAATAAGAACGTCGTTGAAACTAAAAGACCTGAAGTAACGAGTGACGAAGTTCATGAAACCCCTGCTACTGAAATTCACCAGGATCACAATCAGCAATATGTTGATTTGAATGAGCCACGTGAGGATGATCGCTACATTATTACAAAAACTTGGAAGGAAAATGTTGCTAAGCAAGTACAACTTAGACCTTTTTCAAAATCAAAACTGACTGAAGAAGTGATTTCAGCTGGCGATGAGGTTTTAGCAAATAGCCTGCCAGAACTAAAACTGGTTGGACAAACTAGTGTATACTTAATTGCTACTAGTGGGGATGATCTCTATTTGGTTGATCAAGTTGCAGCTAGACGATTGATTTCTTTTGAAAAAATTAGGGCAGAAATGTCTGCACAACAAATCAATCAACAAGGATTACTAACACCACAAATTTTAGAGTTTGGCAGTCTGGATTTTATTCAAATAAAAGACAAGTTACCGGAAATTGAAAAAATCGGTATTTTTCTGGAAGAATTTGGGCAAGATACATTTATTTTAAGGTCGTATCCAACCTGGATTGAAGGTGACCTTGAGCAGTCAATTAGATTGATTTTGGATAGCTATTTGAATGTTGACCAAAATAATTATGCAAATTTAGTTAAGCGAATAGCTGCTGATCAAGCTCAAAGAGCAGTTCCTGGACGTAAAAAATTATCAGCTGCCGATTGCAACAATATTTTGACGACCTTGCGTCAAATAGGTGATCCTTATCATGATGCAAAGGGAAATGTTGTGATTGTGCGTTTACGTGAAAATGACTTGCGGAAAATGTTTAAAAAGGGTGAATAGTTAATGTATGAATATCTTTCTGGTGTAATCACTGTGGTGAAACCAGACTACATTGTAATTGACGTTGGTGGCGTGGGCTATAAAGTTTTTAGTCCCACTCCATTTGCGTATCAAGAGGGGCAGAAAGCGAGAGTTTTTATTGAACAAATCGTTCGGGATACTGGAATAACTCTTTTTGGCTTTCAAACTGAAGATGATAAGGGACTATTTTTGAAGCTACTCAGTGTAAGTGGGATAGGGCCAAAGTCGGCCTTGGCAATAATGGCCGCTGAAGACAGTAACTCACTGGCTGAAGCAATTGAACAGGGAGAAGTGAAATATCTTACTCGGTTCCCTGGTGTTGGCAAAAAGACTGCTTCGCAAATTGTCCTCGATTTAAAAGGAAAACTTGGCGATTATGTTCAGAAAATTGACAAATTTGCTGATCAAGAAGTTTCTCCTGAATTAAACGATGCTCTCCTAGCATTGTTAGCACTTGGTTACACTAAGAAAGAAGTTGACCGGATCACGCCTACTTTGGCAGCTGAAAAGGAAACATCGGCTGATCAATATATTAAAAAGGGACTTGCTTTATTGTTAAAGAAGTAGTTTCTGTGATAAGTTAAACAAAAAGGAAGTGAAAATGGTAATGAATGAAGATGATTCAATTGTTTCAAGAGAAGTTCAAGGAAAAAATGAAGAGCAGACAGAGTTTTCATTGCGCCCGCAAAACCTTAAAGAATATTTAGGCCAAACAAGGGTTAAAAAGGAAATGTCTGTTTACATTGAAGCAGCAAAAAAGAGGGATGAGGCACTAGATCACGTTTTGCTATACGGCCCTCCCGGCCTTGGTAAAACCACTTTAGCTTTTGTCATAGCAAATGAACTTGGCGTAAATTTAAAAAGTACCAGTGGTCCTGCAATTGAAAAGGCAGGTGATTTAGTTGCATTGCTAACTGATCTTGATCCAGGAGATATTCTATTTATTGATGAAATTCATCGCTTGCCCAAGCCAATTGAGGAAGTACTTTATTCTGCCATGGAAGACTTTTATGTCGACATTGTAATTGGAGAAGGGCAAACAACTCACGCTGTTCATGTGCCATTGCCACCTTTTACTTTAGTAGGTGCAACAACTCTGGCTGGACAGTTATCTGCCCCTTTGCGAGATCGTTTTGGAATTGTTGAACATTTACAATATTATGATGTTGATGAACTTCAGAAAATCATTCAACGTTCAAGTGAAGTTTTTAATATTAAAATAGGAGATCAAGCTGCTCATGAGCTTGCTAGAAGATCGCGTGGTACGCCTCGAGTAGCCAACCGTTTATTACGACGTGTTCGTGATTTTGCGCAAGTAAAGGGTGAAAAAGTTATATCCTATGAGACGACTAGAGACTCACTTAAGCAACTACAAGTTGATGATGAAGGACTTGACCAGACCGACCGCAAGATTTTGCGAGTGATAATTGAGAGTTACCATGGTGGACCAGTTGGTGTTCGAACAATTGCCGCAAATACTGGTGAAGATGTTGAAACAATTGAGTCTTTATATGAGCCATATTTATTACAACACGGGTTTTTATTGATGACTCCGCGCGGGCGCATGGTAACTGAAAAAGCATATTTGCAGCTTGGATTGCCAGTTCCGAACGAATAGTGCAAATGTTGCTTATGTTTTGTATAATATATTTTTAGATAATTAGAAATTTTAATTTGAGGAGTGTAAACGTGAATACTTTATTTTTAGCTAATGCTAATAACGGCATGAGCAGCATGTGGACAATTGTTATCTTTATTGTTTTGATAGCCTTAATGTACTTTACAATGATTAAGCCACAGAAGAAGCAACAACAAAAGAAAATGGAAATGATGAATGAACTTAAAAAGGGCGACAACGTTATCATGATTGATGGCTTGCACGGTAAAGTTGATTCTGTTGATACTAAAGATAAAACTGTTGTGATTGATGCAGATGGTATTTATTTAACTTTCAGTCGCATGGCTGTTCAACAAATTTTGCCAGATAAAACTGCATCTGCTGAAGCTCCAGCAACTGAAGAAAAAGCTGAAAAGCCAGATTCTGAAAAACAAGTTGAAGAACCAGCATCTAAGCCAGAAGAAGACAAACCTTCTAAGTCAAATGAAGAATCTTCAACTAAAGAATAGATATAATAAAAAGTGCCCAGTAAGGCACTTTTTTTATTTATGATTATCAAAAACTGTGTTTAACTGAAAAGTAATATAAAATAAAAGTAAAGATCAATAATACTTTGAAAGGACCCTCTCATGAAAAATATTCCAGTTGTAATGATTATTTTTGGTGGTAGTGGCGACTTAGCCCACCGAAAGCTCTACCCCGCTTTGTTTAATTTATATGAGCAAGGCTTAATTCACGATAACTTTGCTGTAATTGGTACCGCTCGTCGTCCATGGTCTCATGAATATTTGCGTGAACAAGTTAGTGATGCTGTTCATGAAACCCATAGAGAAGTAAATGAAAATGACCTAGCCACTTTTGCAAGTCATTTTTACTATCAATCACATGATGTTACTAACGTTGAGCATTATGAAACTTTGAAAAATCTAGCTCAAGAACTTGATGATCGCTATAGTGCACAAGGAAATCGTATTTTTTATATGGCAATGGCACCACGCTTTTTTGGTCAAATTGCTCAACATATCAATGATCAACATTTGACCAGTACAGGTTTTAATCGAATTGTGGTTGAAAAACCTTTTGGACGCGATTTGACTAGTGCAGAGGAATTAAATAAGCAAATCACTGCTTCATTTGATGAAGACGATATTTTCCGCATTGATCATTACCTTGGTAAGGAAATGATTCAGAACATCTTGCCACTACGGTTAACCAATCCTTTGATTAAAAATGTTTGGAACAATTCTACAATCAAAAATATACAAGTAACATTAGCAGAACATTTAGGTGTCGAAGCGCGTGGCGGCTACTATGAAACCTCTGGTGCATTGCGTGATATGGTACAAAATCATATTTTTCAAATTATTACACTACTAGCAATGCCAGAGCCAAAAGATTTATCCTCAAAAAGCATCCATGCAGCTAAACAGGAATTGCTAGATAGTTTAATTATTCCTAATGAAGCAGAAATTGCTAAACACTTTGTACGAGGACAATATTTAGGAAGTGATGTGACTTTTGGTTATCGCCAAGAACCTAATGTTGCCGAAGACTCAAACACGGAAACTTTTGTCGCAGGTGAAGTAAAGTTTGGTAAAGGTCCGTTAGCAGGAATGCCAATTTACTTCAGAACTGGTAAAGAAATGCGTGAGAAAAAGAATCGTATTGATATCGTGCTGAAGCACATGTCTAACCAATACGGTCAGGCGCACTCAAATAATATAACGATTATCATTGATCCTGACATGCAAATTTATATTACGATTAACGGTAAGAAAATCAATACACCTGGGATTAGACGTGAAAATTTGGCTTATCAATTTACCAAAGAAGAGCAAGACAAGGTGCCAGATGGTTATGAACGTTTGCTCCATGATGTTTTTGTTAATGATTCAACCAATTTTACGCATTGGAGTGAATTGAAAAATTACTGGAAATTCATTGATGTAATTGAAGAAGCTTGGCAAAAAGATAACGAAAATGGTCAAGAGCCAGAACAATACTTGCCTTATCGAATGGGACCAAAAGCTGCAAACGATATCTTTGATTCGCCAACTGAACGCTGGATTTATGACTGATTATAGCGATGGCCTGCTGCCTAAAAACGATACTTCTCGTAAAATTATTCATATTGACATGGACGCTTTTTATGCATCAGTGGAGATGCGCGATAAGCCTGAATTGAAAAATAAGGCAGTCGTAATTGGACATGATCCACGTAAAAGTAATGGTCATGGTGTCGTTTCAACTGCTAACTATGTTGCAAGAAGCTATGGCGTTCATTCTGCTATGCCTTCGATTAAGGCATTTCGCCTGGTTCCGGCCGAAAAATTGGTTTTTTTGGAACCGGATTATAAAAAATATTATTCTGTTTCTGCTGAAGTTCATAAAATGATGCACGAAATGACCGACCGTGTTCAGTCAATTGCTTTAGATGAAGCGTATTTAGATGTAACTCAAAATAAATTAGGCATCAAATCAGCTGTACAACTCGCCATTGATTTACAGACTCGTGTACGGAGAGAATTAAAATTAAATTGTTCTTTTGGGGTTTCCTACAATCGTTTTCTAGCTAAAATGGGCTCAGAATATTCAAAGCCATTTGGACGAACAGTAATTTTGCCCAGTGAAGCAAAAGAATTTTTAGCTGCACAAAAAATTGGACATTTTCATGGTATTGGACCAAAAACAGAGGAAAAATTAGCTGAAATGGGTATAACAACCGGTAAAGGTTTGCAGCAGACGCATGTTCGAGATTTGATTAAAGAATTTAATCGAATGGGTTATTTGATGGCAGAACATGCAAATGGAATTGATTTATCGCGAGTTATCCCAGACGATGAATACAATCGCAAGTCAATTGGAATTGAGCGTAGTTATGAACCATGCGTTTACGATAAGCAAGTAGCCCTGACTAATCTTAGAAATTACGCTAGTGAGTTGGCAGAAAAACTTAGCTATGGAAATTTTTTTGCTAGGACAGTTGTTTTAAAAATTCGTAATACTGAATTTGAAACAATTACTAGAAGAAGCAAATTAGAACATGCTACCAATCAGGCAATTGAATTTTACGAAGCAGCCAAAGAACTTTTTGAACCACTTGCAGACAGTTTCTTAAGCGATGGAATACGACTATTAGGCATTACGGCGACTGATTTTACTGAAGCAGAATTTGAAAACGTTGACTTGAATTTATTTTCAAGTTAGGGTGTTATTTCTGTTAAACTAGTTAAAGTACTTAAAAGATCAAGAAGGAGAAGAAATGAACACTTTCCCAAAAATATATGAAAAAATCGAACAATATTCGACAATTATTTTGCACCGTCATACTAGCCCAGACCCTGATGCTCTAGGTTCTCAGGCAGGGCTTGCACGGTCATTAAGACTTAAATTCCCAGACAAAAGAGTTTTATGTGCAGGTGAAAACGATGAAGGTGATTTGGCATGGATTAACACCATGGACGAAGTTACTGAAGCAGATTACAAAGGTGCATTAGTTATTACAACTGATACAGGTAATACTGCGAGAATATCTAATAAGCTATACAGTAAGGGTGACTTTCTAATTAAAATCGATCATCACCCAGATGTTGAACCATATGCGGATTTGAGCTTTGTTGATGACGAAGCACCAGCAGCTTCCCAAATTGTTGCGGACTTTTTATTTGAAGAAAATCTGCCTGTAACTGCAGAAGTAGCATATCCACTTTATGCAGGTATTGTTGGTGATACTGGTCGCTTTATGTATCCAGAAACATCAGAACATACCTTCAATGTTGTTGCAAAATTGACAGCAACAGGCATTAACATTAACGAAATTGCTCGTAATATTAGCGATGTAACTTTTGCGCAGGCCAAATTACAAGCAGAAGTGCTTGAATATATGAAGGTTGATCCTAGTGGTGCGGCATATGCGATTTTGACAAGGGATGCACTAGAAAAACTAGGTGTAGATTCTGATCAAGCATCATGTACTGTATCAACTCCCGGAAGAATTAAAGACATTATTGCTTGGAATGTTTTTGTTGAAAAGCCAGATGGAACTTTTAGAGTGCATTATCGTTCAAAAGGTCCAATTATTAACGAACTTGCTGCCCAGCATGATGGTGGCGGACACGCCTTAGCCAGTGGAGCTAATGCTAAAGACATGGACGAAGTTAAGCAAATTTTTGCTGAACTAGTTCAGGTGACTAAGGAATATCGCGAAAAAAATGAATAATATTTTTACTAATGAAAAAATTAGACCAGAGTTGCGTGCTGGTTTAAAGAAAATACACTTTAGTCAGCCAACTAAAGTACAGGAAGAAGTTATTCCTGTTTTATTGGAGCGCAAAAATGTCGTTGTTCAAGCCGTAACTGGCTCAGGAAAAACGCATGCCTTTTTGGTACCAATTTTAAATGAAATTGATGAAAACCTTGAATATCCGCAAGCAATTTTGACTGCTCCTAGTCGAGAGTTATCTGAACAGCTTTATCAGGTAGCCCGTCAATTGAGGGATGCGGCTGGTCTGGATATTTCCATCGCTCATTTCGCTGGTGGTAGTGATCGTGAGCGTCAAATGAAAAAAATCAATAACCGCAATCCGCAAGTTATAATTGCCACACCAGGTCGATTACATGATTTTGTTGAAAAGAAAATTTTATTTTTGGATCACGTGCAAAATTTTGTCATTGATGAAGCAGACATGACTTTGGATATGGGATTTTTAACTGATATTGATTTTATTGCTCAAAGGTTACCTAAGACAGCGACTTTTGCTGCTTTTTCAGCAACCATTCCAGTGAAGTTATCTAACTTTTTGCGGAAATATATGTCACAACCTGAGCAAATTGTCATCGATAATCCTGCTGTAATTTCACCTACAATCAAAAATGATTTGATTGATATTGGCGGAAAAAACCGCAAACGTATACTGTACCAATTATTAACCATGGGACAGCCTTATTTAGCATTAGTTTTTGCAAATACTAAGCAAACTGTAGATGAGTTGACTAAATTTTTGCAGGAGCAGGGTTTACGTGTAGCTAAAATTCACGGCGGTATTACTGAACGCGAGCGGAAAAGAACTGTTCGCGAAATAAATGACGGTCAATACCAATACGTTGTTGCGACAGATTTAGCAGCACGTGGATTGGATATAGATGGTGTGAGTCTTGTAGTTAATTATGAGATACCACGTGATTTAGAATTTGTGGTCCACCGTGTTGGTCGAACAGGCAGAAACGGACTTTCGGGTCATGCAGTGACTCTTATTCGCGCTGAAGAAATGAACCGAATTGCTGGACTAGAAAAAATGGGAATTCATTTTGATTTTGTTGAAATTAAAAATGATGAGCTAGTACCGCGAAAACATTATCACAGCAGAAATGAACGCAGTTCAGACTCATACACTGTTGATAATAAGGTCAATGGCTATGTTAAAAAAGCCAAAAAGAAGCGTAAACCTGGTTATAAAAAGAAAATTAAGCGTGTGATTCAACAAGATAAAGCGCAGAAAAATAAAATTGAGCAGCGTCATAAGATTCGTAAAGCAAAACAACAGCGTAAACGAAAACGTGATAATAACTCATAGATTTTAAGCAGAAGCCGTTCTTACGGCTTTTGCTTTTTTTTTCACTAATTAAGCATAAGAAGAATATTATCTAAATAAAGAATAATTATTAACAATTCCTTATAAATGTTTTGTATGATAGCGGTTTAACTGCTATATTTGTTTATTGTATTATAAGAAAAAAGTGTGGTGAAGCAATTAAGTAGAACTAAAAATGATAGTTGATTAAAAGATAGTTTGGAGGAAATAAGAATGGCTACAATAAAGTTTGAAGAGGTTTTAAAGGGAGATCTTTCAAAGAGTATTGTCAGAAAATACACCGTAATTGATTTTTGCAAAAAGGCTGGAATTGAACGAGGTTCTTTTTACCAGCGCTATGGAAATATTTGTGATTTGTTTGCATCTGTAATGGTTTTACAAGTACGAAGAACTCTTCGCGGCTTGGAAAAAGAGTCAATCGAAGCAATGATTTTCAGAATGCTTGAAAAGGTTAGAGCTAATAAATATTATTTCTTAAACATAATCCTAATCTCAAAAGACTCACGAGTCTTTTATGATGTTCTGCGAAAAGAAATTGCTCTTGCAATAGAAAATTATATGCGGCCACGAGGAGCTTTTTCGGTTAGACAGGTAGAGCTAGTTGCAAATGGAATTTATGCAATTACGTACTACTGGATTCTAAGTGAATGCAAACATGATATTCGAGACGTTTATCAATGTATCTGTCTCCTGCTTAAAAATATAAATAAAACCAAAAAAGTGTCTCTAAGTAGCCACATAAATTAGAATGTTAGAAATAACATTCTTTTTTTATAAAAAAAGACTTGCCAAAAAGAGAAATAGTTGCTAGTATTAATAACTGTCGTCAGGACATAGGGCACAACAGCTCGAGCGATTGAACGACAAAAAAATCGAGCAAAACCAGTTGACAAAAGTTAGCAGGTTTAGTAAGATAACAAACGCTGCTAAGGCAAGCGGGTGATAAAGGTCAGAAAAAAGTTCTTGACAAAGAGAACAAGATCTGATTAAATATCTAAGGCGCTGCAATAAGCAGCAGGTAGTACCTTGAAAACTGAACAATGTTTTCGCAAAAATGTGCGGGTTTAAAGAACCCAAAACAAAAGAGCGAAGTCAATTTCGCAAGCAAATAAATCCGAGATGCAAATCTTGGAAC